>NVTW01000023.1 GCA_002401725.1 Gammaproteobacteria bacterium
CTGGAAAACACGCTCAACACCAACACCGCTTGAAATTTTACGTACTGTAAACGCTGAATTCAAACCGCGATTTTTAATAGCAATTACCACACCTTCATAGGCTTGAAGACGTGATTTATCACCTTCGGTAACTTTTACTTGTACCACAACAGTATCACCAGGGGCGAAACTTGGTACGTCTGTTTTCATCTGCTCTTTTTCAAGCTGATCAATAATCTTACTCATTTTTTATACCTTTTTCCTAGGTTTCACAGTCATCAGCAACCATTACTTTTCACTACTTTTACTGGTACTTTACATTGTACTTAGTTTAATAGTTTTTAGCATTTTCTGCTGCTCTGCTGTCAGAGCTAGGTTAGTTAAAAGTTCTGGTCTTCGTTTCCATGTACGTTTTAATGACTCAAATTGGCGCCATTGGCGAATGTGTTCGTGATTTCCGCTCAACAATACCTTGGGTACTGAATTTTGTTCAATTGAACAATCATCTAATACTTCAGGGCGAGTATAATGTGGGCAATCAAGTAAACCGTCAGAGAAAGAATCTTGCTCTGCAGATTGCTGATGCCCTAATACTCCTGGTACAAAACGCGCTATCGCGTCGATTAGTGTCATTGCAGGGAGTTCACCACCACTTAACACATAATCACCCACTGACCATTCTTCATCCACTTCGGCTTGAATAATGCGCTCGTCTATACCTTCATAACGACCGGCAATAAATATCAGTCGTTCTTGCTTTGCTAATTCACGTACACCCGCTTGGTCCAACTTGCGTCCTTGTGGTGACAAATAAATAACCTTCGCACTCTTATGATGAGTTGCCTCACATGCTGTTTTAGCTGCGTGAATGGCATCACGTAATGGTTGTACCATCATCAACATGCCCGGACCACCGCCATAAGGGCGATCATCAACGGTGCGGTGTCGATCATGAGTAAAATCTCTTGGGTTCCACGTATGAAACTCAATTAACTCATTACGAATAGCTCGGCCTGTCACCCCATACTCGGTAATAGCGGCAAACATTTCAGGAAATAGGCTTATCACCCCAATCCAACGTTTGCTGTTAGTTACAGCATTACTATTATCCAATTAGAAACCGGGGTCCCAGTCTACGTTAATTTTTTTCGTTTTCAGGCAAACTGATCCAATCACCTGTTCAAAAAGATAAGGGATCAACCTTTCTTTTTTACCAAACGCATCATTGCGATTAGCTTTCACAACCAGTACATCGTTAGCACCTGTTTCCATTATGTCGGAAACCGTACCAAGATCGTAACCATTAGTAGTAACCACATTCATGCCCATTAAGTCGCGCCAATAAAATTCCCCTTTAGGTAATTCTGGCAACATTTCACTGTTTACTTGTACTTCTGAACCAACCAAAGCTTGCGCTTGATCTCTGTCATCATAACCAGCAACTTTTACAATAAGACCTTTGTGTTTACGCCAATCAGTTACTTCAACTGTTTGTGTTTTATTTCCTAATTTTAAAGACCAAGGAAAATAGTCTAAAATCGCTTCAGGATCATCAGTAAACGAATGAATTTTCAACCAACCTTTAATACCGTAAACAGCGCCTACTTTACCTAAGGTAACTTGTTGTTCAATGTTTTCCACTACGACTCCTAAACCTGCTAATTAATTAAGCTGCTGCTTGAGCATCTTTAACTAATTTAGCCACACGATCAGATAAACCAGCGCCTTGACCAACCCAATGGTTGATACGATCAAGATCTAAGCGTAATTTTTCAGCTTGACCTTGGGCTGTTGGGTTGAAGAAACCTACTTTCTCGATGAAACGACCATCACGAGAATTGCGGCTGTCTGCAACAACTACCTGATAGAATGGACGCTTTTTCGCGCCACCACGAGCTAAACGAATGGTAACCATACCGTCCTCTACTTTTTAATGTTAATAAAAAACACATTAAATAAAAATTTATTTAAGTGCTAAACTTTTTCCAGACATTTCCTGCAACACCTACAATTAAAACAATGACAGGGCGACAGAAAAGCTCGCGTATTCTACGCTTTTTGACTGAGATTGCAAGAGATATTACCCAAAGGAAAGAACGATTGATTAATAAAAAAGAAAGAGACACAAAAAAAATAAAACAAAAGCGCGAACAAAATCACGCTTTACTTAGCACCTAAAATAGTACCTAAAAAATGGATTAACTAACGACCAAACATTCCGCCGCCCATACCACCCATTCCGCCTGGTGGCATCATACCTTTCATACCGCGCATCATTTTTTGCATACCGCCTTTACCTGACATTTTTTTCATCATTTTTTGCATTTGCATAAATTGTTTCAATAAGCGATTTACATCTTGAATTTGTGTGCCCGAACCTGCGGCAATACGACGTTTACGTGAGCCTTTAATAATATCAGGGCGAATACGTTCACCTTTGGTCATTGAGTTTATAATCGCTTCCATTTGATTGGTCATTTTGTCATTAACTTGATCTTTAATTTGCGCCGACATATTGCCCATACCCGGTAGTTTGTCCATTAAGCCCATCATGCCGCCCATACTTTTCATTTGTACCAGCTGATCACGGAAATCTTCCAAATCAAACCCTTTACCACTCTTCACTTTTCTTGCTAATTTTTCGGCTTGTTTACGATCAACTTTTTGTTCGACCTCTTCAATAAGTGATAACACATCACCCATGCCTAAAATACGCGAAGCAACCCTATCAGGATGAAACGGTTCTAGTGCTTCAATTTTTTCACCAACACCTAAAAACTTAATTGGCTTACCGGTAATATGGCGAATTGAAAGCGCAGCACCACCTCTGGCATCACCATCGGTTTTGGTTAAAATAATACCTGTTATTGGTAATGCTTCATTAAATGCTTTGGCGGTATTCGCGGCATCTTGGCCGGTCATCGCATCAACAGTAAATAAAGTTTCTACGGGATTGATTGCTTTGTGAAGCTGCTGAATTTCGCCCATCATCGCTTCATCTACATGTAAACGACCAGCGGTATCAACAATTAAAACGTCAACAAAGTTTAACTTTGCATGAGCAATTGCAGCATTAGCGATATCAATGGGTTTTTG
This sequence comes from Gammaproteobacteria bacterium, assembly GCA_002401725.1. Taxonomy (GTDB): domain Bacteria; phylum Pseudomonadota; class Gammaproteobacteria; order Enterobacterales; family Alteromonadaceae. The sequence continues at coordinate 3,076 of NVTW01000023.1, forward strand.
GCTAATATCACTCGGAAAAAATTCAACATCAACCTCATTGGCTAATGTTTCAAGTTGTTTAATTGCCGCAGGACGATAAACATCGACACTTACCACTAAGACTTTTTTCTTTTCGCGTTCTTTTAAAAATTTAGCTAACTTTGCGACTGAAGTGGTTTTACCCGCCCCTTGTAAACCTGCCATAAGCACAACGGCAGGTGGTGCTGTTTTTAAATCTAATGCTTCATTAGATTCACCCATAGCAATTTCAAGTTCAGACTGAACTATTTTTACAAAAACCTGACCCGGATTTAAACTTTTAGACGTTTCTTGGCCGATTGCTCGTTCTTTAACTTGCGTAATAAAGGCCTTAATAACAGGTAAAGCTACGTCAGCTTCAAGTAAAGCCATACGTACTTCACGCAAGGTGTCTTTAATATTGTCTTCGGTTAAACGACCGCGACCACTAATATTTTTTAACGTTTTGGTTAAACGCTCGGTTAAATTTTCAAACATAGCTTTCTCTGTAAATAGCTTTTATATTTTTTATTTAGTTACAGTAAAAGTAATAATAAAAGCAAAAATAAAAGCAAAAATAAATATTCAATAATACAGTATTATACCGATAGCTAGCCAAAGCTAAAACTGCTATTTTAATTTTTTAATTTATTTAACAAAATGTCACTTGGTGCTGAGCGCGGTTACCAGTACAATAGCATATTGAAATTAATAACATTTAAAGATGTGGAGCGCTTTGTGGATTTATTGACTGCATACTCAATTATTGCCTTTATTGCGTACCTAATTGCCACGTTCGCCATTTTTAGCCGACTTTTCCATCCTCAAGGGCCTAATCAACTAGTTATTATGTCGTCTGGCTGTATTGCGGTGTTCATTCATACTTTATTGGTGCACCATTTATTATTTATTCAAAGTAATGAAATTGATTTTAATTTAATTAATGTTGTTTCATTGGTCGCGTTATTAATTTCATTAACGGTGACGGTAATGGCGCTCAAATATAAAGCTAACTTATTGCTACCGGTCGTTTATGGGTTTTCTGGCGTGTGGTTAATTCTAGCGAATTTTATTCCCCCTACTATACATTTGTTACCCGACAACGAACAAATAATGCTAATAGCTCATATTATTATTGCATTAATTGCTTATTGTATTTTAATTATTGCGACGTTATATGCTTTTCAAGTCAGCTTTATTACCCATAAATTAAAAAGTAAAAACATTTCTGCGGTTAATCATTTACCCCCGTTAATGCAAGTACAACATCAATTGTTTTTAATTCTCGCTATTGGTACATTCGCTTTATTTATCAGTCAACTTACGGGATTTATTTTTCTCGATAATTTGTTTTCTAAAGAAAACGCGCATAAAACAGTATTATCCATTATGGCCTTATTGGTTTATTGCGCTATTTTGTGGGGACATTACAAAAAAGGCTGGCGTGGTCATAGAGTGCTAATTCTCACCATAATTGCCTCATTTTTATTAACTTTAGCGTATTTTGGTAGCCGTTTTGTGAAAGAGTTTCTCTTATCATAAAATATAGGGTATAAACTACTTAACCGTGTAATTGTAAAAACATCTTGACTAAAACAAGGCAATTACATTTTGTTATTAATAAAAGGCATTGTTCTTGGACGACATATCTACTGCGACGTTATTTACCATTCTTGGTATTTTAATTATTTTATCTGCTTATTTTTCCAGCTCTGAAACCGGCATGATGTCGCTTAATCGTTATCGGTTACGCCATCTTGAAAAACAAAAGCATAAAGGTGCAAAACGCGTCAGTAAATTACTTGCCCGCCCCGATCGTTTAATAGGTTTAATTTTAATTGGCAACAATCTTGTTAATATTGCCGCATCAGCGGTAGCAACCATAATAGGGTTACGTTTATTTGGCGATGTTGGGGTATTAATCGCAACCATTGTCCTGACTCTAGTTATTTTGATTTTTGCCGAAGTTACACCAAAAACCTTAGCTGCGCTCTATCCTGAAAAGATTGCCTTTCCAAGCTCTATTATTTTACAAATATTATTAGTTATATTCTTTCCTGCGGTCATTGCCGTGAACTGGATCACCAATGGTATTTTAATGTTATTAGGAATAAGCCCTGAACAGCGTGAACAGCATAGCTTAAGCTCGGAAGAATTACGCACCGTAGTAAATGAATCAGGTGCTCTATTAGCCGAAAGCGATCAAGATATGCTTGTTGGCATATTAGATTTAGATAAAGTTACTGTTGAAGACATTATGATCCCGCGCAGCGAATTAATTGGCATAGACATTAATGACAACTGGAAAATTATTCAAAAACAATTAACCCAAGCTAACCATACTCGCGTATTGCTTTATCGCGATACTATCGACGATGTAGTTGGTTATATTCACATGCGTGACGTGGTTAAATTAATTTCTAAAAGCCAATTTACCAAAGCAACCCTTTTACGTGCCGTACGTGAAATTTACTTTATTCCCGAAGGTACACAACTTAATATTCAATTATTAAAATTTCAACGAGTTAAAGAGCGTTTGGCTTTAGTTGTTGATGAATATGGCGATATACAAGGCTTAGTTACATTAGAAGATATTTTAGAAGAAATTGTTGGCGACTTTACAACTACCGCCACACCGGCACCCAGCGAAGAAGTTAAATTACAACCTGATGGTAGCTATCTTGTCGATGGTAGTGCCACTATTCGTGATATTAACAAAGAAATGTCATGGAAATTCCCTACCGATGGTCCAAAAACACTTAATGGTTTAATTGTCGAATATTTAGAAGACATTCCTCAAAACAAACTCAGCGCGCGAATTGCGGGTTATCCAATCGAAATTATTGATGTTTGCGATAATATGATCAAAACAGTACGTGTTTTACCTGAGCAATATATCAGTACAGAGGAACAAGAAAACGCCTAACATTTATTTGCAGCTTACATTACGGTTGTAGATAAAAAGCATTTAAAACCATCAATTTGTGGATAATATTAATACACAGCTTTTTATCTACAAAGTTATCCACAGTATATTTCTAGTTATCAACTTTCCACAATTTCTGTGGATAACAACAGCAAGCTCAATAGAAAAGCCCACTTCAATTTTGCAAACGCTTTTTACAAAAAAACAGATCTTTTTTTTACAATTTTGATCTAGCCCATAAGCCATCACAACTCAGTGAAAAAATAATAAAAAAGTGATTATTTGGCAAGCATTATGCTGTCATATAGCTAATGAATATGCCTATTTTTTATACGATAACATTCGTACTATTATTTGCTTAATTTATTAGAACAGGCTTAAGCATATTAGCCAAAAAACAAGCGCCATAACCAACCGTGATCAAGACTACTTTCACAACTTTTAAGTTGGCTACTATAACGCTTTGCTCGTTTATCAACTTTTCTCGCGACATTCACTAACCATTTTTTACTTTTATAAGACTTTCGTTTAAATCCACCCCAACCTTCGTGGTAGTTTAAATATTGGCTATAAGTATCCCATTTTGAGACCTTATTAATTTTTTGCGTTTTATAGACAAACCAGCCCATAAAATCGATGGCATCTTCAAAATCATCACGATCAGCGCCAGAATTATCTGTTTCACGAATATAATCATCCCAAGTCATGGTTTTAGCTTGCGAATAACCATAAGCACTACTGACTCGTCCCCATGGAATAAAACCTAAAAGATAATCACGAGGAGGTAATGCTTGTGCTTTAAACGAACTTTCTTGATACATCATACTCATTGGTACATGAATAGGTACACCCCAACGCTCTCGCGCATCTTTAGCGGCAAAGTACCAATCGCGATGCTCACGAAATATCTCACAAATATTTTCAGGATTATTTGGTGGCGGCGTTACACAACTAGCCAGTGTTAAAACCAGTGTTGGAATAAAAAGAATTTGTTTGTTTAATTTCATAACAGCAACATAATAGTACTCGTAATGGTTATGATGACATAATGCTTTAAAAAATAAAGTCCTGAAAATAAAGTCTTATAAATAAATTAACTTTTATTGAACTAAATAGCTGTTATCTGTTCATACTAAGTGAGAGTTCTTCCCTTAGTGTTTCATGTTTTTAGCGCATTATTTTTATAATGCGCTTTTTTTTGGGTGAACCTTAAACAACTGATAAAAATGAAAAACAAATGAAAACTATATTGAACTAAAGCAGCGTTATCTGTTCATACTAGGTGAGAGTTTTTCCCTTAGTGTTTCATGTTTTTAGCGCATTATTTTTATAATGCGCTTTTTTTTGGGTGAATTTTTAACAACTGATAAAAATTAGCAATAAATAAAACTATATTGAACTAAAGCAGCGTTATCTGTTCATACTAAGTGAGAGTTTTTCCCTTAGTGTTTCATGTTTTTAGCGCATTATTTTTATAATGCGCTTTTTTTCACCTGTTTTTTTCAAATAGGTTTCGGTATTACAAACCTGTACCTTCCGACGCAGAACCTGTTCTATTCATTCTTATATTTACTTTTTGATTTTTTTCAATTTCTCTTTGTCGTTTAGACATACAACGACTTTTAGAAATATGAGAGCCTAATCGCATGGTTTTATCACAATACTGACTGCTTGCTACTTTAATGTTTTTTGCACTTGAATTTTTGCCATTATCAGCAGTTGACTGAGATGTAGAGGCACAAGCACTTAACCCCACTAGCATACCTATTGATAAAATAGTTCTTACTTTCATTATTATTCCCTTCTAATTTCCAAAAAAACATCCTAGCATGTGAAAAATAATTTCCACAACTTTTTTTACATTTTATTAAAGAAAAACCAACAAAAAACATTCTTTTTTGTAAATAAATATTTCAATCAAGTTATCGTCATTTCACCTATGCCATTAAGTTATTGTTTATACTTAAAGATCAAGGAATTAAAAATCAATATAAAAATTTGGTTTTTTATTGAATGTTTTTTGAACTATTTAAAAAAATGAGACTCATAATATATGAAAGCAAAACCTCCCTGGACTGCTTTTGATTATTGTAGCGCGTTGCCCTAACGCGCTTTTTTTTGCTTATTTTTTAGCAAAATAGTTATTCAGAAAGTCATCGAAATCCAATTCATCTGCATTTTCAATGTCTTGCTGATCTTGATGAGATTTTTTTACCGTAGCAACAAAATGCGCATCATCAAAATATTGATACTCGCGGTTCAACAATTGTTCACGATAGCCTTGTGCTGTAGATAAACTGTATTGGGTAAAGTTAATTTCTTCATTTTGAGCTATTTGTAATAATTTTGCCGACGGAGTTAAAGRAGTGTCATTAATTTTTAATAATTCACGTGTTACTGCGTCACTATATTTTGTCGTTTGATAAGCACTATTTAATAATTCAGCCACTTTAAATAAATCATTAAAAATGTCATTACCCCATTCTGGCAATGTTTTCTCAATACCGTTATCAACGAGTAACAAGCTTGGATCTCGACCGCGCAATACAACTTCATTCATGTTATTTACGTATTTTTTCTGACATTCACAATCAAGTTGCTTATTTGGTTTTAAAGCGCAATAGGTTAAAAACACATCTAAAAAGTATACTTGCTCAACACTTATACCCGTGTCAACAAAAGGGTTAACATCTAAAGCCCTTACTTCAACATACTCAACACCACGATCCGCCAATGCGTCACTAGGTTTTTCTCCAGGTTTGGTAACACGCTTCGGTCGCACGGGAGCATATAGTTCATTTTCAATTTGCAACACATTACTATTAAGTTGCTGATATTTCCCTGCAACTTTTACACCTAACTGAGCAAATTCTTCACTGGGTAAATTAATCGCCGTTTTTACGCCAGCCACATAATTTTCAACATTGTCGTAGCATATTGTTAAAGCTTCCTGTGAACTGCTGGTATATCCTAAATCACTCATTCGCAACGACGTTGCATATTCTAGATATAAATAGCCATTATGCGTTTTTTTAAAGGGTAAATTTTGTGGTTTATGCTGTAAGAATGATGGGCAAATTAAGGGGGAACTGCCATACAAATATGGAATAAGCCAACAATAGCGTTTATAATTTCTCAGTAAWTYMWRAYATYSRKSMGMAAYMWWSTYKGKYWRWWMKYYTTKADWWDGANGATDDTTBTHVCARMGAANGMCAAAACTGCTGAGAAAAAGAGAAATTAAAATGGATGCCGGCAATAACCTGCATCATGCTGCCATAACGATTTTTCAACCCTTGTCGATACACTGTTTTCATTTTACCAATGTTTGAATTGCCAAATTGAGCAAGCGGTATTTTTGTCGCATCATCAACGAAACATGGCATACTCATCGGCCATAATAATTCATTATCTATTTTTGACAGGGTATATTTTTGTACGTCTTGTAATTGCTCAATAGCGTGTTCTGGAACCGTACTTACCGGCGTAATAAACTCTAATAAGTTTTCAGCATAATCAGTGGTTATTTGCGGGTGAGTTAGCGCTGAGCCTAAGTCATAACGGTGCGGATGTTGCGATAACTCACCATGAGCATGAACACGCAGTGCTTCACGTTCAATACCATGTCCTATGCCCACTAAAGACGGCAAATATGGTTTCTGTTGAAACGCAGTTAAATAATCTTCAAATGATAAACTCAAAACAACTCCATAGGCACAAAACAATTTTATTTATGTCTTACATGCACAATATAATCAAGCCTTTAAGCTTGGGGTAAATTAATAGTTTTCAACTCCCAGAAGCACTTTATTCTTACTTAAGGCGTTAATTTCATTTCAACAATGGGGCGATTTAATTTTTCTAATTGTGGTTTTACCACTTGAGCATCACCCACAACAATCCATTGCAGCGGTTTTGATAATTCATCCTTGGCTATATTATTTAACGCTTGCAGTGAAATAGTATTGATAATATCGGTTTGCTGTTCACCATAGTTATCGGATAAACCATATTCAATTAATTGCCGTAAAAAACCACTCTTTTGCCGTGGAGTTTCATAACTCAACGCCTCATTTTGAGAAATGGCTTTACGCATAAAATCAGCTTCTGCTGGTGTCATACCATTAATTTTAAACGTTTCAATTTCTTTTTCAATTTCTAACATCGCTTCTATGGTATGTGCTTGCTTAACACTAGCTCTCGCACTAAAACTTCCTAATGTTTTCCCACCAGAAAAACCACTGTTAGCACCATAAGTGTAACCTTTATCTTCACGTAAATTTAAATTAATGCGACTATTAAAAGCACCACCTAAGGGATAATTCATTAAGTTAGCTTTAAAATAATCACCCAACGCATCAAATGGCATCGCTCGACGCACTAACGCAATGTTTGCTTGTTTTACCTTGGGCTGATCAATAAAAATGATGGTATTGGCATCAAGCTGTGGAAATTTTTTGTAACTAGGTATTGAGTAATTTGCACCCTGCCAGTGTTTTAAATAGTCAAATTTAGCTAAAACATTACTCTTATCAATAGCACCAACAATCACTAAATTACTATATTTTGGAGAAAAATAATTTTTATAAAACTGTTTAACATCATTTAATGTGATCGCTGATACTGTTTTGATGCTGCCACTATCAACTAATCCTATACGATTATTTGTACCAAATAAAAGCTGTTTTCGTGCACGAGCAGCAATAGTATTGGGATCTTTTAAACCTTGTTGCAATCCTTGTAATAATTGATTTTTTACACGATCAAAATCAGCTTGCTTAAATGCTGGATTAAACATTACATCAAGCATTAAATTAATAGTCGCATCCAAATTTTTAGTTAAACTACTCACTTGAATATAGGTATTGCGACCTGAAGCTGCCACCGAAATATTACTACCCAATTTTGCTAGTTCATTTGAAAGTTCTTCTTTTAAGTAATTCGTTGTTCCTTCTTCCATTAATGCCGCCGTTAATGATGCTAGCCCTGCTTTATTAATAGGATCGAGTAACGGCCCTCCTTCAATACTCAATAACAAACTAATTGTGGGCGTTTCTGTATTTTTACTACCAATAATTTTTAAACCGTTAGCGAAGTTCTTTCGCCATAAACTCGGCACTTTAATTAACGGATTTCTGCCTGACGGTGGAATAATATTGCGATCAAAACTCGATTTATTTTCAACAATGCTTAGATCACTATTTTTAACTTGTGGTGGATGAGAAATATCGGGTAAAACAAAATCATCTTGATGAGCGACAATTTTTGCTTGTTGTTTAGCCGATAATCCACGGGGAACTACAGACAAGATAGCCGCCGCTTTATTTTTTATGTACTTATTATAAACGCGCATCACATCAGCTTTAGTAACTTTTTGATAACGCGCTAATTGTTGTTGAGTAAAATTTGCATCGCCCGTAAAGGTTTCAAAAAAACTCAATGACGACACTTTACCGGCAACACTTTGTAAACTATAAATAGTTTCAGTTTCCATACTCACTTTGGTTTTAAGTAAATCATCATCTTTAACGCCACGACGTTCAAAATCTACCAAAGTATTATTTATTGCTGTTTGTAGTTTAACTAACGAAATACCTTGTTGAGGATTAGCAATGGCGTAAAAATTCATGGTGCATGCCAACTCTTTACAAGGATGTGTTGCCGCCGCTTGTACCGCAAGCCCTAATTTAACCATGCTTTGGTAAAATAATGAGGTAGAACCATTACCAAGAATATTGGCTAGTACATCAAGTGCAGCTTCGTCTTTATGCAGAGCATAAACGGTGGGGAAACTTATATACAATAACGGCAAAGAAATATTATCGATTAACGTCAAATATTTATTTTCAGCTAAATTTACTACTTTTTTGGGGAAATTTTTAACTTGAGATCCCGTTTTTATATCCGAAAAATATTTGGCTATCCATGTCAAAGCTTGTTGTTCATTAAAATCGCCACCTATGGTTAACACCGCATTATTAGGACCATACCAATGCGTGAAAAATTGTTTTAAGTCGGTTAACGATACTCGGTCTAAATCATCCATAAAACCAATGGTTGGCCAAGAGTAAGGGTGGCTTCGGGGATAAAGCATTTGATTAATAGTTTCACCAATTCGCCCATAAGGACGATCATCAACATTTTGACCACGTTCATTTTTAACTGTAGCACGCTGTACTTCAAACTTTTCTTTAGTAATGGCTGTTAATAAATAGCCCATGCGATCTGACTCTAGCCAGAGCATTTTTTCTAACTGATTATTGGGTACGGTTTCATAGTAATTGGTACGATCTGTATTGGTGGTGCCATTTAGGTTACCACCACTTTCGGTGACTATTTTAAAATGTTGTTCATCAGCAACATGTTCTGAGCCTTGAAACATCATATGTTCAAAAAAATGTGCCAAACCTGATTTACCTAGTTGTTCACGTGCAGAGCCAACATGATAAGTAACATCTACATGCACTAAGGGATCAGAATGATCTTGATGTAGAATAACCGTTAAGCCATTTTTTAAACGATATTTTTTATAAGGAATGGTAATGTTATTGGCTTGAACTTTTACTTGTTCAATAAAAGTAATGCTATCAGGTAAATTCGGCATTAAGTTATTTACTTGCTGCGAACTACAAGCAACTAATAAAAAACCACTTACAATTAACGTAGTAAAAGACTTAAGTAAAAACATTGATTTTATGTCCTAAGTTACAGTTTTTTAACTATAATTTAATATTTTTTTATTTGGTAAAAATGTATAAATAGCCTAGTATTAGGCTCACTGTTCATTTCATCATTAATAAATAGTTAATCATCATGTATAAATGCTACTACAGAGCCATTATTGCTTTATCCATATTATTTACCTCAATACTGGTAAACAATAATAGTTACGGTAGCGCCTATTATTCAAATATTGAACGTTTTTCTGTTTCTCATGGCTTACCCGACAGTACCATTTATTCGATACAAAAAGACAAAACAGGTTTTATTTGGTTAGGAACACCAAAAGGTTTAACCCGTTTTGATGGTGATAAGTTCAACGTATACTCAAGTAAGAGCCACCAAGGAATAACATTACAACGCGACGGCGCTAGTAATATTTTTATTGATTCAAAACAACAATTTTGGGTTGGTACTTGGGCAAAAGGTTTAGCCTTGTATGATCCTACCTTAAAACTAATAAAGAATTTTCAACATAATGACAACGATCCAACTTCACTGTGTAGTGATAGAGTACAATCTTTTTTTGAAGACAGTCAAGGTACATTATGGCTAGGCACAAGTAACGGATTATGTCGCTATAATAAAAAGCTACAAACCTTTTCCTCTTTTATTAATAATAAAGAAAATAACCATAGTTTAAGTCATAACAGAGTATGGAAAATTGTTGAGGCTCGAGGCGGTATTTTATGGGTTGCCACCTCAAGTGGTTTAAATAAAATGTTGCTAAACAAACCGGGCTACTTTACACAATATACATATGATAAAAATGACCCTAACTCTATTTTTCACCCCCAAGTTCGCACTCTATTAGTTGATAAAAAAAACACCTTATGGATAGGTACAGAAAGTGGCTTTGGACGATACAATGAAGATGAAGATAACTTTACTTTTATTACTTCAAAACAGCGGCAATTAAATGTACCAATAACACATCTAGCATTAGGCAAATTCAATGATATTTGGGTTGCCACCCATCAAGGTTTATACCGTTATTTACCAAATAAAAATAAATTTTCATTTTTAAAAAATAAAAATATACAAATTTTTTCTCATGATGACATCCGCGATATGATTATAGAAAAAAATGGTGTTATATGGATAGCAACTAGGTTTGCAGGACTTTTAAAAATAAATTACTCAACAAATTCATTTAACCTAATCAATCAATATACGACTAAATCAGGTAGTAAGGCTAAATTTCACCATGTTACTGCTTTTTTAGAAGATCATAAAAATGTTCTGTGGATTTCAACAGATGAAGGTTTATTATTTCGTAAAAAGAATCACAAAACATTTAACTTATTTAAAACAATAAATACAATGGGGCCTTACCGTGCTGAGAGCTTAGTTGAAGATGACAAACAACAAATTTGGGTAGCCGGTGGAGCAGGATTATTTGTCATTGATCCACTGCGTTCAAAAATAACCAACATGAATCATCTTATTAAGAAGTTTAAAAACAAAGGAATAAAAAATTTACTTTATGATAATAAACAACAGCTCTGGTGTATAAGTTATTTTGAAGGACTAGCAAAAATCACTACTACAACTACAACCTATTATCAGCATGATGAAAATGATTTTACCTCTATAGCTAGCAATGAATTAATTGATATTATCGAAGATCAAGCTGGGCAAATTTGGGTTGCTACAGATACWAACGGTGTTGACAAAATAGATCAAAATATTCAATTTTTTGTTCATTACCCACTTACTTCCAATTCATCCACTAACAGCGAACAAATTAACACTATATATCAAAGCCACAACAATAAATTTTATGTCGGTACTAAAAATGGTTTATATGTTTTAAACCCAGTAAGCGATAGTTTTGATTTAGTACAAGGGCATGTGAATTTTCAAAATAATAATATTAAAAGTATTATAGAAGATGAAGTTGAAAACTTATGGCTTACCACTAGTGCAGGTATTTCTTTTTATAAACAAGAACAATACAGCCTTAATTTTGATAAAAAAGATGGTATTCCCAGCAGTAATTTTTTAAATCGTGCTGCGTTAAAATTAAACAATAATAATTTACTTTTTGGTGCAGACAATGGTATTACAATATTAAATTCAACTATTCAGCAACAGACAAAAGAAGAAGGAAACACGATAATTACAGCGGTAACTGTTGATCAAAAACCTTTGGAACAGTATCAGTTTTTACCTCGCAAACCCCTAATATTAAATTATCAAACAAACACAATTAAAATTAATTTTGCTTATTTAAATTACAATAAAACCACAACGAGCCATTTTCAATATTATCTAAAAAATTATGATAGTAACAAATATCAAACAATAAAAAGCGGCGCTATTACCTATAATAATTTACCTTCTGGCAAGTATGAATTTTTTGTCGTTGGTACAGATACTTTTAAATCAATTAATTATCAACAACCTAAGCTAGTATTTATTATTCAATCACCGTGGTGGAAATTATGGTGGCTACAAATTATAGTTATTTCTCTATCAATACTACTGGTTGCGTTAATAGTAAAGATTAGAACAAACAGACTTGCCAAGCAAAAACTCCATCTAGAAATAATAGTAAAAAAACGTAGTGATGAATTACTTGAAACACAAAAACAGTTAGTCAACTCTGAAAAAAATATTGCTCTTTCAAGCTTAGTAACTGGTGTTGCTCACGAAATTAACACTCCGATAGGAATTGGCGTAACAGCCGCATCACACATTGTCGAAACTATTGATGAATTACTTGAAACCTATAACAATAAAACTATAACGCATAAAAATTTCAAACATAGAGCAGGTAAAATAAAACAAGGGGCAGATATTGTTTTACGCAATTTAACCAGAGCAGCCGATCTTATTAGTAGTTTTAAACTTATTTCTGTTGATCAATCAAGTGAAGAGCAGCGACAATTCAATGTCCTTGAGTATTTAAATAACATATTAACCAGCATATCACCAAAATTAAAAAAACAACTGATTATAATAGATGTTAACTGCCCAGAAAATATATCCGTTGTTGGTTATCCCGGTGCTTTTGCACAAATTATAACTAATCTCATTTTAAATGCAGCTTTACATGCTTTTGAAAATATTGATGATAAAAAAATATCTATCGTGATGAGCTACAGAGATGATTGGTTGCGAATGCGAATATGTGACAATGGCAATGGCATTAAAAAAGAACGTTTACCACAAATTTTTGATCCTTTTTATACCACTAAGCGCGGACAAGGGGGCAGTGGACTTGGTTTACATATAGTGCAAAACATTGTCACACAAAAATTTAAAGGTGAAATAGAATGCTCAAGCAAGTTAGGCGAAGGCTGTTGTTTTCATCTGAAATTATTATTACCACAAGCAAGTTAATAGATACTATTTAATATGCATACAAAAAATATACTTCTCTATGCCTAAACATTTCACCGTTATTGATGATCAAGCAAATTTTGTGGTTATTAATAAAGTCGCAGGTATTAATTTTCACGATGAAGATAAGCTTGGTAATGGCCTGTTTAATCAGGTTAAACAACAACTAAAACTTGAAGAACTTTACCCCGTACATCGTTTAGACAAAATGACTTCGGGCATTGTCATCATGGCTAAAAATTTAGCCACTACGCAACAGTTTCAACAATTATTTAATGATCATAATATTGAAAAATATTATGTAGCGTTAAGTGATAAAAGACCAAAAAAGAAACAGGGGTTAATTAAGGGAGATATGGCAAAAAGTCGTCGTGGTTGTTACAAACTTCTACGTAGCCAAAAAAACCCAGCAATCACTCAGTTTTGCTCTTATAGCATTACAAACGGCATAAGGTTGTTTTTATTAAAACCTCATAGCGGTAAAACACATCAAATTCGTGTGGCATTAAACAGTATTGGCGCACCTATTTTAGGTGATAACCGTTATACAGGCGGTGAAGCTGATCGCGGATATTTACACGCTTATGCCTTAAAATTCACCTTCAATGAACACCAATATGAATATTTGTGTGCACCCAATTCAGGAGAATTATTTTTACAAGCAAGCACTCAAGCCGTACTTAGCCAGTTACAGTTACCTTGGCAACTCAATTGGCCAAAGGTATAACTGGTCCCCGACAAAAACATTCGGGGATGACGGAGCACTCATTTGGAGATCCCCGACAAAAACATTCTGGGATGACGGTGCACTCATTTGGAGATCCCCGACAAAAGCATTCGGGGATGACGGTGCTGCCATTCCCACGCTATACGTCATTCTCACGCAGGTGGGAATCTAAAAACTAAAAAACTACAATATTGAATGCACAAACACCGCGGCAATAGCTGTTGGGCAAACAAATTTTACATACCAAGGCCAAATTTTCCAAAACAAGCTATTTTCAACATTGTCGTTACCTTGTTTAATTTCTGCTAACAGTGAATTACGTTGCCAGATCCAACCAACAAACACACAACACAACATCGCAATAATAGGTTGACCATATTGAGTAGAAATCATCGCGACAAAATCGAGCATAAAGCTAATATTCATGACAATAATAATACTGATGATCAAAATACCTAAACCAATAAAAGTCGTTGCTTTAGTACGTTCTACGTCATGGCGTTCAACCACATAAGAAACGGGGCCTTCGAGCATAGAAATTGATGATGTGAGTGCAGCAATAGTCATTAATACAAAAAAGGCAAAACCCACAAACATGCCCATAACGCCCATACCATCGAATAATGAAGGCAAGACCGTAAAGACTAAATTTGAACCTGAAATTAAACTACCATCTTCAGCAAAAATAGCCACACCGTGTGCTTGCGCTACATACATAGCAGGAATAATTAATAAACCCGCTAAAAAGGCAATAGAAACGTCAATTAAGGTAACTAGTGCACCAAGGCTGACTAAATTTTCTTTTTTAGAGATATAAGAGCCATAGATAATCATGACACTGGTACCTAGCGACAAGGAGAAAAAAGCTTGTCCTAATGCGCTAATTAACAAATCAGCATCAAAAACACGTGATAAATCAGGTTGCAAATAAGCTTTGATGCCTTCACTTGCGCCCTCTAAAGTCATCACATAAATAATTAACACCGTTAATAATATAATCAACATTGGCATTAAGCGCTTCGACCACTTTTCGATGCCATCTTCCACACCACGACGAATAATGAAGATAGTCAATGACATAAACAACGCAGTAAAAATCAAATTACGAGTAAGAGACTGTGTAACAAACCATTGCGCAGCTTCGTTAAGCCCGAATAACCGCAGCAGGGGATCAATTGCAAACGACATCATCCAACCCGCCAAAATGCCATAAAAACTTAAAATTAGCGCTGCGCAAATAATACCGCCAAAACCGACCATAAAAGCAAAGCGTTTTTGCCAAAGGTTATGAGACATTTTTTGTAACGAAGTTACCGCATTAGCTTGCCCATAACGACCGATAAGCAATTCTGCCATAAAAGCAGGATAAGCTAAGCAAAAGGCTAACACTAAATACACTAAAACAAAGGCTGCACCGCCATTGCTTGCTGTTTGGGTTGGAAATCCCCAAATATTACCTAAACCAACAGCAGAGCCAGCGGCTGCCATAATAAAACCTAATCGCGAACTAAAACCGCCTCGAGAAACTCCCACTTAAACACCTCTAACTTTATTTTTAATTGTAATAATAATTATTGTTATCTGTACTCTAAAGCAGACAATCTACTGAAAATAACGCAAAAAAAATAGCTTTATCGGCAATTAATTTACCGTAAAAGCTATTTCTCGACTTTCTAACTGTAAAGCTTGGCTTACTTTTAATGGAAAGTAATGATACTACCAGTGTGTTTGTGTCACTCTAACAACATCAATAAAAGATTTAAAGATATTGATTAATTATATGATAACCACTTAATCTTTAAAGTTATTAAACTGAAACGATTGTTCTAATTCAGCTTCACGCACTAACTTCATCACCGCTTGTAAATCATCACGTTTTTTACCGGTAATGCGAATTTTATCCCCTTGAATAGCGGCTTGAACTTTTAGTTTGCTGTCTTTAATTAGTTTTACTAATTTTTTTGCTACTGGTTGATCTATACCTTCTTGAAAAGTCACTTGTTGGCTAAAAGTTTTACCGGTGTGATTACTATTTCCAAGAGTCATCGCTTTAGCATCAATATTTCGTTTAGCAAGTTGGTTACGAATAATATCGAGCATTTGCTTCACTTGAAAATCCATTTCAGCTTTTACCGTGATCGCAGGTGACTTCCATTCAAAGCTTGCTTCTACACCTCTAAAATCGAAACGTGTGCTTAACTCTCTGGTAGCATTTTCGGTGGCATTACGTACTTCGTCTAAATTAGTTTCAGAGACAATGTCTAATGATGGCATGAGTTTTTACTCTTTTAAAATGATAATAATAAAATTAGCTAAATACTAACAAAAGCTTTTGCTTATCGCTAGCTAAGCGACTGTGATAACATGAGTTTTATTTGCTAAATAATTGTATTAAATGATGAACATTGTGATTGTAGGTCAAGGGGCGATGGGCTTGCTTTGGCATAACCATATGCAAACATTTTCAGCTAATGTAGCATCAATCTCGCTATTACCTTCCCCCAAGCAATCGCAGCAAGCGGCTAACAACAAAACAGTCACAATTGAGTATAGTTATACTCACCTAAACGGCTTGAGTGAACAGTGCAATTATCAATTAGCTCAAATTAGCCAGCTAAACAATGCTGATGTAATTTTAGTTTGTGTAAAATCTTATCAAGTTAAACAAGTGTTAGCCGATATTAGCGATAAACTTAATAAGCACGCAATTATTATTCTCGCCCATAATGGCATGGGCACTTTACATGATATTGCTCATGCTATATTAGATCAACACACTATTTTAGCGCTATTAACTACTCATGGCTGCGCGCGACCAATGCCTAAACATATTATTCATACTGGGTTAGGACAAAGCGATTTAGGGATATTAAGTGGTCGTTTATCAGCAAATATCACCAACACACTGACAGAGCTTTTTAATAAAGCATTACCCCCAGTACATTGGCAAGAAAATATCATCGCAAAACAGTGGCAAAAATTAGCGGTAAATTGTGTGATCAACCCATTAACGGCACTTTATAACATTGACAATGGCGAGATAAATTCAGCAGTATTTTCAGATCTAAAAGTAATGCTTATCACCGAACTTGTGCAAGTAGCCAAAGCTGAAAATTTTGATTTTATCGCCACAGATCTATTAAATTTAGTCAACCAAGTAGCTACAACCACCGCAAGAAACTGCTCGTCAATGCGTACCGATATTCTCGCCAAACGCACGACAGAAATTGATTATATTAATGGTTATATACACCGTTTAGGACTAAAACATCATATTTCCACTCCACAAAATAGCCAACTTTTGCAGCAAATAAAAATGCTTGGACAAGACTAAATAATTTTAAAAAAAATAAACTTGTTGTTTAGCATAACTCACGTATATTAATGATATTACTCTATAAAAATACTGACTATGAAAATAATTATTCTTTGTATTGTCTACTTTATTACTTTACCCGCTTGGACAAAAACCACGCTTTATTACAATATCAATGGTTACACTTTAACCGCGCAAGCAAAGCTCAAACACTTTTCGGCAATACAATTCAGTGATGATAAAGTAGCAAAACTTTTTCAAAAAAACGATAAACTGCCTAATGATAAAGCACTTATCAAAATTAATGGTCAAGGTAAAACTATGTTACCGGGGCTTATTGATGCTCATGGTCATGTGTTATCTTACGGATTAAGTTTGTTACAGGTTGATTTAAACGGCACAACTAGTGAACAACAAGCAGTTAATCGTGCAATTAAATTTCAACAACAAAACTCAAATAAAGCTCCTGAACAAAGCTCAAACACAAAGCAAAACAACTGGTTATTAGGTCGTGGTTGGAACCAAGTACTTTGGCAAGGTAAACAATATCCGCAAGCAATAAGTTTGGATGAATATTTCAAAAACACGCCAATTTGGTTTAAACGCATTGACGGCCATGCAGGTTGGGCAAATAACAAAGCGATGACACTAGCTGGTGTCTCCAAACAAACATTAACACCTGATGGTGGCGAAATAATTAAAGATAAAAATGGTAACCCAACAGGCGTTTTTGTTGATAATGCTATGGCGCTTATCACCGATAAAATTCCACCATTATCACAACAACAAATTAAATTTGCATTAGTTAAAGCAATGAAATCTCTCGCTAGTGTTGGTTTAACCTCAGCACATGATGCAGGCATTAGTAATAGCAACATCAAGGCATATAAAAGTTTAGTTGAAGAAAATAATATGCCGATCAGAATTGATGCGATGATCGATATTAATGATAAAAAAATAAACCAGTTACTTCAACAAGGTTACTTTAGTTCACCCGATGATAAATTTATCATAAACAGCGTAAAAATATCAGCCGATGGTGCGCTAGGCAGTCGTGGCGCGGCATTGATAAAAGACTATTCAGATCAACACGGCAATAAAGGCTTATTACTCTATTCTCCTAAAAAACTCGATTTATTAATAAAAACAGTGCTTGATGCTGGCTTTCAAGTAAATACTCACGCCATTGGCGATAAAGCGAATAAGATCATTTTAGATCTTTATGAAAAATACCTTACTGATCCTTACAAAAAAGCACTGCGCAATCGTATTGAACATGCACAAGTATTACAAATTGAAGACATTCCACGTTTTGCCAAACTTGGTGTTATTGCCTCAATGCAAGCAACACATGCTACTAGCGATAAAAATATGGCGCAAGACAGGCTTGGTGAAACACGCATACTTGGCGCTTATGCATGGCATAAATTATTAGCCGCAGGCGCAATTATTGCGAATGGCTCAGATTTTCCGATAGAATCGCCCAATCCATTTTACGGTTTGCATGCCGCAGTGACTCGCCAAGATAACCAAAACTCCCCCAAAAATGGCTGGTTTCCCGAAGAAGAAATGACATTAACACAAGCGTTTAGAAGTTTTACCTTGGATGCCGCCTATGCGGGTCATCAAGAAAAAATTATAGGCTCTTTAGAAAAAGGGAAAAAAGCTGACTTTATCTTAATTGATCAAGATATCTTTGCGATTGACGCTAAAAATATTTGGAAAACCCAAGTGTTGGAAACTTGGGTTGGTGGTAAAAAGGTAAAGGTTAATTAGATACTGTTGATATTTATATTATATAACAAACTAAGGACGATAAACCTTAACATTTTTATAGCCATTATCAAGTAAATACAGTGCTTGTAGTTTGCTCATTACGCCGCGATCACAATATAACAAATACTCTTTATCTTGTGGTAAATCAACAAACTGTGTCGCTAATTTATAAAAAGGTATGTGCTTAATTTCAACATCAATAATAGCTAACGGCTTATCCTCTGTTTCTTCTGGGCTACGGATATCAACAACAACGGCACCTGTTGGAATTTTTTCAACTAAATCAACTGAATTGACTTCCTCATCGGTTTCTTTGCCGATATCGCGAATATCAAAAATACGTGTTTCTGCGATCACTTTATCTAAAATAGCAAAATCAAAGTTATTTTCTTCATCTTCGATTTTTGATAATACCGCTTTAACCGTTGGTTTTTTCGAAATAACACCACAATATTCAGGAATGGTTTTAGCGAAATCTTCAGTGCCTATTTTGCGAGCTATATCAATAATATCTTGCTTATCATAAGCCACTAACGGGCGTAAAATAAGTGTTTCGGTTACACGGTCAATAACATTTAAATTAGTGAGTGTTTGACTAGACACTTGCCCTAACGCTTCACCGGTAACCAAAGATTGAATGCCAAATTTTTCCGCAATATTGGCCGCTGCACGCATCATCATACGTTTTAAGACAACGCCCATTTGGCCATTTTCAATATTTTCTAATATTTCGGCAACTACTGGCTCAAAATCAACGGCAAAAAACTTAATCCGATGTGAGGCACCATATTTATTCCATAAGTAGTAACTCACTTGTTTTACGCCGACTTCATGAGCTGATCCGCCCAAATTGAAAAAACAATAATGGGTACGTGATCCTTTGCGGATCATTTGATAGCTAGCAACACCGGAATCAAAACCGCCCGACATTAACGACAACACATCTTCTTGCGTCGCAATAGGAAAACCGCCTAAACCTTTATGTAATTCAGTCACTATATACAATTGATCATGTTTAATTTCTAAACGTATAGTCACGTCAGGATTTTTAAGTTTAACGCGAGCGCTTGCAACATGTTGATTTAAACCACCACCCACATATTGTTCTACATTAAGGGAATTAAAATCGTGATCGCCATTGCGTTTAGCGCGTACACAAAAGGTTTTATTTTCAATAGTACTGGCATGTACTGCTAAGGTTTTCTCATAAATATCATCGAGATCAGCAAACGGCATTTGTTGCACTTCAATAAATTGGGCCACACCGGGAATACATTTTAAAGTATCAATTAGCGCTAAACGATTTTTAGCATCATCATTTTTGCAGTTAACTTCTAAATGATCCCAATGCCCACGTGTGGTCACTTGTTCGTCAACGCGACGCAAAACATTTTTAACGTTCGACTCTAAAATTTTAGTAAAACGTTTACGAACAGGGCGAGATTTAATAGCGATTTCAGCTTGCAGTTTGACGATAAATTTCATCGTTTTTAGTACTCAATGTTAGCGGTAATAGTTAATGGCGCGGATTATACACTAAGCACCATAAAAATGAAAAAACCACTAACGTTTAACAGGTAATGGCTTCAAAATAATTTTGATGTGAATATAACCGCTATTAGCTATTTTATTACCGATATAGGCTCCGATTCTTTTGCCTTACCTTGATTAATGGCAATTTCAACACGACGATTACGACGGCGATTTAGTGCATTAGTATTAGGGACTAATGGACGAGTATCGGCATGCCCAACAACTAATAATCGTGTGGGATCAAACCCCGGAACTTTAATCAATTCTTGCGCAATAGCTACCGCTCGTTCGGCCGATAATTGCCAATTTGAGTTATAAAGTTCAGTATGAATTTCACGGTCGTCAGTATTACCTGAGATCATAATTTCACCGGGAATATTATTCAAAATATCACCAATATCTTTAATAATAGGTTTGAATTTAGGTTGTAAAWATGCCGATCCAGAAGGAAAAGAACCATTTTCACGAATGCGAATAATAATTTGCTGACCTAATGATTCTAATTCAACCGCACCATCTTGAATTTGTTCATCAAGTTGTTGTGCGATTTTTTTCAGCAATTCGTTCATTTGCTCTTGTTGAGCTTGTTCTACTGCTTCTTGCGCTTGTTCTAAAGATTGAGCTTGATTGTCATCAGTACTTTGCGACTGACCACCACGTTCTTCACCACGCTGTTCTTGTCGTCCACCAGCTGAAGTTTCATCACCGGCTTGAAACTCAAGCATTTGCTCGGTCATTTCCATGGTTTGTTGTTGAATTAATTCAATCGGTGTTGGTTCGGGTTTTCCCGGGCGAAATTCTTGCGCAATAATACTCGTGCCTTTAGGAATATCTTTAACTTCTATTTTATTTTGCACACCAAAAGCAAATTTCATTGAACCGGCAATTTGTTTAAATTTAAGTACATCCATTTCTGAAAAAGATAACAAGAGTACGAAAAAACACATCAATAACGACATTAAGTCAGCAAACGTTCCCATCCACGCGGGTAGCCCTGGTGGTGGGCATTTGCATTCAGCTTCATCTGCCATAATTTACTCTCACTATTCTTCTTCAGTGGTGTTAACTGCTCGTTTGCCTTCAGCAAGGTAATTTTTCAATAGGCCTTCAATAACGCGGGGGTTTTGCCCATCTTGAATACCAAGAACGGCATCAAGAATTAATTCTTGATTCATCTTTTCTTCCGCCATTCTTAATTTTAATTTAGCAGAAATTGGTATAGCGATAACATTGGCGAGAAAAGCACCATAAAGCGTGGTTAATAAAGCAACAGCCATCGCCGGACCAATAGATTTTGGATCGTCCATATTAGACAACATCGCCACTAAACCAATCAGCGTGCCGATCATCCCCATAGCGGGGGCAACATCGGCAAGTGCCATCATCATATCAGAGCCAGTTTCATGTCGTTCTGTGGTTAAAGAAATATCTTTTTGTAAGGTGCCGCGCACGACATCAGCATCGTGTCCATCCACTAACATATCAACGCCTTTTTGCATAAAAGCATTGGTAATTTCAGCTTCTTCTAGCGCTAAAAAACCACCTTTGCGAGCAGCATCAGCCATTTCAACGGCTTTTTCAATAAGCTCTTCAGGCTTTTCAAGCTTGAACATAAACGCTTTGCCGATAATTTTACCAATACCGAAAAATTGCCCCATGTTGTAATTTGATAATACAATAAAAAGTGAACCACCAAATACAATGATCACCGATTGCGTATCGACAAACATCATGATATCGCCCGACAACATCATTGCCATAACGAGTAGGCCTACTGCACCTAAAACACCGACTACCGTAGCTAAATCCACAAAAGCCTCCCAACTTATTAATATGCTTTAAAAATAATATCTTTCGATAATACCCTATCCATAAAAAGGATGCGACTACTTCGCCGAATCATCCTTTCATAAAAGTATCATTAATTCCTTGATAATTTTAGACTAGTTTTAGCTTTTATTGTGCTCTATCAATATTTTTTTATTTATATTTTCTTTTGCTCAACTTATTACATTGACGATACGCCGTGGCTAAGGTAACTTTGCCGTAATAACAACTATCTTAAGTTACCACTATGCCAGCAAGAAAAAAATCGACACCAAGTTTTGAGCAATCCTTAACAGAATTAGAAACCATAGTGCAAAATTTAGAGCAAGGTGAATTAAGTTTAGAAGAGTCGATGTCATTGTTCGAACAAGGTTTATCATTAAGTAAATTAAGCCAAGAAAAGCTTCAACAAGCAGAGCAAAAAGTTAAAATTTTATTACAAGATAATGGTCAACAAAATTTATCCGCTTTCGAGCTTAGTGAACCACCAACAGCGGAGTAATAGTTGGTGAATCAACTTGATGATTTAGCTCATTATCAGCAGCGCATTAATCAATTTATTAGTGACAAACTAGCTGACTTAGCCAAAAACAATCCCCACAACGATAAAACGCTTTTGGCCGCGATGGAATATGGCTTATTAATTGGCGGCAAACGCATGCGCCCTTATTTAGCTTATATTACCGGTGCAGCGTTAAGTGTTGAGATAAACACTATCGATAGAATTGCTGCTGCTTTAGAATGCATTCACGCCTATTCGTTATTGCATGACGATTTACCGGCAATGGATGATGATGATTTACGCCGTGGTAAACCCACCTGTCACATCAAGTTTGATGAAGCCACAGCTATTTTAGCGGGCGATAGTTTACAAACCTTGGCTTTTGATATTTTAACTAGTCAATCAATGGACGGTATAACAACAGATAAACAGCTGAAGTTAGTTCAACAATTAGTTAACGCTAGCGGTTATCAAGGTATGTGTGGCGGACAAGCTTTAGATTTGTCGGCAACTAATAAAACCATTTCATTAGCCGAATTAGAAAANSTTANATSWSMTTAAAACAGGGGCATTATTACAAGCGTCTGTGTTAATGGTCGCTACTTGTTCACCACTGGCAAGCACAAATAATATTGATAATTTAACTGTTTTTGCACAAAGTGTYGGWYTAGCYTAYCAAGTKCRMGAYGATATTATTGATATAACCTCAAGTGAACAAGAGTTAGGTAAACCGAGTGGTTCTGACCTTGCTGCCAATAAAAGTACCTACCCTGCACTCCTTGGTTTACAAGGCGCACAACAAAAAGCCGACCAGTTATATCAACAAGCACTACAAGCTTTAGGTAATTTACCTTACAATACCCATAAATTAGCTGATTTTGCGACCTTTATAATTCATCGTAACAATTAGCAATATAATTTATTACTCTTTTGTGAAAACTCAATAATAATAATTAAAAACAATTGAAGCCAATTTAAACCGAAACAAAATATGACCATAAACCTTGCTGACTACCCATTATTATCTCAAATTGATCTCCCTGAAAATTTACGTGAGCTACAACAAAATCAATTACCTCAAGTTAGCAACGAATTGCGTAGTTATTTATTAAACTCAGTGAGCAAAAGTAGTGGTCATTTTGCCTCTGGCTTAGGCACTATTGAATTAACCGTAGCCCTACATTACGTTTATCAAACACCCTTTGACAAACTTATTTGGGATGTGGGTCATCAGGCTTACCCTCATAAAATTTTGACCGGTCGCCGCGATAAAATGCAAACTATTCGTCAAAAAGACGGCTTGCATCCATTTCCTTGGCGAGAAGAAAGTGAGTACGATACCTTAAGTGTTGGTCATTCAAGCACCTCAATTTCAGCGGCCTTAGGTTTAGCGGTTGCCGCAGAAAAAGAAGCTAAAAATCGTAAAGTGGTTGCCGTTATTGGTGATGGGGCGATGACCGCTGGCATGGCATTTGAAGCGCTAAATCATGCTGGTGATATTGGTAAAAACATGTTGGTTATTTTAAATGACAACGAAATGTCGATATCAGAAAATGTGGGTGCACTGAATAATCATTTAGCTAAATTATTATCTGGTAGCATATATACAGGGCTCCGAGAAGGTAGTAAGCGCATACTTAAAGGTATTCCACCTATTCGAGAATTAGCCAGTAAAGCCGAAGAACACTTAAAAGGCATGGTGGTACCGAGCACCTTTTTTGAAGAATTAGGCTTTAACTACATCGGCCCTATTGATGGTCACGATGTTAATGGTTTAGTCGATACTATTCGTAATATGCGTAATTTAAAAGGGCCGCAACTATTACATATTGCCACCAAAAAAGGTAAAGGCTATCACCCCGCGGAACAAGAGCCGATAAAATATCATGCGGTGCCAAAGTTTGATCACACACAAACCAATTTACCCAAATCAGCACCGAGTTTACCCACTTATTCACAAATTTTTGGTGATTGGTTGTGTAAAACTGCGGCAATTGATAAAAAATTAATGGCCATAACACCAGCGATGCGTGAAGGCTCTGGTATGGTTGAATTTAGCCAACAATATCCACAACAATATTTTGATGTCGCTATTGCCGAGCAACATGCAATAACTTATGCGGCGGGTTTAGCTATTGGCGGTTTTAAACCGGTAGTGGCTATTTATTCAAGCTTTTTGCAACGTGGCTATGATCAATTAATTCATGACGTTGCCATTCAAAAATTACCGGTATTATTTGCTATCGATAGAGCTGGTGTGGTGGGTGCTGACGGCTCAACTCATCAAGGTACTTTCGATTTAAGCTTTTTACGCTGTATTCCTAACATGGTGATCATGGCACCTAGTGACGAACGCGAATGTCAGCTCATGCTCAGCACCGGTTTTAATTTAAATCAACCTGCCGCAGTTCGTTATCCACGCGGTAATGGTATCGGTGTTGAATTACCTGAAATTTCTTTAGCAAATACTGAAACACTCGAGTTAGGCAAAGGCTTAATTAAACAACAAGGTGAAAAAATCGCTTTATTGTCATTTGGCACTTTATTAAGCGAGGCTAAAAAAGCCGCAACGGCGTTAAATGCCACGTTAGTGGATATGCGTTTTGTAAAACCGCTCGACAAAGCTCTAATAACTGAGTTAGCTAAAAACCACCAAACGCTGGTAACTATTGAAGACAATGTTATTGCCGGTGGTGCTGGTTCGGCGGTAAATGAATATTTGATTTCTGAAAAATTATTAGGGAAAAACCTACAAATTTTAAATTTAGGTTTACCTGATACATTTATAAAACATGGCACACAAACAGAAATGCATCATGAATTAGGTTTAGACTGCGAAGGTATAATGCAAAAAATCAATGCGTTTTTAGATAAGTAAATTATAGACACATATAAAGGATTTATAAAATGCAGATAAAAAANCATAAAAAAACATCGTTAATTTTACTACTGTTATCTGCAATTTTTAGTCTTTCATTTCACACAGTCGCAACAGCCAAAAGTGTTATCACCTCTCCTCAATGGCAAAATGGCCAATTACCCAAACCAAATTCAATACGTGGTAGCGCCATTATCGGCGATTCATTATGGGTAAGTGGCACTAATAACACTGTTTTTGTTAGTCAAAATGGCGGCAAAACTTGGCAAGACAAATCACCAAAACTGCCCTTAGCGTTAAGTCTTAATAGCGATTTTAGAGATATTGCCCTATTTGATCGCAACACCGCAATTATTATGGGGGTTGGTAGTGGTGAGCAGTCGGTTTTATATAAAACTGTCGATGGTGGTAATAGCTGGCAACTACTTTATCAAAATACTGACAAACAAGGATTTTTTGATTCGATTGCCTTTTGGAACACTCAACAAGGTTTATTACTTGGCGATCCGGTTGATGGCTATTATGTGATCAAAAAAACTAACGATGGCGGAAAAACTTGGCAAAGAGTGCCAGCAAAAAACATCCCTAAAATGCTCACTAACGAGGCCGCGTTTGCAGCTAGCGGTAACACCTTAATTATTGGTAAAAACTTTGCTGGCAAAGAGATGCAAGCTTGGCTAACCACTGGGGGTTTTTCAGCATCAGTTTATTATAGTAATAATGCTGGTAATACTTGGCAACGACAAACTGTTCCTTTATTCAATAAAACCCAAACAGCGGGTGGTTATGGTCTGGCATTAAATGACTCGAGTAATAACAGGCAACAAGTATTTGTTCTTGGTGGCGATTATAAACAACGTGAAAATTCCTACCAAAATATTGCGACTTTAATTGATAATCATTGGGTTAGTAGTAACAGCGGTCAACATGGTTTGAGAACCGCGATGAGTTGTCAACAAAATACCTGTATTACCACCGGAAAAACCAGTAGTGACATTTCCTTTGATCATGGCAAAACGTGGCAAATATTAGCCAATAGTAGTTTTGCTAAAAATGAACAAGGTTTTTATACGCTTGCCGCCGACAATGGTATTTTTTTAGCCGCTGGAGAAAAGGGCAAAGTGGCTATTTTAAAAGTGCTTACAAATTTAAAATAGCCTCGTGCTGCAAACTTAACTAGCTGAGTTAAACAGTGCAACTTCAGTTGCAATTTGAGCTTTAACTATGTCTAAAGCCAAAAAGCCTTGGTTATATGCCACTAATTTTGGCCAACGCTGAGCATCAATATTAAAATCAGCATGCAATAAGTTCACTAAATTAGAACCCACACTTAAATCAGCAATAGATAATGTATTACCAACTAACCAGCCATCATCCTTTAATTTACTTTCAATAAAATCAAGCACTGGTGGGATCAAATTATCCACTAAATCAGTTACACGTTGTTGATCGACCTCATTACCAAAAAACTTAGGACCAACAATACGTTGAAAATATAACGCACCTGTTACTTCCATCATTTTGGTGTCGGCATATTCTTCTAACCACAACGCCACTGCATATTGCTCAGCATTTTCAGGGTAAAGCGCATTGTTAGTAGATATTCGTTCAAGATAAGCAACGATCACCGACGAGTCTGAAAATCCCGTTCCTGCATCTGATTTATAAGCAGGCACTTTTCCCAATGGGCTCATTTGACGAAATTCACTATCATCACTGCTTGGTAAAGTATGTTTATAGTCGTAACTCATTTCTTTATGTGCATGGGCTAGCATTACTTTACGCACAAAGGGTGATGGCGCAACGCCGTAAATTGTACTCATTTTTATTGCCTCTTTTGATTTAAAATAAACCAATCGGTCTATTTTTATTTAAAAAAATTTATGTCGGTAAAATTATTTCTTTAATAAAACTAAACCAGTTATCTAAAGGCTCTGGCGTTTGCACCGACTTCATTCTCAGCACTGCACCTTCCCAACTGTTCACAATAAAACTAGCACAGGGTTTAGCGGCTAGATTTTGCTTAAACTCACCACTTGCTATGCCTTGCAGTAATATTTTGGTAAAAAATACTGTCATACCAGTAAAAGCTGCATTTACTTTTTGCGCAAATTCAGGCGAAATATCAGCCATCTCTTGGCTCAAATTACCGATAGGACAACCACAGTGAAAGCCCATACGTTCAAAAGCACCGCGAAAATGGTGATGAAACGCTTGTAATTTTTGCCCTGCGCTTAACTCATCATTCGCTAATAGTTGCGCAGACGTTGCACGAAAAAAACCGCTAAAATGATCAATCACCGCTAAACCAAAGGTATTTTTATCGGCAAAATGGAAATAAAAAGATCCTTTGGTTACCTTGGCTTCTTTCAGTATTTGCTGTAAACCAGTATTATTAAAGCCTTGTTGATGAATAAGTTTTGCACCAACCTCAATAATGTGAAGGCGAGTTAATTCACCTTTAGAACTAATTTGTTTAGTTGATAACATTTTTCCAGTTGAACTTTTCATTTCAGACTTTTATTTAAGCTTATCATTTAAAATTATTTACCAGTCTAGTTTATACCAAGTTGATTACGCAATAATAGACCGATCGGTATTTTATTGCAACTATAAAATTACAACACTTATTTTATCTACAAAAGGTTATTCATCACATTGATATTGTGGTTTTTTCAATAATGTAAAAGCGAAGACAACGCCATACAACGCAGTAAAAAATATGCTAGGCGTAATAGTTAACATAATATTAGGGGTATGATTTAAATAATTAATGCCGTAAACAATAGCCGATTGTATCATTAATGGCGGTATTATCGCTAAAAATGGATGTTTATGGCATTTCATTTTTTCAATGACAAAAGATAAAAAAGAGCTAAAGGTTAGCGTCATAAAGGCACTATAACTGCCTTGTATTAAAGCACCACGTAACAACAAAAATTGATCATTTAAGGCTGTATGATTGGCAAACCATGACCATGAGCAATAAAAAACAAAACTGACCACAACAGCAAAAAATGTTTGTAGTTTGGCTGACATACAATCTAGCAAATTTTAATTCTCAATCTCTAATAAGACAGTGAAATACCTATACAAAGGTGTTAATAACATAGCATTGTTTAATATATAAAAAAGCAAAAGTATAATGTTAATCGACGAATACTTGCTGCTAAGCTCTTCGAGTAAAGATGTTTTGTATTTTAGGGATGATCATAAATAATAAGCCGCCGGCAACTAAGCCTAATAATCCATTAAGCAATATAGGCATAATGGTATTCGTTAAACTAGCTAACCAACTAACGTTAACCACAAACTGAGTTAAAAAATGATTAAATTCACTAAGGTATTCACCAATAATATCAATACTATGGCTAAGAATGCCGCCACCAACTAAAAACATTGCCACAGTGCCCACCACAGTTAATAATTTCATTAAATGAGGCGCACTATTTATTAATATCAGCCCTATTTTTTCATAGCCGTTATTTTGTTGTTGCTGACCTTGTTTAAATAGCCACAACCCTGCATCATCTAACTTTACAATTAATGCCACGATGCCATAAACACCAACGGTGGCAACAATAGCGATCAAGGCAAGTACCGTAAATTGATTCAAAAGTGATGCGTTTGCCACTGTGCCTAAAGTGATCACGATAATTTCAATCGACAACACAAAATCAGTGCGAATAGCACCTTTAATTTTATTTTTTTCGAAGGTAATTAACTCTTTAGCAGAGAGCGAATTTAGCGACTCTTTACCTGTGTTAGCATGATCACTGGCAAATATTTTTTCAGCGCCTTCAAAGCATAAATATAAACCGCCAAACATTAATATCGGTAAAATTGCCCAAGGAAGAAATGCACTGAGTAATAAAGCAATAGGCACAATGATCGCTTTATTGATCATTGATCCTTTAGCAACCGCCCACACAACGGGTAATTCTCGTTCTGCTCGCATACCAGTAACTTGCTCAGCATTTACCGCTAAATCATCACCTAATACGCCCGCCGTTTTAGAGGCCGCCGTTTTTGTCATTAACGCGACATCGTCAAGTAGTGCGGTAATGTCATCAAGTAATGCTAATAAACTCGCGCCAGCCATTTAATTTCCTATCGCTAGATTAAAAGTTCAAGGCTATTCTGCTAAATACTCAACCACTTCCAAGCCAAAACCAGACAACGAATGATATTTGGTTTGTGAACTTAACAAGCGCATTTTACCGACCCCTAAATTTGCCAATATTTGTGAACCAACACCAACATTGCGTGAACCAACGTGACGTTTCACCTCTTTTACGGTTACACCAGCATCCATTTTTGCATATTTTTCAACTTGTGAAATAAGCTCTAATGGTGATTCATGTTTGCCTAATAACACTAATACGCCACCTTCTTCGCTAATACGTTGCATCGCTTCAGCAATTGGCCAAGTCGCTACTGATTCGCGCTGACTATGCAATAAATCACGAAAAGTATTTTCTAAATGTACCCGTACTAAGGTTGGTTGTTCGGCATTAATTTCACCTTTAGTAAGCGCAAAGTGAGCTTGACCATCAATGGTATCTTTAAATACAGTTAGATCAAAATCACCAAAGGCAGTCGGTAATTTACATTGCGATACGCGTTCAATGGTAGTTTCGTTAGCATTACGATATTCAATTAAATCGGCAATGGTGCCCATTTTCAAACCATGCTTTTGCGCGATAATTTCTAAATCGGGACGACGCGCCATGGTGCCGTCTTCATTTAAGATTTCGACAATAGCGGCAGCAGGTTCAAGCCCAGCTAAACGTGCTAAATCAACACCTGCCTCAGTATGCCCTGCACGGTTAAGTACGCCGCCATCTTTTGCCATTAACGGGAAAATATGACCCGGTTGTACAATTGAAATATCGTTAGCATTTTTAGCTACCGCAGCTAATACAGTAGTAGCACGATCACCCGCAGAAATTCCTGTGGTTACCCCTTCAGCAGCTTCAATAGAGACGGTAAAATTTGTGGTAAATTGCGCGTCATTTTTTTCTACCATTAACGGCAGTTTTAATTGCTGACAACGCTCTTTAGTCATTGGCATACAAATTAAACCACGCCCATGAGTAGCCATAAAGTTGATTGCTTCAGGCGTTACTTTTTCAGCAGCCATAATAAAATCACCTTCGTTTTCGCGATCTTCATCATCCATCAAGATGATCATTTTACCTTGTTTAATATCTTCGATAATTTCTTGCGGAGTATTTAAATTCATCACAGCCTCTTTGGGTGTTGTACCTCAACACCAACCTACAGTGGTGTCGCCTATTACTTAAAAATAATAGACGACAATATATTAAGGCTATGTTCCCGTAAATTGTTGCTAGTCAAATAAAGCGTCGCAAATACAATGTCTTGTAGGTCGGCATTCATGCCGTCAATATTGATGGGCTGAAGCCCAACCTACGAAGCTTTTACTCGACAATTATTAGTTGAACAACAGTTAAGTACAACATAGCCTATATTAATTAATTTTCGTGCCTATGCAGATCACTCAGGTATTTATTATAACCGTCTAGGCATGTTAATTTTTAGATGTTGAACTTGTTTCAGCATCTTTTTTCAAGTGCTTACATAAATCCTGACTTTCTTAATAATTCTTCGGTTACACCAGCTGATTTTTCTTGCGCTGATGGTTTCATTAATAAGCGCTCTAAATAACGAGCAATTAAGTCAACTTCTAAATTAACTTCTGTACCGACTTGATAATTGCTCATTATAGTTTGTGTAAGTGTATGCGGCACTATCGTTAAACGAAATTGTTCAGCGGTAAGCGCATTTACCGTTAAGCTAATGCCATCAATGGTAATTGAGCCTTTTTCTGAAATGTATTGTGCAAATGCTTGCGGCAGTTCTAACCAAAATTCAATGCTATTACCATTGTTTTTTATTGATATTATTTTACTTTTGGCATCAACATGACCTGAAACCATGTGACCACCGAAACGTGTGGTTGGCAGCATTGCTTTTTCTAAATTGACTTGTTGCCCTTGTTGGTAGTTACCAAAACAAGTACGTTGCAGGGTTTCGTTAGAAACGTCAACACTATAGTTAGTACCAGCCATGGCGACGACAGTTAAACAAATACCATTAGTGGCAATTGAATCACCCAGTTTAACGTCACTCATATCCAATGTGCCAGCATCTATAGTCAAACGTGCGCCATTATCGGTAATTTGTAATGACTTAATGGTACCTTTTGCTTCAATAATTCCGGTGAACATGCTCTTCTCTGTAAATAAGAAATTTATTAATTAAATTTGGCGACAATACGTAAATCGTTACCAACCATAGTAGTTTCTGAGATTTCTAACGTTTTAGCATCATCTAAACGCTCAATGCTAGGCATAGTTAGCATACTTTTAGCGTCCGCCCCCATTAGCTTAGGGGCTTGATATAAAATAAATTCATCAATTAAGTTTTGTTCAATAAAAGCGCCCGCCAGATTTGCACCTGATTCAACCAATAGATCATTAAAACCTCGTTTTCCTAACAGCGTAAGTAAGGATTTTAGATCAACTTTGTTAGTTTGATAGCTTTTATTTAATGACTTTTTAGTTAAAGGCAAGCTTACTTGCTCTACAAAATGAGGCCAGTGCTGTTGTTTTTCAAGCTTCTCAACACCACGCACAATAATGATCGGCGACTCATATTGAAATAAGGCAAGATCGGGAGTTAAACGATATCGGCTATCAATAACAACACGAACGGGCTGACGAAGTTCATTTTCAGGATAACTATCAGCTAACTCACCTAAATCACTATGGCGAACGGTCATTTTAGCTTGATCAATCATCACTGAATCAGCACCACAAATAATCGCACAACTTTGTGATCTTAATCGTTGCACATCTTTGCGAGCAAGTGCAGAAGTTATCCATTTACTTTCACCACTAGCCATAGCGGTTTTACCATCTAAACTGGTGGCCATTTTAAGGCGAACATAGGGCAAGTGTTCGGTCATTAATTTAATAAAGCCAATATTTAATTTTTTAGCTTCACCATTTAATAACCCAACTTTAGCGTTTATGCCTGCTTGTTCGAGTAACTTAATCCCCTTACCTGAAACTTGCGGATTAGGATCAACCATAGCAATAATAACATGGCTAATACCCGATTTTATCAGTGCTGCGGCGCATGGTGGCGTCCGCCCATAATGACTACAAGGCTCTAAAGTAACATAAGCGGTTGCGCCATTTGCTTGTGCACCAGCTTGGGCAAGCGCATTAACTTCAGCATGACCAGTGCCTGCTTTTTTATGAAAACCTTCGCCAACAATAAAATCTTCTTTAACAATTACGCAACCAACACGAGGATTTGGCGAGGTGGTGTAATGGCCTAATTTAGCTAGTTCAATAGCACGACACATAAAAGCCTGATCAGCGGTAGAAAATTCATCATTTTTAAATATTTTGATCATTATTTGTCTTTGCTACTTTTTAGAACCATTTTTATCTGCGCCTTTCTTATCATCACCTTTTTTACCACTATCTAGACGAGCAATTTCTTCACCAAATTCACGAATATCTTCAAACGAACGATACACCGAAGCAAAACGCACGTAGGCAACTTTATCAAGTTCTTTGAGTTGATCCATGATCAAATTGCCGAGCATTTCACTACTTAATTCGCGTTCACCAGTGGCGCGTAATTGTGATTTTAATTGGTTAATTGCCAGTTCTATTTGTTCAATACTCACCGGACGTTTTTCTAAAGCGCGCAATAAACCATTGCGCATTTTATCTTCATTAAAGGGTTCACGCGAGCCATCTCTCTTAATAATACGCGGCATTACCAACTCGGCGCTTTCAAAAGTAGTAAAGCGCTCACTGCAATCTAAACATTGACGACGACGCCTTACTTGATGACCATCTGAAACCAGACGAGAATCAATGACTTTAGTATCAACAGCTGCGCAAAAGGGGCAATACATAATAAAACCTTTAAATTAACCAAGCACCATAAACAAAAATGGCCGCATAATGCGACCATTTTAATAGAATTTACCAACAATTACATTAGCTACTCACTGCTAATGTAAAAGAATTCCCGATTAACCGTAAACAGGTAAACGTGTGCAAATTTCTTTCACTTGGCCTTTTACACGCTCAATAGTGCCTTCATTGCTAATATCGTCAAGTATATCGCAAATCCAACCGGTTAATACTTTAGTATCTTCAACGTTAAAGCCACGACGAGTAATAGCTGGCGTACCTAATCGTAAACCCGAAGTAACAAACGGTGAACGTGGATCATTAGGCACAGAATTTTTATTTACAGTGATATGCGCACGACCCAACGCGGCATCAGCATCTTTACCAGTAATATCTTTATCAATTAAATCAAGCAGTAATAAATGATTATCGGTTTTGTTAGAAACCACTTTATAACCACGTTCTTGTAATACCGCCACCATAGCTTTGGCGTTATCAAGTACGTGTTGTTGGTATTCTTTAAACTCAGGTTCTAATGCTTCTTTAAAGGCAACCGCTTTAGCAGCAATAACGTGCATTAATGGTCCACCTTGACCACCAGGAAAAACCGCACTGTTTAGTTTTTTGTAAACCGCTTCATCATCACACGCCGAAACAATTAAACCACCACGAGGACCCGCTAAAGTTTTATGGGTAGTGGTAGTTACCACATGCGCATGAGGTACAGGGTTTGGATACAACCCAGCCGCGACTAAACCAGCAACATGTGCCATATCTACCATAAAGTAAGCATCAACTTTATCAGCAATTTCGCGCAGTCGTGCCCAGTCAACAATACCTGAATAAGCAGAAAAACCACCAATGATCATTTCTGGTTTATGCTCTAGTGCTAAACGCTCTACTTCGTCATAGTCAATTTCGCCAGTTTCTTCATTTAAACCGTATTGAATTGCTTCATATAATTTACCGGAAAAATTTACGTGTGAACCATGTGTTAAATGACCACCATGAGCTAAGCTCATTCCTAACACTTTCCCCCCCGGAGAAACTAGTGCTTGAAACACAGCAGAATTGGCTTGCGAACCCGCATGAGGTTGTACATTGGCGTAAGTAGCACCAAATAATTCTTTCGCTCGGTCAATCGCTAATTGTTCAGCAATATCCACATATTCACAACCACCGTAATAGCGCTTACCCGGATAACCTTCCGCATATTTATTGGTTAACTGCGAACCTTGAGCTTCTAATACCCGTGGGCTGGTGTAATTTTCAGAAGCAATTAATTCAATATGCTGTTCTTGACGAGTCACTTCATCAGTCATAGCTTTATAAAGCTCTGCATCGAAATCGGCAATATTCATAGAACGAGATAACATAGGTTTTCCTCAATAGTCAGCAACATCATTTCAATAAAAGTTACGATAAAAGCTGCTGTGAATAGTTAATAAAAAGGGTAAAAATAATGCGCCGTATTTTGCCTGAATTTAGGCTTTTTGTATATCATAAAAAGCGCTCTCTTCGCTTATTTTGTCATCAACTAGCCGTGAAAATAAAGCTAAAAATTTTCAAAAACGCGATCATCTTTATTAACTTATAAATATAACCGAGTAAAAAACCAAAATCAACAAATATAATACAGAAATAAGTAAATTATACCGAATTAAACACAAATAAACTTATATTTTTCGGAATAAATGCTAGCCCAACCCTTTAAGTATCACTAATTCTTTTTGCCTTTTTTGCTGCATTTTTACGGTAATTGCATAACTTAACAATAAAATACTATTGGCGAGTAGTAGCCCCATCAACATCGGCTTATCCTGCGCTTGTTTTAGTGTATAAACATACCAATTGATCGGAATAATATAGACAAGCGCTGAGTACTTGATCAATTGTAAATATTGAATAGAAGATTTACATGCACTAATGCTTGCGGCAATAGCTGAATTGGGCGTACCAACGCCAATACGCCAAGAGTTTATGTGAACTTTAAAAGATAACAACATATAAATAGGAGTGACCAGTGCGGCAAAACCAATATAAAGCAGTGTTGCATTGTCAAAGTCAGCAAAAAGCCACATAGTGAAAAAAGCAATCACTATGGCGATAGTGGCAATCAAATCAAACGCAAAAATTAATTTTGTTTTAAGAATTCTTCGGGCAGTTTTTTTAGTTAATTTTGCAAGATCAATTTTATTAAACGGTTGTTGTTGCCAATCTTGCGCTAAGTTTAACCATTCGTGTTCTAAAGGTGGTTTAGTCACGGTGGTTTTTTCTTTCAGCTTAGTTAGGTCTACTTTTTCAAGCGTTTGGTGTTGCTCAAGTTGACTTGCTTGTTTTACTAATTTATCAATCGATTGTTTGTCAGTCATTTTATTCGACCTCCAAAGGTTGCAGCGCTAAGTGTTGAGTTACCGCCGTTTTCGCACGCTGTAAACGCACGCCCACTAAATTAACTGAAATAGCCAAAGTCTCGGCCATTTCCTGATAGCTCATTCCTTCTAATGCCAACGTTAGCACTTGTCGTTGTGCTAATTTTAAGGAACGGATCGCTTGCGCTAGTTTTTGTTGTCGCTGTTGCTGATCTAGCTGTTGATAAGGCGTTTGTCGAATATCTTCAAGATCATGCTGAGGTGTTATTTCAACTGTTTTAACTTTTTTAACGGCTTTACTAACATGAGTTGCCAGCACATTATGCGCAATCCGCGCAATATAAGTTTTAACACTCGCTTGTTGCTTAAATTTAGGTAGCGCGCGCCACACGCTTAATGCAATGTCTTGAAAGAGTTCATCTTGTAGCGCGGGGATCGCTTCAAATCCGTTAATAATATGGTGGAGCATTTTTTCATGCTCCACCATTATTTGCTGAAAGTATTGTTGTTGTTTCAAATGAATACCAAACTAACTTAACGCCAGCACTACTTTTTCAGATTTTAAATTACGTGCTAACACCATCACTAAAGCAACTGTCATCGCAATAGTCACACCACCGGTTGCTAATACTTCAGACCAGTTAATTGGCACATTTTTAAATAAATCTTCCATTAATAATGACTGTCCTGAAACCGGTAACCAGTCTAACCATGCAGGTTTATCATCAATAAAAATCAAAGCAACAGGGATCATCGCTGGTAACATAATGATCATACTGACCGTTGATTGTGCTTCTTTAAAGCTTTTCGCTTGAAAAGATACAAACAACTGTAATGCTGAAGCAAAAAAGCTGATCGGTAGCAATAAAACGATAATCACAAAAATGCTGTAAGCATCTAAGCTGAATGTCGCACCAATTTTACTTAAATCAACAAAGCTTACTGAGACTGAGGTTAATAATAACGTTAACACCACGCCCATAGCTGAAATAGTGCTAGCGCTACACAATTTTGCTAACACTATTTTAAGTGTACTTACTGGCTGACAAAGTAGCATTTCTAGCACATTGCGTTCACGTTCACCAGCACTAGAATCAATCGCAACGGACAAGCCCGACATAAATGCCGCCATCAATAAATATAAGCCCAACATCATCGAAATTATCATTGCATTGCTACTCGGCTCAGCAGTATCTTGTTCAATAATTTTTATTGGCCGCAATAAACGCGCATCAATACCACGCACTACTAAGCGTTTATAGCCAATAAGCCGCGCATAAGTATTTATTTCATTCTTAATTCTACGGATAGGTGAACGAATAGCTTTTTCGCTATAATCAGTACTTAAGGTAATATCGATAGTTTTACCAGCGATCATATCTTCAGCAAAATTATCAGGGATGGTCAACTCAATATTACGTTCATTCCAAATATAGTTATCTTCTTCTGGCACCTCTGAAAATAATAATATATTAGCTCTTTTCAATTGAGCCATCATTTTAGGTGCATATTCAGCCCCACTAACTTTAACGTAAATAGGTGGAGTTGCGACCATTTCTTTGATCATCGTTTTTGATAATGCAAAAATCATTACGGGTGCTAATAATGCCATTGCCATGGCAACCATTAACGCGCGTTTATCACGAAATGCTTCTTTATATTCTTTGCCTAATAACGCTTTAAACTGGATCATGCTGCCACTCCTTCGTCAGAACCAATAATTTTCACAAAAGCGTCTTCTAATTGACTTTCACCAGCTAATTCACAAAGTTCAGTAGGCGTTCCTTGCGCGGCTAATTTGCCGTTAGCGACAATGATCACCCGATCGCATAACGCGGCAACTTCTTGCATTACATGCGAAGAAAACAAAATACAGTGACCTTTTTCTTTAAATTTATTTAAATAATTACGTAAAATTCTCGTACTCATTACATCTAAACCACGGGTAGGTTCATCTAAAACAAAATTTTGCGGTTGGTGTACTAGCGCTTGTGCTAGGGTAACCTTCATCCGTTGACCTTGCGAGAAACCTTGCGTTTTGCGATGTGCTAGTTCCTGCATTTCTAAATCGTTGATCACTTGCTCTATTGCTTGTTTTTTATTGCTGCCAGTTAAACCATGAAGACTAGCAAAATAGTCAATTTGCTCGTAAGCTGTTAAACGTTCATACAAACCGAATTTATCAGGAAAAATACCTAACCGAGTACGCGCTAACAAAGGTTGTTCTTTAACATCAATGCCATCAATAATTGCGCTGCCCGTATCAGCTTTAAGTAAACCATAAAGGGTACGTAAACAGGTGGTTTTACCGGCACCATTGGGACCTAATATACCGGTAATTTCGCCATCATTTGCAGTAAAAGAAAGACCGTCGAGCGCTTTCACTTCGCCAAATTTTTTGGCTAAATTTGTTATTTCTATCATGTTATTGTTCCTATTTATTTAGCCTAAATACTACCGTTAAGGTTGGTCATAAATAATTCTACGGGAATGTCTTCAAGGCAAGATTCATCTAATTCATTTACGTTTAATGTCGTTAAAAATTCATTAATAATTTCGGGTGCACAAGTGCCTAACGAGGTATGCGCCGAATTTTTAATTATGATGTGTTTACTATTAGGTAAGGTTTTAGCTGGATATTCACCATTACTCGGTGGTGTTACTGGATCAAGCTCACCAGACAAAATTAAGGTCGGGATATTTGCGGTAACACTTTGGCTAAATTCAGCCGACGGACGATATTGCGGCCACACTGGGCACACCGTTAACCATGCTAAATGACTATTATTCCCACCAAAATTATTATCAGCATCTTTAGCAAATAATTGTGGTGTTAAGCGCGGAATATCTTCATTACAGACAATATTAAAGGTTAAACCAATGTACATACCCATACCACCATCGGTTTGTGCAAGTAGCCCTGCAAATGGCAGATAGTTATCTAAATAAGCTTGATGAATAACCAGTGGCACTAATGTACGCATTTCAACCGAATAAAGCTGCATTCTTAAATTTGCAATTAACTTATCTTTATCAATAACAAACTGCGTTTTAGTTCCTAAACGAGGATGTGGAATAGTTATTTTGACAGGTGCAGCTTCTAAACGAGTTACTAGTTGTTTGAATTCATTTTTAAGATTTGGATACGCTTTATTGCAGGTGTCTTCTTGTTGGCAATGCTGTAACAATAACTCAAATGAGCGCGCTGCGCTTTGCCCAAATAAACCAATCGGCACTTCAATTGGGCCAACACCATCAAGCACGACACTACGAATACTTTCTGGAAACATCCGCATATACACTAACGCCGCGCGAGTTCCGTAAGAGCCACCATACAAGTTAACTTGTTTATAACCCAACGCTTGCCGAACAGCATCAAAATCGCGAATTGCATTTTCGCTGTTATATTGTGCTAAATCACCCACTTTAAACTTACTAATGCATTTTTTAATTTCGTCTGTAGTAAAATCTTTTTGCGTAAGCTGATAAACATTTTGCACTTCATCGTCTTCACAGCTTAATGGATTGGATTTTCCTGTACCGCGTTGATCAACCAAAATAATATCGCGAGTTTTGCGAATATCATTTAAGGCTGTCCATAAAGGAGCAGCCAATTCAACCGCTGCTTGCCCAGGACCTCCGGCTAAAAACATAAACGGAGTTTTATTTTCACTGTTGTCTATCGCGGGCAACACGGCAATGTTTAAATCAATTTTAGCGCCATTGCTTTGCTGATAGTTTTCAGGAACCGTCAACTTGGCGCATTTAACTTGCGCTTTTATGCCCTTTAAATGACAATTTTCTAAGGTAATTTTTACCGATGCTATGATTTTATTTTCTGCTTTAGCAATATTAATTATGCTAAGCGCCCCAACGGTGATCATTAAGAGATAGTGACTTAATTTTATTTTTATAACGGCTGACACTTATTTACATCCTTCTTATTAAATATAGTTACAACAGCAATAGTATCGAATAATCGATATTTATTACAAAATAATTATAACTAATTTATTTTGCACACAAAGAACAACGCTAAACTGGCAAAAATTAGCCAATAACTAGACAAAAATTAGACAAACGCGCATTTTTTTTCAAATAGTTATTTAAAATAGTGTTAATAACCGATAAAGTCACACTATAACTTTAAGCAAATTATGAGGAATACCTGATGGAAATTAATCAGTGGGTAGATGAATTATTCGAAGTATTTGATGAAGACAAAGATGGTGTTATTAATCGTAGCGAGTTTGTTGAACTAATTGATTGTTTATTACAAAAAAAAGGCATTCGCATGTGCGAAACTATTTTTAAGCGTTTTGATAAAAATCATGATAATTCAATTTCCAAAGAAGAACTCAAAGAAATGGTTATCGATTTAGCGCTTTAACAAACAACTTAAAATACTCCTCATGATACAAAAGCTGAGCATTAATATTACTCAGTTTTTTTGTTCTAGTTCTCACCTTCAAAACACCTAGACGATTAGTATAAATACCTGAGTTATCTGCATAGCCATGTAATTATAAAAAATTAGCAGCTGTGTTAACTAAGCACCTCACCACATAAAAAACAATAGTTAACTATTGTTTTAGCTTGATAATTTCATCGATATCAGCGATCAAATTCACTTTAGGTCGCTCAACTATTCGCCCTATTTCTTGATTATTAATGAAAATAACAAACGTTGGCGTAAACTTAACCGCATTATTTTTAGCCAATCCAAGTGGGTCAGTTTTATGACCATCAAGGGCGATGAGTGTGGTTTTTATCTTTGAATTAACTTGCAAGGCTTTTAAAAGTTTTGGCACTTCACGCTGGCTGTCGTGGCACCAAGTACCAAAATAAATATCAATACTGACATTTTCAGGCCAAGCTTTAACTATGTTGCTCTGCTCTACACTCAAGGTATAGCTTTTATAACCCGCAGAAAAAATTTCATAATGATTAAGTAACTCAACTTGTTGCATTTTACCTACAGGTATTTTTGTTATTTGGTTGGTTGTGACGCATGAATTTAAAGCCGTCAGTGTTAAGAGAGTTAATAATATTTTTTTCATGCTTATTTCAGTTTATACCATGCCAATGGTATTTATACCTCATTTGCCTTTTGCAGCAAAGACTTACTTTCATCTAAAAAGATTTCAGCGTAATCACCAAACCAAGCAGACACTTGGTTAAACATGGTAATAAATTCTGCTTTATCGCCCATTTCTACATCTTCAAGTAATTCTAAAAAGCGATAAGCGAAGCGTTTCATCATCACTATATTATCGTGATTAGCAAAAATAATATCGGTATAAAGTACTGGGTCTTGGGCAAATAAACGTCCGACCATCATTAATTCAAGGCGATAAATAGGTGAACTCATATCAACTAATTGCTCTAGTTCTGCACCTTCCATCATCAAATGATAGCCATAAGCAATGGTAGAAAAATGTCGCATTACTTGCACCATTGCCATAGCTTGATCATGAGCTTGTGCCGCAACGGGATATATTTTTGCACCCCACACCCGAAATTGTTCGAGTAACCAATGATATTGTTCAGGAAAACGCCCTTCACAGGCTATAATCGTTTGTTTTAATAAACCAATAACATCTGGGCCAAACATCGGATGTAGACCAACTACAGGTCCAGAATGTACTTTTAACATTTCATATAATGGAGAAGATTTAACACTGGTAACGTCAGCTAAAATGCACTGTTTTGGCAAACAACTCAGTTGTTGAATGATCATCGCGGTTAAACGGATCGGTACAGAAACAATCACTAAGCTTGCTGTCGATAAAATTTCACGGCTATGCGGCCAATCTTGCTGCTCAATGATCGCCACTTGGTAATTTGAACGAGTAAATAAATCAACAAAAATACTACCTAACTGACCTGCGCCACCAATGATCACTACTTTATTGCATTGCGGATTAATACATTGATAACCGCTGCTGTCTTGACTTAGGTAAGAGTCGCGCATCATTCTTCGCAAAACATCTTCAATGAGCTGTGGTGAAACGCCAGCATCCATGGCTTGTTGACGACGTTTCGACAACAGTTCGGCTTCGCGCTCCGGAGCATAA
The DNA here is from genome assembly GCA_002401725.1 of Gammaproteobacteria bacterium. Taxonomy (GTDB): domain Bacteria; phylum Pseudomonadota; class Gammaproteobacteria; order Enterobacterales; family Alteromonadaceae. Next base: position 45,036 of record NVTW01000023.1, read on the forward strand.
ATAGGCACACCTTGTGCGGACTTTAATTGTCCAACTTTTGTGGTAACGGCTAAGCGCTTCGCCAGTAAATCAACCAATTCAGTATCAATACTATCGATTTCGTTGCGTAACTTAGTTAATTTTTGCTCAAATTCTGTCATTGACTGTTAATTCTATATTGATTATGCGGCGTCGATTAGATTCTGTTAACCCTACTAAGTTTTTCATCTAAATCAGCAAACAATGCTTCAGTAGTATCAAAGTCAATACAGGCATCGGTAACTGATACACCATAGATTAGTTGAGGTTTTGGTAAGTCAGCACTTTGATTGCCTGCAAATAAATTACTTTCTAGCATTATACCTATAATTGATTGATTGCCATCACAAATTTGATTCACTACATTTTCAGCAACCAAGGGTTGGCGATTATGATCTTTATGTGAATTACCATGACTACAGTCTATGACAATACCCGCTTCTAGACCTTTTTTCGCTAAATCTTGCTCACACAGTGCGACATTTACTGAATCGTAATTGGGTTGTTTTCCACCACGTAAAATGACATGTCCATCAGGATTTCCTGACGTTTTAATCAGCGCAACTTGCCCTTGACGGTTTATACCCATAAATCGATGTGGCGATGCCGCAGATTGCAAAGCATTAATTGCTACATCTAAACTACCATTAGTACCATTTTTAAAGCCAATGGGCATAGACAAACCGCTAGCCATTTCACGGTGTGTTTGCGATTCAGTGGTACGAGCACCAATAGCTGACCAACTAAATAACTCGGCCAAATATTGCGGGCTGATTGGATCAAGCGCCTCTGTTGCTAAGGGTAAACCTAACTCAGTTAAATATAACAATAATTCTCGCGCTTTGCGTAAACCACTTTCAACATCGAAAGAACCATCCATGTGCGGATCATTAATTAATCCTTTCCAGCCGATGGTAGTGCGGGGTTTTTCAAAATAAACACGCATCACAATGTAGAGGCTATTTTTATATTTATCATGCAGTTTTTTTAATTTTTGCGCATATTCTTTTGCTGCATCAACATCATGAATTGAACACGGACCACTAATAACCAATAAACGCGGATCTTTCTTGTGAATAATATTTGCAATGGTATGACGAGCTGACAAAACAAAGTGTCTATCTTGCTCATTCAGCGGTAATTCTTTGCGTAATGCTTGTGGAGTAACTAACACTTCTTCAGCGTTAACATGAATGTCGTTTAAAATACTTTTAGGCATGATCTTTCCAATAAAATAATGGTTCAATAGGATTGCGGTTTTGGTTTTAGTCTGGATTTAGTTTTGTTAATAACTATAGATAACAAAGGTCAGTAAGCAAATGTTACTTCAAGTAATGAAGCTAGAGATAATATCGATATGAAAAAGAGCACATAATTTTAAATTTACTTCTTGATTTAAGTTAAAGCCCACTCTGTAATTATTTATTTACAGCACTCGTAATGAATATATTACACTTTTTACTTTAATTGGTATAGCGCTAAGATCAAAAAAAGCGCCAAAAAGCGCTTTTTAAACTGATCTACCTAACCTACTTACCCATATAAAATTTATGCGCCATGAACAATGCGATGTTCTATGAGGTTATCAACCACACTAGGATCAGATAAGGTTGAAGTATCGCCTAAAGTAGTCAAATCGTTTTCAGCAATTTTACGTAAAATACGGCGCATAATTTTACCTGAGCGTGTTTTCGGTAATCCCGGAGCCCATTGAATATAATCAGGTTTCGCAAATCGACCCAACTCTTTGGCAACAAACTCTTTTAGCTCAGTATTTAAGTCATCAGATTCTTGTGCATTGGCCATCAGCGTTACATAACAATACACACCTTGACCTTTAATTTCATGCGGATAACCCACTACAGCAGCTTCTGCCACGGCAGGATGAAGCACTAAAGCACTTTCAATTTCTGCGGTACCTAAACGATGACCAGATACGTTTAACACATCATCAACACGACCTGTGATCCAATAAAATCCATCTTCATCACGTTTTGCGCCATCACCAGTAAAATAATTACCCGGATATTGGCTTAAATAGGTTTGATAAAAACGTGCATGATCGCCATAAACAGTGCGTAATTGTCCAGGCCAACTACCTGTCATTACTAACAAACCTCGGTTTTCACCGGTAAGAGTGTTGCCTTCTTTATCAAATAGCGCTGGTTGTACACCAAAGAACGGTTTTCCTGCCGCCCCAGGCTTCATATCAACAGCACCAGGAAGCGAGGTGATCATAATACCGCCCGTTTCGGTTTGCCACCAAGTATCCACTATTGGGCAATTTCCTTTACCAACTATTTCATAATACCAATGCCATGCTTCTGGGTTAATAGGCTCACCAACAGTTCCTAGCAAACGTATTGACGAAAGATCAGCTTTTTCAACTAAATCATCTCCTATACTCATTAATGCTCTTATCGCGGTTGGCGCAGTATAAAAAATATTTACTTTATGCTTTTCACATACTTGCCAAAAACGCCCCGCATCAGGATACGTCGGTACACCTTCAAAAACTAACGTGGTCGCCCCGTTAGATAATGGACCGTAAAAAATATAAGAGTGCCCGGTGATCCAACCAGCATCGGCTGTACACCAAAATACTTCGCCATCTTTATAATCAAACGCGTATTTATGGGTCATTGTCACATATAATATGTAACCGCCACACGTGTGTACTACGCCTTTTGGTGCGCCTGTAGAACCAGAAGTAAATAATATAAACAACGGATCTTCAGCATCCATTATTTCAGGCTCACAAGTGGCAGGTAAATCCACAATGGCTTGTGCATAATTTACGTCAATTTTATCATTCCACGCTACATCTGCACCAGTTCGTGCGACCACAATAACCGAGCTAACATTAGGACAATGTGCAATTGCCGCATCAACATTGGCTTTTAATGGAATACGTTTGCCACCACGTAAGCTCTCGTCAGCAGTAATAACCACTTGGCAATCTGCACTTTGCACGCGCGCTTTAATGGCTTCACTTGAAAAACCTCCAAAAACAACGGAATGAATAGCACCAATACGAGCACAAGCAAGCATTGCGTAGCCTACTTCGGGGATCATTGGCATATAAATACAAACACGATCGCCTTTTTTAACACCACGTTGTTTGAGCAAATTGGCAAAGCGACAAACATGATCATGCAATTCTTGATAAGTAACTTTTAAGTCTTCACTAGGATCATCACCTTCAAAAATAATAGCCGTTTGCTTGGCTCTACTTGGAAGATGGCGATCTATACAGTTGTAGCTAACATTGAGCTTGGCACCAGAGAACCAGTTGATTTCAGAATTTTTCAAATCAACTTTACTTACACTATTCCACGGTTGATACCAGTCGATAAATTTTTCAGCTTGTTCACCCCAAAACTCATCGGGATTTTCAATCGACTGTTGGTACATTTGCTGATAAGTTTCAGCATTTATATGCGTATGAGCCTTAGCTTGCTCCGACACTGGATAACATTTTTGTAATTCCTTCATATCGTACTCTCTGTTCTGGGTTGCTATTTTTTATAATTTAATGATCACCTTTATCATAAAGATTACTTGCCACTTTTCAATACGACTAAAGTAAAAGGTTTTGTATTTTTGTTCTAGCCTAGCACTAAATAAATCAAATGACAACGCTGTCATTTGACTTGTTTAGTGCAATAAAAATGTAATTATTGTTAGTAAGGACAATAAAAAATAAAACTACCCTGCTGGTTTATAACGAGAAATTTTACCTTGAGTGTTTGTAAGATGTTTTAATTTAATTAGTTTTCTTTCTAAAGCGGCTTTGCTGAGTTCAGGGCCAACAAACACTTTAATCAAATTGCCGTGGCGAGTTTTAATCGGTCGACTAAAAGCGGTATAACCATTTTTTTGTAATTTTTGAATTAAACTATCAACATTATGACGTTCGCGAAAACTGCCTAATTGAATAACCCACGCATATTTAGAGCTAATAGCTGATGTCTGTTTTACTATTTTTTTTGTTGTTTGTTTTTTTACTTGTTTAGGAGACTCAGCTTTTTGCTTTTGCTGAGTGGATTTTTTATCATTTTTAGCGGTAATCGATGGTTTTTTTGTGGTTGAAGCCGATTTAGTTGTTGATGCCGTTGTGTTAATTATAGTTGAAGTGCTAGATGCTACGGGCTTTTCTTTATCAAATTGCTCATCAAGCGCAATATCATCGGTGATCGGTTCTTTGGCGATACGAGTTAGTTTTTTAGTGGGAAATTTTTTAATGGCAACGACATTATTACTTTTAGGAGGTGTGGGGATTTTTTCAAAACTGTCATGCTGATCGCGCTTTTCGCCATTTAAAATATCAGGCAAGAAAATAATGACTGCTGCTGCAACGATGATAGTTCCAACCAAACGATTTTGAAATGGTGTCGACAAAGAAATTACTCCTAAAAATTTTTAATATACAACTCAGTTTAGCAATAATGGGCGAATTGCTGCAACCGTAAAAAAAGAACCAAACACAATAATCAGCTCATTTTTATTTGTTTGCTGACAAGCCATTTTAAAGGCATCTGTTACATTGTCAAAACAATTATATGACTGATTTAATTGCGATAATGTGCTAGCTAATAATTCAGGCGAAGCTGCTCGTTCAATAGCCAACTTACCAAGATACCAAGTATCAATAATGTCAACTAACGGCGCCAAAGCACCGTTAATATCTTTGTCTGCCATCATTGCGACTACCGCGGTAATTTTTTTATACCCCTTAGCCTTTAATTTTAACTTTAATTGATCTGCTAAGTATTCTGCGGCTTGCGGATTATGGGCAACATCTAAAATAACAGCTTGATTATCATATAAAAAAAACTCCATTCGCCCTGCTACTTTGGTTTTTTCAATACAGTTATTTATTTTTTGAACCGTTAAACTGGCACCTAATATTGCTAGCACGGCTAACGCACTGGCAACATTATCAAGCGGTATAAAGGGTAGAAGAAGCTCAGAAATTTTGTACTCTAGCGCTTGTTTTTGCTTTTGTTCTTTTTTTGACTGTTGTTGGGCTGAATAATGCCATGACCAAGTAGAGCCTTGTATATCAACAATGAAATCTTTATTTCTTACAACACTATGCGCGGCAATAGTATTAGCATGCGCCAATACTGAGTTAGGCGGGGTTAGATCAGCGATTATAACTGTTTTATTAGATCGCATAATACCGGCTTTTTCAAAGCCAATGCTTTCTCTGTCGGTTCCTAAAAAGTTAGTATGATCAATACCAATAGCGGTGATCAACATAATATCGGCGTCGATAATATTAGTCGCATCTAAACGCCCACCTAAGCCCACTTCGAGAATAATAAATTGTGGCTTTTGTACCATTAACACTAAAAAAGCCGCTAAGGTGGTAAATTCATAGTAACTTAAGCTGATATCGCTACGGGCATGTTCAATTTGCTCAAATGCAACAATTAAACTTTGATCATCAATATCTTGATGATTAATACGTAAACGCTCATTAAAACATTCAATATGCGGAGAAGAATAAACCGCAACGCTGCTGTTTTCGCTACGCAGATAATTTTCTAAAAACGCACAACTTGTACCTTTGCCATTTGTACCCGCCACAGTGATCACTTGTGCAAAAGACAAATCAACCGCTAAGCGTTGCGCGACTTTACTAATGCGCGTTAACCCTAAATCAATTTCTTTGCTGTGTAAGTTTTCTAAATAGAAAAGCCACTGAGACAAGTTTTTAACTTGCTCGTGGCTTTTATGGTATGGAGTCATAAAAGTAATTAAATTATGATACTGGTTGAGGATGCGCCATAAATTTACTCACTAAACGCGCTAAAGTATCACGCATTTCACGACGATCAACAATCATGTCAATAGCGCCTTTTTCAAGTAAAAATTCACTCCGTTGAAAACCTTCTGGTAATTTTTCACGCACGGTTTGTTCAATAACTCGTGGGCCAGCAAAACCAATAAGCGCTTTAGGCTCAGCAATATTGACATCACCTAGCATAGCTAAACTTGCCGACACACCGCCCATAGTAGGGTCGGTTAACACTGAAATATAAGGTAAACCTTTTTCACTCATTTTTGCTAAAGCAGCGCTGGTTTTTGCCATTTGCATTAACGAAAATAACGCTTCTTGCATCCGCGCACCACCACTTGCTGAAAAACAAATAAGCGGTATGTTATGTTCTAAACAGTGTTCAACACCCGCGACAAAACGTGCACCAACAACCGAGGCCATTGAACCACCTAAAAAGGCAAATTCGAACGCTGCGGCAACAATAGGCATACCATGCAAGTCACCTTTCATCACGATTAGCGCATCTTTTTCACCAGTATTTTTTTGTGCCGTTGCAATTCTGTCTTTATAACGTTTGGTGTCTTTGAACTTTAGAATATCTTGTGGTTCAAATTCTTCACCTAATTCTACTCGTTCACCTTGATCTAAAAACGCCTCAATACGTTGGCGGGCGCTAATACGCATATGGTGATCACATTTCGGACACACCGACATTTGGCGATCAAGTTCAGCTTTATAAAGCATGGCATTACAGTTACCACACTTAGCCCAAATCCCTTCAGGGATATTTTTCTTTTGCGTTGTTTTTGCTTTTGGAAGAATTTTTTCAATCCAGCTCATAATCTGTTTTTCGCCTATACAACCCGATAATACTAAACAACCTAAATTTGATTTAAGGTTGTCTACCTACTGATACAATCTTTGCTGATTCAGATTTAGCACAATCAACAAAGTTCAAAATACTTTTTTATTCGCTATCTGCCTATTTACTTACGCTAAACGGCTCAATTATTGCCGATAGTATAAGTTACTATGACCTAAATTATCCATAAATAAACAAGTTCACTAAAATAAACGGGCAATTAAACCATATTTTGAGGTAACTTTTATACAAAAAACTGGTCTGCTTAGCCATTTATCAAGATGTTCTACGCCTATCAAGCTAAAAACAATGGCCCTAAAACACTTTTAGGTAAATTGAACTCTTCAGGGTAATCAACATCCACAAAATATAAACCGCCAGAAGGTGCTGTCATACCGGCTACTGTTCTATCTTTAGCAAGTAGTACTTCTTTCATCCAAGCAACTGTTTCTGTTTTTCGACCAACACGGATCAAACTACCCGCAATATTACGTACCATGTGATGTAAAAAAGCATTGGCCTTTATATCAATAATCACGAAGTTACCTTGGCGAGTTACCTGACAATGATGAACGGTGCGAATAGGAGAATGCGCTTGGCAATGTACGGTACGAAATGAATCAAAATCATGTTCTCCCACCAAACACTGAGCTGCTTGCTGCATTAAATTTTCATCGAGTTCAAACTGACAAAAACTTAAACCGTGGGCTAAAATAGCCGGACGAAAGTTAGAATTATAAATAATATATCGATAGCGGCGTGCACTGGCACTAAAACGGGCGTGGAAGTTTTCATTAACTTGTTTTGCCCATTTAATGGCAATATCTTTAGGTAGATGGGAGTTAACACCCAGAGTCCAAGCAACATTTTTTCGAATTTGTTCGGTGTCAAAATGAATAATTTGATTAGTAGCGTTAACGCCAGTGTCAGTACGACCCGCACAAATTACTTCAATAGCTTGATTGGCTATTATCGACAATGCTTTTTCAACGGTTTGCTGAACACTCACGACTTCACTTTGCCGTTGCCAGCCAAAATAATTTTTACCATCGTATTCAACAGCTAAAGCATAACGCATTATTTAAAAAAACCTTTATAAAATCAATATAAACAAATATCGCATTATACGGATTTAACACTACACCAGCTAATTATTCTTTAAATTGATCTAATAGTTTTTTAGCCGCCGCCTGTTGCTCTTCATCACCTTTATCGATAACTTCTTTGAGAATAACTTCAGCGTTTTCGTTGTCATCCATTTCTAAGTATACTTTTGCTAAATCAAGTTTGGCCGCTAAACCTGAACTATCTTCGCTATCAACATCCACTAAATTCACATCTTCGGTAAACTCAGGAAATTCATCTAAACCAACATCTATTTTATTTTTATCATAAGGTTCAATACCTGTGTCTTCTTCCATACTGTCGGCTAAGATACTGTCAACATTAACAAAGTCGTCGGTATTGCTATCTGCGGATTGATTTTCATTGTCATCTTGAATTGGTGCATCTAAATCATCACCAATTTCAAGTTCTACTAGCAATTCATCGTCATCCGTCTCTTCATTACTTTCTTCAATAGCACTATTTTTCTCTATATCTGCAAGTAGCTCATCAAATTCAACTGAATCAAGCTGCTCTATATCCTCAATTGCCGCATCATCTTTACTGTCGATATCGTGCTCTTCATTAAGTAAATCAGCAAGTACCTCACTGTCAGTAAAATCAGGTGATAGTTTCACCTCTTTATTTTGATCTTCATCTTGAACAGATTCTTCATCATTCAATAATTGGCTTAAGGTAGATTCATCAAATTCACTTTCCAACGCTGATAACGTATCACCATCAATTTCATCATCTAAAACTAATTCAGGTAAATCGTCCTCGACTGCTTCATGTAGTTCAACAGCCTCATCCGGTGATGCTACTAACTTTTCTTGAGCTACTTCAGCTAATAAAGCGTCGATATCGTCAAGTTCATCTGCTTGTTCAATTTCTTTATCTACATTTGAATCATCATTTAACTCAGTAAGGGCTTCATCACCAAGAATGTCACTAAAATCTGCCGTTAAAAAGTCACCAACATAGTCAGATGAAAAATCATCAATAGCTTCTTTATATTCACCCTCATTACCTGTAAATGTGCTGTTATCAGCTTGTCGTTTTATCTCAGCATCACTTTCGGTTGGGCTTGTTGATTCTTTTGCTGGTGAGGGAGAAGTACCATTAATTTCATCAAATAATGCATCGATGTCATCAGGTTCGGTAACGTTTTTTTGTGCATCTTCGTTTACCACTTCTTCATTTACTGCCTCTAGCAGCGCATCTATATCATCAGGATCGGTAATGTCTTTTTGTGCTTTTTCATCAACCGCATCTTCGTTTACTGCATCAAACAGCGCATCTATATCATCAGG
>NVTW01000064.1 GCA_002401725.1 Gammaproteobacteria bacterium
CTGGCTCGGGGCGATAAAGGCATTGCAACAATTGATCATGGAGCCTCAATCATGTTGCTAGTGATCAACACTTTTTCGTGGGGATCATTCAGGGTTGGGGCTGTAAGGTGATAAATAGTGAAGCTCAATATTTAATATTTTGCTTTCTCTTTTACTGCACTAGCTCGATGATACGCAGCACCATCAAAAATCAAATGAATACGTTTATCATTGCCTTCATGCTGACGTAATGTTTCAAAAAACGTTTGGATTGTTTTACTATTTACTTTCTCATAGCGTTTTACTTGCGCATCAGCAAAATTGTTTAAGTTGATAGCCCAACAAGATTTAAACGCGTGCGACTGCCTGTGGTTTCAACCGATTTATCTTGTCCTCGTTTTATTCAACCACAGCTGACTTTGGTCGCCTGTGTTGGGTGCATAGCATCCATGAATAATATTGGTTCATCGGTTACATTCGCTTTTAACTCGTTTATATTGTTCGATAAATTCCGTTTGTTTTTTTATCAAATTTATGAGGAACACCTTTAGGTTGTTTGTAGATAAATCCATGCTGATGAAGCCATTTTTTTTATTTAAACCTGAAATCGAAAAACGTACTTTTGTGTTGTCCAAATATAGTCAATAATCTGATAGGAGTAGCGGTAAGTATTATGGGTTATATGAGTCAAACCGCTTCAGTTTGTTGAGTTGTTAACCTTGACTCAGAGCCACCATTTTCCGGTTTTAATTTATTTTTATTAACAAAGTCATCAATATGCCGAACAAGTTGTTTCATTAATACGTAATGCTTGCGCGATCATTGGAGTTGACCAGTTTTCTGAGCGAAGTAATACCGCTTTTATTCGATCACGAATACGACCATCACGACTTGCGTCGTGATGGGCTTCTAAATCAGCTTTTTGATCTGGCGTGAGCGTTATTTTTTTCATGGGGCATAGAATGATCTTCATTTTTGTATAAATCAAGTAACTGTAACTTCATTGATTACGGGTATAGTAATGTTGATGGACTTAATTATATGAATATAAAAACGCTGTGACTTATTGTTAAACAAGTATCCAATTACTTTCCACTGAGTGTAAACACATACTCAAATTGTGCATCTCTGAGAATGAGCTGAGTTATTTTGGTGCCTTCTTCAACAACAGAAAATGCTAAACCAAGTAGTCCAGCCTCTTTAGTAATCAGTGAAAGTCCCAGCTCAGGATCATTTAGTTCGGCGACTGCTAATGTAGCACCTTTATTGAAGGTGAAATAAAGCTCTTGATCTTTATGACTAATAAATAAATCACCTAATTTTTCATTGGTGTACTGTTTACCAATACGTTGGCGAATAGCTACTGATGGCATCTCAACCCAATCTTTAGTCCATTCTTTTAACCCTTTTATTTTACTATCAATACTCTCCTTAAAGCTTTTTTTAGCTTGTTGCTTGCCGTCAAAGATCATCTCAAAGACTTTGTTTCGCACAAATTTTGCAAGGGGATATCCATTATCTGCGTTTGTTAATACCACGCCTCCAATACCAAGCTCAGGAATAATAAAGAAATTACTCTTATAACCAAATAATGAGCCTCCATGTGCAATAAAATAAACACCTTTTTGCTTTGCTACTTCTAACCCCATACCATACCAAGAGCCATTCCCCGTAGAAACTATTTTCGCTCTTCTTGCTAGCAGTGACTTCTCACTGATATATTGCTTACCATTAATTTTGCCTTTGGTTAGCTCTAATTGTAGATATTTAGCATAATCAAGCACTGTAGACCAAGCTCCTCCAGCAGGCATGTTTGGAATAACTGAATAGTTCAGCTCCATTTTAATAGCAATATTATCCGCTTGAATAGTCTCACTGTGAGGCCACGCCATATTTCCAGCCAAAGCAGTGTCCATCGACAAGGTGGTATCATTCATATTAAGCGGTGTGAATATATACTTTTGCATTGCTTTATTGTAGCCAAGGCCTAACTCCATATTTGGATACAAGCTATAGGCAGCTACATAACCTGCAGCAGCGGCAAGGGTATTGCTGTATTGATAAAGCTCACCAAACTCTGTTGTTGGTATTGTTGTTGCTAATCGAGCCATCTCCTGTTGTGGCGATGAAATTGAGTAGGTGAGCAACCATTCAAGGTCATTTCTGGGTAAACCAGTACAGGCACACACAAGGTGCTTAATTTTAACCTTCGGAGTAATGGTGTTATTTCCCAGTTTAAACTTAGGATAAACATCAATAACTGGGGTCTCCCAATTAAATCGACCTTCGTCTACTAGTTTTGCTAATAATAACGTTGTCAAAGCTTTAGTATTGGAGGCGATCATAAATCGCGTATTTGGAGTGATTTTATCAGGCTCTCCTTTTTTCTTGACACCAAATCCTTGTTTATAAATAATTTTATCCGCAGTGAATAAGGATACGGCAACCCCAGGAATATCCGCATATTTTTTTGCTCTTTTAATACTAGCGGACAGTTGCTCAAAGTTAAGTTTTTCTATTGGTAGGGCTTGATTCATTACATAGGTTTCTGGTGTATAACTTATGGGCATAATGCTTTCCGAAAAAAAACGAATTTCAGAGCCTCTACGCTGATACTCACCTGTAGGGTTTGAACCGATAAACGCATAGGATTTTTTCCCTAATGTCCATACTCTTGCACTAATTACTAAATTTTCAGCAGGAGCTGACTTGTATTCAATATCATTAATAGCATCCCAACCAGAAGCTGTAGGTTGCACAAACTTACCCAATAAACCACGCTTAAATCCTGGAAAGTGTTGTTTAAAAGCTTTTACGACAAACAGATCAATATCGCTGATGTTTTCTCCAGCGACGAGATAAAAAACAAGGCTAGAATTTGGGCTTTGTATTCGATGATAACTACTATTTTTAGTGATTTTCCAATCATCTGAAACTGAGTATTTTGCATCCGATAATACTTCAAAGTGATCATTAGCTGCTACATAAAAACAAGTCACAAACGTCAAAATAAAAATAAGATAAATACGCACTAACTTAATAGGTAAACATAATAGTTCCATAGATATTCCTTAGTATTGGTATGCCATTATTTCAAACGAAAAAATTGATATTATTCTGCTTATAGTTCCTATTGGCTCAATCTATTGATTAATGTTCACTTAAAGAACATTAAGTGGAATTGAACCACTACCTACAACCATGTTGTGAAAACTGCGAATATTAAATTTATCACCTAACGATTTTTATGATATTTCTGTCGTTTAACTACAGCCGAAAAGTATTAGCATCTCGGTCGCAATAAAAATGTTTGTTTTGAAAATAGCTGCTTTATTATCATGTTGCTTCTAATATTAATAATTTTTCTTTGTTAAAATGCTCTGATTTTATATAAACCTTAAATCAGAGCAGAGAATATTTATTGCACTACTGCTTTGATAGGATCGTTAGGTGCAACGCTTTGTCTTTTATCTTTATATTTTTCTAACTGTTTCAGCGCTACCTCTACTGCTTTTTGTAATTGAGCATCAATACCTTTTTGTGCAAGAGCGATGTTTTCATCAACCTCAATGTCAGGGGCGACCCCTTCGTTTTCAACTTTCCATTGACCATTTAAATCATAAAAACCACTACGGGGAGCAGTTATGCCGCCACCATCGATAAATGGAGGAACGCCCCAAATACCAACAAGCCCACCCCATGTTTTTTTCCCTACTAATTTACCTATATTATGAAACCTAAATAAATAAGGGAACATATCACCACCAGAGCCAGCCATCTCATTAATAAGTAATACTTTAGGACCATCAATAATTGCACCTGGTGAGGTTAATGGTTTGTTAGGATCTAATTGATTGTTAAAGTAGCCACTAAGCTTACGGTTCAACACATCAATGTAATAATCTGCGATAGCTCCTCCCCTATTAAAGCGTTCATCAATAATGGCTCCTTGCTTATTAGCTTGGGCAAAGTAATAACGGTTAAACATTTTATAGCCATCTTCACCTGTGTCGGGTAACCATATATAGGCTAATTTTCCATGAGATTTTTTATCGACATAACGACGGTTTTTTTCAACCCATGAAAATCTACGCAGAGCACTTTCTGAACGAATAGGTTTAACCCAAACGTCAATCATTTTTTTTACATTGTTTTGTTTAGCAATCGCTAAATGCGTTTGTTTGTTTAATGTGCCGTTAAATGCTTGGTAGAAGTTATCTGTGGTTGTTAACTTTTTACCATTGACAGACACTATGCTATCTCCTACTTGAACTTCATCTAATAGCTTGCCAAAGGGGGCATTTTGATTAAGATTACTATTCCACATTTCCCCACGGAATATTTTACTTATAACATATCGATTCTTTTGCTTTTCTATGTCAATTCCTAACAAACCCACTTGAGTTTTAGGAACATCTGGCAGCTTACCATTCCAAGTAAATGAATGACCAACGGATGTTTCCGCACCTAATTGATCGAGTAAATAGGTTAAGTCGGCAGGATGATTAACACTCTCAACTAGCGGTAAATAATCTTTGTAGAGTTTGTTCCAATTTGCACCGTGTATATTTTTAACATAGAAAAAATCTCGCTGATATCGCCAAGCCTCTTTAAATTTTTGTCGCCATTCTTTTTTAGGTTCAGTCCATATAGCCAATTTCAGTTTTATAGGTTTAGCCTTTGCCAATTTTTCATTCTCTGAGACCAGTTTCCAATTATCATCTTGTTTTACCAAAATAGCTTTACCATTACTTGCCAGTTGAAAATCATTAATATTCCCTATGATTTTCTCTTCTTTTTGTTTTCCAAAATCATATTTTTTTAATATAAAATCTTGATCTCCAGCAACTAAATACATAATGCCGTTTTCAATACTAGATAAATGAGAAATTAGTGCCGGTTTAATAGGTATAGATACAAACCGCTGTGACAAGGTTTTTATATCTATTTTTATATCTTTGATATTTTGATCATTTTTTTTAGTTTTGCTTGTATTTWWAKYTKNATTTATNTTNTTTAWCTGATKNNATTGGTTCTTCATCTTGTTGTTTTAAGTCAATAGGTGATTTAACTTCTTTAGACAACAATGCTGCATACACGCTATATGATTCATTCTTTTTACCCGAAATACTTAAATCTAACCACGGCGCTTTACTCGCATAATCGGTACTTGCTGTAAAAAACAAATACTTGCCATTTATACCCCACGCAACATTTAAATTATCAGCCATATTATTCGTCACTACATAGCTTTTATTTTTTTTCAACGAATAAATATACACATTTCTTAAAAAAGTACTCTCCGTTTTTACGTAAGCAAGCCATTTACTATCAGGTGACCACACTGGTGCCATCAGTTTTTTCTCTATAACACTAGTATTTTGATCAACCAAAATAGTTTTTTGTTTGTTAACACTTAACCACCAAATACGTTGTTTTTGATCGGTAAATGACAGTTTATTATCATCGGGGGACCAAGCTAAATCATAATAAAAACCTTTTTCTTTTAAAGTAATTTCATTAATTTTTTGACCATATTGATCACTAATAACAATACGATATTCACCACTTTGATCAGCAAACCAAGCAATACGCTGACCATCGTGTGACCATGTCGCTGATATTTCTCTTGTTGGCGTATTTGAAATATTTCTTATGTCACCATCTTTTGCGGGTACTGTAAAAACTTCGCCATGTGCAACAAATAAAGCGCGTTGCCCTGTCGGTGATATTGTAGCGGATTCAATTTCATTGCTTACATCTAACCAATGAGCATTAGACCAAGGAAAGTCAGCTGCTATATTAATATTGATACGGCTAATTTTGTTATGCTTAATAATAAATAAGCGTCCTTGTTGCTCGTAAATTATTTGTTCATCATCAACGCCATAATTTTTAACGTCATAATCATCATGATGGGTAATTTGTTTACTATTGTGAGTGTTTTGATCATATTTATATATATTAACAACTCCATCTGGATCAGATAAATAATAAATACCATCGCCTTGCCAACGTGGATCAGTAATTTTTTCACCATGCCATGGCAATTTCCTTTCTTTTAAACTATTAAGGTTTAAAATGCGAAGAGGATTATTTTGACCGCCTCTATATTTTCGCCAGCCATCGTCCCATGGTGAAACTTTTTGATAGATGAACTTTTTGCCATCAGGTGACATACTGCCTGTTTCTGCTCTCATCATCGGTAAAGGGGTTGGCGTACCACCTGCAATTTTGACTTGCCAAAATCTTGAATATCTCTGCCAAGGGGCACTATCTCTGCCGGAACTAAAAATTATCTGCTTACCATTTGATGACCAACCTTTTACCCTATCCGCACCAGGGTGCCAGGTTAACTGTTGAGGCGAACCACCATTTACAGGTACGATAAATACATCAGCATTACCATTGTACTGCCCAGTAAAGGCTATCCATTTACCATTAGGAGAAAGTTTGGGATCGCTACTTTGCCCTTGAAAACTTGTAATTCTTTTAGCGTTGAGTTTATTTAAATCAGCCTGCCAAATTTCTTGACCATAAGTAAATACCAACGTATTTCCTTTGATATCTGGTTGACGCAATAACAAAGTATTACTTGATGCAAATATTGGATAACTTACAATGAATAATAGTAATGTGTACATCCAATCATTGCTTTTGAGTATGGTTTTCATCCGTAATTCCTTTTGTTTTTATACATTGCGGGTAATGTATAAGTATTCTTAAATTCCTCCCAATGAGGAAGATCATTATTCAGTTAATTGAGATTAAATTTATTTCTTACTCTAATTCGATCTTGTTCAATTAATTTTATATATGTTTTAACCGTTTTGTTCTCTGTCCAAGGAGCAAGGGCAACTTTCACCGTAGCAATATCATCAAGCCAATATGAATATTCGGTGTTAAAGCCATTTGCGAGTATTTCTGCGGCATAATCATAATCACCAGCATAAAAAGCGGTGATAAATGCTGTGCTAGCCAATTCCCAAAATAAAAATGATTCAGGATATTGTTGGCGATAAKYTTTAAGCTTCATTAAAAATTGTTGTGCGGTGGCTTGACTTAATTGATGCTTACTTGATTGATGCTTACTTAGTTGGTCACTTTTTTCAGCCTTAATTGTCTCTACATAATACTGCATAGCCATAAGGCCAAGTGTTTCATCATTGTTGGCTCCAGCTATCTCAATGGGAAAATTGGGTACTGACGCTAAATACCCCGCAACTATCGAGGGTTTATGCTCTTGTCTCGCTTGCTTGATTAAAGCCAAAGAGAAATCGAATTTAGAAAGGTTTTTATTTTCAYTTTTCATCATGCTGATGAATGCTTCTGGTGTCCGTACGCCTTT
>NVTW01000024.1 GCA_002401725.1 Gammaproteobacteria bacterium
ATTTTTTCGATATGATATTCAATCAAAAATTATAGTTTATGCTTGGGTAAATGATGATGGCAGCAAACGAGCTTATGAAAGTAAAACAGATGCTTATAGAGTATTTGCCAAAATGTTAAAGTCAGGGAACCCACCTGATAGTTGGGACGAACTTTTAAAAGCCGCCAACAAAATAAAGCTTTCCAATAGTTAACGTTAGGGAGTTTATATCATTAAGGAATAGTGGATCGTAAAAGCAATTACTGTATACCCATTGTACTTCAAGATGCAGTTTCAGGAACACAGAGCAATTGCTGATCGCGGCGCATCTTTGTATTAATGGTTATTCAGGACAATATGCTCCTGCATTGTCTAAGAACCTACATCCATGTAGGGCCCTTAAAAAAGGTGCAACAAAGAGCAGCATTTGCTCTGTGCTCCCCGTAGAGTTGATTTAAAACCACTTTATGCTGCGTTAGATGAATTTGAAATAGAATAACTATGCCTACATTCATCTGCCTTGCCTAAAGTAGTTTTAATTTCAACTGAAAGCCTGCATCTTGAAGTGTAATGGGTATATATGCAGGCACGATACTATATCCAGTTATCGGTCAATTCTCTTCGAATGATCCTTGTTTACTTTAACCAATCCGGAATTATATCAGCACCTATAAACTCTTCGTAACTGGGTCGGTCTTTTATAATACTAAATTGATCATCTTTAACCATGATTTCAGCAGCGAGTAAACGGGTGTTATAAGCTGATGACATTACCGCACCATAGGCGCCACAGCTTTTTATGGCCACTAAATCACCTTGCTGACAAGGGCTGATCTCTCTATTTTTAGCAAAAGTATCGCCGGTTTCGCACACAGGACCAACAATATCGTAAACTTGTTTGGCATTGTTATCGTTATTCTCAACCAAAAAATAAAAGACACCCACTCAAATGGAAATCAATCACAGCATGGATTATGGTTAACTAATCACCAATATTGAGTGGGTTTTTATGATGGCAACAGCACGGAAAAAACAAATCAGTTTAATTGATACGCCTTATTATCATTGTGTTTCACGTTGTGTTCGTCGGGCATTTTTATGGGTCAAAATAAAAGATACCCGCTCAAATATTGAGTGATAATAGGTTGTTGTTCACTTAAATAGTCTTGTAATGGTAATGCGTTTGCATTACCATTGTTTTGTAAGCTTAATATTTTGGAGGTTACTATGATGCAAACAGCTTTAGAAACTGAATCCACATTGACAGACAGATTTCAAACAACCGTACCAAGTGTTGTTCGTCAAGCACTTCACTTAAATAAAAAAGATAAAATAAAATTTATCATTCAGCCAAATGGTAATGTCATGCTTTCTCGTGTTGAACCTACAGAGAGTGATCCTGTTGTTGAATCGTTTTTAGCTTTTGTTGCTAACGATATGCAACAGCATCCTGAAAAGTTTCAACCATTAACAGCAAGTATGCGTGATTGTGTTGAATTATTAACCGCAGGTATTGAATTAGATTTAGATGCACCTTTATCTGATGAGGATGAATAACCTTGTCTGATAATACCGCTATTGTCGTTAATGGCTGGACATTATACACGCACCCATTATTTGTTGAGCAATATGAGTTTTTGGAGAAAAAAGTCGTATCGCTCAAGGCAAAAGATCCTGTTGGTTACCTCAAGAAGAATGATGTAAAAAGGTTAGCGGCTATCCATAAGTTAGCTTATGAAGTTATTCCACAAGATCCAACAAACTCGGATTATCGCCAAGGTAAAACATTGGGTGATAAAAATAAGCATTGGTTCAGGGCTAAGTTTTTTCAACAATACCGACTATTTTTTCGATATGATATTCAATCAAAAATTATAGTTTATGCTTGGGTAAATGATGATGGAAGCAAACGAGCTTATGAAAGTAAAACAGATGCTTATAGAGTATTTGCCAAAATGTTAAAGTCAGGGAACCCACCTGATAGTTGGGACGAACTTTTAAAAGCCGCCAACAAAATAAAGCTTTCCAATAGTTAACGTTAGGGAGTTTATATCATTAAGGAATAGTGGATCGTAAAAGCAATTACTGTATACCCATTGTACTTCAAGATGCAGTTTCAGGAACACAGAGCAATTGCTGATCGCGGCGCATCTTTGTATTAATGGTTATTCAGGACAATATGCTCCTGCATTGTCTAAGAACCTACATCCATGTAGGGCCCTTAAAAGGTGCAACAAAGAGCAGCATTTGCTCTGTGCTCCCCGTAGGGTTGATTTAAAACCACTTTATGCTGCGTTAGATGAATTTGAAATAGAATAACTATGCCTACATTCATCTGCCTTGCCTAAAGGGGTTTTAATTTCAACTGAAAGCCTGCATTTTGAAGTGCAATGGGTATATATTTTAATGAAAAAACACTAAATTTCAATAACCAATTTGACAATTTACCAAATTAATTAATGGCTTATTGCTTTGCAAGGCTAAATAATTTTCAGCAATTTGTTCAATTACTGTTTGTTGATCGGTAATAGCCGAAATATGAGGAGTGATAATAATGTTTTCATGCTGCCAAAATGGATGTTCTTTAGCTAAAGGTTCGCTTGAAAACACATCTAAAACGGCGCCTTGTAATTGATTATTAGTTAAAGCGGTTAATAAGTCTTCATTATGTAAAACACCTCCTCTACCTACATTAATTAACCATGCTGGGTTATCAATCAACTTAAATAACTCTAGATTTAATAAATATTTAGTGTCTGTGGTTAGAGGTAAAGTAGAAACAACAAAATCAGCATTTTTAAGCGCTTGCGCTAGTTGCTCTTGACCATGAAAAGTCGAATATAAATCGTGTTGCTTTTTACTACGGCTCCAACCTGAAACCTCATAGCCACACGCAACTAACGTGGTTGCTACCTTGTTACCAATTTCTCCTATACCTAGCACAGTTACTTTTTTTCCACACAGTTGTGCAAGTGGTTGCCATAATTGCGCCTGTTGCTGTTTAAAATAGCAATTAAAACGGCGTTTAATCGCTATAATACTGCCGAGTACATATTCAGCCATTTGTTCAGCTAAACCATGGTCAACAATGCGAGTAATAGCAATATTTTCAGGTAAATCAACATCATTTATCAAGCCATCACAACCTGCCCCCAGAGAGCTTATCGCTTTTAATTGAGGAAAGTTTTGCCAAATATTTTTCGGCTGTTGCCAAGCAACAACAAATTTTACTTGCTCTGGCGCAACAATATTTGGCCAACATTGAATATCAACATTTGGCAGTCGTTTTTTTAATCCTGTAGATAAGGTTGTTAATTTTCTATCGGTAATTACTAAGGCAATTGACATGTTTATTTAATAAAATAGTGCGATTGGTGATCTCTTATAACAAATAATTGCAGAAAATACGTAATAATATTTGCAGTCATTAGCGCTCTAGGTGAAAATACGCGCACTTCAATATTTTGCACCCTTAATTTTACATATTATAAATCAGGAACTTTAAGCCCATGCCTAAAAAATTAGCCAATGCTATTCGTGCGTTATCTATGGACGCCATTCAAAAAGCCAAATCAGGCCATCCGGGAGCCCCCATGGGTATGGCGGATATTGCCGAGGTTTTGTGGCGTAAATTTTTAAAGCATAATCCTACAAATCCTAATTTTTCTGATCGCGACCGCTTTGTATTATCAAATGGTCATGGCTCTATGCTGGTTTATTCTTTATTACATTTAACTGGTTACGACTTACCGATGAGCGAGATTAAAAACTTTCGCCAATTACATTCAAAAACCCCTGGACATCCTGAATATGGTTATACCCCAGGTGTTGAAACCACTACTGGCCCGTTAGGAGCAGGTCTTTCAAATGCAGTAGGAATGGCCATTGCAGAAAGAACGTTAGCGGCACAATTTAATCGTGAAGATCACAACATTGTTGACCATCACACTTATTGCTTTTTAGGCGATGGCTGTTTAATGGAAGGTATTTCTCACGAATCTAGCTCATTAGCCGGTACGTTAGGTTTAGGTAAATTGATTGCGTTTTGGGATGACAACGGCATTTCAATTGACGGTAAAGTTGAAGGTTGGTTTACAGATAACACCCCTGCCCGTTTTGAAGCATACGGCTGGCATGTACTAAGTATTGATGGTCACAATTCTGCAGCAATAACCGATGCTATTGAACAAGCAAAAGCAGTAACCGACAAGCCGACGTTAATTTGTTGTAAAACAATTATTGGTTTTGGTTCACCTAACAAATCAGGCAGCCATAGTTGTCATGGTGCACCATTAGGTGATGAAGAAATTGCTGCAACCCGTGAATTTTTAAACTGGCCTTACGCTCCATTTGAAATTCCTGACGATGTTTACGCACAATGGGATCAAAAAGAAAAGGGGCAAACAGCAGAATCATCATGGAATGAAAAATTTGCCGCTTATCAAGCCGCTTATCCAGAACTTGCGAGCGAATATGAACGTCGTGTCATTAAAGGCGAATTACCAGAAGATTTTGCGGCTAAAGCTAACGATTATATTCAAGCATGTCAAGATGCCGGCGATAACATTGCATCACGCAAAGCCTCACAAAACACCATTGAAGCATTTGGGGCAGTATTACCCGAATTAATGGGTGGTTCAGCCGATTTAGCAGGTTCTAACTTAACCTTATGGTCGGGTTCAAAAGGCATTCAAGAAGACGCCGCTGGCAACTACATTTATTATGGTGTACGCGAATTTGGTATGAGCGGCATTATGAATGGCATTTCATTACACGGTGGTTTTATCAACTACGGTGCTACTTTTATGATGTTCATGGAATATGCTCGCAACGCAGTACGGATGTCGGCATTAATGGGTATTCAAAACATTTTTGTTTATACTCATGACTCTATTGGTCAAGGTGAAGATGGCCCTACGCATCAACCAATAGAACAGTTAACCAACTTACGTACCACACCAAATTTAACCACATGGCGTCCTTGTGATGCCACCGAATCAGCGGTTGCATGGAAAGCAGCGGTAGAAAATCAACAAGCTCCTTCAGCCTTAATATTTAGCCGTCAAGGTTTACCCGCAATGGCTCGTAATAATGAACAAGTAGCTAATATTACCAAAGGGGGTTATGTATTAGTTGATTGTGAAGGCAATGCCGATGTTATTTTAATTGCTACAGGTTCAGAAGTCGGCTTAGCAGTTGACTCAGCTAAAGCATTAACGCAGCAAGGTAAAAAAGTTCGCGTGGTTTCTATGCCATCAACGAATGTATTTGACGCGCAAAGTGTTGAATATAAAGAATCAGTATTACCGCCAACAATTTTAAATCGTGTTGCTATTGAAGCGGCTCATGTTGATTTTTGGGCTAAATATGTCGGCTTAAATGGTAAAGTGGTTGGCATGACTACCTTTGGCGAGTCAGCCCCAGGTGGTGATTTAATGAAACACTTTGGCTTTACCGTTGACAACGTTGTTGCCACAGTCAATAACTTGTAAAAATAAAATATGCCAATAAATATCGCTATAAATGGTTTTGGTCGCATTGGTCGTAATGTGGCCAGAGCCTTATATGAAACGGGTAGAACAGACGAGTTTAGCTTAGTTGCCATTAATGAATTAGCTAATTCTGAAGGTATTGCGCATTTATTAAAGTACGATACCACCCATGGACGTTTTCCTTTTGCGGTTACACATCAACAAGGGCAAATAACCATTGCTGGTGATACAGTAGTTTTAAGCCATGAAAAAAAATTAAACAACTTAAATTGGCAGCAAAACAATGTTGATATTGTCTTAGATTGTACCGGTAAATTCGGCTGTAAAAAGGATGGTTTAGCGCATATAAAAAGCGGTGCTAAAAAAGTATTATTTTCTCATCCGGGCGCACAAGATCTTGATGCAACGATTATTTATGGGGTTAATCATAATACTTTAACGGCAAATGATAATATTATTTCTAATGGTTCATGCACCACTAATTGCATTGTACCGGTGATCAAAGCGATTGATGATGCTTTTGGCGTTGAAAGTGGCACCATCACCACTATTCATTCGTCGATGCATGACCAACAAGTGATTGATGCTTATCACAGTGATTTACGCCGCACCCGTGCAGCCAGCCATTCTATTATTCCTGTTGATACAAAACTGGCTATTGGTATTGAACGTATTTTACCTAAATTTTCAGGTCGTTTTGAAGCCATCGCCGTACGCGTACCAACCATTAATGTTACCGCAATGGATCTCAGTGTTACCTTAAATACCGATGTTACCGTAGCTGATATCAATAATGCTATTCAAACAGCACAAACTAACGGTTTAACAGGTATTTTAGGTTATACCGAAGAACCATTAGTGTCGGTTGATTTTAATCATGACCCTCATTCTGCCATTGTTGACGGCAATCAAACTCGGGTAAGTCACAAACGCTTAGTAAAACTTTTAGTATGGTGCGATAACGAATGGGGCTTTGCTAATCGGATGTTAGATACCGCAGCAGTTATAGCAAGTAAGCTTTAAAATCACTAATAATATAAAACAATACTAATAACACACGACTCAAATATTACCCTTTGAATTAACAAATTAACCAAAGAGATTATTTATTATGTCAGTAATTAACATGACGGATTTGGCGCTAACCAACCAACGCGTACTTATTCGTGAAGATTTAAATGTACCGATTAAAAATGGCAAAATCAGCTCAGATGCCCGTTTAAAAGCAGCATTGCCAACACTAAAATCAGCCTTAGAAGCTGGCGCAAAAGTGATGGTAATGTCGCATTTAGGTCGTCCAACTGAAGGTGCTGATGAGAAAGAGAATGCAGAATTTTCTTTACAACCAGTTGCTGATTATCTAGCTGGCGCACTTAATTATCCGGTACGTTTAGTGAAAAATTATTTAAACGGTGTTGAAGTTGCCGCGGGTGAATTAGTGTTATTTGAGAATGTCCGTTTTAATATTGGCGAAAAGAAAAATGATGATACTTTAGCCAAAAAACTAGCAGCACTTTGTGACGTATTTGTCATGGATGCTTTTGGTACTGCCCATCGCGCACAAGCAAGCACCCATGGTGTTGCCAAATTTGCACCTATCGCTTGTGCTGGCCCACTTTTAGCGGGTGAATTATCAGCTTTAGGTAAAGCTTTAGACAACCCTGCTCGTCCTATGGTTGCCATTGTTGGCGGCTCAAAAGTATCATCTAAGCTTACTGTATTAGACTCACTTGCCAATATAGTTGATCAGCTCATTGTTGGTGGTGGTATCGCTAATACCTTTATTGCTGCACAAGGGCATAATGTCGGTAAATCGTTATTTGAAGCTAACTTAGTTGACGAAGCCAAACGCTTAAGTGCTAATGCACACGCTAATAATGGCGATATCCCAATGCCAACCGATGTGGTAGTCGCCAAAGAATTTTCAGAATCAGCCACGGCAACATTAAAAAATGTTAGTGATGTTAATGATGATGAAATGATCTTTGATATTGGTCCAGATTCAGCAGCACAACTAGCCGAGATCATTAAAAATGCCGGTACTATCGTCTGGAATGGCCCAGTCGGCGTATTTGAATTTGATCAATTTGGTAAAGGCACACAAGCAATTGCGCAAGCCATTGCCGAAAGTTCAGCATTTTCTATTGCTGGCGGCGGTGACACTTTAGCCGCAGTAGATAAATATAATATTAGTGATAAAATTTCTTATATTTCAACTGGTGGCGGTGCATTTTTAGAGTTTTTAGAAGGTAAAAAATTACCTGCTGTTGAAATTTTAGAGCAGCGCGCAGCGCAAAAATAAGCTATCTAATTGCCACAGGACAATATGCTCCTGCTTAAAAAACACATCTCACTGAATACGTATGCAAATATTTGAGTTATAGACTCACTTGCGCGTATTATCTTAACGTTGTGAAAATAAACTTATAATAGATGATGTGTTTGTTTTTACTTCCCAATACTCAAGTTAATTGGGTAACACATGTTTTGATAATACTTATATCAACAGACTYAACCTTCTTTTTAGTGTTAAGTCTGTTTTTTTATAAATAAACTTGTGATCACTAATACCAGTTTCATTAATTAAGTGATCTACTTTATACGTAGAAGAAATTGCCAAGAACAAGGCATTTATTTTAATAACTAGTTGTTCTAATTATAAAATAAATAACGCTGTTATTGGTTATTTTAACAAGTAGAAATGATCACTTAGTTTGTGAGATTGGTATAAATTCCTAATGTAAAGCATCACTAAAAAAGAAGAAAAATTATGAGCGAAACACATTCAACACCAGCTAAAACAGTTAAACCTCGTTTAAGCTTTTGGCAAATTTGGAATGTGAGTTTTGGCTTTTTAGGCGTGCAATTTGGCTTTGCTTTACAAAACGCTAATGCCAGTAGAATACTGTCTGACTTAGGGGCAAATTTAGAATCATTATCACTCTTTTGGTTAGTTGCGCCCATTATGGGCTTAATAATTCAACCTATTGTTGGCTCAGCATCAGACAGAACATGGAATCGCTTAGGTCGCCGTAATCCTTATATTTTAGCGGGCGGTATTGCTGCCGCTGTTGGCATGTTACTGATGCCAAACTCAGCCAGCTTAGCCAGTTTTATTACCCCTTTACTGTTTGGCGCGATGATGCTCGCTATTATGGATGCTTCATTTAATTTAGCCTTTCAACCTTTTCGCGCACTTGTATCTGACATGGTTCCAGCTGAACAACGCAATGTCGGCTATTCAATCCAATCATTTTTAATTAACATTGGTGGTGTTTGCGGCTCGATCATGCCATTTGTATTAACTAATGTTATCGGTTTAGATAATACCGCAAGCACCGGCAATGTAGCTCCATCGGTTATTTGGGCATTCTATATCGGCGCTTCAGTAATGCTCGGTTCGGTACTATGGACAGTATTTAGAACTAAAGAATATGCACCCAATACTCACGGTTTAGCCCCTTTAGAAATAAATACAGAAAAAACACCGCTAAGTGAAAAGTTAACACATTTTGGGGGGTTAATGAAAACCATGCCAAAAACCATGAAACAACTCGCCGTAGTGCAGTTTTTTTCATGGTTTGCGTTGTTTATTATGTGGGTTTATACCACGCCAGCAATTACTCAGCATATTTGGGGAGTAGAGGCAAAGTGGTTTGACCCCCATTACTTAGAAAGCATTGGTAAAATCCCTGAAAATATTGCCGCAGCAAAAGGCGCTGCGGGTGATTGGGTTGGAATTATTTTTGCGGCGTATCAATTATTTGCAGCAATCGCCTCTTTATTTATGATCAAAGTAGCCAGTAAAATTGGTCGTAAATTAACTTACTCATTATCGTTATTAGCGGGTGGTTTAGGTTATTTAAGTATTATGTTATTTAATAATCCTGAGACTATTGTCGTTAATTTACTTATTACTGAAATTACTGTTCCACAAGGCGCTGTCGATTTATTTATTCCGATGATCGGTGTTGGCATGGCGTGGGCGGCTATTTTAGCGATGCCTTATGCGATTTTAGCGGGGAGTTTACCGGTAAAACAAACGGGCGTTTACATGGGCATATTTAATTTTACTATTGCGGCACCACAAATTGTTTCCGGCATTTTTGCTGGCTGGATCTTAAGTAATGTTTTTGATAATAATGCGATCAATATTATTATGATGGCAGGTGTTGCAATGATATTAGGTGCAATAGCGGTTTATTTTGTTAAAGAAGAAATAGATTGATAAAATGGATGGTTAAAATAGATAGTTAAATTCAGCTTATCTAATACCAATCTTACTAAGTATGTGATCATTTCTACTTGTTAATATCGTCAACCACTTCGTTATTTATTTTATAATTAGAACAACTAGTTACTAAAATAAACGCCTTGTATTTGGCAACTTTTCCTGCGCATAAAGTAGCTCAACTAATTAGTAAAACTGGTATAACCAACAGTATAATCCGATTTATTTCTGCTACTACGAACCACAAGACTTACGTACCACTAAACTCGTTGGCATTAGTTGAGTTTCAGCCGGTTCACCAGCAATCAAAGCTAATAATTTATTCACTAATAACTCGCCGGCTAATTTGGTATTTTGTTTCGCGGTAGTTAACGCGGGATTAGTAAAGCTAGCAATTTGAATATCATCAAAACCAGCAACGGCAACATCTTTTGGAACATTTTTGCCACTTTCTTGTAATGCGCGCATAGCACCAATCGCAATAAGGTCGCAAGCGGCAAAAATGGCATCAAATTTAATGCCACTACTCAATAACTGTTTTACAGCAAAATAGCCCGCTTCTTCTGTTGAAATGGCTTCAACCTGTAGATCAGTATCAACATTTAATTGATGATCAGTAATGGCTTTGCAATGACCTAAATAGCGGTCTAAAAATTCCGGTGAGTGACTAGTAGCACAGCCAATAAAGGCAATATTTTTTCGTCCATTGGCAAGTAAGTGTTCTGTAACCTGATAGCCGCCATGAAAATTATCACAACCAACAGAAACTACAGATAAATCTTTAACCTCGGCTCCCCAGCGAACAAAATGCGTATCTTGCTCAATGAGGTGAATAAGTTTTTCTTCATMMYYAWRKYARWYRYSATRMCSSASKMRMWWWRKMSCWKCRRSWYTAKTMMKWYCYWYWMRAYSTSSAWRYSRWYSACWAYYCRWTKRWTKWAATGAAATCAATAAATCATAGCCTTTATGCGCACACGCTTTGGTAATACTACCGAGCATAGATAAGAAAAAAGGGTTGATGAGCGAGTCATCACTGGTGGGATCTTCAAACAATAACAAGGCAATAGTAGCGCTTTGTTGAGTGCGTAAGCTACTGGCATTTTTATCGACTTTATAATTTAATTTTTTTGCGATTTCTTGCACCTTTAAACGTGTTTCTTCATTAACTAACGGACTATTACGCAAAGCTCGCGAAACGGTAGATTGGGAAACGCCTGCCTGATAAGCAATATCAAAAGAAGTAGGTTTAGATTTCACAACAAACTCAAAAAAATTAATCTTATGTGGATACTACCTGAGTCATTATTTTTTGTATAGGAAATGTAACAGTACTCAATAAAAAATACATACGTATGCATGCGCATTTTTTAGGCACTTTGCTTATGCATACGTATGTAACACATTGCCCTATAC
This sequence comes from Gammaproteobacteria bacterium, assembly GCA_002401725.1. Taxonomy (GTDB): domain Bacteria; phylum Pseudomonadota; class Gammaproteobacteria; order Enterobacterales; family Alteromonadaceae. Next base: position 11,116 of record NVTW01000024.1, read on the forward strand.
CCCATCCTCAGCATAATCTTTAGTTACGTTAAAAAACCAAGTTAAAAACTAATAGTAAATTTAAATCAACTAAAGATCACAGAGATGTAACTTTCCCATGTCGATAGAAGAAGTAGTAAAAGAAATGGTTGAAACAAAAATGGTTAATTCAAACAAAGTCACAAAAAAAGCCACTAAAAAAATAGTGCGTAAAACAATTAAAAGCGCATCAAAAATTAATGCCACAGAATTTAAAGCACGTGTGGTGCATCACCTAAAATATACGCTAGGTGACTCTGACGCAAGCACCAATAAACAAGCATGGTGGCAAGCCACTTGTTTAGCCGTTAACGAAAGCGTTTTCGCAAAGTTACAAGAAACTAAAGAAACACATATTAAAAATGATGCTCGCAGCATAAATTATCTCTCGCTTGAGTATTTAATGGGTCGCCTACTATCAAATAATTTACACAATTTAGGTTTATTTGAAGCCGCAGATAAAGCACTTAAATCATTAGGTTTTGATCTAGCTGATTTGTGCGAACAAGGAGCAGATTTAGCATTAGGAAATGGCGGTTTAGGACGATTAGCCGCTTGTTTTCTTGACTCATTAGCTACGCTTGATTATGCCGCGATTGGCTATGGCATTCATTATGAACATGGTTTATTTAAACAAAACTTTAATCAAGGGCGTCAAGTAGAAACCCCTGATGTATGGCGTGAATTTGGTAATCCATGGGAAGTATGCCGTCCTGAAGCCACGCAATATATTCCGCTGTATGGCTATGTTGAAAAACAAGTACAAACCGATGGTAGTATCAAGAAAATTTGGCATAGCGAGCAAACCTTAAAAGGTATCGCTTGGGATGTGCCGATTGTTGGTTATAAATCAAATACTGTGAATGTACTACGTTTATGGGAAAGCCGTGCAGATGAGCATTTTGATTGGGAGCATTTTAATCAAGGTAATTACCATGACGCCCATCATCATCAAGTTGCCGCCGAAACTGTCTCTAAAGTACTTTACCCGAATGACGATACTGAAGCAGGTAAAGAATTACGTTTTATTCAACAATACTTTTTCTGTGCCTGTTCAATCAAAGACATTATTAATCGTTTTCAAAAACAACATAGTAACGATTGGAACAAATTTGCCGACCAAGTCGCAATTCAGTTAAACGACACTCACCCAACCATCGCCATTTTAGAATTAATGCGCACCCTTAAAGATGATCATGGTTTATCGTGGCATGATGCGTGGGCTATTTGCCGTAAAGTGTTTTCTTACACCAACCATACCTTATTGCCTGAAGCTTTAGAAAAATGGTCTGTTAATTTATTTGAAAAAGTATTGCCGCGACATTTAGAGTTTTTATATCAAATCAACGAACAGTTTTTAAATCAAGAAGTAGAAGCTGTATGGCCAAAAAATAATGCGATGCGCGCTAAATTATCACTCATTGAAGAAGGTGATGAGCGCATGGTACGCATGGCGCATTTATGTGTAATTACTTCACATAAAGTTAATGGCGTAGCGCAAATTCACTCGCAATTAGTCAAAGAAGATTTATTCCCTGAATTTGATCAACTTTATCCGGGCAAATTAACCAATGTTACCAATGGTATTACTCCGCGCCGTTGGTTAAAAGCGTGTAATCCATTACTCGCTAATTTACTCAATAAAAATATTGATGATGACTGGGCGAAAAATCTTAATAGTTTAACCGTTTTAAGCGAATTAGCCGATAAAGCGAGCTTTCAAAAGCAATTTATGGCCATTAAGCATAAAAACAAAGTCGCCTTAACAGCTGAAATTGAAAACTTAACCGGCATAAAAGTTAGCCCTGATGCTATTTTTGATATTCAAATAAAACGCTTACATGAATATAAACGTCAACACCTAAATTTATTGCATATTTTGGCGCTTTATCGTCGTTTGTTAGCTAACCCCGATTTAGAGATGCATCCACAAGTATTTATTTTCGGCGCAAAAGCAGCTCCGGGTTACTACCTAGCGAAAGAGATTATTTATTGCCTTAATAAAATGGCTGACAAAATTAATAACGACCATCGCATTAACAACAAACTTAAAGTGGTATTTTTACCAAATTATCGTGTTAGCTTAGCCGAAAAAATCATCCCTGGTGCTGATGTATCTGAACAAATATCAACTGCGGGTAAAGAAGCGTCTGGCACAGGTAATATGAAGCTTGCTCTAAACGGCGCAGTAACTATTGGTACTTTAGATGGCGCCAATATTGAAATTGCCGAAGAAGTCGGTGACGACAACATCTTTATTTTTGGTAACACGGTTGAACAAATAAAAACGCTAGATGAGCAAGGTTATGATCCGCGTGATTATTACAATGATGATAGCGAAATTAACTCAGAAATTAAGTCCTGTTTAGATTGGCTTGACACAGATCACTTTACCCCCGGTCGCCCCGGTGAATTGTCAGCGATAAAACGCAGCCTACTTGATGGTGGCGATCCCTATAAAGTGTTAGCTGATTTTGAAAGTTACTCAAACGCCCATAAAGCGTTAAATAAGGCTTATCAAAATAAAAAACGTTGGGCGAGTATGGCGATTATGAATACCGCGATGATGGGCAAATTCAATTCTGATCGTTCCATTGAAGATTACGTTGCTAATATTTGGCATTTAGATGCTAGTAAAGCAAAAGCAAATAAGTAACTTAAGGACTAATTAAAACAATGGTTACTAAAGCTCAAAGCTCATTACAAATAAAAACTCAGATTAATGAACAAGCTAACGATATTATTAATGCTTGTCATACTAATGCCGCGASCNTYWTTMRGCTNGCRCGCKGATGNNNCAGRTWWYTTRGYNAMYYAATWSSYKNCAARYNGATGCGGATAGCGTTGAACTGATAGTAACCAGCAAAACTAAACAACAGAATGCTGGTGTTAGTAAGTCACTAGTTAAGTTAACCAAAATTGATCAACGTGGTTTTTTTAGCAAAAAACTGCGTCGTAAAAAACACTTTGATTACCAATTAAAAGTCACTCATGGTGAACATCACCAAATAATTGCTGATGCTTTTGCGTTCAACGCGAGCATAAGTGATTTTGATCTACATTTATTAGCGCAAGGTGATCACCATTACGCTTATAAAATTTTAGGTGCTCATCTAAGTGAACAAAAACTAGCAAATTGTACAATAACCGGCACACAATTTAGTTTATGGGCGCCTAATACAAGTCGAGTTGCAGTAATTGGCGACTTTAATCAATGGGATGGTCGCTGCCATCCATTGACGAATGTTAATAACAGTGGTTTTTGGACTATTTTTATTCCTAATGTCAGTGCTGGTAATTTGTATAAATTTGAATTAAAAAGCGCTACAGGTGAAATTTTACCACTAAAAGCAGATCCTTATGGTCAACAAGCACAATATCGCCCTAATACCGCTAGCATTGTTGCTGATAACACGCACTACTCTTGGCAAGATAGTGCTTGGTTAGAAAAGCGCGCACAACGTAATAGTCGTCATGCACCTATTTCTATTTACGAAGTGCATTTAGGTTCGTGGAAACGCGGTAACAATAACGAATTTTTAAATTATCGTGAACTTGCCGACCAGCTTATTCCTTACACTAAAGAAATGGGCTTTACTCATTTACAATTAATGCCAGTAAGTGAATATCCGTACGATGGTTCTTGGGGCTATCAACCCGTTGGCTTGTTTGCACCGACAGCACGTTTTGGCACCAAGGCAGATTTTCAATATTTTGTCGATAAATGTCATCAAGCTGATTTAGGTTTATTAATTGATTGGGTTCCGGCTCATTTTCCTAGTGACACTCATGGTTTGGCGCAATTTGACGGTAGCCATTTATTTGAACATGCCGATCCTCGTCAAGGTTTTCATCCCGACTGGAATACGCTAATTTACAATTATGGTCGTGTTGAAGTGGCCAATTTTTTACGTGCCAGCGCCATGCACTGGTTAGACACTTACCATGTTGACGGTGTTCGTGTTGATGCCGTCGCTTCAATGCTGTATTTAGATTACAGCCGCAAAGACGGTGAATGGGTTCCTAACAAACATGGTGGTCGCGAAAATCTTGAGGCAGAAGCCTTTTTAAAACGCTTCAATGAAGAATTATACAGCCAATATCCAGATTGCTTTTCGGTGGCAGAAGAATCAACTTCTTGGCCGGGTGTTTCTAAACCTACCAATATGGGTGGTTTAGGTTTTGGTTTTAAATGGAACATGGGCTGGATGAATGACACCTTAAGTTATATTCAGCAAGATCCCATTCATCGCCAACACCATCATAACCAACTCACTTTTGGTTTGGTTTACGCCTTTGATGAGAACTTTATCTTGCCGATAAGTCACGATGAAGTGGTTCATGGTAAAGGTTCAATGATAGAAAAAATGCCCGGCGATGCTTGGCAGCAATTTGCTAATTTGCGCGCTTATTACAGTTTTATGTGGGCGCATCCGGGTAAAAAATTGTTATTTATGGGCTGTGAATTTGCCCAAGGACAAGAATGGAATTTTGACGGTGAATTAGAGTGGCAACAGCTTGACGTTCATTGGCATAGTGGCGTACAACGCTTAATAAAAGATTTAAATACCGTTTATAAAAATACCCCTGCACTATATCAACAAGATTGTGAACACGCAGGGTTTACGTGGTTAGATTATCAAAACAACCAACAGTCTTTACTGAGTTTTGTCCGTTACTCCAATGTAGGTAAACAAGATCAACAAGCCGTCGTGGTTATTTGTAACTTTACCCCGAATACTCACCATAATTTTAAACTCGGCGTTCCTGTTGCCGGTCATTATGTTGAGCTGATTAATTCTGATCTAGAAATATATAGCGGTAGCGGTTTAGGTAATCCTCATGGCGCAACGAGCCAAGCACACCCGTGGCAAGAGCAACCACACAGTATAGAGATCACTGTACCACCATTAAGTACTTTAATTTTAGCGATTAAAGGTTATTTATGAACAAAACAAAAAAAACATCGGCCAATAAACCTTACCAAATTAGCGCTGGCCGTTCTTATCCTTTAGGCGCAACAGTTGAAAATAATGGCGTTAATTTCGCATTATTTTCTGCCAATGCCAGCAAAGTGGAATTATGTTTATTTGATGCCAGTGGTAAAAATGAAATTGCCCGTTTAACTTTGCCAGAATTTACCGATGAAGTATGGCATGGTTATGTTGAAGGTTTACCAGCAGGTAGTTTATATGGCTATCGTGTACACGGCGCATTCGACCCACATCAAGGACATCGCTTTAATGCTCATAAATTATTACTCGACCCTTATGCAAAACAACTCTTTGGTGACTTTGTTTATAGTGATACTCACTATGGATACGATCAGTACAATGATCAGCACGATTTAACTTTTGACACGCGCGACAACAGTACCTATTTACCTAAATGTGTGATCGTTGACGAATTAGAAAATTGTCAAACCCATCCGCAAATACGTCGTCGTGACACACTTATTTATGAGTTACACGTCAAAGGTTTCACCCAAAACGCCCCTGATGTACCTATCGAATTACAAGGTACTTTTGCTGGTTTAGCCAGTGATAACGTGTGTGAGTATATTCAAGCATTGGGAATAACTAGCATTGAATTAATGCCCATACATTGCTTTTTAGATGAACCATTTTTACAAGAACAAGGATTAAGCAATTATTGGGGTTACAATTCACTGTGCTTTTTTGTGCCTGAAGCAAAGTACTGTCTAAAAGATGGCATCAATGAATTTAAAGCACTAGTAGAAAAATATCATCGTGTTGGTATTGAGATCATTTTAGATGTTGTTTATAACCACACCGCTGAAGGTGATCATTTAGGACCAACTATTTGTTATAAAGGTATTGATAATGCTAGTTACTATATACTTAACCAGCAAGACAAACGTTTTTATATTAATAACTCAGGCTGTGGTAACTCCTTAAATATTGACCACCCGCGCGTGCTACAACTAGTTACCGATAGTCTGCGTTATTGGGTAGAAAAAATGGGTGTTGATGGCTTTCGGTTTGACTTAGCACCAAGTTTAGCTCGCGATCAAAAAGGTTTTAATAAACTTAGCCATTTTTTCACTGTTTTACGCCAAGATCCTGTTTTATCAACCGTAAAATTAATTGCTGAACCTTGGGATATTGGCGAAAATGGCTATCAACTTGGACATTTCCCCAATAGTTGGCTGGAATGGAATGATAAATTTCGTGATACTTGTCGGCGCTTTTGGCGTGGCGATCAAGGTATGGCGCCTGAGTTTGCTCAGCGCCTACATGGTTCAAGCGACTTATTTGAAAACCCCAGTCGTCGCCCTAGTTCAAGTGTTAACTTTATTAGTAGTCATGACGGTTTTACCCTACACGATTTAGTTACCTATCAAGAAAAACATAATCAAGCCAATGGTGAACAAAATCAAGATGGTCATAATGCCAATTTTAGTGACAATTTTGGTATTGAAGGCGAAAGTCAAAACACGACCATTAATCAACTACGTTTAAGACAAAAACGTAATTTGTTAACCTCATTATTTATTGCCCAAGGTACACCAATGCTACTTGCTGGTGATGAATTTGGTCATAGTCAACAAGGTAATAACAATGCTTATTGCCAAAACAATGAACTGTCTTGGCTTAATTGGCAACAAGCTAATTTAACTAATAATCAAGCATTATTAAGCTTTGTAAAACATCTAATTGCTTTACGCAAAGCACATCCTTTGCTCAATAGAACTCATTATCATCACGGCAAAGAACATTCTGATAAAACTGGTTTGGCCGACATTAACTGGCTTAATTGTCATGGCGAGCGTATGCAACAACATGATTGGCAAGACAGCGCGATAAAATGTTTTGCCATGCTATTGGCACAAACCACTAATGATGACACAGATAAAGCAAATAAAATAAATAAAACCAGTGCAAATGAACACTGCGATGATGCACTTTTAGTTATTTTTAATGCTCATCCTTGTGAAATTAATTATCGTCTGCCACAAGAATTATGTCGCAAATTAACCGGTAACTGGCAGCTATTAATCAATACTGCCGAGCAATATAACGGTAAACAAAAGCATTTGTTTCAACCGAAAAATATCACCACAACAAATATTTGTATCGCAGCAGACAGTTGTGTGCTTTTGGCTTACAAAGAAAGTGCTAATGCCTGTACATCGAACACGAATCTCCCTATTGATACGCTTATTGATAACCAAGTAAACAAAGAGAATAATAATCATGGATCTAATTGAAAAATTAGCAGACTTAGTCGGCTTTCATCGCAATTATGTTAATAGCTTTGGTGAGCAAGTATTTGCTAACAATGGCGCACGCCGGTCATTACTTACAGCAATGGGTTATAACTTAGATAACGATAATGCTTTAAACCAAAGCATTGATGAGTTATCACAAAATTCGTGGCGCACGATGTTGCCCGCAACCCATATTGCACAATTAGAAGCATGTCAACACACTATTGAAATAAGCTTACCCCAAGCTAAGCTAACAGAACTTAGTTGGCAAATTATTACTGAAGATCAAAAAAAATTAAGCAAAACACTTACAATTAGTAGCTTAACTTTACTCGACAGTGCTAATTTCAATGATGAAAAGTTTAATAAATATCAGCTTTTATTACCCAATTTAGCACAAGGTTATCATCAACTTTCATTAACATACGGTAATAACAAAGCAAGTTGTCATTTAATTTATGCGCCAAAAACTTGTTTTAGTCCACAAGAAGCCTGTAGTGAAAAAATGTGGGGCTTAGCTGCACAACTTTATTCATTACACAGTGATAACAGTTGGGGTATTGGTGATTTTGGCGATCTCAATAAATTAGTTGAACAATCGGCAAGTCATGGTGTTGCCGCCATCGGCTTAAATCCTTTACACCCGTTATTTCAAAATAATCCCGCTCACCGTAGTCCGTATTCGCCCACCAGTCGCTGTTTTTTAAACACCATATATATTGATGTGACTAAAGTTGCTAACTTTAAAACATCTAAAGCAGCACAACAAAAGTATCACAGTGATGATTTTCAACAACGCTTACGCGATGCTCAAAATACGCAATTAGTTGATTATCCTGCGGCTTCTTCACTTAAATTTGAAATATTAGAACTACTGTATCAAGACTTCGTTGTTAAGGAACTTAGTAACAAAGGTACTCTTAACAAAGGAAAGAATAAACCAAGCGTGAATGCAAAAGCATTTACACAATTTAAGAAAAATGGTGGTAAAGATTTATTTCAATTAGCCACTTTTGAAGCACTTTATGAACATTTTCGTGTGCAAGACTTTAATTGTTATGGCTGGCCAAATTGGCCTAAAGCTTATCAAAATAGTCAGAGTAAAGAGGTTCTAAAATTCATCAAAGAAAACAGTCAACGTATTGATTATTTTATATTTTGTCAATGGCTTGCAGATCAACAATTATCAACCGCAGCACAAACAGCTAAACATAATGGTATGCCTGTTGGTTTATACCTTGATCTAGCGGTTGGTTGTGATGGTAGCGGTGTTGATGTGTGGTCAGATCCTGATGTTTATGTTGCTGGTGCAGCAGTAGGAGCACCACCAGATGCAACCAATGCTTTAGGTCAAGATTGGGGCTTAACCCCAATAAACCCTGTTGCTTTACAAGAAAAAGGCTACCTACCTTTAGTAAAAGCATTGCGCAGTAATATGCAGTATGCCGGTGCATTACGTATTGATCATATTTTAGGATTAATGCGTCAATATTGGGTCGCACCGGGTTATAAAGCTGATCAAGGCGTGTATATTACTTTTCCTTTAGAAGATATTTTACGCATTATTGCCTTAGAATCGCGTCGTAATAAYTGTGTGGTTATTGGCGAAGATTTAGGTACAGTGCCAGATGGTTTTGGCGACATCATGGCAAATGCCGGTTTACTGTCTTATAAAGTATTATTTTTTGAACGGTGGGAATCAGGATTATTTATGCGTCCTGAAACTTATCCTGCACAATCGATGGTAACAGTATCTACCCATGATTTACCCACATTAAGCGGCTGGTGGACAGGCAAAGATTTGCAATGGCGACAAAATTTAAACCTCTATCCAAATGAAGCTATGGGTAACAGTGACCGTCAAGGTCGTGTCGGTGACAGAGATCATTTAATGTCGGCGTTAGACGATATGAACGTGATTGACATGACAAATGCGCCACAACAAGCGCCCGCAAAAATGAATACTGAATTAAGTCTCGCGGTGCAGAAATTTCTTGCGCTAGCGCCAAGTCATATCCAACTTATTCCGCTAGAAGATATGTTAGAGATCAGCGAACAAGTTAATATTCCAGGTACTATTAACGAACATCCAAATTGGTTACAAAAATTACCCGTAAGTTGTGAAAATTTATGGCACACTGTTTCAGTAAAAGCGCAAGCTCAAGCAATGAATATTGCTAGACCAAATAACAAGGTGCAATTATTAAGAAAAACGTCATGAAATTGTTAAGTCCGCAGCATTTAAAGTTATCTGCGATTGTTGCTCTTGTTTCAAGTTCGCTAGCATTAAATGCTTGCGCTCAAAACAAATCACTTACCAGCAAAGCAGCACAGTTAGCACCTTATTCACAGCGAGCGATCACTGACGAAGTGTTTTACTTTGTTTTASSWGRNCARRTWKWATNGRTRRMRRKCSNNGSAATGNTTTRGRYGCAAAAGCTAATGATAAAAAACGCGCACAATCGCGCGGCGGCTTTGATAAAACTAACAAAGGTATGTATCACGGTGGCGACTTAAAAGGCTTAACCGAAAAACTCCCTTATTTAGATGAACTGGGCATTAGTGCTATTTGGCTTACCCCTATTTTACGCAATCGCGCCGTACAAGCAGGTAGTGCTGGCTATCATGGTTATTGGATCTTAGATTTTACTGAAATTGATCCTCATTTTGGTAGCAATGCTGATTTACAGAACTTTATTAAGCAAGCTCATCAACGCAACATTAAAGTGTTTTTTGATATTATCACTAACCACACTGCTGATGTGATCAAATACAAAGAATGTCATGGTGATGATGGTTTAGGTTGGTTGATCAAGGTAAAAAATGCCGGTTGTCCGTATATTTCAACAGCAGAGTTAGCCCGTGGAAAACACTACACCACAATTATTCCTCAAGGTGACGAACATTTAAAATATCCACACTGGCTAAATGATCCTCATTACTATCACAACCAAGGTGATTCAACTTGGCAAGGTGAAAGTTCTCAAAATGGTGACTTTGCTGGCTTAGATGACATAAAAACAGAAGATCCGTTTGTTGTTAATAGCTTTATCAGTATTTATAAAAACATTATTGATGAATTCAAACCAGACGGTTTTCGCATTGACACCGTGAAACACGTTAACATTGAATTTTGGTCGCAATTTGCGCCTGCTTTAGTTGATCATGCCAAAGCAAAAGGCATCAACAACTTTTTCATGTTTGGTGAAGTCTATAGCGCCGAACCTAGTTATTTAAGCCGTTTTACCACCACAGGAAAAATACAATCAGTGCTTGATTTTGGCTTTCAACAAACCATGGTTGATACCTTAATTAAACAACAAGGTACAAACAAACTTGCCGAGTTATTTGCTCAAGATCACTTTTATAATGATAAAGACAGCAATGCCAACCAATTGGTTAATTTTATTAGTAATCACGACATGGGGCGTTTTGCTTATTTACTTAAACACAGCAAACACCATTATAGTGAAAGCGAACAACTAGCGCGCTTAAAGCTAGCTACCGCCTTAATGTTTTTTGCCCGCGGTGTGCCAGTAATTTATTATGGTGATGAACAAGGCTTTGTTGGGGATGGCGTCGACCAAGATGCTCGCCAAGACATGATGCCGTCAAAAGTTGCCAGTTATAACAATGATAATTTATTAGCGACAACCAAAACAACTGCGGATGATAATTTTGATCAAAACCATCCTTTGTATAAAACGTTTAGCGAATATGCCAAGTTATATCAGCAATATCCAGCGCTGCGAAATGGTAAACAAAGTACTGTTTATTCGCAAAAAAAAGCAGGGCTGTTTGTTTTTACTAAAACCGGCCAACAACAAAAATTATTAATAGTTGTTAATACTGATAACAAAGATCATCATTTTACTTTAGATAAAGATAACTCTTATCGAAAAATTTATAGCGAAAAAATGATTAAAACGAGTATTGAACAGCAAAACAAGATAGAAATACCCGCACTTAGTTTTGTTATTTATCAGCAAAACTAATCCTTCATAAAAAAACCTCTTTGCTAACATCAAACAAAGAGGATTTTTAAGATAGATTAACGAGTAAGTGATTATTTAACCTTACTCATATCACCGCCTTTAATAATTGAAAAATCTTCAACTTTCCAATATTTACGTACCGCTTTATTTAAATCATCAACAGTCAAACTAGCAAGTTGCTGATTAAACTGCTTGTTCCATGCCATAGTACGATTTAAATCTAAATTACGGTTGAGTTTACCCGCCAATTCACGATCTTGAGAACGACTGACTTTTTTACCTTGAATAAGACCTGATTTAGCTTTTGCTACTTCTTCTTTAGTAAAACCATCTTTAATCAACCGCGCTAACTCTTCTTTAAATCCTATTTCAACTTTCGCCAAATTTTGTGGCGCACAAATTGCGTAAGCACCCATAGTGGTTCTTTGATCATGAGAACTAAGCTGTAAGAATGAGCCCGCGCCATAACTTAAACCGTCTTTTTGACGTAAGCGCGTCGCTAAACGGCTACTTAAAAATCCACCACCAAAAATATAATTAGCCAGTTGCATCGCCGGTGCATCTTTATCACTGTCTTTTATCGGCAAATTATTAGACGCAACAAATACCGCATTTTCTTTATCTGGGGTGTTAAATAATTTATCGTGAACCGCTAATTTTTTATATTCTTCAACAATACGATGATAAGATTTTTTACTATTCCAGTGACCGAACAAGCTCTCCAATTTTTTACTCACTTGCTTAACATCAAAATCACCGATAACAGTAACTTCAGCATTATTAGCACCGTAAAATCTTTGATGAAATTGCGCTAATGAAGACAATTTTACCTCAGCTAGTGTTGCGAGTGCTTCTTCAAAGGTTGATGAATAAAAAGGGTGTTCTTTTGAATAAGGATTTTGCAAACGATTTAATTCATTAAACGCTAATGCTTGTGGATCTTGCAAACGTTTTTCTAAATCAACTTTACGAGTGCCTTTATAAAGATTAAATTCTTTTTCATCAAAGCTTGGTTGTTGTAGAACTTCCGCCACTAAATCTAAAGTTGCCGCTAGGTTTGCTTTATTGGTTTGAATTCGAGCATAAGCAGAATTTACGTCACCGCCAAGTCGAACTTGCGCTTTTAACTCGTCAAAACGATCTTTTAATTGCTCACGAGTATGCTGTTTAGTGCCACGCATCAGCATTGCTCCAACCACCGTAGCGGTAGATTTTTGGTTTTTCAATGAACTTAATTGACCAAAATTTAAATCAATATTAACGACCACCGACTCACCCCGTGTTTTTTTCGTTAATAATGCGACTTTAGCACCATTAGTTAAGGTGATCTTTTTAGTGTGTTGATCAATATTTTTGTATGATGGCTCAAAAGCCTCACCTTGAGCAATAAGCTTACGTCCTTGATAATTTTTTAGCATATCACTAACGCTAGCCACTTGCGGTATCTCGGTACGTTCAGGGGTTTTAGTTGGAATAAACAAACCTAAGGTACGATTATTTTGTACAAAATAATTTTTAGCCACTTGTTGTACTTGCGCTAATGTTACTTTTTCTAAACGGTCTCGATTTAAAAACATTAAACGCCAGTCGCCCATTCCAAGCCATTCACTTAGGCCAAGAGCAACTCTTTCTGACGAGTTGAATCTTAACTCTATTTGTTTAAGTAAACTGCGTTTGGCTCGTGCCAGTTCTTTTTCAGTAATGGGTGATTTAACGGTATTTTCAATAACATCTAACATAGCTTGACGAGCTTTATCAAGATTTTCACCTTTACCTACTTCACTAAAAAACAATGCAATGCTGGGTTCTTGCCATTGAAAATTAAAGCCCATTGTTCGGCTAGCTAATTTATTTTCAACTAATTTTTTATGTAAACGACCATTAGGTGTCGCACTTAATATTTCGTTTAATACTTCAACGGCTGAAAATTCAGGATGTGAACCTGCAGGTATATGATAAAGCGCGCCGACTAACTGTATATCGCCGACACGGCGCACAGTAACTTGACGTTCACCATCTTGCGCGGGTTCTTGCGTATATAATGGCGGCAAAACACGACTTGGTTTTGGTATACTAGCAAAATATTTTTGAATGCGTGCCAGCATAGTTTTGTTTTTAAATTTACCGGCAACGATTAAGGTTGCGTTATCAGGTTGATAATGTTTTTTATAAAAAGCTTGCAAACGACCAATTGGCACATTTTCAATATCAGTACGTGCACCAATAGTAGATTTACCATAATTATGCCATGCAAAAGCAGTAGCCATCATACGTTTCATGGTAACGCCAAAGGGACTATTTTCACCCGACTCAAATTCGTTACGCACAACCGTCATTTCACTATCAAGATCTTTTTTGGCGATAAATGAATTCACCATACGATCGGCTTCTAGATCTAACGCCCAATTAATGTTTTTTTCTGTGGCTGAAAAGGTTTCAAAATAATTAGTTCTATCTGTCCATGTGCTACCGTTAGGTCTTGCGCCATGCGAACTTAGCTCTGCAGGAATATCTTTATGTTTAGGTGAACCTTTAAAAACCAGATGTTCAAGCAAATGTGCCATGCCGGTTTCACCATAATTCTCATTTTTTGAGCCAACATGATAAGTCATATTTACCGTGACGGTTTCTTTAGTTTGATCAGGAAATAATAATATTTGCAAACCATTATCTAAACGATATTCACTAATACCTTCAACTTCAGTTATTTTTTTTATCTGATCAGCAAAACTCGCGCTACTCGCTAATAATGCAGTACAACAAACTAACGTAGCTAACGAGCTACGCTTGTTTGTTGAGATTAAATTAAGCATATCTTTATCCTTGATATAATTAAAAGAACGGGAAGTTTGAGTATACTGAAAAGACATTTGTTAATAAATAGAACAACGGTGCTGCTTTTAGATTTTCATACGGTTTTTGTAAAAAAATGTTTCTTGTTTACAAATATTAAAAAGCCTTTTGCTATGCATACAAAAGGCTTTATGAGGTGAAAGTGATAAATTGGATGAATATTTACAACTTACTAATTTCTCTTGAAACGGTATATTGTGCCGACGTTACATAAGATTCCATTTGTCTTAACTGTTTTTCTAAACCATTAAATTTACGGCGTATGTCATGAAATGCTTGTTTAGGTGGTTCTCCTGCTTGCCATATTCTTGATTTTACTTTAATCGATTCATTCACTACTTTTCGCTGAATAGATGCTGAATCTTCGGTGTAACTTGAGTTTCTCTGCTCTTGATGATTAAATTTATTTTTACTATTTCCATTCGGTTTTTTATCTAAAATAAACCAACCGGCAATATAAATCATGATCAAAAATGGCATGCCAAATAACACCCCAGAAACCACTAAAATACGCACTAACCAAGTTTCCCAGCCTAAGTAATCAGCTAAACCAGCACATACACCTGCTATTTTTCCGCGACTAGGAAGTCGATATAACTCTTTTGAATTTGGGCCTGAACCACATGGATTGCAACTCATATTTTAATCCTCTACGTTTTTACGCCATTCAGGAGATTCAGCGTCTAAAATAGCTTCTAAGGTTTTAATTCTGTCAGCCATTTTATCAGCTAGCTCTGACAACTCAGATAATTGAATATACTCACTTTCACTCAACCCTTGGCTGACTTGACGCTTACTACGGTAATGTAAAACCAACCAAATAGGTGCAACAACGAGTAAAAATATTATAATGGGAGCCATTATTACTTCTTCCACGACACTTCTCCTTGAAATTTTTTTTTGATAACTATTTAATTAATTTTACTATTTTTTAGCAGTTGTTTTTTTTAATGTTGTTTTTTTAGCGGCGGCTTTTGGTGTTGGTTTTTTTTCGTTCTTTGCTGGTGCTGCCATTTTAGCTTTTAGTTGTGCTAATTCATCATCAATTTTTTCATCTTCAGCTAAATCAGCAATTTCATCCGCTAAAGATTTACTGCCAAGATCATAAGCTTCAACTTGTGATTCTAGATCATCAATTTTACGTTCATAACTATCAAAGCGACTTAATGCATCACTCACTTTACTACTTTGAATATTGCGTTTGACTTTTAAGCGTGAGCTGACTGTTTTTTCTCGTAACAAAATAGATTTTTGGCGAGCTTTAGCATCGGCTAATTTATCTTGTAACTGTACCACTTCATTTTGCAATTTAGTAATATGATCATCAATATGTGCTAGCTCATCACTAATAGCTGAGGCGTTTTCACTACATTTTTTCTTTTCTTGTAAAGCGGCTCTAGCTAGATCTTCTCTATTTTTACTTAACGCTAATTCGGCTTTTTCTTGCCACTGTATCGCCTCTTGTTCGCTACGAGTTACTTGGCGAGACAAATCTTTTTTCTCAGCTAACGTTTTGGCTGAAGTTGAACGAACTTCAACGAGAGTGTCTTCCATTTCTTGAATGATCAAGCGCACCATTTTTGCAGGATCTTCTGCTTTATCTAATAAACTATTGATATTTGAATTAATAATATCTGTAAACCGTGAAAAAATACCCATTACAACACCTCATTTTTTATTTAACTAGGGTTAACTTATCGTTTTAACTGTCAACGTATATTCATTATTTAAGCCAGCTTTTAAAAAGCACTCTAATCGTATGTTTTAAATGATTTTATTATATTTTTAAAAAAGTCTTCTAAGTTATCGATTAATGAAATACACTATTTGTTAGTGAAAAAAACCAACATCTAAGTAAAATTATTAACGTGATCTGATTTTACAAACATCAGGTTAAATTATAAAGGGTATTAATGACTCGTTTCAAACAACAAGATAACTTAATTGGTCAAGCAAACAGCTTTCTTGAGGTGTTAGAACAAATATCTCAAATTGCGCCATTATCAAAACCAGTATTAATTATTGGCGAACGTGGTACCGGTAAAGAGTTAGTAGCGGCTCGTTTACATTATTTGTCTAAACGTTGGGATCAATCTTATCTTAAACTCAATTGTGCGGCATTAAATGAAAACCTTTTAGAGACTGAGCTTTTTGGTTATGACAGTGGCGCTTTTACTGGCGCGAATAAACGTCATGAAGGTCGATTTGAACGTGCTGATAAAGGTACCTTGTTTTTAGATGAAATTGCCAATACCACCAGTTTGATCCAAGAAAAATTGCTTCGTGTTGTTGAATATGGCGAGTTTGAACGTGTCGGTGGTTCACGCATGATCAAAACTGACGCGCGTTTAATCGCTGCTACTAATGAAGACTTACCCACTCTTGCTGAGTCGGGCGAGTTTCGTGCTGATTTACTTGATAGGCTAGCCTTTGACGTTATTACGTTGCCCCCATTAAGAGAACGTATCGAAGACATTTTAATGCTTGCTGAACATTTTGCTATTAATATGGCACGTGAACTTGAATTTGAACTCTTTAGCGGTTTTTCAGAAAAAGCTAAACGTACCTTACTTGATTATCATTGGCCCGGAAATATTCGTGAATTAAAAAATGTTGTAGAGCGTAGCGTATATCGCAATAACAATGCCCATATTCCAGTGCATGATCTAGTGGTTGATCCCTTTGAATCTCCTTATCGCCCAACCACACGCATTAAAGTTCCGCTCACGATACTACAAAACAATAATTCTTTAACGGCAGCTCCCCAAGTTGATGATACAACTATACAAAACACGCAAAAAAATGAATTAGCAACAAAATCAACTATGGCTAGTACACAATTTCCAGTATCATTGAAAGAGTTATCACAAGACTTTGAAATAGAGCTAATTACATCTGCTTTAGCTGATTGTCAATTCAATCAAAAGAAAACGGCAGATGCACTTAAATTAACCTATCATCAACTAAGAGGTTATTTGAAAAAATATAATTTACTTGATAATCCCAACGACAGTGATAATGAAGCGAATTAAATCAATAACCTTTTTAGCCACTAATATGGTTTTTTGAATTAACAAAATAATTTTATGACTTTAAAAAAGCTTAGATACTCATGTTAAAACATTTCAGTGTATTAATTTTTGCATTTATATTATTAGGCTGTAATTCAGAACAAGAAGATTCTGTTCATAGCAAGAGTATTGTCTATTGTGCGGAAGGTTCACCAGAAACATTCAACCCACAATTAATCACTTCTGGCACTACGGTAGACGCAACGTCAAAGCAACTATACGATCGCCTTATGCGCTTTGATCCCAAAGACAATAGCATTATCCCGTCGCTAGCAAAATCTTGGCATATAACTCGCGATGAAAAAATGCTGACCTTTTATTTACGTAAAGATGTTGAATTTAATCATACCGATTATTTCACCCCGACCCGAAAAATGAATGCTGACGATGTTCTGTTTAGCTTTAATCGCATTCTTGATGAAAACCACCCTTATCATTTTGTATCTGGTGGCAAATATCCTTTTTTTCAAACCGTTAAATTTAAAGAATTAGTAAAAGAAGTTGAAAAAATTAACGATTACACTGTGCGATTTAAATTAAATCATCCTGACAGTTCATTTTTAACTAATTTAGCAACCGATTTTTCAGTTATTTTATCGGCTGAATATGCAGAACAATTAACAAAAACACATCAACAACACTTAATTGATACTCAACCTATTGGCACAGGGCCCTTTAAACTAAAAGAATTTCGCAACGGCTCTTTTATACGTTTTTATCGTAATGAAAATTATTGGTTGCATCCGGTTAAAATCGAACAACTGCTTTATGACATCACTCCTTTAAATACCGCCAGATTAACAAAGTTATTAGCAAAAGAATGTGATGTTATTAGCTATCCTATTGCTCATAAAAAAATYATTGAGCACCAAGATTTTACTTTGGACTCTGTTACCTCTTTTAATGTTGGCTATTTAGGCTTTAATGTAACTAAACCACCACTGGATAATATCTTAGTGAGAAAAGCCATTTCTCATGCTATTAATTTTAAAGCCATTATTCATATTATCTATGGTGACCAAGCACAATTAGCTAAATCTATATTACCTGAAAGTTCTTGGGCGCATACMAATACTACGGCTGAGCGAGAATATTCAGTGCAACTAGCCAAATCTTTACTCGAAGTTGCAGGATTTCAACAAGGTTTTACGTTAGATCTGTGGGCAATGCCAATACAACGAGCATACAATCCAAATGCGTTGAAAATGGCAAAATTAATTCAACAAGATTTAAGTCATATCGGCATTAAAGTTAATGTGATCAGCTATGAATGGAATACTTTTTTGCGGCGATTAGCACTAGGCGAACACGAAGCAGTGTTAATTGGCTGGTCGGCAGATCATCCAGATCCCGATAATTTTTTCACGCCAATTTTAAGTTGTGCAGCAAGATATACCGGCGGAAATCGTTCTTTTTGGTGTAATAAAGAATATGATGAACTATTAAAAAAAGCACTCGCTACCACTAACATAAAACAGCGTAAAAAATACTACGCAAAAGCACTGACTATTATTGATAATGAAATTCCTTTGATCCCAATCGCACATTCCAAAAGATATCARGCACGGATTAAAAGTGTCAAAGGTAAAATATTAAAACCGTTTGGTGGTATTGATTTTTCATCTGTCAGTAAAGTTAAAAACAGCGCTAATATCGTCAAAAACGAAGTACAAGGGGATGATTAAATGCTGATGTTTACATTACGGCGATTATCCTTATTCTTTTTTACTATGCTGATGTTAACCATTTTAGCCTTTAGTTTAAGTTTTTTATTTCCCGGTGATCCACTCATTAATTTAACCGGCGAAGTGAATGCAAGCCCAGTGCGGCTCCAACAGTTAGTAGAGCAATATCACACTAACCACTCAATTTTTAACCAATATATTAATTATGTTGCTAATATTTTTAGTGGTAATTTCGGTATTTCAATGTCGAGTCAACTTTCGATCAGTAACGAAATAGCTAGCCTTTTACCCGCCACGATTGAGCTTAGTTTAATGGCGCTAGTTATCGCAATGCTTTGGGGTATACCGCTTGGTTTTATTGCGGCAATTTTTCATCGCAAAAAAATTGATAATGCTATTTTGACGTTTGCCATTATTGGTTATTCCATTCCGGTTTTTTGGCTCGGATTATTCGTTATTCTCGTTTTTTCTATTCAACTTTCATGGTTTCCTTCTGCAGGTAATATCAGCTTATTATTTGAAATAGAACAGACCACAGGTTTTTTATTTGTTGATATATTACTCAGCGAAAATCCATATAAATGGCAAGCTTTAGCCAATGCCTTATCTCATATTATTTTACCAGCAAGTGTTATTGCTTTAGCACCAGCAACCGTATTTATCCGTTTAGCGCGCACCGCAATGATGGAAGTATTGGCTACTAATTATATTCAAGCAGCAAAAACTAAAGGCTTAACTTTTATAAAAATAATTTATCGCCACGCCATTAGAAATGCACTCATTAAAATGATCCGCCATATTGGTTTGCAATTTGCGAACTTGATCACTTTTGTAATGATCACCGAAGTTATTTTTAGCTGGCCGGGTATAGGCCGCTGGTTAATTCTAAGTATTTATCAACGCGATTATACCGCAATACAAAGCGGCTTATTGGTACTATCAGCGTTTGTTTTTGTTGTGCATATTGTTACCGATTTTATTTATGCGGCACTAAACCCACTCGCTAGGGATCATAAACATGGCTCGTGATAAAATATATTCTGAAGAAGAATTTCCTTCACCGCTGCAACAGTTATGGAAAAATTTCAAGCAAACCAATGTTGCTATGATGGGATTTTATGGCTATATATTTTTAATAATACTAGCCATGTTTGCTCCATTACTGGCGCCATATAGTGCAGTAGACAGTAATTTAGATTTCTTATTACTACCACCTTCTTGGGATAAACAAGGTAATGTCAGTWATCTTTTAGGCACTGATAGTTTAGGACGCGACATGCTATCTCGCCTGATCAATGGCGCATCGTTCACCTTTGGTTTAAGTTTTATTGTGGTTGTTATTTCACTTGGCGTAGGTGTACTTTTCGGCTCACTTTCAGCACTTAGTCATGGTGTACGCTCAAGTATTTTCAATCATTTTCTTGATGTTATTTTATCTATTCCAACGTTATTATTGGCTATCATCATTGTTGCTATTTTAGGCCCAGGGTTAAATAACACGCTGTGGGCAATTGTCATGACCTTGATCCCACAGTTTATTCATATTACCCATAATGCGGTAAAAGAAGAATTTACTAAAGATTATGTATTAGCTTCACGGTTAGATGGCGCAAATTCGTTACGTATTTTACAATATTCTGTTTTTCCAAACATTGTTGAAAAAATTATTAGCCAAGCCACCTTAGCGCAGTCAGCGGCAATTTTAGATATTGCCGCATTAGGTTTTTTAGGCTTAGGTGCACAAAGCCCATTGTCAGAATGGGGAACCATGTTATTTAGTGACTTAGATTTATTTTATATTGCCCCATGGACTGTTTATTTACCCGGACTCGCTATCTTATTTGCTGTGCTTGCCACAAATCTTGTTGGTGAAGGTTTACGCCACGCCGTTAAAATGCGTATGGAAAGCTAATGAATTTACTTGATATACGCAACCTTTCCATTGAATTAACAACTAAAAACGGGCCTATTTTGGTTGTTGAACGTGTTAGCTTAACGATGAAAGAAGGCGAAGTTCGTGGTTTGGTGGGCGAGTCTGGTTCTGGTAAGTCAATTTTAGCACAAGCCATTATGGGCATATTAGATGACCGCTGGATTGTTCATGCCGATCGTTTTCATTGGCGCAATAAAGATTTATTACGTTTAACCGCGCAAGAACGCAAAGCGGTTATTAGTCAAGATGTAGCGATGATTTTTCAAGAACCTATTGCTTGCTTAGATCCAACCACAACAGTAGGCGATCAACTTGAAGAAGCGGTGCCTGATTGCCAACTTAACGGCTACTTTTGGCAAAAAGGTAAACAGCGTAAACTTGCAGTGATCAACCTTTTACATAAAGTGGGCATAAAAAGTCATGAAAAATGCTATAACAGTTTTCCGCACCAATTAACTGAAGCATTTTGTCAGCGCGTGATGATCGCCATCGCGTTAGCAAGACAACCATTATTGCTGATAGCAGACGAACCTACTGCGGCGATGGAAAGTACCAACCAAGGACAAATTTTTCGTTTGTTAGCGAGTTTAAATCAACTAAAAAACATGTCTATTTTGTTGATCAGTCACGATTTAGAAAATGTAACCCATTGGACCAATACCATTACCGTAATGTATAGCGGCCAATTTGTTGAAGCGGGTACGACCGAACAAATATTTAATACACCCTACCATCCTTATACCAAGGCTCTACTTGATAGCAGCCCTAAGGCGAATGTTGAGTTACCACCTAAATCTCGCTTAACTACACTACCCGGCAGTATTCCTGTATTGCAACATTTACCCATAGGATGTCGCTTAGGACCTCGTTGCCCCCGTGCTCAACAAGTTTGTGTAAAGGCGCCAACAACAACGAATCATCATGGTCATCAAGTAAATTGCCACTATTCGCTTAAGGAAAATTACTAACATGCCAGCGCTATTACAAGTAAGTGACATTAGCAAATGCTATAAAGATAAAGGCTATTGGTATAATAGAAAAGTACACGTCGCTTTAGAGCCGATGTCTTTTAGCCTAGACGCTTATCAAACCTTGGCTATTGTCGGTGAAATAGGCTCAGGTAAATCAACATTAGCCAAATTATTAGTAGGCGCTGAAAAATCAACTACCGGTAAAGTACAACTTAATGGTCAAGTATTAACTAAAGGAAATTTTAAACAACGTTGCCAACATGTACGGATGATATTTCAAGACTCAGGTACCACACTAAATCCGAACTTAACTATTGCACAATTACTTGATGAACCATTAATTTTAAATACTCAATTAACTGAAACTGAACGCACCCAACTGATCAGAACAACGTTACAACAAGTGGGCYTATTAGCTGAACATATGAGTTTTTATCCGCATATGTTTTCGGGCGGACAAAAACAACGTATATCATTAGCCAGAGCGATTATTTTACAACCGCAAGTGGTTATACTCGATGAAGCATTGGCATCACTTGATCCATCATTACGCTCACAAATGATTAATTTATTGCTCGATTTACAACAAAAAATGGGCTTGGCTTATATCTTAATTTCACACAATTTAGGGATTGTTCGTCATTTCAGCGATAACATTATTATACTAAACAATGGACAGGTTATAGAATCAGGAAAAACGGTTGATGTTCTTAAAAATCCACAGCACAAATACACGCGAAAATTATTAATGAGCCAATTTTTTCATATCAGACGTTAATAGCTATATTTTAATTTAAGAAACAAAAAGGCTGCAAATGCAGCCTTTTTTATTATACCAAGTTAATTAAGTTCTTTAATTGGGAAGATATTTAATCAACTTGGTTTTAGATAAAATAGATCATTAATACACTGTTGATGAATCTTTTATTTCACGACGAGAAATTTTAGCATCAGCTTTCAGTGCCGCAATGTAATTTTGGTAAGCTGATTGMGCTAATTGTGAATTCAATTGTTTGGCTAAACTCTCATCAGCTTTGATTTCACCTTGCTTAACAGCTTGTACTTCAACAATAGTTAAATCACCATTAGCTAACGTTACCGTTGATGCAGAGACCTTACCTTCAACAGGATGAGGCAATACAAAGGCTGCTTTACTAATAGCTCGGTCAACATCGCTGCTGTTACGACTAACCGCTGTTTTTACTTCAAAGGTAGCATTAAGGGCTTTTAATAACGTTTTTAACTCTTTACCAGCTTTTAACGCAGTAAGTAGTTCATCTGCTTTAAGTTGCGCTTGCGAGCTTGCTTTTTCAGTGATAAGCATTGTTTTAATTTGCTCTTTAACTTCCACTAATGGTTTAACTTTTGCTTCTTGATATTCATTTAAGCGTAATACAATGGCTAAGTTATCATTAACTTCAATGACATCTGAATTCAAGTTTTCTTGTAATACCACATCAGAGAAAATAGCTTCAAGCACTTTCTTATCGTTAAATGGTGCAGGGTTACCATTACGTTTTAACCATGTAGAGGTTTGAACTTTACCATTAACGCTGCTAGCGGCATCATCTAGGCTATCTGGGTACTCATAACTCACTTGTGCTAATTGTTGTTGTAATTCAAAAAACTTATCTTGTGCTTTTTCTTTGGCAAGTTTTGTTTTAATTTGTTCACTAACAGTGCTTAATGCTTTAACTTCGGCTGGTTTTAAGTCAGTTAATTTAATAATATGAAAACCAAAACTTGATTTAACAACACCGCTTACTTGATTAACATCTTTTAAAGCAAATGCCGCTTCATCAAAAGCGTCATCAATAGCRCCTTTTTCAAGCCACTCTAAATCGCCGCCATTTTCACCACTTAAGGTATCAGCAGAATTTTCTTTAGCTAAAACAGCAAAATCTTCGCCTTTATTAAGACGAGCTAATAAAGCCTCTGCTTGCGCTTTAGCCTTATTTTCATCATCATTGAATTCAATTAGAATATGAGAAACACGACGTTTTTCGGCTTTAGTGTAATTGGTAATATTTTCTTGATAATAAGTAGCAACGTCTTTGTCACTTACTTGAATGTCTTTACTAATGTCACTTACATTAAGCTCAATATAATCAATTTTAGCTTTTTCTTGATTTTCAAAACGCACTTGATTGGCTTGATAGTAGGTTTTAATTTCATCATCACTTACTGCGACACTCTCTTTAAATTGTTGGGCTGCTATAGTAACAAAACGAATATCTCGTTGTTGACTTTGTAACTTTTGTACTAATTCTTCTTGATACGGCAAAGAAAATTCGCTTGCTACGAGTGCTTGACTTAGCTGGCGGCGTACCATGTCAGTGCGTAAATAATCTCTAAAATCAGAMGATTGAAAAAAGCCTGATTGATTAATAATAGCTAAATAACGATTGTTATCAAAAGCACCGTCAACCTGAAACTCAGGCATCTTACGAATGATTTCTTTTAAACGGGCATCAGACACTCGAATAGATAAATCATTGGCATTTTGATCAAGTAATTTTTCATTGATCAAATTATCTAACACACCTTCACGAAAGTTTGCCATATATTGCGTGTTAGCGGCTAATGTATCAAACATTTCACCAAACTGCTGCTTCATACGGCGACGCTGAGCTTCGTAAGCCTGTTTAAATGCTTGTTGTGATATTTTTTCGCCATTAACTTCAGCGACCGATGTATCTACTGAATTGGTATAACTACCGACACCAGCGATAGCAAATGTCAAAATAACTAAACCTAAAATAACTTTAGCAATAACACCTTGAGAATTTTCTCGTATATTTGTTAACATCTTGATCTCTTTTGGAGGATTTTAAACTCAATCGAGTTGAGTATTTAATTAAAATTTTGCGAGATTTTAGCAGAATTAACCGCTGGCTTGAAGCTTAGCAAGTGAATTAAATTAAACTTTATAATCTTTTATAACATTAAAAGAAAAAACCACCTTTACGGTGGTTTTTATTCGCTTTTTGTAATAGTTACAAAGCAGCGATATTAGCCATTACAAGCATCTTTTAACGCTTTACCCGCTTTAAATGCAGGGATTTTAGCTGCAGCAATTTCAATTGTTGCACCAGTTTGTGGATTACGGCCTGTACGAGCTGCACGATCACGTACAGAGAATGTACCAAAACCAACTAACGCTACTTGACCGCCATCTTTTAATTCTTCAGTAACTGATCCAATTAATGAATCTAATGCACGACCAGCTGCAGCTTTAGAAATGTCAGCACCCGCTGCAATTTTTTCGATTAGTTGAGACTTATTCACAGTGTCTTCCCCTTCAATTGTTATTATTAAGCGCTATCATCATTGTTAGCGTTCTGAAGAAACTTTATATCAAGCTTCCTTTTGAACTTCAAGCGCTGTGTTAAAGAAAATCAATATAAAAATAATTTTTAACTATTTTCTCACTTTCTACCTTTGCATCCGTTAGTAGTAAAGGCTTCAAGCTATATCAGCGTTGTTAACTTAGCATAGTTTGAGCGTTTGAAAAGCGAAATTTACGTTTTTTATCAATTATTTTGCTTTTTTTTTGTTTTTAATGTCTTTTTAGACTGATCCTCCATCGATCTGCCATTTTTCTGGAGGTTGCTCTAACGCTAATCTTAACACTTCATCGATCCATTTAACCGGATGAATCGCTAAATCGCCCTTAACATTATCTGGTATTTCTATAAGATCACGTTCGTTTTCATGAGGAATTATCACGGTTTTAATGCCGCCACGGTGTGCCGCAAGTAATTTTTCTTTTAAACCGCCAATAGCTAACACTTCACCACGCAAGGTTATTTCACCCGTCATCGCCACATCAGCTCGCACTGGATTACCGGTTAAACTAGACACTAATGCAGTACACATTCCCACACCTGCACTGGGTCCATCTTTGGGCGTTGCCCCTTCAGGTACATGCACGTGAATATCGCGTTTTTCATAAAAATCATCATTAATACGTAACTTTTCAGTACGGCTTCTAACCACTGTCATTGCCGCTTGAATAGATTCTTGCATTACATCACCCAGCGAACCAGTATAGCTCAACTTACCTTTACCAGGAACAGAAGCTGTTTCTATGGTTAATAATTCACCGCCCACTTCTGTCCACGCTAAGCCAGTGACTAACCCCACGCGATTTTCAGATTCAGCTTTACCATAATCAAACCGCTGTACACCTAAAAAATCACTAAGATTTTCTTGATTGATGACAACTTTTTTCAAATTTTTATCTAATAGGATATTTTTAACCGCTTTTCGACACAATTTTGATATTTCGCGTTCTAAACTACGCACCCCTGCTTCACGGGTATAATAACGAATAATGCCCATTAACGCACTGTCATCAATATCAATTTCTTTTGCTTTTAAGCCATTACGTTCAATTTGTTTATCCACTAAATGACGTCGAGCAATATTGAATTTTTCATCTTCGGTGTAACCCGACAAACGAATAACTTCCATACGATCAAGTAAAGGACCGGGAATATTCATGCTGTTTGAAGTAGCAACGAACATCACATCACTTAAATCATAATCAACTTCTAAGTAATGATCGTTAAAKGTATTGTTTTGTTCTGGATCTAGCACTTCTAATAATGCTGATGCCGGATCGCCACGCATATCAGACGCCATTTTGTCAATTTCATCTAATAAAAACAACGGATTTTTAACGCCCGCTTTTGCCATTTTTTGAATTATTTTGCCTGGTAACGAACCAATATAAGTACGACGATGACCACGAATTTCAGCTTCATCACGCACACCACCTAACGCCATACGCACATATTTACGACCAGTAGATTTAGCAATAGATTGCCCTAAAGAGGTTTTACCAACGCCAGGGGGACCTACCAAACAGAGTATCGGCCCTTTTAATTTACTGACTCGTTGCTGTACCGCTAAATATTCTAATATGCGTTCTTTTACTTTTTCTAAGCCATAGTGATCTTGCTCAAGCACTTTTTCGGCTTGGGTTAAATTCCGTTTTAATTTACTGCGTTTTTTCCACGGAACATTGATCATCCAATCAATATAACTTCGTAACACCGTTGCCTCTGCTGACATTGGCGACATCATTTTTAATTTGTGTAATTCAGCCAAGGCTTTTTCTTTCGCTTCACTTGGCATTTGCGCTGTATTAATGCGCTTAGTAAATTCTTCATGCTCATCGGGAGTATCTTGACCATCATTTAACTCTTTTTGAATAGCTTTCATTTGCTCATTCAAATAATAATCACGCTGAGATTTTTCCATTTGTTTTTTTACACGAGTGCGGATCTTTTTCTCGACATGCAATAAATCTATTTCACTYTCCATTAATGCCATCAGGTGTTCTAAACGTTGAGAGACACTGTTAATTTCAAGCACTTTTTGTTTATCAGCTAATTTTAACGGCATGTGAGCAGCCATAGTGTCGGCTAATTGTTCAGCATCATCTATGCCTGCAACCGAGGTTAATACTTCTGGYGGTATTTTTTTATTAAGCTTAACGTAACCTTCAAATTGAGAAATGGCCGATCGGATCAGTACTTCACTAATATCATCAGCYACYGCTTCTGAAYTTAAATAYTCCACCYGAGCTRAAAAATATTYATCMGTTTCAGTAAAGTTTGTAATAACCCCTCGTTGACCACCTTCAACTAACACTTTAACYGTRCCATCAGGAAGTTTTAGCATTTGTAAAATGGTGGCWACTGTACCCGTTAAATARACRTCTTCAGCACCRGGATCATCAAYTGAGGCATCTTTTTGCGCRACTAAAAAWATTTGTTTATCGTTATCCATGCCCATATCTAGGCTTAATATTGAYTTTTCACGACCAACAAATAATGGGATCACCATTTGAGGATAAACAACAACGTCTCGTAATGCTAAAACAGGAATTTCATCTACGCCAGATTGCTCTTGGGTCATAGTTACTCTCTTGAAAATCAAAAATTGGGAAGGCAAAAAAAATGCCATGATAAAATCTATATGGGGATAGTAAAAACGCTTTCAATAAGCAAACAAAAAAAAAGCTAAACAGATTGACCATTTAGCTTTTAAATTTTTATTACTTTGCTGTTCGATTACTCAGAAACAGCCTTATTTTGCGGCGTTTCATAAATAATAATAGGTTTAGATTCACCCGTTATAACGGTTTCATCTATAACAACCTTACTTACATTTTCCATTGACGGCAATTCATACATRGTATCAAGKARYACMGMYTCAACAATWGARCGYAARCCWCGAGCMCCKGTTTTACGWTYCATCGCTTTATGRGCWATGGCTARYARTGCYTCTTTTCTAAACTCTARYTCAACATTTTCCATGTCAAACAACGCGACAAATTGTTTAGTYARGGCATTTTTAGGTTCTTGYAATATTTGMATTAATGCRYCTTCATCTAATTCAGTTAARGTGGCAACAACCGGCAAACGACCAATAAATTCAGGAATTAATCCATATTTAACRAGATCTTGTGGTTCAACGTTTTGAAAATGTTCACTGATTGATTTTTTAGACTCTTTATCTTTAACTTTAGCACCAAAACCAATACCCGTACCAATATGTGAACGTTGYTCAATAACYTTATCWAGRCCRGCAAAAGCACCACCACAAACAAATAATATTTTTGAGGTRTCAACTTGTAAAAACTCTTGTTGAGGATGCTTACGACCACCTTGAGGYGGCACAGAAGCAATAGTACCTTCAATTAATTTTAATAATGCTTGCTGTACACCTTCACCTGAAACATCGCGAGTWATWGATGGGTTTTCTGATTTACGTGAAATTTTGTCGATTTCATCAATGTAAACAATACCACGCTGTGCTTTTTCAACATCATAATCACATTTTTGYARWAGTTTTTGAATGATATTTTCAACATCTTCACCRACATAACCRGCTTCGGTTAAAGTAGTTGCATCAGCCATAGTAAAGGGTACGTCTAATAAACGCGCCAACGTTTGYGCTAATAAKGTTTTACCACTACCAGTAGGGCCAATAAGTAAAATATTACTTTTACCTAATTCAACACCATTGTGRGCATCACCATTACGTARTCGCTTATAGTGATTATAAACGGCTACCGCTAATACTTTTTTAGCRTGGTCTTGACCAATGACATAATCRTCTAAATCTTCACGAATTTCGAYTGGYGAWGGRAGYTTTTCRYTTTCTTGCTTAGGWGAAATYTCTTGAATTTCTTCRCGAATTATATCGTTACATAACTCAACACATTCATCACAAATAAAAACYGAAGGTCCYGCAATTAATTTGCGAACCTCATGTTGGCTTTTGCCACAAAATGAACAATACAGCAACTTGCCGTTATCACCGTCACCTTTTTTAATATTGGTCATACGGTACCTCTAATTTAAAACTTAAAACAAAACATGGCTATACAGATAACTCAGGTATTTATACTAATCGACATCTTCGAGATGTTTTATCGAAGTTCTCGTGTTATTTGACGTAGATCCCCGCTTAAAAACTGCGGGAATGACGATCCTGAGTCAAGTACATAGGCATGAAACAAAATAAAACGCCAATACTTAATAAGTACGAACTAGTCCTATAAGTATTTCACAAAACACACAGATCACAATATTAATTTATTGATCGAGTCTTTTTTCTAAAATCGCATCAACCAAACCGTAATCAACGGCATCTTGTGCACTTAAAAAGTTATCTCGGTCGGTGTCTTTTGAGACTTCTTCAAGATCTTTTCCGGTGTGTTCGGCCATTAAACGATTTAGTTTATCTTTAATATATAAAATTTCTTTAGCATGAATTTCAAAATCAGACGCTTGTCCTTGAAAACCACCAAGGGGTTGATGGATCATTACACGCGCATTAGGTAAACAATAACGCTTGCCTTTTTCACCGCCTGATAATAAAAATGCGCCCATACTAGCTGCTTGACCAATACAAACKGTACTRATATTKGGCTTAAYAAATTTCATGGTATCATAAATRGCCAAYCCTGCCGTTACCGAACCACCRGGAGAATTAATATAAAGAAAAATATCTTTYTCAGGGCTTTCAGATTCTAAAAATAACAACTGCGCAATAATTAAATTCGCCATATGATCTTCAACTTGACCACACAAGAAAATAACRCGYTCTTTTAATAAACGAGAATAAATATCATAMGAACGYTCACCTTTWGGYGTTTGTTCAACAACCATKGGCACTAAAGCACTTTCTGGRGARTTATTTTGMGAYATAKTGGTAATATCGYTTAAATTTTGATGAGATGTAAACAACRGAGCTTCCTTTTAATAAAAAATGGCTTATATGAAAAACATATAAGCCATTTAAACCATTGCTTAAAGCAATGTCAACAGAATCAGTGTAGGTTATTTGCCTTCAGGATTCATAATGTCTTTAAAAGACGATTTTTTGTCTTTTACTTTTGCTTTTTCAGTCAACAATTCAACTGCTTGTTCTTCTAATGCAACATTTTGCATTTGTTGATTTAGCTCTTGATTAGTTTTGTAATAATTAATAACTTCTTGTGGGTCTTCGTAAGCAGAGGCCGCAGAGGTAATTAATTCATCTACTTTAGCATCATCGACTTTTAATTCGTTAACTTTGATCACTTCGCCTAACAATAAACCAATTTTCACACGACGTTGAGCTTGCTCTGTAAACATTTCAGCCGGTAATTCTGGCATGTTTTTAGGATCCATTTGACCTTCGAAACGTTGCATTGCTTGTTTACGTAAAACATCAACTTCTTGCGCCACTAACGCTTTGGGTAAATCAACTTCGTGAGCTGATAATAAACCATCGATAACTTGTTCTTTAACTTTAGCTTTAACGGCTTGGGTTAATTCGCGCGTCATGTTTTTGCGAACTTCATCGCGAAGTGCTTCAACACCACCGTCTTCAATACCAAAAAGTTTAGCGAATTCTTCGTCTACATTAGGTAATACCGCACCTTCAGTTTTGGTAACAACAATATCGAATTCTGCTTCTTTACCTTTTAAGTTTTCAGCATGATAATCTTCTGGGAAAGTAACTTTAATAGTTTTTTCTTCACCAACTTTCATACCAAYRATATCAGTTTCAAAACCTGGGATCATGCGGCTAGCGCCTAACTCAAGTTCAAAATCTTCAGCTTTACCACCTTCAAATTCTTCACCATCGATGCGACCCGTAAAGTTGATCGTTAATTTATCGCCTTTTTTGGTTTTACGTTTGTTTTCTTTCCACGTTTGATGCTGTTTTTGTAAGGTAACAAACATTTCATCTAAATCTTTGTCAGTTACTTCAACTAAAGGACGCTCAACAGCAATTTTTTCTAAGTCTTTTAATTCAACTTCTGGATAAATTTCAAACGTAGCTTCAAATTCAATTGAATCACTACCTGCAGCACTTTTCTCAACAAATTGAGGACGGCCAGCAGGATTAATTTTTTCAGCAACAATCGCTTCAACAAAATTACGTTGCATTAAATCACCCGCAACTTCTTGACGAACATCTTTACCAAAACGTTTTTGGATCACTGACGGTGGTACTTTACCAGGACGAAAACCATTGATACGTTGGGTCTTAGCGATGTGGCGAAGACGACTTTTTACTTCATCATTTACTGTTTCGGCAGGAACCGTGATCGTTAAACGACGTTCCAAACCTTCAATAGTCTCAACTGAAACTTGCATTTATATACCTCAAAACTTAGCGCTGTTACGCTTTTTTATAACGCATCTAATTAAAAACTAATAACCTAAAGTTAACTCGTTTTAACTTAATGACCCCAATCTTATACTTAATATAAGCAAGGATAAGTTAAGTCTCGGATAATCCGAAAAAGATGTCCTGATTAAAATTATGACGCAGAATTATAGCTAGGCTTGATACAAGAGTCGAGTATAACCGATAATTAATTTAGATAAAAATTGACTTTTGCATCAGTAATGATGAATTTTCAGGGGATATTATAAAAAAGAAATGAGTTGGTAGGTGAAATTATGGTGGTATACAGGCAGAAAATGGTTGTATTTAAAAAATAGTTTTAAAGATTTAATGAGAAATAATTAAAAGTGGTCGGTGATACAAGATTCGAACTTGTGACCCCTTGGACCCAAACCAAGTGCGCTACCAAGCTGCGCTAATCACCGATATTTTTGAACTTTATTATTTCTACTTTATTAGAATTAAGTAAAGGGATGGGGTGGCTAAAGGGACTTGAACCCTCGACAACCGGAATCACAATCCGGGGCTCTACCAACTGAGCTATAGCCACCACCGATATTACTTTTTCTTTATTACAACTGAAGTATGGCGCGCCCTGCAGGATTCGAACCTGCGACCCACGCCTTAGAAGGGCGTTGCTCTATCCAGCTGAGCTAAGGGCGCACATTTACCTACAGGTTTTATATTATAGAGTGTGCAAATAAATTCACACCTACAAATATAAAAGTGGTCGGTGATACAAGATTCGAACTTGTGACCCGTTAGAGTTAAAAGTACCCAAACCAAGTATTACCTATTTCTCGTTCTCATCTCTTCTACCAAATAAGAAAAAAAAGAAGTGGTCGGTGATACAAAATTCGAACTTGTGACCCGTTAGAGTTAAAAGTACCCAAACCAAGTATTACCTATTTCTCGTTCTCMTCTCTTCTACCAAATAAGAAAAAAAAGAAGTGGTCGGTGATACAAGATTCGAACTTGTGACCCCTTGGACCCAAACCAAGTGCGCTACCAAGCTGCGCTAATCACCGACATTTTGTTGAAAAACATTTAAAAACTTAGTCGCTTTCAACGGGTGCGGATATTACCGAGTTGACTAAGACTCGTCAAACACTTTTTTTAAAAAAATGTCTGTTCGCTCAATTTTATATCAATATTGATCAAAAAACTTTTTTTTGTTGATATTTTACACACCCAATCAACAATAGCGTTCTATTTAGTAAAACATCGTGTTAATAAAATAATTTCCGCCTTTTACATTTACAACTACAAAAAAATCGAATTTTATGCGAAAATAGCCGCGATTTTTTATCCACTTTATTTATCCGAGAATTATGACTGCACAACTTATAGACGGCAAAGCCATCGCCCAACAAATTAGAAATTCAGTAAAAGAAAAAGTATCGTTGCGCATATCACAAGGTAAGCGAGTTCCCGGTCTTGCAGTTATATTAGTTGGCTTAGATCCAGCGTCACAAATTTACGTGGGCAGTAAAAGAAAAGCCTGCGAAGAAGTTGGTTTTGAATCTCGTTCTTACGATTTACCCTCAACTACTTCTGAAAACGAATTGCTCGCACTTATTGAAGAGTTAAATAGTGATAACAGCGTTGATGGCATATTGGTACAGTTACCTTTACCTGAACATTTAGATGCCAATTTAGTTATTGAACATATTAATCCGAAAAAAGATGTTGACGGTTTTCATCCTTCAAATGTGGGTAAGCTAGCTTTACGTTTAGAAGGCTTACGTCCATGTACGCCGAAAGGCATTATGACCTTAATTAAGTCAACTGGTGTAAAAACTCATGGTTTAGATGCGTTAGTCGTCGGTGCGTCTAATATTGTTGGTCGCCCAATGACTTTAGAATTATTACTTGCTGGCTGTACTGTTACTACCACACATAGGTTTACCAAAGATCTAGAAGGTAAAATACGCCAAGCCGACTTAATTGTTGTTGCTGTTGGCAAGCCCGCCTTTATTCCTGGTGAATGGATCAAAGACAACGCTATTGTGATCGATGTTGGTATTAACCGCTTAGATTCTGGGAAATTAGTAGGTGATGTTGAGTTTGATGTTGCTAATACTAAAGCTTCTCACATTACCCCTGTACCGGGTGGTGTAGGGCCGATGACAGTAGCAAGCTTGATCGAAAATACGCTAATTGCCTGCGAAAAATTTAACGTTTAGATTTTTCTATCAACTAACATCTTTCAAACAGTGACTTTACTTTAAGTTGCTTTTTATCACTTTGTAAATCAAGAATATTGTTATGAATTATATTGAACTTATTGGCTACATTCCTGCCATTATTTTCCCCACAGCAACCATAGTACAATTATTTTTTTTATTAAAAAGTAAATCATCGCAAGGGGTTTCACCAGCGACTTGGGGATCTTTTGCAATAGGCAATTTATCTTTATATATTTATACTGAAAAATACGATGCCTTCCAATCCATCTTTGGGCAATTGCTCACCTCATTTATCCAGTTTTATATTGTTTTTTTGGTTTACAAATATCAACGGAAAGCACAAAAAGTTACAGCTTATACCGAAAAATAAAATTTCTCTTGCACAACAAAAGGCCAACATGTTCTATAACATACTGGCTTTTAAATAATCGTCTTATTTAAATTATATAATTAAGATCTGCGCCACGTAGTACCACTAGCACTATCTTCTAATACCACCTTTAACGCCGCAAGTTTATCACGTGCTTCATCAGCTAACGCCCAGTTTTTATCTGTTCTTGCTTGTTTGCGCTGAGTAATTAAGGCTTCAACTTGTTGAGCAAAATCGCCGCCATCAGAGACTAACTCACCTTGTAAAAACGCTGCTGGTGAACTTTGTGCAATGCCTAATATTTCACCTAGTTTAACCAAAATATAAGCTAACTCACCTGCTTGCTGAGCATCACTGTCTTTAATGCGATTAATTTCTTTTGCCAATTCAAAAATAACTGACATACCTTCGGGGCAATTAAAGTCATCATTCATCGCTTTTTCAAAACGTGCTACATAGTCATTTTTCTTTAAATCAACTTCCAACAACACAACATTCCGCAACGCGGTATAAATTCGCTCCAAACCAGCTTTTGCTTGTGCTAAGTTGTCTTGTGAATAGTTTAACTGACTACGATAATGGCTTGACGTTAAGAAAAATCGCACTGTTTCAGCATCATATTGATCTAACACACTGCGTAAAGTAAAAAAATTATTTAACGATTTTGACATTTTTTCTTTATCTACTTGCACCATGCCGCCATGCATCCAGTAATTCACGTAGGGTGTATCATAAGCGCAACATGATTGTGCTACTTCATTCTCATGGTGCGGAAATTGTAAATCACTACCACCACCATGAATGTCAAAATGAGTGCCTAAATGCTTCGAGTTCATTGCTGAACATTCAATATGCCAGCCTGGTCGACCTTTGCCCCACGGAGAATCCCAACTTGGTTCTTCAGGTTTAGCCATTTTCCAAAGCACAAAATCTAAAGGATTATGTTTAGATTCTTCTACATCGACACGTGAACCGGCTTGTAACATAGTTAAATCTTGACCGCTTAATTTTCCATAATCTTTATAGGAAGATACATCAAATAACACATCACCATTACCGGCAATATAAGCATGTTTTCGTGTTATCAAACGTTCAATTAAAGCAATAATTTCTACCATATGACCTGTAACGGTTGGTGCAATATCAGGACGCATGATATTCAAGTCATCAAAGTCTTGATACATTTTTTCCGTCATCCGTTCTGTTAATGATTGATAAGGTTCATTATTATCATTCGCACGCTTAATTATTTTATCATCAATATCAGTAATGTTGCGTACATGGGTTAAGTCATAACCTAAATACTTGAAATAACGCGCAATAACATCAAAGGCAACGTAAGTACGTGCATGACCAATATGACACAAATCGTAAATCGTAATACCGCAAACATACAAGCCAACTTTACCTGGAGTAATTGGGGTAAAAACTTCCTTTTTGCGGCTAAACGTATTGTATATTTGTAACATGAGTATTTGATTTCCTATAAGTAAAAAGTTTAAAAATTTTTTTGAAAAAATTTCCCAACGATTGATGAGAACTGCGCAATTGTACCCGAACCTTAACAAAGGTTCACCCATTGCCAGCAATAAAAATGCGCCCTCACTAGTTTATTTTTATGGTCTAAACTTAATAAATTGGGTTAATTGTGAAAGCAACATGAAAGAAATTAAAAAAGCGCTGCTAGATATGACAGACATCATCGCAAGAATTTCCTTGTTCGACACATTAAGTAGTGGCGAGAAAAAAATTTTAGCGCAAAATAACACCCTGATTGTTACCTTTAATGCTAACGAAAATTTACTCACTGTGGGGGCCAGTGATACTTCATTTTTCGTTATATTGAGCGGTAAAGTTAACATTATAAAAAATGACATTATAATCAATGTCGTTGATCCTGGYTCTTTTGTTGGCGAAGTGGGTTTTATATGTGGCGAACCCAGAACAGCAACGGTTACCGCCATAACTCCTGTAATTGCAATGCACGTTAATCAACAAAATTTTGCCAGTTTACCGATGACAGTAAGAGAAAAAATCAAAGATGGTATTATCTCAGGATTAGTTAACCGAGTTAATTGCCAAAACGAACGTTTACTTCAATTTATGACACAAAACAACTCATCGGTTAAGAATATTAAAATTTTATAACTTCGAAGACCAAAACTCTATGTTTTCTTATTTTCATAAGCTACAATTCCGTTATTATTTTCAGACCAACTAGGTACACTATTATGATCACTTTTAAAACTAACTTAGGCAATATCAAAATTTCTTTAGACTTTGATAAAGCCCCTATCTCGGCAGAAAATTTCACTAAACATGCTCAAGATGGCTATTACAACGGAACAATCTTCCATCGAGTGATCAAAGGCTTTATGGCACAAGCCGGTGGTTTTTCTTCAGGCATGGGCGAAAAAGAAACCAATACAACCATTAAAAATGAAGCAAATAATGGTTTGAGTAACAAACGAGGCACACTTGCTATGGCACGCACTGACGAACCTCATTCAGCCTCTGCACAGTTTTTCATCAACTTGTCTGATAACGACTTTTTAGATCACAAAAATGAAACGAATCAAGGTTGGGGATATTGTGTTTTTGGTGAAGTTGTTGAGGGTATGGACGTAGTAGAAAAAATGGTGACTATTCCTACCGGTCGCATGGGGTTTCATGACGATGTGCCAAAAGAAGAAATAATTATTGAAGACGTTATTATTGAAGATTAAACACCAAAATCATATTCACTAATGATTTATTTTATTGCTGATTTACATTTAAGCGCAGACAGGTCAGATATTACTGCCTGTTTTTTATCATTTTTAAAAAAAGATGCGCCGCAATCAAAAGCGCTTTATATTTTAGGCGATTTATTTGAATATTGGATCGGTGACGATGACAATAGTACTTTTGTAGACACCATTGCCAGCGCCATCAAAGCAGTAAGCGAAACGGGTGTTAGAGTCTATTTTATTCATGGTAACCGTGATTTTTTGCTCGGTAAAAAATACGCAAAAAAAGCAGGTATGACCCTATTACCCGAGAGCTGTGTTATCGACTTGTTTGGTCAAAAAGCGTTGATCATGCACGGTGACACTTTATGTACTGCTGATATTGATTATCAAAAATTTCGCAAAAAATCACGTAGTTGGTGGTGGCAATTTATGATCAAAAGCTTACCACTTAAGGTTCGAAAAAAAATTGCCACAAATTACCGTAAGAAAAGTGCGCAAGCCAAGCAAACAAAATCTCTCGAGATCATGGATGTTACGCAAAGCGAAGTAAGCAAACAATTAACCAAAGCAAACTGTTTACTGCTCATTCATGGTCATACTCATCGACCAAATACTCATAAGTTTACCCTAAAGGGCAATTCTGCAAGCCGTATTGTTTTAGGAGATTGGTACGAGCAAGGAGCTTGGTTAAAAGTTACCTCAACCGGCATAGAATTACAAAACCACCCTTTAAAGAAATAAGCCRAACAAACTCTACCTTTATAATAACTTATATTAACTTTTACTAATTTTGCTCAAAAAAGACTCGACTTTTGTCTATGCCATCCTTCTGATAGCGCTGTCATTTTGTAAAGATGATTTTTGACACCCTTTAAATTTTATCGTATAGGTATATTTCATTGAAAAAATTAGCATTACTGTCGTTACTCTCTAGCGGTATTATTTCCTCGCAATCATTTGCAGGCATGGTTGATTTAGCCAGTGCCGAGCGCTACACCATCGCCGTTGGTTCTACCAATGCTGCTTTTGGCACATTAGGCTTGGGCTCTGCTGTTGATATTTGGGGAAATGTGGCTGCTACCAATAATCTCACCATTGGTGCTGGTGCTATTATTCGTGGTGATGCTTGTTCAAAATATGTTAATGCCGACGCAAGTGTCACTATTACTGGTGATAAAAATGTAGTGGGACAATGTTCAAATATTAACGAACTAGGGGCAGATATTGCCACAGCTAGCCAACAAGCAGCTAATTTAGCCGATCAATATGTTTTTGGTGATATTGAATCAACCAAGAGCGTTACGATTAGTGGCCACCAAGCTTATAAAGTTGGCAATCTACATTTACAAACCGGTGAATATTTTACCGTAATGGGCAACAGCAACGACTTTGCAGTTTTCAATATTAGTGGATTAGCGAGTATTGGCTCTGGTGCGGGTATTTTACTTAAAGGCGGGATTTTAGCTAAAAATGTTATATTTAATTTTTTAGACAATGCCGGCATGACAAATTTTATTTTTGGCGGCGCAATTATTAACGGTACTTTTTTATCCAATACCCGCTCATTTCAGTTAGGTGATGGCGCTACGTTAAATAATACCCGCTTTTTAACCAATGCCAGTATCCAAGCTAATGTACAAACGGTTAAATTTGGTGGCACCACCACCGTACCTGAACCATCTACCCTATTATTAATATTGATCGTACTTAGCTTTTTATTGTTTAGGACAAACAGAAAACATCAGTAACTAAAATTTATAAAAAGTATTTATAAAAAATAGAGGCTACATCTGCAGCCTTTATTTCAAGTCGACTATTTACTTATTTACTCAGGGGTTTGCTCTTTTACTAACATCCATGCCAGCGTTGATATTAATAACGCA
>NVTW01000025.1 GCA_002401725.1 Gammaproteobacteria bacterium
ATCAGGTACGCATGTGTATTTGGCTGATTTTCAATTTCAACCGTTAAAAACCTTAGCTAAAGCAAAATTTAAACCAGATGGCGTTATTACTAAAACATTTGCTTCACTATATGATGCATTAGCGAGCTTATCGCCAGATAAAGATTAATGATGATTGAATGACAAAGAATAACCAATATTACGGCTAACGCCCTTTTTGTCCAAACACTTCATCTTTCCAATTTTCGCCTAGTTTTTCTTCAATATAATCGCGAATAAGTTGTCTTACTTTTTGTGATGGCGTCACATCATCTTGATCACACAGTTTTTCAAAC
Source organism: Gammaproteobacteria bacterium (assembly GCA_002401725.1). GTDB lineage: Bacteria > Pseudomonadota > Gammaproteobacteria > Enterobacterales > Alteromonadaceae. Next base: position 315 of record NVTW01000025.1, read on the forward strand.
ATCGCTTTCTTATTAGGATCAATTAATAAAGTTAGACGGGCTGTTCTGTTTTCCATTGTTTACTACTCTTATGGGTATGTTATTAACATTAAATTATATCTACAGAAAAGGATAAAGGACATTTACCTAAAATTCAATTATTTATCTTTTTAACTGGTTTATATCAATTTAATGAAATAAATTCGCAAGGAGGTTGAATTTATACAGCATAAAAAGGTCTTTATTATTATGAATGATTTATWTTATTCTATACTTTTAAATACTTATATAATTATTCTCTGGAGAAAGTAATGAGAAGTTTATCCTTATGTGATGTAGAGCAAGTCGATGAGCTAGCGTGGCCTGAAAATTATCAAGAAATTACCTTGAATTCTCCTGCTTTATTGGTTTTAACTGATTTTAAAAAACACAAACCTTTAGTCATCGATGAAGATGTTAGTGCTCATGATACTGAGCAATTAATGATGCACGCGCATGTGCGTTTAAAAATTGTAGTTGATAAAGACAATAAATTTTTAGGTGTCGTTAGTTTAATGGATATTAACCATCAAGAGATCATGAAAAAAGTTGCCGCGGGGTATAAGCATGATGATTTATTAGTGACAGATTTTATGCAGCCAAAATCAGCATTAAAAGCGATTGACTTTAATGATTTAAAAAATGCACATGTTGGTGATATTTTAGAAACTTTAAAAACTAATGGCGAACGACATTGCTTGGTCATTAATCGTGAGAAACATAATATTCGTGGCGTGGTTTCCGCGAGTAATTTAGTTCGTACATTGAAATTAGAGTTTGATTTAAGTTACCCTCCTTCGTTTGTAGAGATTTTTAATCTTATTCATGCTTAACCCCCAATATTTTTAAAGATAAAGCCCAAGTTATTATAAGTAACTTGGACTTTAATGTAGGAGTAAACTTGTTTATTTGGTAATTAGATTCTCGTTGCTCTCAACTTTATCTTTACGCTGTTGTTTGCTTAAAAGTAACGAAGCACCAACACCACTTACGGCTAAACTCCAAACAATAACGGCACCCGAAGGTAAGTCAAACAATGCTGAAGCACTTAACCCTAATGCATAGGCAAAAGCACCTAATATAAACGCATAGCTTAGCTGTTTTTTTCCGTTTAACTTGCGCATGACTAAAGCAGGAATGATCAAGCTGGTAAATACCAGATAAACCCCCACTAATTGTACTGAAACAGTTACGGCAACAGCAAAGACTAAATAAAAAGCGCTCGGGAATTTTTCTCCAATTTTCAACCCAAACCAACTAAATAATAATACGCTATATATGACTGCTGCAGGGATCAGTTGTTCGTAAGATACCCAAAGAATTTGACCAACAAGTAAGTCTTTCAAATGTTCACCTCCATGTGGATTATTAGCGAGCAATAATAAGGATAAAGTTGCTGCTAATACAAACAACACGCCAATTAGCGCTTCTTGAATGTCGCTAAAGCGTTTTTCGGTCCAGCGGAGTAACATCGCCCCTAAAATAGCGGTTGATACGGCCGCCATTTGTACTTGCCAAGGAGAATCATCCCAACCAAATTGATCGGCGGCAATTACACCAATACCGGCAATTTGAGCAACGGCTAAATCAATAAAAATTATGCCACGTTTCAATACCAAACGCCCTAGCGGTACATGGGTTGAAAGTACTAATAACCCTGCGACAAATGCAGGACCTAAAATGGATAAATCTAGTGCTTGCCAATTCATTGTTAACCCTTATTTTTTAATGTGTTAGTTAGTAAATTAAAGGTGTCGTCGTAAAGACTAAATAAGTCTTTTGCATTATCGCTACCACCCAACGTAAAAGGGAGTGTTACCACAGGAATACCGCTGCGTTTTGATAACCATTTAGAAGCACGTTCATCTTGATAACCAGCATGGATAATAATATCGGCGGGGTTGGTTTTAAATTGTTTAACTAAATCAGATAAATGACCAGTTGTTGGTGGTATACCTGGTTTTTCTTCAATGGTGGCTACTTGCTCAAATTTAGCAAAATCCATTAAGTAATCCCAACTAGCGTGTTGCACAATAATGCGAGTACCTTTTAATGGCCTAATTTGCTTTTTCCATTTTCGTAAGGCTTGTTTCCAGCGTTGTAAAAAATTATCGGTTTGGTTTTGGTAATAGCTAGCATTGTTAGGATCAATAGTTTTCATGCGTTTTACTAATGCTTTTGCCACTAACGCAATGTTTTTAGGGTTAGTTTGTACGTGTGGATTACCTGCCGCATGCACATCACCTTGACTTCTATCAATAACTTTAGGAACGCCCAATAGCTTTACATGGTTAGCGGCGAAGAAATAACCGGGTTTATTTATGGCTATTTTTGCGTTACTGGCACGACGTAATAATACCGGTAACCAACCAACTTCTAAACCAGCACCTGAGCACACTAACAAATCAGCGTTACGCATTTTGCTTATTAGACTTGGACGAGCTTGTACTTGATGAGGATCTTGCATGCCGGTAGTCGCTGAAAAGGTGGTAACTTTATCACCACCTAATTCTTGTGCTAATGCTTGCCATTCTGGTTCACAAGTAAATACATTGATATTTGCTGAGGCTATATTAACTTGGCTGCTAATGATGGCACTGGTGATAAGCGCACTACATATTAGTGCTAATTTTTTGATTGCTGTCATTTTGTTTTCCACTATAAATTTTGTTCAAGTTAAATGTTTTTAGCTGATGATCAAAAGCTATGTGCGCCATGAGCGCCAAAAGAGGCCAAGTATTGTAATATCCATACATTGTTATGATTACCATCTAAATTATTACTGTCTACTTGTAGACGAATACGGCTGAATTCACTGTTGGTCCAATCTAGCATTAAGGAATGTTGTGTTGGTGTATGATCTCTTTCATCTAAAAAGCTATTATTAAATTGAACAGGCAAATTATCGGCATGTAAACGTGACGTGCGTAAACCAACACGCCATTGACGTGCAAAACGGTAAACTCCTTCGATATACCAACCATTTTGATCTCTACTGAGAGGTTCATTGGTTAAATTGCCATCATTGGCGGCACTAAAAAAGCCTTGTTCGTTTCTAAAAAAATATTCGCCTTGCAATTTTATTTCTTGATCAACACGATTTCCTTGAGGTGCCCACTTATAAATAAAATCTGCAATAGTGAGTTTACTTACTCCGGTAAATGAGTCACCGGCAGGTGATTGTCGATCAGTTACGTCGGCATGAAGATACGATAAGCCTGCTCGCCAGCTTTGCGAAACACCAATGTCGCCACCAATGTGGGTAAATGCTGTCCATACACCGATACCTGAATTACTTGCGCCTGCGGCAGGAAAATTATCACCACGGTATAATTCAACACCAGATTCCCAGTATAAATCGGTAGGAGCTAGCCATGTGGTTTGAATACCAGCATCACCATATTGACCACCTAAAAAGGCTTCATAAGGAAGTGGACGATTAGCAAAATCATCGGTATGGGTATGTTTACTGGCTAAGTAACCAATATCGGAAAAAAATTCACCAAATTTTATATTAAAACCATTACCTATATTTAGGGTTTGTAAATACGCTTCTTCAACGGCTGCACCTTCAGCACCAAATGATATGGTAGACCATGCATAGAATTTGTCATCGACATTGGCGCTCATGTTAAGCTCGGATTCACTTAGTTGTAATCCTTGCTCACCAGGGCCTGCCTCATTGCCTAAGAAAAATCCCGGTAGTTGGTAAGTAAAATCATCACTATAATTAACGAAACGACCGTTTAATATCATCCAAACACCGGGGTTAAAGGTGTTTGCTGCTTTTTGATTTCCTTGCTGAGACACATCGATAGCCAGTTGTTCAACATTTTCTTGAGTATCATCATTACTGTCTTCAATATCACTTAAACGCATTTCTAGCTCTGCTATTTTATTACGATAGCTTTGTTTCAGCTGTTGTAGCTCTTGTTTTAAATTTTTCACTGACGATGTTTGTTTTTGTTTTTGTTTGTTATGTGGGGCTTTTTGAGCGGCTAACGCTAAATTACTGGTAGTCGTGCCTAACACTGCACAAAGCAGTAATGTGGTTTTGTTTAATTTCATTGGATAACTTCTTAAATTCTTTTGAATAGGTTTTTAATAGCCAACAAAGCACACTTACTTGAGTAAAAAATACTCAAGGTGTTTATTTGGCTGAAATATAATGATTTTTAAGATGAAGTTACTTGTTTGGTGGGCCGCGATTGAACGTCGTTAATTGATGAACTCTAATAATTCCATGAGCATTTTGTGCAATGGTAATACTTGCTTGTGTTACCGGAGTCACAATTACACTATCACTGAGTATAAAAGGAGTGTGATTAAAATTAGTTAAACATAGCTGACATTGATAGTTAGTTGAAAAACCTTTGCCTAACTTATGTTGCTGGGCATGTACTATGGAAACATTAACAAAAAATAGCCAAATACTCAGCACCAAAATCCACAGCGAGCGCTGGTGCGCCAGTTGTTTTAATTTATGGTGAGTAATATTATTCATCTAATGAGTATCACTGTTAATGTTATTTTTAAGGCACTTAAGGTATTAATTTTTTCGTGCTTTATTTTGTTATGTTATAATATAACACTTTATCATGAACATAATAAAAAAACTTCTCTTGTTTTGCAATATAAAACCATATTTCATACTTAAAAAATTGTTATCATTTGTAAAAATATTTAATTTAAGTCTTAGCTAATATTAGATCTAAATATCAAGATCTAAATATAAAGGATAAATCTAAAAGCATGAGTGAAGTAAATAAACAAGTTGGCTTGTTGGGTGCAATCGCCATTGGTATTGGTGGTATGGTTGGTGGTGGTATTTTTGCGGTACTTGGTGAAGCAGTGTCTCTCGCCCATGGTGCTACTGCAGTCGCTTTTTTATTAGCTGGTTTTGTTGCGTTATTAACCTCATATTCGTACGCGAAATTATCGGTGGCTTATCAACAAAGTGGTGGCACTGTGGTATTTATTGATAATGCGTTTGGTCATAATTTGTTATCTGGCAGTATTAATGTGATGTTGTGGCTCAGCTACTTGGTCACTATTTCATTATATGCCACTGCTTTTGCTTCTTACGGAGAAACCTTTTTTACAGCTAATTCACCGTGGTGGCTAAAACACGCGTTGATCAGCACTGCCATTATTTTACCGTCAATTATTAATTTAATCAGTGCATCATTTGTGAGTAAATCTGAGACACTGATCGTCATCATTAAAATTATATTACTGGTGCTTATTATTGTTTCTGGGCTTTTTTATGTAGAGCCTGACAAGTTAGATCCAAGTAAATGGAGCGAACCTTTTACTATTATTGCTGCGGGCATGATTATTTTTGTCGCTTATGAAGGTTTTGAATTGATCGCGAATGCTGCCGCTGAAATTAAAGATCCCGCCATTAATTTACCGCGAGCATTATATGCCTCGGTTATTATTGTTATTTTACTTTATGTATTAATATCAATTGTTACCGTAGGTACTGTAGATGAAACGCAATTACTACAAGCAAAAGACTATGCGTTAGCGGTTGCTGCTGAACCAGCGTTGGGAAGAGTTGGTTTTACTATCGTCGCTATTGCTGCGTTGTTATCTACTTTTTCGGCTATTAACGCCACCATTTATGGCAATGCACGTTTAGGTTATGCTCTTGCTGTTTCAGGGGAATTACCATTAACATTAAAAAAATTAGACCATGACATTCCTGTTGATGGTATTTTAGTGACTACTTTATTTAGTTTACTTATTGCAAATTCTATCGATTTAACTGAAATAGCTATTATTGGTAGTGCTGGATTTTTACTTATTTTTGCCTTGGTTAACTTTAGTGCTTTTAAATTAAGAAAGGAAATTAACGCCAATAACATCATTACCTTAATAGCATCGCTAGCGAGCATTGCTGCGCTGTTTACGTTGCTGTTTCATACCCATCATAGCAATCCTCGTGCTATCGCGGTATTTTTAGGTTTTATTGGTCTCGCGATAGTATTTGAAATGATTTATGGGGTAATGGTGCGTAAACACTGGTTTCAGCGTCAATATTCAATGGCAGAAAACTAAAGCCAGATAACAAAATATAAGACGTTATTCCCGTTTTACGAGAATAACTTATTATCAATAACTTGTTTTTACGGGCTTAGTTGTTACTGGTTTAGTTTTTAAAAGCTAATTTTTACATGTTTTAAAGATATCATCTTTAGCTTGATAGGCGCTTGAGTTGATATTTAATAGACTTAATAGCGATGAAAAAATATTGTCATGACTCAATGTTTCCTCTTGTGCTATGTTGCGTAAACAAGCAGGGTTTATTTCCTTATTATTTAATGATTGCCAAAATAGCATAGGAATTTCTATTTGTTCTTTTGGCGCAAACGCATAAGGAAAACCATGTAAATAAGCGCCACTTTCACCTAAAGATTCACCATGATCAGACACGTAAAGCATCGAGCTTTGGATGTTTTYAGGTAACTCTTGCAACTGTTTTATTATTTTCGCTAAGACAAAATCTGTATATGCAATGGTATTGTCGTAAGTGTTAATTAGTTCTTCAGAACTACAGTTTTGAATATCACTGCGCTGGCAATCAGGCAAAAACTTAGAAAATTCGTGGGGATAACGACGATAATAAGTCGGTCCATGAGAGCCAATAGTATGCAACACAATAACGGTTGTTTGAGTTGATAGATTATTAAGTTTATTGGCTAAAGGTGCTAGCAAGGCTTCATCAAAACAATAATCACCGTCACATAAAGGTTTGTCTTTAGCGGTTGGAATACGTATTGTTTCCACGCGCTTACATACACCTTTACAACCACTTTGGTTATCGATCCACAGTACATCTGTACCTGCAAGTTTTACAATATCAAGAATGTTTTGTTGATTATCGGCGGTTTTTTTATCAAATTGCTTTCTTGTCAGGGATGAAAACATGCAAGGCAAAGACGTTGAAGTTGCGGTGCCGCATGATGTCATGTTTTGAAAATAAATAGGATCAAACTCCGGTGTATAAGCATTAGTCTTACGCTGGTAGCCATTATAAGTAAAATTCATCGCCCGTGCTGTTTCACCAACCACGAATACTAAAACATTTTTATTGTTGGTCGTGGTGTTCAGTTTTGGTGATGTATCGAGTATTTTAAATTTGACTGGTGCGGTAAAATATTTATCACGAATAACTTTATAACTACTATCAACGTATTGAATAGGAATGATATATTTTTTCAACTCATGATTATTACGACCAAAAGCAGCGTAATTGGAATAAAAGAAGTAGGCAATAAGTCCAAAGAGTAAAAAGGCAGAAACAACTAATTTTAATCGTTGCAGTATTTCTTTAAACAAAGGTTGATAATTAATTTTAGCAAAAGCGATCAAACAAGCAGGTAAAGCACCAGAAAGTAAGAAGAAGAGTACGGCATGCCAATTTAAGTACATCAATGCTTCGGCATTATCTGTTTCAACAACGTTTGTCATCATTGAATAGTCAAATACCACGTTGTAAGCCGAAGTAGCGTAAAATACTAAGGCAGAGCTTAACGTAAAAAAGATCAAGGCGGGTTTGATTAAATATTTTATTGAGAAAAATGAAAATRTAATTAATAAAAGGCTCAGCAATAAAAATGGTACTGTAAACATAAACATAGTGCTATGTTCTTGTAACGCTAATAATTTAGTAAAAGCAAGTGACAAAAAAGGTTGATTAAATACGGCAATAAAATAGATGCTGACAATAACGATTAGCTGATTTGCGGTTAGTGGCTTTTGATTAAAGAATGTTTTTATTTTGGTGTACATGTTTTCTCATTAAATAGTTTTTGGGAATAAATGGTTTAGCTAAGCTAAAACGTTTCTTTGCCTTGAAAACGGATCTCAAAACCGTTGAGGTCGGGATTATCAGAGAAAGGTTTCACTAAGTCAATGTGTACTACTCGTCCTTCAGAGGCGTGAGTTGAATAAATTCGAGCACCAATACCAATAGAATATAACCAACCGTTATCAATATTGGTGGCTAAACTTGCTCCTGAGGCTTTACCAACGTCAATAAAAGTAGCACCAGCTAATTCAAATAATTTATATAAATTAATATGTGGATAATAACGCAGTTCAGCAGTGAATTTTGTACTGTTTTTACCATGTTGATACTGTAATGGAAAACCTCTCATGCCACTTTCACCTCCTAAAGTAATAGGTTGGTCTACATACTGTTGCTGGCTTAAAATAGTGGTGTTAGCCAAATAGAAACTTAGATTATCGCTTAAATTATAAAATAATTCGGCATCACTGCGCGCTAAAATACGATTGTCGCGATCATTATAAATATCGCTGGCGAGGTAAAAGTTAACTAGCGCTAAACTTTTATCACCAATAGAAAAACCTTTGCTTATATTTGAACGCCATAATGCCCAAGCAGAATTTGCTTTTTTGCCATCAGCAATACCTAACTGTGCAGAAATGTGCCAGCCAAAATTAAAATCTTCAATTTGTGTCACTAGATGAATGTTAGTGAGTTTTTTAAAATTCTGTTCAATATATTCCACTTTAAACCATGGATAGATAAAATCTCTGTTTTGTGGTAAAAATTTTGCTCTTGCTGAGGTTAAGTTAGTTAACAGGAGGGGGAAGGATAAACTAGATAAACCCTCTTTATTATTCAGTGTTGGCTCAGATGGCGAAAAAACATTTCTATTTTGAGTTATACCAATACTGTATCTAAGCTTGTCATCGCTATGGGTTTGATCATTATAAAAACTTTGGCTTAACCATGAATAATTTACCGTTTTATAAGCGATGTTGTGTCTAAAACTAGCCAATGTTTGACCGTTTTGAAAGAGAGTGTCACTGCGTTTTTCATCGTTAAAACCAATGCTGTAAGCATAATCGGTATCTAAACCTGCAAAAGCTTTGTTAATAAAAAGCGCATTTTGTTTGCCATCATTATTATCGGCAATACGTAAAATTAATTCGGTGTTTTTTTGTAAAAATAACGGAACTGTCGTATCAAGCTTGTAACCAGAACGCTGTGCATTACTAAAAGATTGTAATTGTGCATCAATACCTAAACCCAATAAATTCCGGTCTTTAATACCAACGCTATAGGTATTAACACCACCTTTGCGACCATAACTAAAAGTGGGCATTAATGACCAATTATCCCAAGTTTCTACAGTTATATTATTTAGTGAGGCATCGGTAGTAACTTTTGCATCACGGATAAATTTTCGACCCCGTAGATGACGTTCTAATTCTGCGAGATCGTGCTCTGTTTTGTGACATTTTTTTAAAAAAAAAGCGGCTTCGTTCTTTAAGGTGATTTGCTTGGTGGTGATATGTAAGGCATTCACCCAACGATGAAAAAATAAAATATCTTTATCTTGCTCATCAAAAATAGTGTTACGTTTAAAGTGAATATTTTGTTTTGAGCAATTATTTTTCAGTGTAAGATTTTGTATATCATTATTTGCTTGTCCGTTAAACGCTAATGTTAACGAGCATAAAAGTATTATGCGTTGATACAATAGTTTTGATGGCAAATATCTATTCATTGTTCCTGCTTAATTATTGCGTGATTTATCTTTTTTGAATACAAACACTTTATTTTAATATGCAAATATTAAGGTAGTCTTAAAGTCATAGCAATGTCTTTAAACTACATGCCTATACACTTGGCTCAGAATCGTCTTTCCCGCAGTTTTTTAAGCGGACGCTGCATGGAGCATATTGTCCTGAATCTAGGTCAAAAAGTACGAGATCTTCGATAAAAACGACTCGAAGATGACGATTATAATAAATACCTGAGTGGTCTGCATAGGCATGTTAAACTATTCATTCGGCTGATAAATATCACCAGTAGGGATTTTAATAATATTAACTGTCATTCCGTACTTAATAAAAAATTACTTTTCACTTTAATTTATTGATCTCTGACAAAGATATTTATCTTTCCAATTGGCTATGTTCCCGTAAATTGTTGCTAGCCAAATAAATCGTCGCCAATACAGTGCTTTGTAGGTCGGCATTCATGCCGTCAATATTGATGGGCTGAAACCCAACCTACACAGGTTTTACGCGATAATTATTAGTTGAACAACAATTAAGTACAACATAGCCTTCCAATTAATACATAAATAATCATTGACCTCGATCTCTGCTTTTGATCTATTACTTTCTTTTGAAAGAGATAAATCATGACCTACTTATTTACCAAATCACTTTAGCACCATGGATTGGTCGCAAGATTTTACAAAGAAATAGACCTAGCCAATATCATTAATCAAACATTAGGCACCTCTGAATATCGCCAAGTGAATTTCGACCACTTGTGTGTTGCTATGCTCATCAATGGGGAAGGGTTTAATGACAGTTAATTATCAGGATGCGAAATAAGTCAGGTTGGGTAACACAATGAGGGTGAACGTGTTTATGTAACCTTTGATTTTGGTGTAAGTACGGTTACAAAAACTTTTTAGCTGTTAAATAATAAACAAAATCAACCATTTCTTGCTGAGTGTTAGTGCTATCTTCACCAAAATCACTGTCTTTACGTTCAGCTTCAATATTAATATAGCGAATATTATTCATTTGAGCGTAAACCGATAAAGAACCATCATCTTCATTAGGATCTGAAGTGACAATAGGGTTTTGTAGCACTACATTCCAGTGGTATTTACGCATAATATTAAAGTCAATTGCCTGAGTAACATAAAATAAATTATCTTCATCGTGGTAATCGGCAATATTAACATTGATAAGGAAATTCTCTCCTTTACCTAGTTTATCTTGATAACGATATATAGAAACATTACCGCGGCCATGATTATGATCGCCTTCAAACCCTTCGGTATTATTATGCATTGCAACCCAAGTTACAGGTTTGTTGGGGCTGGTTAATTGTTTTAAAACAAATTTACCTAATCTTTTGGCACGTGTTACGGCTTGTTGAAATAGAAAGTCATCATCGGAGATTTCAGGGTTTAATTTTTTAATTGAAGACTTGATACCAGCAACCGTAAATAGTCGGTTTGGATCGACATAAACATTGTGATTTTTGTTTTGCTTTTTTATGTGTAGCGTTATATTACGCGAACCTTGTTGGCGCATAATGATAAAAGCACCGCCAAGTTTTTTAATTTTTTGTGCTACATAAGCATTACCAACAGATTCGCTTTCATGTGGAGCATAAAAAATTTGTGTTTGGCTTGTTTTTGGCTCACCAACAACTTCTAAATAAATATCATTTTGACTAGGAAATAGTAATGCGTGCGAGAGTGCAAAGGCTAATTTGATCATGAATAAAAATAATGCTTAAGGAAGAAAGTGAAATTATAATATTCTAATCATACTGTAACCATGTATGAATACCAACTATAAATCTAACAAAAAAATAAGCATATACTTGGCTTAAACTTAACCTCAGGCTATAGTTGTTTTTTGTATAAAATTTTAATTAATAGGCTATGCCAAAATATATCAATAATTATAATCAAATTGCTTTAATTATCTTTATTCTAAGTTTGTTAGCTGCATTTTTTGTCACAAATAACGTAGAAAAACAATGGCAAGAACAAAGTTATGTTTATCAAGTGTATAAAAATAAAGCCGGTGTAAATGCGTATTTATACCAAGGCCAAGAGCAGACCATTGCTCATGTAGTCGCCTATGAAAATTCGCCTTTGAATCAAACTAATTTAAATAAGCTTGTTGGTGAACCTAAACTGAAAGAGCAATGGGTTTACCGTACTAATGGTAATAAAGGTAGTGAATTAGAATTATTAAAACCCGGCTTTCATTTTGGTGTGTGGTCATTATTGCCTGCGTTTGTCGCAATTTTACTTTGTTTACTTTCTAAAGAGCCAATTACTGCGTTATTTGGCGGTATTGTTGTGGGTGCTTTTATGCTGGGACGGTTTGATATAACCGATCAAGTGCTGGTGCCTAGTTTGGCAACCGACAGCGCAGCAGCCTTACTTTTATTATATTTATGGTTGCTTGGTGGTTTAATTGGTATTTGGTCTAAAACCGGTGCCGCTTTTGCCTTTGCGGATAAAATGACGCAACATTTTGTTAAGGGTCAGCGTTCTGCAAAAGTGGTCACTTGGCTGTTAGGGATTATTTTCTTCCAAGGAGGAACTGTTTCTACGGTTTTGGTCGGTACAACAGTACGTCCTTTTGCTGATAAAGCGAAAGTAAGCCATGAAGAAATGAGTTATATTGTTGACTCAACTGCTTCACCTATCGCTTTAATCCTCGCTTTTAATGCGTGGCCGATTTATGTACAAGCATTGATTTTTGTGCCAGGTGCGACTTTTTTGGCAACCGAGAGTGATCGCTTAGCTTTTTTCTTTGCCAGTATCCCCTTAAGTTTCTACAGTATTTTAGCGGTTATTGGCACTTTATTATTAAGTTTGAATATTACCAAATTTAGCGGTAAAGGGATCCGAAAGGCCCATCAAAGAGTATTAACTACTGGAGAGTTAGATGCGCCTAATGCTCGCCCTTTGAGCGCACCAGAATTGCAAAAATGCTCTGTACCAAAAGGGTATAGTCCTCATTTTCTTGAATTTGTATTACCATTATTAAGTTTAATTGTTATTGCGATAAGTAGCTTTATTGCCTTTGGTTCACCAAAAGTAAACTGGGCTTTTGGTAGTGCTTTAATGCTTTCAGTTATTATTGCCTTAATCAAAGGAATGTCGTTGAATGATTTATTAGATGGTTTTTCGCAAGGATTAAAAGGCGTTGTAGTGGCATCAGTTATTTTGATGCTTGCAATAACTATTGGTAGTATTAGTAAAGAAGTTGGTGGAGGACTGTATTTGGTTGATTTAGTAGGTAAAAGTTTACCTTTTTGGTTACTGCCAATAACATTGCAAATAATTACTATGACGATAGCATTTTCGACAGGAACTAGTTGGGGAACTTATGCCATAGCATTTCCATTGGCTATGCCGTTAGCGTGGACTATTGCACAAACACAAGGGCTGGAAAATCCTGAATTTTTTATGATGGTGTGTTTTGCTACGGTACTTAATGGTAGTATTTTTGGCGATCAATGCTCGCCGATATCAGACACAACTATTTTAAGTTCAATGACCACTGGCTGCGATTTAATGGATCACGTTAAAACACAGTTATTTCCTGCCATCTTAACCGCAAGTATTGCGGGTGTTTTATGGACGTTAACTGTCTTAATTGGGGCATAACATTATGCGTTTACGACATATTGAAATATTTCATGCAGTTTATACTACCGGTTCAATCACCAATGCGGCAAAAATACTTCATGTATCGCAACCTTCGGTAAGCAAGGTATTAGCCCATGCTGAAATGAGTTTAGGTTTTGCTTTATTTCAACGCATGAAAGGTCGTTTAATTCCTACCTGTGAAGCTGACCTATTATTTGATGAAGTTGATAATATTTACCAACAATTAAGAAGTATTCGTAATACCGCTGAAAATATTAAAAAACATGATTATGGTCGTATTAATTTAGCGCTTTCACCGGCATTAGGCTTTGACGTTATCCCCAAAGCTTTATCTAATTTTAAGCAACAACATCAGGGGATCAGTGTTAATTTATTAACTATGCATAACCATGAAGTATTACAGTCTTTGCATGAACATAAATGTGATTTGGCGGTAATGTTTTCACCTGCACCTATGTCTGGGGTTGAAACCATAATTTTTGGTGATGGTGAATTTGTTATTATGTACCCTAAATATTTATTTCCACAGCAACCTAAAAAATTATCACTAAAATCTTTACTCGATCATGAATTAATCGGTATTGGCAACAGTGGTCCTTTAGATGATTTAGTCTGGAATCGTTTTATGGAAGAAGGAGTGAGCTTAAAATCGAGCATCCAAGTAGAAACTTTTTTTATTGCGGCGCGCATGACGGCTCAAAATATAGGGATTTGTATTGTTGATGAATTTACCGCGCGTTGTAATTTATCAAATTCAGTGGCTATTGCTTCATTCGATCCGCCGTTAACCTTTCCGGTTAAAGGCTTACATTTAGAAAATAAGCAATTGTCTAAAGCGTGTGAAGATTTTGTTTGTCATATTAAATCGTCAATTAATGAATAATAAAAATATAAGAACTTGAGTAAAAAAATGACTAAAAAAATCTTTTTTGTTTTCGTTATAATCGCTTTTAGTTTAGCTGGTTGCAAAACGAACAATGTGAAAAAGGCAGCATCTTCTATGTTGATTGAACAACAAATCGCACAAAAAATCATGCTTGATTTACGCTATTATTGTCCTGAAATGACGGCAGATAATGAGACTGGTGATGCTCTGATCAGTAATGATTTAGAAAGTTATGCTGCAAGTGCTCAAAGCAAAAATGACGGTATCAATGACGTGAATAAAGTCGTTAAACAATGTAAAACACCGTTAATTCAATTACCACCAGAATTAGCCGAATTAATTACTAGCACCTCTTTAGGGGGAATGATTCTGTTTGCTGATAACTTAGTCAACAGTGAGCAAATTATTAGATTAACCAGTGACTTGCAAAATGCTGCGCTGGATTCTGAAACAGGTTTACCATTATTTATTTCAGTTGATCAAGAAGGTGGTCGTGTAGTGCGTTTGCCGCGAAATATATCAACCTCGTTTACGGGTAATATGGCAATAGGGGCAACCTATAGCAAACATGGCACTATGTATGCGAAAGCTGTTGGCGAAGTTTTAGGTAGTGAATTAAAGGCATTAGGCTTTAATGTTGATCATGCCCCCGATGTTGATGTAAATATTAATGCGAATAATCCGGTCATTAATGTACGCTCTTTTGGTGAAGATCCTCACTTAGTAGCTGATTTAGGCATCGCTATGCTTGATGGTATGCAATCGCAAGGTATTATTGGCACACTTAAGCACTTTCCAGGTCATGGCGATACCAATACCGATAGCCATACCGGCTTACCTATCGTTAATCATGATTTAAAAACCGTTGAACAAGTTGATTTATATCCGTTTGCGCAAGCTATTAAGCAAACTAATGTTGAAATGATCATGACCGCTCACATCCAATATCCTGCATTAGATAACTCTATTATTGTCAATAAAAACGGTGATTCGATGATAAAACCTGCTACGTTATCGAAAAAAATATTAACTAATTTATTGCGTAATAAAATGGGCTATCAAGGCTTAGTGGTTACTGACGCTTTAGATATGGCGGGCATTAGTAATTTTTTTACGCCCTTAGAAGCGGTGATAAATACTTTTGCAGCGGGTGCCGATATTGCGCTTATGCCAATGAAAATTCGTAAACCATCTGATATAAAAGCATTTAAATATTTTATCCAGTTGTTAAATAATCGAGTTAAAGAAGAACCCTTGGCAATTGCTCAAATTCAAACGTCAGTAGCGCGTATTTTGCGTGTTAAAAAGCAATTATCAAGGTTAAAGGTATCAACGGCACAAGTTAATGAAAAGATAGCTCAGGCAAAAAATATTTTAGCCAATAATGCACATAAAGCGCTTGAGCGTGATTTAGCACAAAATTCGATTGTCGAAATTCAAAATGGACTTAATTCAAGTGATTGGTTAAAAAACATCACCACAATACATCTTTTATTTCCTCAGCAACAACAAAGCAAATTAATGGCAGAGGAGCTTAAACAACAACTTCTTCTGTTAGGAAAAGAAAATATTAGTATTTCTATCTCTAATTTAGAAGACTTTAATTTAATGACTCTTTATCAACAAATAGATAATAGTGACTTGTTAATTGTCGCTAGTGATAGCCAAAAAACAGCAGTAGAATTGGGCGGTATTGAAGATTTATCAAATAAAAGCAAGGCCTTTACTAATAAAGCTAGTTTTGGCGACAAAACCCTTGAAGCGCTAGTTTATGCTAAACAGCAGGGTAAAAAAACTATTTTGGTTACGCTAAAAGCGCCGTATAACTTGGATAAATTTCGCCCCTTAGCTGATTATATTTTAGCGAGTTTTGATGGTAATTTTTACCAAAAAGCAAACGGTACACTTGATGGTGCTGCTTTTGCTGCGTTGGCCGCTATTATTACCGGAAAAATTCCAGCAACCGGTAAATTACCCGTAAGTATTTAATAAAATTATTGTTAAACTAGTCAGCTTTGTTTGCTAGTTTAACTGCTAGCCCAATAAGAAAAACTATAATAACAATGAAAATTAATCGCCAACACTTTATTTATATCGCGCCGCTTACCTCAATTCTTTTTTATTTTATCCTCCAGTATTTAGGTTTAGAAGAAAAGCCTGCCGTTGCTGCTAGCATTACTTTGCTTACCGTTATTTGGTGGGTTAGTGAAGCTATTCCTATTCCTGCGACCTCATTAGTACCGTTTGCTTTACTTCCCCTATTTGGAGTGGTTGATCATAAAACCGTGGCATCTTCTTTAGGGAGTCACGTAATTTTATTACTCATGGGGGCTTTTATGCTGTCTAAAGCATTAGAAAAAAGCGGCGCTCATGAGCGATTGGCTGTGTATATGGTTAATTTAGTTGGTGTTTCTAGTGGCAGGCGTGTAGTGTTTGGTTTTATGCTTGCTTCTGGTTTTTTGAGTATGTGGATCTCAAATACCGCCACTACCTTGATCATGTTGCCGATGGCATTAGCCATACTTGCTCATGTAGATAATCAAAAATTTAAAGTCGCGTTAATTTTAGGCATTGCGTATGCTGCGAGTATTGGTGGTGTCGGTACCCTAATTGGCACACCGCCTAACGTTATTTTTGCTGGTATTTATGAAGAAGAAACGGGTAATGAATTCAGCTTTTTAGCATGGATGAAAATTGGTATCCCTGTTGTTGTCATTGCGCTACCCATTATGGCAATGTGGCTAACCCGTAATGTTAAACTTGAGTGTGAGATAAAAATGCCTGAGTTAGGACAATGGCGTGTAGAAGAAAAACGGACCTTATTAATTTTTGGCTTGACTGCTCTCGCTTGGATCACTCGTAAAGATCCCTTTGGTGGTTGGAGCGAATTATTAAATATTCACATAGCCGGTGATAGCACCATTGCCTTGTTAGCCGTTGTTATTATGTTTGTTACACCTAATGGTAAAGGCGGACGCATTCTTGATTGGCATACCGCTAAAGAAATTCCGTGGGGTATGCTGCTGCTGTTTGCAGGCGGCATAGCTATTGCTAAAGGTTTTACCGCGTCAGGATTAAGTCACCTGCTTGGCCAATGGCTAACATCGCTTGCAGATTTACCACCGTTATTGATGATTTTAACCATTTGTTTAGTGGTTACTTATTTAACTGAAATTACCAGTAACACCGCTACAGCAACGTTACTCATGCCGATATTAGCGGTTGCAGCAATATCTTCTGGTTATGATCCGATGATTTTTATGATCCCTGCAGCAATGACAGCAAGTTGTGCTTTTATGCTGCCCGTTGCTACCGCGCCCAATGCTATTGCTTATGGCACGGGAGAAATTCAAATTCAAGATATGGTAAAAGAAGGCTTTATATTAAGTTTTATTATTTCTTGTTTAATTGCTTTAGTTTGTTATTTTTTCTTAGTGTTATGAGTTGCTTAGACTTTTAAAACTGAGTATTGCTTTAATTATACAAAAACGTAAAATGTAAATGAAATATTAATTTAGAGGTCGAAAAACAGTGATGAAACGTGGTATCAAACCATTTAAAGTATTTTCTATACTCATATTTTGTAGCCTGACTTTAGTTGTTAATCAATTTGCTTGGGCGCAAACTGCAAATCAAGGCAGTGCTTTTGAAAATAAAAAAGCCATTTTGATTGGTAAGTTTGTTAAATATATTAGCTGGCCCGCAAAAAAAACAAGAACTCAATTTAATATTGGCGTTTACAATGATCGTGAGTTTTATGATTTTCTCAATCACTTTTTTACTGATAAAACGGTCATAGGTAAAGACATTGTTGTTACACTCGTTAATTCAGCAACATTAGCCAAGCAAGTCGATTTACTTTATTTGTCTTCACTTCACCGCAGAAAATTACCGAAATTAGCCGGTTTAGTGAACGGCGATAATGTTTTACTGATCAGTGAAAACAGTAAAGATGTTGCCAGCACTATGATCAACCTTTTAACCAATAAAGAAAATTCTAAAATCACCGTTAAAATTAATAATACTAATATCCAAAATGCAAAACTGACCATACCAAATTCTTCATTCTTTCTTGATAGTGCAGATGATAATAAAATTTTCACACTTCGCCAGACTACCATTGATAGAAATAATAAAAATGCTCAATTTGAACAGTACAAACAAACGGTTGCTGCTCAATATAAAAAAATCACCCAATTAAATAAAACCCTTAAAAGCGCCCAACAAAAATCAGCTAAGTATGATATTGCGTTACAAAAACAACTTGGAAAAATTTCAATATTGCAAAAATCAGCTACAGAAAAAGAAAAATCAATTAAAAATACCAAACAAAAATTAGCTACATTAACTGCAGAGCTTAAAGTAAAAGAACAGCAGTTGCAGATGAATAAAGAAGAGAACAGTGGTGTTGAAAAAACAAACGATCAACAACAAACCACACAAATTACTAATTTAGAACATAATTTAAATAAGCAAAAAGAATTAATGAATGCACAAATGAAAAAACTAAAAATTGCTCACGATGAAAATCAGCAATTATCCATGTATAGCGGTTTATTTTATTTTATTTTAGTTTTATCAACAGCAGTTATTGCTTTTATGGTGTGGCATTATAAAAAACTCAAAGAGCAAAAATCAGCCCTGAGTAAAACCTTAGTACTTCGAGACCAACAATTAATAAAATCTGAAAATGTGGCATCTTTAGGCTATTTAGCAACCGATATTACCTATTCGGTAGGTGACTCATTAGACGATCTTTTTGAACATTATATAAAAATTAAAGATGAAAAAAGTATTGAAGCGTTAAAACCTATCGTTATTTTGCTTAATAATTTAAATCATATTGCCGCAGATCAAGATGAAATGGACAAACAGTCTATCGACATTGCCGCATACGTTAACAAAGTGATGACCTTATTTAATGTGGAATTTCAGCAAAGCGAAATTAACTATAGTTATAGTGGTGAAAGTAAATTAGAGATAAACTCAATACCTAGCCAAATTGCCTTAATATTCTTTAACTTAGTCAATAATTCGATAAAACATGGTTTTAACAATAAAGGTAAGGGTAAAATTTCTATCTCAATTGAAAAAACTAGCATGGGAAAAGCTAAGCGTGATGGTGCAAAAATCACTTATCAAGACGACGGTTCAGGTATGGATGAATACACTAAACAACAAATATTTGAACCATTTTTTACCACTAAACCTGAACGGGGTTATTTAGGTTTAGGTATGAGTACCATGTATGACTTGGTTAATAATAAACTTGGCGGCAGCATTAAAGTTGACAGTCAGCTTGGCAAAGGTGTAACCATTACTCTTATTTTATAGAACTCTCTTTTTAATTAACATAGAAAAGCTAACAATGCCGAGTGATCAACTGTTTTAACAGCTTAGTTACTCGGTTTTCTTGTTGATAAGCAAGACCAATTTTTCGGGTTAATTTTAGCCCTTTAATTTTTCTAAAACTAATGTCACTATACTTTTCTAATTCACTATAAAGCGGTAAAAATGCCAAGCCAACTCCCGCATTCACTAGTCCTAAAGCATAATCAATGGTTTGAATTTTAGCGCGAATATCAATGTGGATCTGTTGCGTGGTTAATTCACCAATAAATGGTTGCCAAGCACTGCAAGGGGTACGTTGAATAAAAGGTTGTTGATGTAAATCACTTAATTCAATTTCATTTTTCAGTGACAATATATGATTATGAGGCAGCGCTAATACATAATCTTCTTGCCACATCGGGATGAAATTATCGTCTTTATGGCTTTCTTCAATGGCAACTATTTTAGCATCACAAGGCTCATTGGGTGATACTAAGGTTAATTCAATAAATTCAAACGATGAAGTAAAGTCTTTTAAAATCGCACTCATGCGTGCAACGCCTAAGCCTTTGGTTAAGCCGAGGCTAACAGGAATTTTTTCATTTTTTTCTTTAAATAATGATTTGATCGCATCGGCTTGCCCCAATAATTTTTTAGCCAGTGGATATAGCTGTTTACCCGAATCAGATGCTTTAACACCTCGAGCATGGCGGTAAAATAACTGGGTAGTGAGCTCTTCTTCTAATAATTGAATTGAGGCTGAAATTGATGGCTGAGCAACAAAACAGGCTTTGGCTGCACCACTAATACTGCCTTGCTCATAAATGCTGATAAAGTAATGTAAAGTGCGTAAATCCATAGCTAGTCTGTCCTTATTAAAACATGCCTATGTACTTGGCTCAGGATCGTCATATTCCCGCAGTCTTTTAATTGGACGCTGCATGGAGCATATTGTCCTGAATATTCATTATAAAACAAGAGATCTTCGACAAAAGCGTCTCGAAGATAACGATTAGTATAAATACCTGAGGTATCTGCATAGCCATGTATTAAAATAATTAGCTATAGTATAAACCTATAGCTACTAAAGTTAATTAATATTTTAACTCTGAGCTAAATCATTCTAAAATAAGCGCAATTTTTTAATGCTTTCAGACAATTAATATTTAAAATATTTAAGGACAACCTATGTCTCGTACTACTTTTAACTGGCAAGATCCGCTTTCAATCGATTCATTATTAACGGAAGAAGAACGCATGATCCGAGATAGTGCGCATCAATATTGCCAAGATAAATTAATGCCACGGGTATTAATGGCAAACCGCGAAGAGCATTTCGATCGTGAAATAATGACAGAATTAGGTGAGTTAGGTTTATTAGGATCGACCATTCCTGAAAAATATGGTTGTGCAGGCGTTAATTATGTTGTTTACGGTTTAGTGGCGCGTGAAGTAGAACGTGTTGACAGTGGTTATCGTAGTGCGATGAGTGTGCAATCGTCATTAGTAATGCATCCAATTTATGCTTATGGCTCAGAAGAGCAAAAAATGAAGTATTTACCCAAACTTGCCACTGGTGAATTAGTAGGCTGTTTTGGTTTGACTGAGCCAAATTCAGGTTCAGATCCAGCAAGTATGGCGACTAAAGCGGTAAAAGTTGATGGCGGCTTTAAATTAAACGGTACTAAAATGTGGATCACTAATTCACCAATCGCCGATGTCTTTATCGTTTGGGGTAAGTTAGACGGGGTTATTCGTGGTTTTATTTTAGATAAAGGTATGGACGGTTTATCAGCACCAAAAATTGAAGGCAAATTCTCATTACGTGCCTCAATTACTGGTGAAATTGTGATGGAAGATGTTTTCGTACCAGAAGAAAATATGCTGCCCAATGTTACTGGCTTAAAAGGGCCTTTTGGTTGTTTAAATAAAGCGCGTTATGGTATTGCTTGGGGCGCATTAGGTGCAGCAGAATTTTGTTGGCATGCGGCTCGTCAATATACGCTTGATAGAGAACAGTTTGGTCGTCCATTAGCAGCAACACAGCTTATTCAGAAAAAATTAGCAGACATGCAAACTGACATTACCACCAGTTTATTTGCCTGTTTACAAGCCGGTCGTTTGATGGACGAAGGTAAATTAGCTGTTGAAGCTATTTCATTAATTAAACGTAACTCTTGTGGTAAAGCATTAGACATTGCTCGTATGGCGCGTGACATGCACGGTGGTAATGGTATTAGTGATGAATTTCACGTAATTCGCCATGTAATGAACCTTGAAGCGGTAAATACCTACGAAGGAACCCATGATGTTCATGCTTTGATATTAGGGCGCGCGCAAACGGGTATTCAAGCTTTTTATTAATATTCATCATACTTGAAGCTGCAGTTTTATTGTCGTCGTTGACTCATCGAAATCACTTAGCTCTTAATGAGCTAAAGGCTTACTAAGCTCATACGTTGAGCAACTCAACGGCTTCACTGCAACTCCAATTATTTTGAATATATGCAACTAAAATGTAGGTTGGGTAGGGCGTAGCGAAACCCAATAAAAAGCAATACAAAAAATACAACAGATACACTGCACATGTGGAGCACACATGCTAGATCGTAATACTTTAGTTAAAGAAAATTTTAAAAAAAACGTCCTTAAGCAAGATTTCCCACAATCTTCTTGTTTGTTAAAGCCTGTCGATGTCGGTTTAAGCAATAGTGATGTTATTGATTTGTTTGAAACCCAAGTGATGAGCCGAGTGCTTGATTTACAATCACGAGTGATGCAAAAAAAAGGGCAAAGTTTTTATACTATTGGTAGCTCAGGTCATGAAGGTAATGCCGCTTATGCCAAAGCTTTTCGACCAACGGATATGGCCTTTTTACATTATCGTAGCGGCGCTTTTGCTATTCAACGGGGTAAACAAGTACCGGGTGAAACGACACTTTACGATATGTTGCTATCGTTTGCTGCATCAAAAGAAGATCCTATTTCTGGTGGTCGCCATAAAGTATTAGGCTCTAAATCATTATTTATTCCACCGCAAACCAGTACTATTGCGTCACATTTACCGAAAGCGGTTGGGGCGGCTTTTAGTGTGCCACTAACTAAACGTATTAATGTTGCGGGCGAAATGCCAGACGACAGTATCGTTATTTGTAATTTTGGTGATGCTTCATCAAATCATTCTACCGCACAAGGCGCTATTAATGCCGCAGCATGGGCTGCGTATCAATCAATGCCTTTGCCACTGGTATTTGTTTGTGAAGATAATGGCATTGGTATTTCTACTGCTACGCCGCAAGGTTGGGTAGCAGCCAATTATAAAAACAGAGCAGGGCTGGACTATTTATATTGTGATGGTTTAAACATTCTTGATACTTACCAATGCGCAAAACGTGCTGAACATATTGCCAGAACATTGAAAAAACCGGTGTTTTTGCATGTTAGAACGGTGCGCTTGCTAGGTCATGCAGGCTCTGATGCCGAATTTGTTTATCGTGAATTAAGTGATATTGAAGCCACTGAAAAACAAGATCCACTATTACATACCGCGCGTATTTTAGTGGAAAATAACATTTTAACCCCACAACAAATTGTTGATATTTATCAAGGGCTAGAGCAGCGTATTGCGCTCATTGGTGAACAAGCTGCAACTCGTCCACGTTTAACGAAAGCCAGCGAAGTTAAAGTAAGTATATTGCCGCAGCAAAGCAAAATAGTTAATACTTCACCACAAAGTGATCAACAGCGAGCGCAATTGTTTAAACACGATAAACATAATCTCAGTAAGAAGCAGCATTTAGCTAAGCTGATCAATTGGACGTTACTCGACTTAATGGCAGAACGTCCCAATATTGTGATGTGTGGTGAAGATATCGGTAAAAAAGGCGGCGTTTATAACGTCACCTCTAAACTACATCAGCGTTTTGGCAGTAATCGCGTGATTAATACCTTGCTTGATGAACAGTCTATTTTAGGGCTTGCTATCGGTATGGCGCACAATGGTATTTTACCTATTGCTGAAATTCAGTTTTTAGCCTATGTGCACAACGCAGAAGATCAAATTCGTGGTGAAGCCGCCACCTTACCGTTTTTCTCCAATGGTCAATATACCAATGGTATGGTCATTCGTATTGCGGGTTTGGCTTATCAAAAAGGTTTTGGTGGTCACTTTCATAATGACAATTCTTTTGCGGTATTTCGTGATATTCCCGGCGTTATTATCGCTTGTCCATCAAACGGCGGTGATGCGGTTGATATGCTAAGAACTTGTGTGCAGCTTGCACAAGAGCAGCAGCGTTTAGTTATTTTTCTTGAACCAATCGCCTTGTATATGACCCGAGATTTACTCGAAAAAGGTGATGAGTTATGGGCTCATGAATATTTACCGCCTGAGCAAGCTAAAGCACCGCTTAAATTAGGCAGTGTAAACTCTGTTTATAATGGTAATAACGATGCTAATGACGTTTGTATTATCACTTATGGTAATGGTTATTACTTATCCCGCCAAGCACAAGCAAAATTACAACAGCAAAGCATCAATGTAAAAGTGGTTGATTTACGTTGGCTAGCACCGCTTGATGCTAATGAAATTATGCAAGCCATTAATGGTTTTTATAAAGTGTTAATTGTTGATGAATGTCGACAAACCGCGTCTATTAGCGAAGCTATTGTTACTATGATTAATGAAAACTGCCAAGATAAAAACCTAGCCTTGCCGCAAATTAACCGTATAACGGCCGAAGATTGTTTTATTCCGTTGGGCAGCGCTGCAACCACAGTATTGCCTGCAACCGATGAAATTATCGCCACAGTGTTAGCGATGACCGCGAGTAATAACAGTGATAAAAAAGTAACTAGTTTGTACGAGAGAGATTAACCCATGACGAATTCTGCAATAAACGGCACTAACAAACAAAAACAGCGAGCAGTGGTGATTTGTCCGGGTCGTGGTACCTACAACAAAGACGAACTTGGTTATTTTCACCGTTTCCATCAAGGACGAAATAATATCCTTGAAGTTATTGACCAACACCGCAACAAACAAGGTCAAGTAATGGTTAGCGAACTTGATCAAATGGCTAACTACAATATGCGTTTACATACTTCAGGTGAGAATGCTTCAGCACTTATTTATGCGTGTTCTAAAGGCGATTTTCAAGCGATAGATACCGACGAGTACGACATAGTTGCGGTTACCGGCAATTCTATGGGCTGGTATATTGCTCTTGCGCTAGCAGGAGCGTTAGACGAACAAGGCGCGATAGCATTGATTAACACCATGGGTTCAATGATGAAAAAGGGCGTTATTGGCGGACAAATTATTTACCCGATAGTCGATAATGATTGGCGTGAAAATACCGCTAAAATTGCGCATGTAAATGATGTTATGCAAGCCGTGAATACACTTGATGATTGCGAAGTACATACCTCGATTAAATTAGGTGGTTTTATTGTTATTGGTGGTAACAAAGCTGGGTTGAAGCAACTTGAGCAACGTCTTGAAAATATTGATGACAGATACCCGATGAACTTGTTTAATCATGCCGCTTTTCATACACCCTTGTTAACAGAAACCTCAAAACAGGCTAAACAATTATTAAATGCCAGTTTGTTTAACACACCTAAAATCCCATTAATTGATGGACAAGGAAAAATTTGGCAGTCTTATAGCACTGACACACAAGCGCTATATGATTATACCTTAGGTAGGCAAGTAACAGACTACTATGACTTTACTAAATCGATAGAAGTAGCGATAAAAGAATTTGCGCCAGACAAGTTAATTATTTTAGGCCCTGGTACCACGCTAGGCGGCGCAACAGGGCAAAGTTTGATCAAACATAATTGGCAAAATATGAGCTGTAAACAAGATTTTATTAGCCAGCAAAAAGATAAACCATTTGTACTGGCAATGGGGATAGCTGAACAACGAGCGTTAGTTATTTAACCCATTACACTTCAATTTAAGCGGCGGGATAATTTTAAAGTTATTACGCCGTTTTTTATTTTGTTAGCTTTCACCCATAACCCTAGACTATCCTCTATAAAACAAAAGGAATAAACTATTCCTTGTTTTGTGTTTTTTAAGAAATTATATTTACTTTTAGTGCTGAGATGCTATGTTGTTTACTAATTAAAGTTAGTTAAAACGGTGGTTCATGATCCCAATGCTTTTCCTTACTTGTCATTATTAATTGCCTCGCTTGCAAATATTGGCGGTGTTGCTTCAGTACCTATATTGGCGGCAGCGTATTAATTCCCGTTGGCGTATTAATGGCGATGATCGGTTATATCATCAGTACTGGCGGTGGTTTTCTGGTAGGTAAAATATTATCTTTAGTATCAGTTTAGTAGGACAAATTAATGAAACTTTCTTTTTTTAAAAAATTATCTTTAGTCATTACACTTTCATTTGGTGTCATTATTAATGTATTAGCGAATGTTAATGTGCTTGGTCATCAATCTTCCGCTTTTAGCACCGATGTTATCGGCATGAATGAGCAAAAATTAGCCGCTAATTATTGGCTGAAAAAACTTAATGATGTTGATGAAATACTGATGACACAAAATAAAATCAATCAGCTAAACCAAAAGCTTATCGATAAAAATGCTTATGTCAGTGATCCTTTAGCAATAAATAATATGCTTTCAAAACAAAGTTTATTAGAACTTATTGATAGCATTAGTAAAGTACCTAGTGGTGCGCGCTTTTATGATGATGGTAGGCAATTAACTACCAAAAATTATCAAAATTACCTCAATAATGTAAATAAATCAGCGCTTAAAGATGAAAACAAGGTTGAATTTGCTTTGGTGGTTAAACGCGCATCATTACGTACTTTTCCAACTATGGATAAAGTGTATAAAAAAGGTGGTGGTCGCGACTTAGATAGATTTCAAGAAAGTGATGTGTTTCCGGGGGATGCTGTAGCGGTTATTCATCGTAGTCGTGATGGTAACTGGTTGTTAGTAAAAGTTTATAATTATTTAGCGTGGCTGCCTAAAGATGCTGTTGCGATAGGTGATAAACAAGAGATTAAAGCCTACAAAAGTGCAGCAGATTTTTTAGTCGTTACCGGGAGTAAAATTTTCACCAATTTTGTACCCAAGCATCCGCAAATATCTAATTTACAAATTGATATGGGAACGCGCTTGCCGTTAGCTAAAGCAAATGAATATGGCAATAAGTTGTATGGACAAAACCCTTATGCAAATTATGTGGTTAAACTGCCTGTACGCGACAAAAGTGGCAAATTAAATATTGTACTTGCGCCAATTCCGCGTTCACAAGATGTTCATCTTGGCTATTTGCCCTTTACCAAAGCTAACATTATTAAACAAGGGTTTAAATTTTTAGGTGAACGCTATGGTTGGGGACACGATTTTAATGGTCGTGATTGTACGGGGTTTGTCGGCGAAGTGTATAAAACGTTTGGTTTTAAAATGCCGCGTAATTCAGGCGATCAGGGCAATAGTAACTATGGCATAGATCATCGCTTTAGCAAACAAGTTAAAACAGTAGAAAAAATGCCGATAATTAAAACTATGCAAACGGGTGATCTTATTTATATTCCCGGTCATGTGATGATGGTGTTAGGTAATGATAACGGTAAGCCTTACATTATTCATGATGTACACGGTTTAGGTTATTTAAACGCCAATGGTGATTTATATCGTGGTGTTTTAAATGGTGTGTCTGTAACACCTTTATTGCCGTTACATTTATCAAAATCAGTAAGTTATACCGATCGTGTTTATAACATCAAACGTATTCGATCGGATCATTAGCTTGTTTGAACATTCATTATTGTTGATTAAAAATAAGAAATTAATATGAAAATTACCGATATAAAATTTGCCAAGCTGAAAGTACCGCTTATTACACCATTTAAAACAGCTTTAAGAACAGTTTCAGATATCGAAGATGTGGTGGTGATCATTGAAACCAACAGCGGTGAACTTGGTTATGGCTCAGCTCCTGCAACACCTATTATTACTGGCGATACACATAAATCAATTGTTGCGGCAATTAACACTGCGATAAAACCGATCATAGTGGGTGAACATATTGAAGATATGAACCATATTATTCATTTGGTTCAGTCAGCAATAATCAATAATTATAGTGCCAAAGCGGCAGTTGAAATTGCCATTTATGATCTCTGGGGGAAACTACACCAAAAGCCCTTATATCAATTACTTGGTGGCGGAAAACCTAAATTAACTACAGACATCACCATAAGCGTGGATAACATCGAAAAAATGGTTGCCGATTCAATGCTTGCTATCGACAATGGCTTTGATGTGTTAAAAATTAAAATTGGTAAAAATATTAATCAAGACATTGAACGAGTTAAAACTATTTATCAAGAAGTGAATAATCGCGCACTCATTCGTTTAGATGCTAATCAAGGCTGGACAGCTAAGCAAACTGTTTATGCTTGCCATCAATTAGAAAAAGCTGGAGTTAAGTTAGAATTAATTGAACAACCAGTAAAAGCCGATGACTTTGCGGGCATGAAATATGTGACTGAACGGGTATTAACGCCTATTATGGCTGATGAAAGTGCTTTTTCGCCAAAACAAGTAATTGAATTAATTCAACATAATGCCGCTGATATCATCAATATTAAATTAATGAAAACTGGTGGAATATCAAATGCTATTAAAATTGCAGACATTGCTAAAATTTATAATGTAGAGTGTATGATCGGCTGTATGCTTGAGGGCAGTATTGGTGTTGCCGCAGCCTCACATTTAGCTGTTGCTAAAGCGAATGTGATCACTAAAATTGATCTCGATGGCCCCGCATTAGGACAATACAACCCTGTCGTTGGCGGTGTGTGTTTCGAAAATGCCAATATTACCTTAGGTGCAGGTGCAGGTTTAGGTATTGAAAAAATAGATGGTTTGATGGCTTTAACTGATTAATAAAACATTTAACTATCAATAGATTGGTATTGAATAATAAAGCCAAACCAAGCCTTTAACTATTTTAAGTCACTAATATAAAATACAGAGAATATTCATGATAAAAACAATTAAAAACATATTTATGCTAGTTTGCTTGGCTTTTACTTTGAATAGTTTTGCCAATGAAAAGCAACTATTAGCAAGTCCAGAATATCAGCAATTAATTATTGTTATCACCGATAACTGGCAAGTAGATCATGGTTTACTCTACACCTTTGAAAAAAAGGCAGGGCAGTGGCAACTTATAAGTAAAGAAAACCCTGTTACTGTTGGTAAAAATGGTTTGGCCTGGGGCTTGGGCTTTCATACCAAACAACAGGGACAATATAAAAAAGAAGGTGATGGTAAAGCGCCCGCAGGTATTTTTAGTTTAGGTGAAGCTTTTGGTTATTTAAAATCAATAAAAACAGGTTTACCTTATCAGCAAATGAGTGCAAATGATTATTGTATTGATGTTAACGGTTCACCGTATTACAACCAATTAGTTGATAAAACAAAAGTTGGCGAGCTTGCAATAAAAGGATCTACTGAGCCGATGCGCCGTGATATTCATGTTAATGGTGATATTCGTTATAGAAAAGGAGTAGTCGTCAAACATAATCAGCAGAATATTTCAGGTCAGGGAAGCTGTATTTTTATGCATGTATGGAAAGCTAAAGGTGTTCCAACTTCTGGTTGTACTGCAATGCCTGAAAATACCATTACAGGGTTACTTGAATGGTTAAATATTAATAAAAAGCCTCTTTATATTGCTTTACCTTATGCTCAGTATTTAGCTAAAAAACAAGCTTGGGGGCTACCTAATTTTGATTGAAGTATCCCCAGTCAACTTTTATTAACTTAATGATATTTATTAAATAATAAGCAGAATATGTTTTTATAGGTTATATTTATTAGCAGTAACTGTTAGTAAATATAATACGGATAGACAATAACAATGTTAGCGTGGTTAAAACATTCTGTTCGAACAACAATAAATTTAATATCAGTTATTGGTGTTGTCGTTTTTTTGACTTATTTTAGTGTTACTTTATGGGTATAGTTTAAAGAATGACGACGGATTAAAAAAATTAGAAAAACAACAGCTTCCAACATTATTAAGTATTAATAATGCCTCCATTCATATTTTATATGTAAAAGAATTTTTAAGCTCTTAATGCTGTTTACCTGAGATTTTTTTTGAAGTAATGACTAATGTTTCAGCATTGGCACTGTTAACACAATACGATGCAAAAGACAGTATAAAAACTAAGCTAGCTATAAACGTATAAAAAGATATTTTCATTAATAGAACTCTCCAACTGACTTTTTATGATACTGAAAATACAAACATAATTTTAGTATAAATTGGAAAGAACACATGTTTTTAATGAATAGTTATTAGATATAATTTAACATGCCTATGCACTTAGCTCAGGATCGTCATTCCTGAAGTCTTTTGATCGGACGCTGCATGGATGCAGCTTATTAAGACAATGCATGGAGTATATTGTCTTAGATCTACAGCAAAACGAGATCTTCGATAAAAACGTCTCGAAGATGACGATTAGTATAAATACCTGAGTGATCTGCATAGGCACGTAATTTAATTAACTAACAATGTCATTAGTTATCTCAAACTTTTAAATAAAAGTAATAATATCACCTTAAAATTTGCTGTTATTTTGTTAAATATTTATTAATAATTCTACTTTATATTTCGAAATTCCATGTTTACATAAGCTTTGGAATAATRTATWMTTAAATTCATATCTATATCATTATAAAAAATCAAGCATAAATTTTAAGGTTTTTCATGGCAGTTACCTACACAGGACTCGATTGGGCAGTATTTATTGCGTATGGTTTATTGTTAGCAATCTCTGGTTGGTGGGTTAATCGCAAAAAAGTTGCTAGCAGTAGTGAATATTTTTTAGGGGGCAATGCAATGCCAATGTGGATGGTGGCTATTTCTGTATTAGCTACCTCACAATCGGCGGCTACTTTTCTTGGTGGACCAGATATGGGTTATCGTGGTGATTTATCTTATTTGGCTACTAATATTGGTGCCTTTATTGCCGCATTTTTTGTGGCTATTTATCTCATTCCCAAATTTTATCAATATAAAGTTTTTACGGTATACGAATTACTTGAACAACAAATCGGCCCTAAAGCAAAAAAACATGCGGGCATTATGTACTTGTTTGGTCGCGTGTTCGCTAGTGGTGCACGCCTATATATGGCAGCCATTGCGGTGGCGATGATCTTGTTTGGTAATATTCATGCCGATAGTGTGGTTATTGCTACCATCATTATTAGTATTATTGGTTTATTATTTTCTGTTTTTGGTGGGGTGCGCTCGGTTATTTATTCTGACGTTATTCAAGCGGCGGTTTATGTGAGTGCGGCTTTATTTGTTATTTACTTTTTATATGCAGCGATCCCCGCTGATTTTTCACAAATAATGGCGGTGTTAGAAAGTCCCGCTAATGGTGAACCATCGAAATTAGCGTTATTCAAATTTAATTGGGATATGAGCGGTGCTGGCGTGTTTAACTTTTGGTCAGCTATTACTGGTTTCGTGTTATTAAATATTGCCGCTTTTGGTTTAGATCAAGACATGACCCAACGAGTATTAACCTGTAAGACTGCTAAAGAGGGTAGTAAAGCCATGCTGTTTTCAGTACTAATGGTTATTCCGGTAATGTTATTGTTTTTAATTATCGGTTTACTACTTTATGTGTTTTATCAACGTCCTGATTTAATGCTCAATGATAGTGCTGTACAAGCTATTCAAACCTTTGATGGTGAAAAAGTGACAATTTTTATGTCTTATGTTTTAAATGAAATACCATCAGGAGTACGTGGGTTAGTTACTATCGGCATTATTGCTGCGGCGTTGTCTACCTTAAATTCAGGCTTAAGTTCAATGTCGTCTGTTATTGTACAAGACATTTATCGACCATTTGTTGAACAAAAGAATATTCGTAAAGCAGACAGTCATTACGTTAACGCGGGAAAAATAGCCATGATTATTGTCGCGATAGCCTTAGCAAGCATGTCGGTACTGTCTTTTTATTGGCAACAATACAGCGATATGCCATTACTGACGTTTGCCTTAAGTGTAATGTTATTTTCTTACAGCGGTCTGTTAGGGGTTTATTTCACCGCATTATTTACTCGCCGTGGTAGCGAAAATTCAGTACTAGCCGCCTTAATTGTCGGCTTTGTTGTAACCTTATTAATGCAGCCTTATATTCAATCGCTTTATTTGTCACCCGAACAACAGTTCGATTTGGCGTTTACATGGAAACTTTGTATTGCCACGTTTATTTCAACCTTGATTTGTATGTTAGGAAAACGCAATGTAGTTGCCAGAAATCAAGAACCAAAACAGCAAGTTGCTGACAAATATACCGAGGTATGTGCTTAATGGCGCAATTATCAGAAAATTTATTACCAGCAAAGCTTGTATTAGAAAATCTTGTAGAAGATAAGTATGTAGAAGAAAAGTATGTACTCGGCATTGATGGCGGTGGTACTAAAACATTAACTCGCTTAGTTAATTTAAAAACACAACAAAGCTGGCAGGCTCAAGGTGGTTCGTCTTCATTAACCAATGATTTTAATGGTGCAATAGCGACTATTGCCGGCTTATGTCGACAAGTAGTTAAACAAGCTCACGCTAGCGAAAACAAATCAAGTGATGATGAGTGCGACTATCAACATAT
This sequence comes from Gammaproteobacteria bacterium, assembly GCA_002401725.1. Classification (GTDB taxonomy): domain Bacteria; phylum Pseudomonadota; class Gammaproteobacteria; order Enterobacterales; family Alteromonadaceae. Next base: position 32,438 of record NVTW01000025.1, read on the forward strand.
TTCCGCAGTATTTGGTTTGGCGGGTGCGGGTAATGATAAACGTGTGCAACAACTTATAGAAACATTAGCGATGCCGTTTGCTCAGTTAAGTATATGTAGCGATGCGAGAACTTCGGCTTATGGCGCTAATAATGGTGAAGCAGTTGCGGTTGTAGCTTTAGGTACGGGTTCGGTTGGCATGCGTTTAGATGGACAAGGTAATAGTTTTTTAACCGGTGGTTGGGGATTTATTGCGGGTGATGAAGGCGGTGGTGCCAAATTAGGGCTTGCTGCCGTTAAAATAACACTAACAGAATTTGAATGCCATTTTGAACGTAATAAAACTCATCAATGTGAATTAGCGTCACAAATCATGCAATTTATAGGTGCTACACGCCCTGAAATGTTAACTTGGCTAAGCACCGCAAAACCTTGTGATTACGCAAAATTTTCGCCATTAGTTTTTGCGTTAGCTTTGATTTGTCCTGTTGCGCGAAAGTTGTTAGCTGAGCATATTCAAGCGGTCGAATATTTAATTGATTTAACATTGGCTAACACACAATTGCCGTTAGTGTTATTAGGTGGTTTAGCCGAGGTTACGAAAGCGTGCCTCTCAACAAAATATCAGCAACAGTTAATCGCTGCAAAAGGCGATGCCTTAGATGGTGCATGCTTTTTAGCTCAGCAATTTTATATTACCCAATCGTAACTAGAAGTAATTATTTTATATGTTAAATTCAAACCCAGTACAAGCTCATCATTCACCTCAAACTAAGTTAGTTAACGACTTAAAAAGTATTGCTACCGAAGAGCAAAACCAAGACACCTTAGATATTGATTTACTTGATAGTTTAGGTGTCGTGAATAAAATTAATACGGAAGATAAAAAAGTCGCTTTTGCGGTTGAAAAAGTATTACCGCAAGTAGCGCAAGCGGTAGATAAAATAGTGGCTGCTTTTGCTGTTGGTGGTCGCTTAATTTATATTGGTGCTGGTACCAGTGGCCGTTTAGGCATACTCGATGCGGTAGAATGTCCGCCAACCTTTAGCGTTACTGACCAGCAAGTGTTAGGTATTATTGCTGGCGGTAGTAACGCTATTTATAAAGCGGTAGAAGGTGCCGAAGATGATCCACAACGTGCTATCGATGATTTAGATAAGGTCAATTTCACTAAAAACGACGTATTAGTTGGCATTGCCGCAAGCGGTCGAACGCCTTATGTTGTTGCGGCGATGAAATACGCTACTGCTAAAGGGGCTATCGTTGTTGGTGTTTCGTGCTCACCCAATCAAATTGTTGGTAGTCTTGCTGATATTAATATTTGTGCGCCTGTTGGTGCTGAAGCATTAACCGGCTCAACTCGAATGAAATCGGGTACTGCGCAAAAACTCATTTTAAATATGCTCAGCACCGCCAGCATGATCCGCAGCGGCAAAAGTTATCGTAATTTAATGGTTGATGTAAATGCAAGTAATGAAAAATTGTATGCTCGTGCGGTACGTATAGTAATGCAAGCAACCAGTTGTGAATATCAAATAGCTAAAACAGCATTAGTTGATGCTGACGATAATGCAAAATTAGCTATTTTGTTAGTATTAACCGGCGTTGATGCAGATCAAGGTAAAGCAATGCTAATTAAAAATAATGGCTTTTTACGTCAAGCGGTAGATCAAGCAGATAGCGAATAAAGTAGTGAATAAAGTAATAAATAAACGAATGACTAAGCTTTATTATTTCTGTTGTATACTTTTGTGCTTAATCATTTCGTCGTGTGCTAATACTTTAACAATAGAGCGAACTATTAGTCATATTAGCGTTGGTGCTGAGCAAAGCACTCTATATTTGCCATTACTACAAGGTAAACGGGTTGGCTTAATTGTTAATCAAACCTCAAGGTTAACTAATGCCGAAGGTAAAAATATTCATGTAGTGGATCACTTGTTGGCAAACAATATCGATGTTAAAGCTATTTTTGCACCTGAGCATGGTTTTCGAGGTGATCATGATGCAGGCGCTAAATTTTCTAATCATATTGATGAAAAAACAGGTGTTACGGTAATTTCTATTTACGGTAAAACTCGTCAGCCGCCAGCTAAAATAATGGCGCAACTTGATGTGCTTATTTTTGATATTCAAGATGTTGGTGTGCGTTATTATACCTACATTAGTACCATGCATTATGCGATGCAAGCAGCACAAAATGCGAAGGTAGAATTTATAGTATTCGATCGCCCAAACCCTAATATTGCTTTAGTTGATGGACCAATGCTTGAACTTGAATTCCGCTCTTTTGTTGGCTACGACCAAATTCCGCTAGTGCATGGTATGACGGTTGGTGAGTTAGCGAAAATGATCAAAGGAGAGGGATGGCTAGCCAAAACTGATCAGGCTCAATTACAATTAACAGTGATCCCCGTGGCTAATTACAGCCGCAAAAGTGAGTATATTTTACCGATAAAGCCGAGCCCTAATTTACCTGATCAAAGTGCCATATATTTATATCCACAATTGGGTTTTTTTGAAGCGACACCGGTAAGTGTTGGTCGAGGTACACCGTACCCGTTTCAAGTCATTGGCAATGATAAAGTTAAGTTAGGAAGCTTTGAATTTATGCCAGTTTCTACCCCCGGTGCTGCGTTAAAACCTAAACTGATGAACAAAAAATTATATGGTCAAGATTTTCGTGGAGTAAGCAAGCAAGCTTTCGACTTAAGTGTTTTTTTTAATACCTATCAAAAATTTAAAAATGCGGGTGTTGAATTTATCAATCGACCCAGTTTTTTAGATAAACTTGCCGGTACAGATAAATTTAGAAAAACGCTACTTGCGGGTAAGAGTTTTGCTGAAATCAAGCAGGGCTGGCAGCACGACTTAATTGCGTTTAAAAAGCAGCGTCAGCCTTATTTGTTGTATGGTACCAATACGAATAAATAACTGCTCATTCTAAAGGGACTAAATATTCCAATAACATCGTTGCTTTTAATTCTAATAGCCAGCTATTACTCAATCAAGCGCCTTGTTCTTGAAAATTTATCCTCATTAATATTTGATCACTTACTTACTAGTRTTGGTATTGTTAGATCATTACTATTCTAATATAAAAAATATGTAATAAAAAAGACTATCGTACGTGATAACATAATATTGATTGGTTCAAACATTGATGAGATTGTTTTTTCTCTCTATAGACCTTGTTAAGTCGTTATAGCTGCTATCGTAAATATTAGCACCTATAAAAAACTATAAATCAATAACACATAAAAAAAATAATGAGTTAACTAATGATCGGATTTTTCAAACCCGCTAAACACATACCAAGATTATCCAAAGACAAAATAGATACCGAGTATACTCATTTACGTTGGCAAGTGTTTTTAAGTATTTTTATTGGTTATGCTGGATATTATTTAGTACGTAAAAACTTTTCTTTAGCCATGCCGTTTCTTATCGAAGAACAGGGGTATAGCAAAGGCCAATTAGGGGTGGCTTTATCTGCTGTTTCTATTGCTTATGGGCTGAGTAAATTTTTAATGGGCAATGTCTCAGACCGAAGTAATGCCCGCTATTTTCTTAGTTGCGGTTTGTTGGTGTCAGCAACTGTTATGTTTGTTTTTGGTTTGGTTCCTTGGGCAACCAGCAGTATTACTGTTATTTTCATCTTGTTATTTATTAATGGTTGGGCTCAAGGAATGGGCTGGCCAGCCTGTGGACGAACAATGGTTCACTGGTTTTCGGGTAACGAACGTGGGCGTACTGTTTCAACGTGGAATATTGCTCATAACGTAGGTGGTGGCCTTATTGGGCCACTGTTTATCTTAGGAATGGCTTGGTTTAATGATTGGCATAGTGCATTTTACGTACCAGCAGCTTTCGCGGCATTTATCGCGGTTTTAATATTTTTCACTATGAAAGACACGCCTCAATCTTGTGGTTTACCACCGATTGATGAGCATAGAGATGATTACCCGATTGATTATGAAGATAAATTTGAACAAGAATTCTCGGCAAAAGAAATATTTTTTGAATATGTACTTAATAACAAACTGTTGTGGTATATCGCCATTGCCAATGCTTTTGTCTATTTAATTCGCTATGGCGTATTAGATTGGGCACCTACCTATTTACATGAAGTAAAAAACTTTTCGGTAGATAAAAGTTCTTGGAGTTACTTTTTATATGAATGGGCAGGCATACCAGGAACGTTATTGTGTGGTTGGATAAGTGATAAATGGTTCAAAGGCAGACGCTCGCCGGCGGCTATTTTGTATATGTTTTTAGTGCTTATTGCTTTGTTAGTTTATTGGTTAAATCCGCCAGGACATCCAAACATAGATATTGCCGCATTAATAGCCATTGGTTTTCTGATATACGGACCGGTGATGCTAATAGGCTTGTATGCACTTGAATTAGTGCCTAAAAAAGCCGCAGGTACCGCAGCAGGATTAACCGGGCTTTTTGGTTATTTAGGTGGCGCTGTTGTGGCTAATATTGCTTTAGGTTATACACTAGATGCTTTTGGTTGGAACGGTGGTTTTATACTGCTGGTGTGTGGTTGTTTGGTAGCCATTGCATTAATTGCCATGACCATTAAGCATGAAATTGCCCATCATGAAAAAAAATCGGCGGCTGCTTAAAAAGCTTTTTTTAAATAGCATTAGTTAAGATGTAATTAATGTGTAGTTAAGGTAAAAATATGCGTATTTTATTTCTTCTTGTAACGATGTATTTGTTGTCGGCCTGTGTAACAACAATGCAAAATAGTGACGTTAAAGTTAAAGCAAAAGGATCTACGTCAATAGTTGCTAATTCATTGCAACAAAGTATAAAACACAAAATAGTTATTGCCCATCGGGGGGCAAGTGGTTATTTACCTGAGCATTCATTAGCGGCAAAAGCGATGGCTTATGCCATGCGTGCAGATTACATTGAACAAGACGTAGTGATGACCAAGGATGATAAATTAATTGTTCTTCACGATCATTTTTTAGATCGGGTAACCAATGTAATGTCGGTATTTCCACACCGCTATCGTGTTATTGACGGGAAAAAACGTTGGTTTGCTATTGATTTTACCTTGGCAGAAATTAAAAGTTTACGTATGACGGAAGGATTTACTATAGACGCTAAAACGCAGCATAAAAAAAATATTTACCCGGAACGTTTTCCACTTTTTAAATCACATTTTACTGTTTCCACTTTACAAGAAGAAATTGAATTAATTCAGGGGCTAAATCATAGTTTAGGAAAACGAAATGGTTATCAAGTTGGACTTTATGTTGAAATTAAAGCACCTTGGTTTCATCGTCATGAAGGTAAAGATATTTCTACTGCGACGTTACAAGTATTAAAAAAATATGGCTATACAAAAAAATCAGACAAAATATTTGTTCAGTGTTTTGATGCCGATGAATTACAACGTATCAACGACCATTTAATGCCTCAATTGGGTATTAACTTAAAACTAGTGCAGCTTATTGCCATGACCGACTGGAATGAAACATACACCTACAAAAACAATGTTGCTATTCCCTATCAATACGATTGGATGTTTAACACGGGAGCGATGAAAAAAATAGCACAATACGCTGATGGTATTGGTCCATGGAAACCGATGATCGTGAGTGATAATTCCACTATTGATCATTTAAATATTACTAATATGGTCAAAGATGCACATGCAGCGGGGTTAGTTGTTCATCCCTATACTTTTAGAAAAGATCCGGGAAGAATTCCGAAATATGCAAAAGATTTCAATCAATTACTTAATATATTTTTATACCAAGTAGGTGTAGACGGTATTTTTACTGATTACACCGATATAGCGGTAAAATTAATTAATAAGCATGAAAAGTAGCTTTGATTTTAACCATTGAATACTTTTTGTTTGTGGCGGCGTTATTTATTGGCTGCTGCCATGATCATTTTGTTTCGCAACCATTTATTCGCTGGATCTTTATCTACATTGGTATGCCAGTACAAATGAACATCAAGACCCGGTAATTCAACCGGCATAGGAAAAATAGTAATATCAAGCATTTCACTATACATTATGGCGGCAGTTTGGGGTAAAGTTAGTAGTTTGTCGCTGCTTATTATGATCCTACACGCGGTTAAAGCATGCTGGCATCTTAACGCTATTTTACGATGTAAACCTAATCGAGATAATTCAAAGTCTTCAAGTCCTGGGCCACTAGAGCGCGATGAAACTAATATATGATCAAGTTTAAGGTAGGTTTGTAAATCTAAATTTTGGGCAATAGCGGGATGATCTTTTCGCGCCACCACAACTAGTTGATCTTGTTCTAGTTGGGTATGTAAAATATTATTGCTAACAGGAACTAAAGTGTCGATGGCTAAATCAATATCACCGCTCGCTAATTTATTTTCTAATTCACTACGACGAACTCTTCTACTACTCTTTAAATTTATATGAGGGGAGTCTTTTATCAAGCTTTGCACCAGCAATGGCAAATAGGTTGCTTCTAAAGAACCTAGTAGAGAGAGGGTAAAATATTTTCGCGAAGTCATGGGTTCAAACTGTCGAGATTGTACTAAACAAACACGTAATTGGTGTAATGCCTCGCGAACGTCAGCAATTACATTTTTAGCAACGGGCGTTGGTCGCATTTCGTTGCCTTGTCTAACGAACAAAGCATCATCAAAATAGCATCGTAATTTCCCTAAAGAATGACTGACAGCAGGTTGTGATAAATTTAATACCGACGCCGCTTTAGTTATATTGCCTTCACAATAAATTGCATCAAAGACAACAAATAAATTTAAATCTATTTTCATAACAATTCTCTTCTCTTTATTCTTCAACGATAAAAGCTATATTAATACCGTTAGCCAACTCTAACTTCAATATCAGAGTAACTATTAAAAATATAAATAGTTGGTTATTAGAACTATTCATTTGTTTAATTTAGAGGCTGGGCTTAGCATAGTCAAGTAGCTTCTATATCCAGACTAAATAATTTTTATACCGTAGCTATTTTTACAAGAGCAAAGGGATCAACGTGACTGTTTATATCAAATATACAATGAGCACAACAACATCAGCAAACGATTTGATCACTGCTGTATTGATCAATAATTTTTTCATTATGAAAATGCTCTAAAATGGCGGCAATCTATTTAATTCGACATGGCCAAGCGTCTTTTGGTAGTGCTGATTATGACCAATTATCTAACAAAGGTCGTCAACAGTCGGTATTATTAGGTCAATTTTGGCGCGCAAACGTGGTACCTAACAAGTTTTATTGTGGCGATTTAGTACGTCATAACCAAACATTGAAATGCTTTACTGAGGGTTATCAAGAGGACAAAACGTCAATGATCATCCATTCAGGCTTTAATGAATTTGATCATGTCGATATTTTAAATAACTATAATGAACAGTGGACTGATCTTGTCAAAATGAGCGAAGCAATAAAGCCATTAAAAGATCTTAATAAAACCTTCCAAAAAGAGTTTTCTCTGGCGTTAAATCGTTGGGTGTCTGGTGATAAAGATCATCAATATAAAGAAACTTGGTCGCAATTTAAAACGCGTTGTATACGCGCACTGCAAGATGTTATTGCACAAGAATTAGCGATTAATTGTATGTTTTCAAGTGACTCAACAGAAACTAGCAAAGCAGAAGATATTTTAGTATTTACCTCCGCGGGAACTATTTCGGTGATCGTTCAGTATATTTTAAACTTAAGCGATAAACATGCTTTACAAATTAATCAACAATTGCGAAATACCAGTGTCACTAAACTGTTATTTTCTGAAAATATGTCCAGTTCTGAAAATAGGTTAAGTGTTGATTATTTGAACAATTATAGTCATCTCGAACAAGCTGGCGACCACTGGGTCACTTTTAGGTAAGCCATTAAATTTAAGAATATCAAGCAGGAGCTTAAACATGAATAAAAACTTATTTGATTTGTCAGGAAAAGTTGCATTGGTAACCGGTGCAAGCCGTGGTATTGGCGAAAGTATTGCTAAGCTTTTAGCGCAGTATGGCGCTCACGTTATTGTTTCAAGTCGTAAAGTTGAAGGCTGTCAAACCGTTGTTGACAGTATTGTTAGCGCTGGCGGAAGCGCTCAAGCAATAGCTTGCCATATTGGTGAAATGGAACAAATAGAAGCCATCTTCGAGCAAATATCAACAGAGCATGGCAAATTAGATATTTTAGTAAACAATGCTGCAGCCAATCCTTATTTTGGTCATGTATTAGATACTGATTTAGGGGCTTTTCAAAAAACTGTCGATGTTAATATTCGCGGTTATTTTTTCATGTCTTCTATGGGCGCTAAATTGATGAAGAAAAACGAGGGTGGTGCCATTGTAAATGTTGCTTCTATTAACGGTGTTATTCCGGGCGACTATCAAGGTATCTATTCAATTACTAAGGCTGCTGTTATTTCCATAACTAAAACTTTCGCCAAAGAATGCGCACAATTCAATATTCGCGTTAATGCCTTATTGCCGGGTGGAACCGATACGAAATTTGCCTCGACCCTAGTTAATAATCCTAAAATTCTCAAACAAATGTTACATCATGTGCCAATGAAACGCGTTGCACAACCTGATGAAATGGCTGGCACCGTATTGTACTTAGTGTCTGATGCATCAAGTTATACCACAGGCACAGCGATCAATGTAGATGGTGGCTATCTTATAGGTTAGAGCTGATTGGATAAAAGTTATTGGTTAGCGCTGATTGGATAAAAATCATAGGTTAGCGCCGATAAGACAGAGCTAATAACAAATAAACAGCGTCAAAATTATAAATATATCGGAAAAATAAACATGAGTACTAATACAGATAAATTATTTCAACCCTTTGCAGTTAAATCGTTATCGTTAAAAAATAAAACGGTAATGGCACCGATGACACGTGCTTTTTCTCCCAATAACATACCAACTAAAGACGTCGCCGCATACTACCGTCGCCGCGCCGAAGGCAATGTTGGTCTTATTATTACCGAAGGCACCTTTATTTCACATAAAGCGGCCAATGGCTATGAAAACATACCCGCTATTCACGGTGAAGAAGCATTAGCAGGCTGGAAACATGTGGTTGATGAAGTACACGCTGCGGGTGGCAAAATTGCTCCGCAACTTTGGCATGTAGGTTCAGTACGTAAATTAGGCACTGGCCCTGATAAAACGGTTCCCGCCTATAGCCCCTCAGGTTTATATAAGCCCGGTGCTGAAAATGGCGTTGCGATGACACCAGCTGATATCGATGAAGTGGTGGCTGCATTTGCCCAAGCCGCCGTTGATGCTAAAAATATTGGTTTTGACGCAATTGAGGTACATGGCGCGCACGGTTATTTAGTCGATCAGTTTTTCTGGCAAGGCACTAATCAACGAACAGATAATTATGGCGGCTCTTTAGAAAACCGTACTCGTTTTGGTGTCGAAATTGTTAAAGCTATTCGTGCAGCGGTTGGCGACGACTTCACCATAATTTTCAGATTTTCGCAGTGGAAACAACAAGACTACAACGCAAAACTTTGCCAAACACCGGAAGAACTAGCCTCATTTTTGACTTTGTTAAGTGATGCAGGCGTTGATGTTTTTCATGCCAGTACGCGTCGTTTTTGGGTCAGTGAATTTGCAGGCTCTGATCTCAATCTTGCCGGTTGGACGAAAAAACTGACTAATAAGCCAGTGATCACGGTTGGTAATATTGGTTTAGACAGTGATTTTATTGGTGAAGGAAATTCAGATTTATCAGGGACGTCGAATCCTACGGGGATAGATGAATTACTGCAACGATTAAATAATGATGAATTTGATTTGGTTGCTATTGGTCGAGCGTTATTAGTTGATCCTCAATGGGTAAACAAAATCAGCAACAATGCGATAGCAGAGATCAAACCGTTTAACAAACAATCGTTAATGTCATTAAGCTAAGTAACCAATACAAGTAACGAATTTAAGCAACTAATTTAAGTGAAAATGCCAAATAAGGGTCAAGCGATGAATTTTGAATACAGTGAAAAAGTCCAACAACTTATCAAGCGGGTTTCAGATTTTATGGACGCTAATGTTTTTCCTGTTGAACAACAAATGCATGATCTTGTCGCACAAGATCCGTGGACAACACCGCCGTTAATGGATGAATTAAAAGCCAAAGCTAAAGCCGCAGGTTTGTGGAATTTATTTTTACCGGTTGCTTATGGTAAATACAGTGCAGGTTTAACTAATTTAGAATATGCACCTTTGGCTGAAATTATGGGCAAAGTGATGTGGGGGCCAGAAGTGTTTAACTGTGCGGCGCCCGATACCGGTAATATGGAAGTGTTAGCTAAATATGGCAATGAAGCCCAGAAAAAACAATGGTTAGAACCCTTACTTGCAGGAGAAATTCGCTCCGCTTTTGCTATGACTGAACCCGAAGTTGCTTCAAGTGACGCGACAAACATTGAACTTCGTATTGAGCGTGATGGTGATCAATATGTGATTAACGGACGTAAATTTTATATTAGTGGTGCTTGTCGCAAACAATGCGAAATTATGATCGTAATGGGTAAAACAGATGCTAAAAATAGCAATCGTTACATCCAACAATCACAAGTACTGGTGCCAATGAATACGCCTGGTGTAACTATGGTGCGTCCGATGAAAGTTTTTGGTTATGTTGATGCGCCAGAAGGGCATGCTGAAATCACCTTTGAAAATGTTCGTGTTCCTGTTGAGAATATACTGGTTGGCGAAGGTAAAGGCTTTGAAATAGCACAAGGTCGCCTAGGACCTGGGCGCATCCATCACTGTATGCGATCTATTGGTGTTGCTCAACGTGCTTTAGATTTAATGTGTAAACGAGTCAATGAACGGATTGTTTTTGGCCGACCAATGATCAAGCAACAATCAGTACGTGAAGATATCGCCAAATCGGCTTGTCAAATTGAGCAAGCGCGATTAATGACCTTAAAAGCAGCTCAAAAAATGGATACCGAAGGTAACAAAGCTGCGAAAGACTTGATTGCAATGATCAAAATTGTTGCGCCAAGCATGTCACTTGATGTTATTGACCGTGCTATTCAATGTCATGGTGCGCTCGGTGTGAGTCAAGATACGTTCTTAGCGCATGCTTATGCTGGTCAACGTACTTTACGTTTAGCTGATGGACCTGATCAAGTGCATATGATGCAATTAGGGCGTGATTTAGTTAAGAAAATTGCAGGTTAAGTAAAATTAAAACGTGCAACAAACTATTTGTTTTAGTTGATCATTCAATATTAAGAGTATTAGCCAATGACATCAGTTTTATCGATTGATCTTGAAAAGTTAACCCATTACCTCGAAGCACATGTTGACGGTTTTAAAGGGCCGCTAACACTCGATAAATTTTCGGGAGGGCAGTCAAACCCAACCTTTAAAGTCTCTGCACAATCTGACGTTTACGTTTTGCGGCGGCAACCATCGGGGAAATTATTAAAATCAGCTCATGCGGTTGACCGAGAATATAAAGTACTTACGGCACTAAAAAATAGTGAGGTGCCGGTTGCAGAGGTTTTTCACTTGTGTGAAGACATTAGCATTATCGGTTCAATGTTTTATTTAATGGAATTTTGTGATGGTGCTGTTTATTGGAGTGCATCATTAGCCGAGATTGATAGCAATGAACGTCGGGCGAAAATGTACGACGCAATGAATAAGGCGCTCGTTGCTTTGCACAATGTTGATGTAGATGCGGTGGGGTTAAGTGATTATGGCAAAGCAGGTAACTATTTTGCCCGCCAATTAGGGCGCTGGACATCGCAATACCGTGTTACAGAACTAAAAAAAATTGCGTCTATGGATGAGTTAAGTCAATGGTTAGCAGCGCATTTACCTGATGACGATGGTCGTGTTTGTTTAGTGCATGGCGACTTTCGTTTAGACAACATGATGTTTGCTAAAGATAAAGCCGAAATTATTGCTATTTTAGATTGGGAGCTTTCAACCTTAGGGCACCCTTATGCAGATTTAGCTTATCAATGTATGCAACTGCGTATGCCATCAGGCATGGGGAGTATTGATGGCTTATTAGGTGTTGATCGCCATCGTTTAGGAATTCCAACAGAAGAAGAATATGTTGAGCTGTATTGTCAGCGTATGGGTATAGAAAAAATAACTCATTGGACATTTTACCTTGCTTTTAGCTTCTTTCGTCTCGCTGCTATTGCACAAGGTGTGGCTAAACGCGCTAGCCAAGGCAATGCTTCAAATGAACATGCTAATAAAGTAGGTTCGTTTGTTGAACCATTGGCAAAAATGGCGTTACAGATCATTGCTGAAGAAAAAGACTAATAACCAGTAGAAATAGTTACGTACAAAAGATAATAAAACTAAGAGGAGTTATACCATGGACCCATTGTTAGACTTTACCGGAAAAGTTGCCGTTATCACCGGCGCAGCGCAAGGTTTCGGACAGTTATTAGCCGAAGAATTAGCCAAACGTGGTGCAAAGTTAGTGATCAGTGACATTAATGAAGCGGGTGTTCATAAAGTTGCAGATCAGATTGCCTCAACGGGAGCTGAAGTTTTTGCGATGAAATGTGATGTTTCTAAAAAACAAGAGTGTAAAGCCATGGTGGATGTTGCCATTGAAAACTTTGGTGGTGTAGATATTGGCGTTAACAATGCTGGAATTGCTCATGAGTTTATGCCATTACATCATATTACTGAGGACATTATGGACAGCCAGTTTGCCATTAATGTTAAAGGTGTGCAGTTTGGCATGAGTTATCAAATTGAACAAATGTTAAAACAACAAGGCGGTGCAATTCTTAATGTTAGCTCAATGGCAGGTCTTGCTGGAGCCGCTAGAGGTAGCGCTTATTGTATGGCTAAACATGCGGTTATTGGTTTAACCAAAACCGGTGCGGTTGAATATGCGCGCAACAATATTCGCATTAATGCTATTTGTCCATTTTTCACGCTAACACCAATGGTGACCAATTTTGCTGACCAAGATAAGCAAGAGCAAATGAGCCAGTGGACACCCATGAAACGATTAGGTGAGCCGAAAGAAATTGTTGCGATGATGCTGATGATGTTATCACCAGCCAATACCTACATGACCGGACAATGTATTGCTATTGATGGCGGTGTATCAGCGGGTTAATCAAGCAATAAGCAGGTTTTTATACTCGTCATCTTCGAAGTCTTTTAATCGAAGATCTTGTGTGTTTTACTAAAATACTCACTTAAATTACTGTGAATGATGAACATAGAACAAGAAGATAAAATATGTCAGCAAGCTTAATGAATGAACGCGATCTTGAATTTATGCTTTATGAGCTTTTTAATAGTGCAGCGTTAATTAATCGAGAACGTTATCAAGATCATGATCGCCATACTTTTAATCAAGTTATTAATACCGCTAAAGCGATTGCAGAAAAATATTTTCTTCCTATTCGTCAAAAGCTTGATACTCATCAACCGACTTTTGATGGTAAAAAAGTTCATTTGATCCCTGAGCTTAAACCGGCTATTACCGCGGTAAATGCTTCAGGTCTTGGTTCAGCTACTGCCGATTATGAACAAGGTGGTATGCAACTTCCGCCTATTATTGCCAGTGTCGCGGGTGCATATCTTACCGTTGCAGGCGGTGTTGGCATCGGCTACAACATGTTAACCACTGCCAATGCTAATTTATTACAAGCGTATGGCAGTAGTGAGCTTATTGAAACATGGGTTAAGCCGATGCGTGAAGGTCGTTTTATGGGCACCATGGCGATGACTGAACCGGGCAGTGGTTCGGGTTTGGGCGATTTAACCACTAAAGCAATTAAAGCCGATGATGGTTCATATCGTATATCAGGTAATAAAATTTTTATTTCTGGTGGCGATCATGATTTAAGCGAAAATATTGTTCATTTGGTACTTGCTCGATTACAAAGTGCGCCTAAAGGTGTGAAAGGGTTATCACTTTTTGTGGTGCCTAAATTTTTACTTAATGATGATGGTTCAGTGGGTGAAGATAATGAAGTTGCTCTAGCGGGGTTGTTTCATAAAATGGGAGGACGTGCACAAACATCAACAGCACTTAGTTTTGGTGAAAAAAATGGTGCTGTCGGCTATCTTGTTGGCGAAGAAAACTGTGGCTTGAAATACATGTTCCACATGATGAATGAAGCACGCATTATGGTTGGCACCAGTGGGGCAGTATTAGCCGTTGCTGGCTATCAATATTCGCTTGATTACGCAAAAAATCGTCCACAAGGTCGTTTGCCCTCTTGTAAAGATCCGCTTTCGCCCATGGTTAATATTATTGAACATGCTGATGTGAAACGGATGTTATTGGCGCAAAAGGCTTTTGCTGAAGGCGCATTATCTTTAGTGTTATATGGTACGCAATTAAGCGATGATCAACGAACTGCGCCAACATCAACACAACGAGAATACGCACATACTTTATTAGATTTTTTAACCCCAATTATAAAAACATGGCCGTCTGAATACGGTCCTAAAGCAAATTCATACGCGATTCAGGTGTTAGGTGGACACGGTTACATAAACGAACATCCTGTTGAAATGTTTTATCGTGATAATCGTTTAAATTCAATTCATGAAGGTACTACGGGGATCCAATCCTTAGATCTTATTACCCGTAAAGTGCCGATGAAAAAAATGCAAGGTTATACGGAGACACTAAATGAAATAATAAAAACTATTGAAATAGCAAAACAATATGACAGTTTAAGTGAGTTTAACGATCAATTAGATGCCGCCCTTGATACGTTAAAACTAACCACTGATGCGGTGTTAACTGCAATGGCGACGAAAAATATTGATTTAGCCTTAGCTAATTCGGTGAAATATTTAGAATTGTTTGGTCATGTAATTATTGCTTGGCTATGGTTGAAGCAAGGTATTGTTGCTAGCGYTGCGTTAGCTAAACAACCCCATCAAGACGACGTTAATTTCTACCAAGGTAAATTACAAGCACTGCAATATTTCTATCGTTTTGAATTACCTAAAATTGAKCTGTGGTCAAAAATTCTAATGAATACCGACAGTACTACCTTTACCATGCAGTCKGAGTGGTTTTARCGGGCAATTAAGAGCAGAAAATACTAACAGAATAAAAAAGAGGGAAGAATGGCTAAAACAATTAATAAAAATGAGATCGCCAGTTATATTGGTTATCAAGCTGAGCCAACGTCTTGGCATCAAATTACTCAAGAGCAAATTAACCAATTTGCTGACTGTACGCTTGATCATCAATTTATTCACGTTGATGAAGAAAAAGCGCAAGCCACACCGTTTGGCTCAACCATCGCACATGGCTTTTTATCTTTATCTATGCTGTCACATTTTGCGGAAGACTTTAGTGTCATTATCGATGGCTTTTATATGGGCATTAATGCAGGTTTTGATAAAGTGCGATTTTTACAACCYGTAACSGTAAATAGYCGCATTAGAGCACATGCAAAAACGCTTACTATTGAAGAGAAAAAACCGGGRCAATTTCGTTTATGCACCGAAGTAACCGTTGAAATTGAAAATTGCGATACACCTGCATTAGTTGCACAGTGGATATCTATGCAAATGGTAAAATAGCAGTGCTAAATCGARRRAYWMWWCRMWSMWWKKTWWMWKRTMRWSTWYWWSKWSKTYKRRCYKMAGMYCKYSRWWTWTARRWWGAWKRMYYAMAKKMSMWMYWWMRARYGTTAATCAAAAATAGTAAGGAAAGTTCATGACCATCAATTTTAGCGGCAAAGTTGCCATTGTAACGGGTGCAGGTAATGGCTTAGGGCGATCACATGCGTTGGAATTAGCAAAACGCGGTGCAAAAGTGGTTGTTAACGATTTAGGTGGCGCACGAGATGGTAGTGGTTCATCAAGTACAGCATCGCAAGAAGTGGTGCAATTAATTAAAAATATGGGCGGTGAAGCGATCAGTCATGGTGCCAATGTTGCTAATTTTGATGAAGTACAAGACATGGTGCAACAAGCCATGGATAAGTGGGGGCGGGTTGATATTTTGATCAACAATGCCGGTATTTTACGTGATAAGTCATTTAGTAAAATGTCATTAGCTGATTTTAAATTAGTGATGGATGTTCATGTAATGGGTTCGGTTAACTGTACCAAAGCGGTATGGGAGATCATGAAAACTCAAAATTATGGTCGTATTGTGATGACCACCTCGTCAAGCGGAATGTATGGTAACTTTGGCCAAGCAAATTATGGTGCCGCTAAAATGGCCGTACTTGGGTTGATGAACACGCTTGTTATTGAAGGGGCAAAAAATAATATTCACATTAATGCACTAGCACCAACGGCGGGTACACGAATGACCGAAGATTTAATGCCTGACGATATCGTAAAAGCATTCGCACCTGAGGCAGTAACGGCAGGAATGCTAACCTTATGTGATGACGATGCGCCGAACCGTTTTATTTTATGTGCGGGTGCCGGAGGTTATTCTAGTGCGAGTATTTTCGAAACCGAAGGTTGTTTTATCCCCAAAGCTTCACAAAACCCAGAAACTGTACGTGAGCATTGGCAAGACTTAACAGCACAAGCAAACCAAGCAGCTTTAACATCAGGTGCTAAGCAAGGTGAAAAATTTGTGCTAAAAGCGATGGCTTTCATGCAAGCGCAGCAAAAATAGTCTTTACTCTAGCAATGGCAAT
>NVTW01000002.1 GCA_002401725.1 Gammaproteobacteria bacterium
AACTAGGTGTAAGCGAAGAAGAAGCAAAAAATGAAGCCTCTTTTGTTGATGATTTAGGTGCCGATTCTTTAGACACAGTAGAATTAGTAATGGCTTTAGAAGAAGAATTTGATACTGAAATTCCTGATGAAGAAGCTGAGAAAATTACTACAGTTCAAGCAGCAATCGATTACGTTACTGCTAACCAGTAAACATTAATTGATTTGTTACTTAGCTGTTTTTATATCATAAAATGGCTAAGTGGAAATATTTATTCAGGCGGTTTATTCCGCCTGTTTTATTTCTATAAGACATTGGTTAACCAGTTAACTGTTTTTCTTCAACATGGAAATAACGATCTGTTTTTTCCTTAATTTATCGGAGGCAACCCTTCCTATGCGTCGTGTTGTAGTTACCGGTCTTGGTATGTTAAGCCCATTGGGCAATAACCCAGAAACCACTTGGCAAAATTTATTATTGGGAAAAAGCGGCATTACGCCGATAGAACACTTTGATGTGTCTACTTTTCCTACCCAATTTGCGGGCACTATTAAAAACTTTAATTGTGAAGATTTTGGTTTTAGTAAAAAAGATGCCCGTAAAATGGATCTTTTTATTCAATATGGCTTAGCAGCAGGTACACAAGCATTTGCAGATTCAGGGCTTGAAGTTACTGAACAAAATGCGCACCGTGTTGGTGTTGCTATTGGCTCAGGTATTGGTGGCATAGGTTTAATTGAAGAAAACCATACTAAATATTTAAAATCTGGGGTACGTAAGTTATCGCCATTTTTTTGTCCGTCTACCATTTTGAATATGATTTCTGGCCAGTTATCAATTAAACATGGTTTAAAAGGGCCTAATATTGCTATTGTTACCGCTTGTACTAGTGGTGTACACAATATTGGTCATTCAGCGCGAATGATCGCTTATGGTGATGCTGATGTAATGTTAGCTGGCGGTGCTGAAAAAGCGTCTACAGAATTAGGCATCGGTGGTTTCTGTGCTGCACGTGCGTTGTCTACCCGTAACGATGCTCCACAACAAGCGAGTCGCCCTTGGGATAAAGACCGCGATGGTTTTGTGTTAAGTGACGGTGCTGGTGTGTTAGTGCTTGAAGAATACGAACATGCTAAACAACGCGGTGCAAAAATTTATGCTGAATTAACCGGTTTTGGCATGAGCGCCGATGCTTATCATATGACCTCTCCACCGGCTGACGGTGCTGGAGCAGCATTAGCGATGAAAAACTGTCTTAACGATGGTAAAATCGATCACAGTAAAGTGGGTTATATTAATGCTCATGGTACGTCAACCAATGCTGGCGATATTGCAGAAACGAACGCAGTAAAATCAACTTTTGGTGATCAAGCGTATAAAATACCGGTTAGTTCAACTAAATCAATGACCGGACATTTACTTGGCGCGGCTGGGGCGGTAGAAGCTATCTTTACTATTCAAGCTTTAATTAATGGTGTTATTCCACCCACCATTAATTTAGATGATCCTAGTGAGGGCTGCGATCTTGATTACGTGCCACATACTGCACGTGATGTTAATTTAGAATACGCGCTCTGTAATTCATTTGGTTTTGGTGGTACTAATGGTTCTCTTTTGTTTAAGAAGATTTAACGCTAATTAAACACCGCTTTTATTGAAGCAGATAATTTATTTAAAGCCTGAATACTGTTAAAGTATTCAGGCTTTTTTATTCATACCATTTGGATTAATTAAGGGTACAGAATTCAATGAGAATAAATTTTCAAGAACAAGGCGCTTGATTGAGCAATAGCTGGCTATTGGGATTGAAAGCAACGAAGTTATTGGATATTTAGACCATTTAAAAATGATCACTTAGTTAGTGCAATTGGTATTATTACAAACTGGAATAAACAAGATGACAACAACACAACCACGCTTACGCATCGCCATGCAAAAATCAGGTCGTTTAAGCGACGACACGCAAGCACTATTTAAACGCTGCGGATTAAAACTTAACTTAGCAGATCGCCGTTTACTCGCTCACGTAAGCAATATGCCCATTGATATTATGCGTGTACGTAGTAGTGACATTCCCGGTTTGGTTATGGATGGCGTTTGCGATTTAGGCATTGTTGGCGACAACACCTTAGAAGAAACCGCGCTAGAGCGTAAGTTAATTGGCAGTAAATCGGCTTATGTGCGTACCTGCTCACTTAATTTTGGCGGTTGTCGATTATCACTCGCGATGCCAGAAGAGTTTAATTATCACGGCGTTAAAAGTTTAGATGGCTTACGTTTTGCCACCACTTACCCACAATTACTGCAACGCTATGCGCGTAAAAATGGTATTAATGTCGATTTTTGCTTGCTTAAAGGCTCTGTTGAAGTTGCACCACGTGTTGGTTTAGCGGATGGCATTTGTGATTTGGTGTCAACAGGGGCAACACTCGAAGCAAACGGCTTAAAAGAAGTGGAAGTTATTTTTAAATCAAAAGCATCATTAATTCAAACCGCGACTTCGTTCTCATCAGAAAAACAGCAAATTTTAGATACCTTATTACCGCGCATTCAAGGGGTGATGAAAGCGAAAGAAAGCAAATACATCATGTTACATGCCCCTAAAGATAAAATAGCACAAGTAAGCGAATTAATGCCGGGTAAAGAAACCCCAACTATTTTACCCCTTGCAGGACGTGATGATTTAGTTGCTGTCCATGTGGTTGCCACTGAGACGTTTTTCTGGGAAACCATGGAAAATCTCAAAGAACTAGGCTGTAATTCGATACTAGTGATGCCAATAGAGAAAATGATGGGTTAAATTTTTTGCCTATGTAGATCACTCAGGTATTTATTATAATCGTCATCTTCGAGACGTTTTCATCGAAGATCTTGTGTTTTTTGACCTAGATCCCCGATTAAAAGACTTCGGAAATGACGATCCTGAACCAAGTTCATAGGCATGTTAAATCTCAATTCTTTAGCGGATCTGAAACTAAAAAATTCGCAATTTATTTTGTAAAAGACTTTGGTAAAAAATTTGATGAATACTTTGTAGGTTGAAACTTGTTTCAATAATCGTCGAGTAAAGTACAACATAACCTACAAGTATTTTCACATAGCAATCACCTGTTGAAATAAAATTTGGATATAAACATGAACGAACAAATAATTAATTGGCAACTATTATCTGAACAAGAACAAAAAAATTCCCTTGCACGCCCTGCTATCGCTGATAATGCGTTATTGTCAACGCAAGTTAATAATATTTTGGCACAAGTTAAAAGCAAAGGTGATCAAGCATTATTCGACTTTACCGAAAAATTTGATGGTATCGCGCTTAACACCTTAAAAGTTACGACTGAGCAAATACAAACGGCAAAACGCGCATTAAGCAGTAAACGATTAGCCGCTATTGAAATGGCTTATCGACAAATAAAATGTTTTCATGAAGCGCAAAAGCCACAAGATATTGCGGTTGAAACCACACCGGGTGTACGTTGTATTTTAAAAACAGAAGCCATAGAAAGTGTTGGTTTATACATTCCAGCAGGAAGTGCGCCATTACCATCAACAGTATTAATGTTAGGTGTGCCCACGCAAATCGTTAACAATCCGCGTGTGGTTTTGGTCTGTCCACCCAATAAAACAGGTCAACTCGCTAATGAAATATTAGTTGCTGCCTCACTTTGTGGTATCAGCGAAATTTATGCTGTTGGTGGTGCGCAAGCGATTGCCGCTTTAGCTTATGGCACAGAATCAATTAAGGCAGTTAATAAAGTATTTGGCCCAGGTAATCGTTATGTCACCGAAGCGAAAAAACAACTTTCGCAGCAAGTTGCAGGTTTTGCCATTGATATGCCCGCCGGCCCTTCTGAATTATTAGTTATTGGCGATAAAAGCAGTGATCCGGCGTTTATTGCCGCCGATTTATTATCACAAGCTGAGCACGGTGTAGACAGCCAAGTAATTTTATTAACCGACTCAAGCACTTTAATTAATACAGTAAGTAATGAGCTTGAAAAACAAGTGGCGCTGTTATCTCGTCAAAAAATAGCCAAACAAGCACTCGCCCACAGTCGACTTATTCTCGTAGAAAATATTGAGCAAGCCATCGAAGTTTCTAATCAATATGGGCCTGAGCATTTAATATTACAAACACAAAAACCACAATCTCTGCTAGCTAAATTACGTAATGCTGGTTCTATTTTTGTGGGTGATTTCACGCCAGAATCCGCAGGTGACTATGCGAGTGGCACTAACCATGTTTTACCCACTTACGGTTATTCAAAAGTGATCAGTAGTTTATCCTTAGCAGATTTTTCACGCCGGTATACCGTACAAGAAATAAGCCGTGCAGGATTAGCGAGCCTTGCTGAGTGTATTATTGAGCTCACTAACGCTGAAGGATTAGACGCCCACCAACGCGCAGTAACTATTCGTTTAGAGGATAAATAAATGACCTTACCGACGCTGCTTGCTAGCAAATTAGCAAGACCAGAAGTAGTCGAGATGGTGCCTTATCAGTCTGCACGCCGTCTTTTTTCCAACGCCAACAGTCCCGATGCTAGCCGCCAAAAAATTTGGCTTAATGCTAATGAAGCTTCTGGCCCTGGTATTTATCAATCAAAGGGTGAATGTTTAAATCGTTATCCTGATTTTCAACCTGAAAATTTGCTCAGTGCTTATAGCCAGTATTGTGGCTTAGACAAGAAAAATATCTTAGCCACGCGCGGTGCCGACGAAGGTATCGAGCTTATAATTCGCACTTTTTGTAGAGCTTATCAAGACAGTATTTTAATTTGCCCACCAACTTATGGCATGTACGCCATTAGTGCTGAAAATCACGGCGCGAGTATTATTGAAGTACCGCTTGTTGATGGTGATGGAGAACAAAATACTAAAACATTAAATATTGCTGCGCTAAAAAACCAAGTAGGTAAAGCTAAAGTGGTGTTTTTATGTTCACCGGGCAATCCTGTTGGTAATTTATTACCGCAAGCTCAAATTAAGCAAGTGCTTGAACTCTATAAAAACAGTGCGATTGTCGTCGTTGATGAAGCTTATATAGAATTTTGCGCAGAGCAAAGTGTTGTCTCATGGCTAGCACAATATCCTAACTTAGTAGTTTTGCGCACTTTATCAAAAGCTTTTGCTTTAGCAGGTTTACGGTGTGGTTTTACTTTGGCAAGTCGTGAAATCATCACTTTATTAGCCAAAGTTATTGCTCCTTACCCAATTTCAGCACCCGTTGCCGAGCTTGCTAGTAAAGCATTAACACCAAGCGGGCTTGAACAAGTAAGTGTGCGCGTACAAGAAACACAAATATTACGCAATAAACTTAGCCAATGGTTAAAAAAACAGCAATGGTGTCAGCAAATTTTTAACAGTGATGCAAATTTCATTTTATTTCGTACAACGTTAAAAAATGAAATTTTTAACGCTTTAAAAGCACAAGGTATTTTAATTCGCGACCAATCTAAACAGCAGCAACTAGACAATTGCTTACGTATTAGCATTGGCAGTAAACGCGAACTTGAATTAGTAAAACAAATATTATTGCAGCAATTTAATTAACCCTGTTGTTGTTAAAGAAGTTGTTAAAGAAGTTTTTGAAGCAAGCTTCAACCTACTGAAATTATTGGATAAAAAATGAATAACCAAGAAAATATTTTATTTATAGATCGCGATGGTACCTTAGTGGAAGAACCCGCTATTGATAAACAACTCGATAGCTTAGAAAAACTAGTCTTTGAACCACAGGTGATCCCTGAATTACTAAAGCTACAAGCAAAAGGCTTTAAATTAGTGATGGTATCTAATCAAGATGGTTTAGCTACAAGTAGCTTCCCGCAAGCTGATTTTGATTTAGCCCACAATAAAATGATGAACTTACTTTCATCGCAAGGCATTAATTTTGAAGATGTTTTAATCTGTCCTCATTTTGATGAAGATAACTGTAGCTGCCGCAAGCCTAAATTAGGCTTAGTAAAAGAGTACCTGCAACAAGGTAAAATAAACTTTGCTCACTCTTATGTGATTGGCGATCGTGATACCGATATGCAACTTGCTGAAAATATGGCTATTACTGGCATTAAATACCACCAAGAGAACTTAAATTGGTCACAAATAAGTACACAAATTATCGAAAAACTAGAACAACCACGTGTTGCCCACGTAACGCGCACCACAAAAGAAACCGATATAAAGGTTAGCGTTAATTTAGATCAAAGTGGCAGCAATAGTATTGATACTGGTTTAGGCTTTTTTGATCACATGCTTGATCAAATTGCTACCCACGGCGGCTTTAATTTACAATGCAAGGTAAGTGGCGACTATCACATTGATGAACATCACAGTGTTGAAGACACTGCATTAGCGCTAGGACAAGCATTAAAACAAGCACTTGGTAGCAAACGCGGCATTAATCGTTTTGGTTTTGTTTTGCCCATGGACGAATGTAAAGCACAATGCTCACTTGATTTATCGGGTCGCCCGTGGCTTGAATTTGATGCAAAATTTACCGCGGACAATGTTGGTAGTATGTCAACGCAAATGGTTAGTCACTTTTTCCGCTCGTTAGCCGATAGCATGGCGATCACTATACACTTATCAACCTCTACAGGTAATTGCCATCACCAAGTTGAAAGTTTGTTTAAAGTATTTGGTCGCGCGCTTAGACAAGCGATAAAAGTTGACGGCGATCAATTACCGAGTTCAAAAGGTGCGCTGTAATGTCTTTTAACAGTAAAAACATACTTGTCGATACTGGTTGTGCGAATTTATCATCAGTAAAATTTGCGGTTGAACGCTTAGGCTTTAACATCACTATAACTGATGATATTGAACAAATAAAAGCCGCTGACAAAGTTATATTACCCGGTGTGGGTAGTGCTAAACATGCGATGAAAAACATTATCGCCAAAAATTTAACCGCTACATTGCAAAATTTAACCCAACCGGTATTAGGTTTTTGTTTAGGTATGCAGTTAATGGCGCGCTCATCCACAGAAACCAGCACAAATGATAACGAAAACACTCACGTTAACTGTTTAGGCTTAATTCCAACGGCAGTTGAATCTCTTAACGCTCAAGGTTTACGTTTACCGCACATGGGTTGGAATACGTTAACTAAAGTTAGTGACCATCCAATATTTAGCGGTATTAATGTCGGTGATTATTTTTATTTTGTGCATAGTTTTGCTGCACCAATAAGTGAATACACCATTGCCAGTTGCGAATATGGCAGTAATTTTTCAGCCGCCATTGCCAAAGACAATTTTATCGGTTGCCAATTTCATCCAGAGCGTTCAGGCAAACTTGGCAGTAAAATTATCGAAAACTTTTTAACGCTTTCAGCACAACAGCTTTTAACTTTGGAGAATTCACTTTGGAGAAAGTAGCATGATGATCCCGGCAATAGATTTGATAAATGGTGAAGTAGTCCGTTTATTTCAAGGCGATTATAAGCAAAAAACCAATTATCAAACCACCCCAAAAGAACGCCAACAAGCTTATGCTGATGCAGGCGCAACGGTGATGCACTTTGTTGATTTAGACGGCGCTAAAGACAATACTAAACGCCAATTATCAACACTACAAAACTTAATGCCGCATCCAAGCATGATCATTCAAGTGGGCGGCGGTATTCGTTGTGAAGACGATCTACAACAACTACTTGAGCTTGGCGCAAATAGAGTTGTTATTGGCTCGCTTGCCATTAAACAACCCGAATTAGTATTAGCATGGTTAGCAAAATATGGCAGTGATAAAATCGTTTTAGCACTGGATATAAAAATAGATGAAAATGGCAATAAAACCTTACCAACTCATGGCTGGATAGAAGACAGCGGCGTTAATTTAGAAGATTTAATGACACAATATATTAACGCTGGCATTAAACATATTCTTTGTACCGACATTAGTAAAGATGGCACGCTAACAGGCACCAATGTTGCACTTTATAGTGAACTTTGTCAAAAATACCCCAGCGTACAATGGCAAGCTTCTGGCGGCATTGGCAGTATTGAGGATATTAAAGCGCTAATTCCTACAGGGGTTAGTGGCGTTATTTTAGGACGTTCATTATTAGAGGGTAAATTTACCTTAGAGGAGGCTATCGCATGTTGGCCAAACGCATAATACCTTGTCTTGATGTTCGCGACGGTAAAGTAGTAAAAGGGGTACAGTTTAGGAACCATGAAATTATTGGTGATATTGTCCCGCTAGCGCAAAAATATGCCGAGGCGGGCGCTGATGAATTAGTTTTTTACGATATTACTGCCAGCAGTGACGAGCGTGTGGTTGATAAAAGCTGGGTCAGTCGTATTGCCGAGGTGATTGACATTCCCTTTTGCGTTGCTGGCGGCATAAAAAGTGAGGCAGACGCCAACGAAATATTAATGATGGGCGCTGATAAAATTAGTATTAACTCCCCTGCACTTCGTGATCCCAATCTAATCACCCGTTTAGCCGACGTATTTGGTCAGCAATGTATCGTTGTCGGTATCGACAGTTTTTACGATCAAGAAAACAATACTTATCAGGTATATCAATTTACTGGCGATGAAAGCCGCACTCAACAAACACAATGGACAACCTTTGATTGGATACAAGAAGTGCAACAGCGCGGTGCAGGTGAAATAGTCTTAAACTGTATGAATCAAGACGGTGTGCGCCAAGGTTATGATCTTAAACAATTACAAAAAGCACGAGCGGTGTGTAATGTACCCTTAATTGCCTCAGGTGGGGCCGGAGAAACTCAACATTTCGCGCAAGTTTTTCAACAATGTGATGTTGATGGCGCACTGGCTGCCTCAGTTTTTCATAAAGGTATTATCGCCATTAGCGAACTTAAAAATACTTTAAAGCAACAAAATATCGAGATCAGACTATGTTAGTAAACCAAGAAAATATCGCCCTATTAGCATGGGATAAAATGAATAATTTAATCCCTGCGATTATTCAGCACCACAAAACGGGTGCAATTTTAATGCAAGGCTATATGAGTAGAGCTTCGTTAGAGCAAACATTAAACAGTGGTAAGGCGACATTTTTTAGCCGTTCAAAACAGGCTTTGTGGGTAAAAGGAGAAACTTCCGGTAATTTTCTCAACGTAAAACAAATAATTACTGATTGCGATCAAGACAGCTTACTGATTGCCTGCGCACCTATCGGTCCAAGTTGTCACTTAGGCACAGAATCATGCTTTGTTGAACAAGCATTAACGCAGCAAAACTTTTTAAGCGAACTTGAAGAAGTGATCATCAGCCGTAAAGATGAATCGCCCGAAAATAGCTACACCGCGCATTTATTTTCACGCGGCACCACTAAAATGGCACAAAAAGTGGGGGAAGAAGGTGTTGAAGTAGCCCTTGCTGCGGTTGCTGAAACTAAAGATGATTTACTGGGTGAATGTGCTGACTTGTTTTATCACACATTGGTTTTACTGCGTGACCAAAACATTGATTTAAAAGAAGTTATGGAGGTATTACAACAACGCCATAATAAATAACCTAATAATGATAAATTAATAGCAGCAGGTAATATTTAGCCGTATCATCTGCACCATTAAAGCTATTAGTTCGAGGCGCGATAAAAAAGGCATATCAACAAGCCGGTTTTTTTGTTGATACTACAAAAATAAAATTGCTTAATAATTAGAAGCCAATAAGTTTTAACATTCTTTTAACTTGCTAAATTATATAATTAACTTAGAATACTCGCTCAAATAATATCCACATAAAAAACTATCCATTCTTTTGAGGATAAACTGCTAAGGAATAGCAATGTTTAAATCATGGTCAATTAAAAANTATGGCTATAAGCTTCACCATAAATTAATAAAACGCTACGGTGTACAACTTTATTTTACGGTTCATCAAGTACGAGCAACCGTTTACCAGTGCAATTTCAACCCTAAATATTTGCCGCTCGCTTACATTTTGTACCTATCTCCCGAACAGTTAAATAAAATAATGTTCATTGAATTTCCAGATCTAACGATTGCGAGCTATAAAGAAAAAATGTTTACTTACTTAGGTAAAAACAAGTTAATGAATGTTAATCAAATAATAAATCAGGCGTAACTTAGCTAAAGATTGGTATTATACCAATCTCACTAAATACGTGATCATTTCTACTTGTTAAAATCACCAACCACTGTGTTATTTATTTAATAATTAGAACAACTAGTTATTAAAATAAATACCTTATGTTTGGCGATTTTTCCTGCGTATAAAGTAGATCACCTAATTAATGAAAATGGTATTACAAGAGTGTGTGAACAACAAATTAATTGGCAAAATAAAAAGTTTAGTGCCTTAACCACTAATGAGCTTTACGATATTTTAAAGCTCAGAGTTGATATTTTTGTAGTTGAACAAACTTGTTATTACCCTGAATTAGATAACCATGATCGCCACCCCAACACTCAGCATATTTTCTGCTACCAAGATAATAAAATTCAAGCTTATTTACGCATATTGCCTCAAGGCCTAACTTACGATAACTACGTAAGTATTGGTCGGGTAGCAATAGCTGAAAGCGCTCGCGGCAGTGGTTTTGGACATAAGCTAATGACACAAGGAATAAAAATTTGCCAAAAATTATATCCTGAGCAAGCAATAAAAATATCAGCACAACAACATTTAGAAAAATTTTATCAACACCATGACTTTTCTAAAGTCTCGGCGATGTATTTAGAAGATAATATTCCTCATATTGCGATGTTGCGTCCAGCAAAGTAAATTAACCTATAAACTTTAAAATATTTAATACCGCTAAAGCGAATAAAACAATAAAAGTAGCAAGTATCCCTATTTGGCGAGGTAAAGATGCACCAACCGTTGTGGTTAACCCCAACATGTGTAGCACTCTACCGGCAACTAAACTTAAGCCGATAATATGAAGATATAACTCATCACCACCATTGAGTTCATAACTGGCTAATAAAATTAACGCCAACGGCATATATTCAGTAAAGTTACCATGAATACGGATCGCTTTAATGAGTGGTTGCTCGCCACCATCACCTAAACCTACTTGAAATTTAAAACGTAATTTAATGATATTAACCGCTAAAGCGATTAAAAATAAGGCAAGGATACTAGCGTACAAACCAGTAATAGTTAAATGAGTCAGCATAAAATTATTCTTCTTGTATTGTTAAGACATATTATTGAAGCAATCACTTTAACCTTAATACTTAAATTCAGGCAAGTATAAAAACGATTTTTGGCAAGTAAGCAACTAAAAACTAAAAAGCCTGCAATCGCAGGCTTTAATAGGTATCACAAAATAGCTTACGACAATATTAGCCTAATTTATTAACCTAATTTTTCAACTAAAAGTGCGCTAACTTGTTCAACCGGTTGGGTACCATCAATGGTTAAATAAGAACAATTATTTTGTTCTGCCTCAGCTTTATAATAATTAACTAATGGTTTTGTTTGTTCATGATAAATAGCTAAACGCTTACGCACAGTTGCCTCTTCATCATCCGGGCGAATTGATAAATTTTCACCACTAACATCATCTTTACCTTCAACTTTTGGCGGATTGTAAACAAGGTGATATACACGACCAGAGCCAGAATGTACACGGCGACCAGCCATACGTTCAACAATAACTTCATCAGGCACATCAAATTCAATAACATGGTCAACGCAAATGCTATTTTCTTTCATCGCATCAGCTTGTGGAATAGTACGCGGAAAACCATCGAGTAAAAAACCACCTTTACAGTCATCTTCTGCAACACGTTCTTTAACTAAACCAATAATTAATTCATCAGAAACTAGCTGACCTGCGTCCATTACAGCTTTAGCTTGATTACCTAATTCGGTACCCGCTTTAATTGCTGCTCGCAACATATCACCGGTTGAAATTTGTGGAATGCCATGTTTAGCCATCAAGAATTGAGCCTGAGTTCCTTTGCCCGCGCCTGGTGCACCTAATAAAATAATACGCATAGTATATAGCCCTAATAAAAGTGTTAAATAATAGTTTTTACGTTAAATAAATTAGTTAAATTATTTAACGCAATAACTATCACTGCAACATAAAAACATTTTCTAGTTTAAAAAGCGATAAAACACGGCTTTTAAAGTGCGTTTGAGTATACAAGTTCAACGATCAGCAAACAAGTATCAATACGGAGGATTGCTCAAAAAAAAGGAGCCTCTTTATTAAAAGAAGCCCCTTTTTAGACTAATGTCTAATCAAAAAAAATTCACGAAAAACTTAGTTTTTATTAGCCACCAGTCACGAAATGAAAATTACTTAGTTAAGCTCATCATCAGTTTATTTAAACGCGTTACAAAGCTAGCAGGATCTTTTAAGCTACCGCGTTCAGCCAACATTGCTTGATCAAACAATACTTCTGTCCATTGCTTAAACTTCTCATCATCCTGCTCGTCGCTCACATGTTTAATTAACGCATGTTCCGCATTAATTTCAAAAATAGGCTTCGACTCAGGCACTTCTTGTCCAACCGATTGCATTAACTTAATCATTTGACTGCTCATATCTTGATCATCAGTCACAATACAAGTAGGTGAATCAGTTAAACGTTGTGATAATTTCACCTCTTTTACTTTATCGCCTAATGCTTCTTTAATGCGTGTAACAACAGAGCTAAACTCTTGCTCAAGTTTTTCTTGTTCAGCTTTAGTTTCTTCGTCGTCCATATCACCTAAATCAAGGCCGCCACGAGTAACTGATTGTAATTGTTTACCATCAAAGTCAGTTAAATGACTTACTAACCACTCATCAATACGGTCTGATAATAATAAAACTTCAATACCTTTTTTACGGAACACTTCTAAATGAGGGCTATTTTTAGCCGCTTCAAAGCTGTCGGCAACCACATAATAAATTTTGTCTTGGCCTTCTTTCATGCGTTCAACATATTCAGCTAATGCAACATTTTGTGTTGTTGTGTCTTCTTTTGTTGAGGCAAAACGTAATAATTTAGCCACTTGATCTTTGTTGCCCATGTCTTCAGCTGGGCCTTCTTTTAACACTTGACCAAATTCATCCCAAAAACTTTGGTATTTTTCTTTATCTTTATTACCCAGTTTCTCAAGCATTTTTAACACACGCTTAGTACAACCTTTGCGAATAGCTTGCGTTACTTTGTTATCTTGCAAAATTTCACGAGAAATATTTAAGGGTAAATCGTTTGAATCAAGTAAACCTTTTACAAAACGTAAATACGTTGGCATAAACTGTTCGGCATCGTCCATAATAAATACACGTTGCACATATAATTTTAAACCATGTTGTTTTTCACGGTTATACATGTCAAACGGTGCTTTGGCTGGAATATATAAAAGTGAAGTATATTCAGTTTTACCTTCTACTTTGTTATGTTCCCACAATAATGGGTCGCCAAAATCATGTGATACGTGTTTATAAAATTCTTTATATTCATCGGCTGAAATATCACCTTTTTCACGCGTCCATAATGCCGTTGCCTTGTTAACGGCTTCCCATTTAGCAGGAATAGCTTCACGCGCTTCAACCGCATGAACTTTAACATTATCTTCATCATCTTTTTCTTCAGCTACCGCTTCAATCGCTGGTACTTCTGGAGTTAACATTTCAACTGAAACAGAAATATGATCTGAATATTTAGTAACAATAGATTTTAAGCGCCATTCATCAGCAAACTCAGTTTCATCTTCTTTAAGATGTAAAATAATATCAGTGCCACGGCTAGTTTTATCAATGGTTTCAACGGTAAAGTCACCTTCACCAGCAGATGTCCATTCTGTCGCCGTATTAGCAGCTTCACCCGCAGCACGAGAGCGTACCGTTACTTTATCGGCAACAATAAATGCAGAGTAAAAACCAACACCAAATTGACCTATTAATTGTGAATCAGTGCTTTGATCGCCCGATAATTTTGAGAAAAAATCAGCCGTACCTGATTTAGCAATAGTACCAAGATGTTCAATAATTTCATCTTTAGTCATACCAATACCATTATCAGAAATAGTAATGGTATTGTTTTCTTTGTCAGCGCTTACACGTACACGTAAATCACCATCGCCTTCATAAAGATCGGCATTAGATAACGCGTTAAAGCGTAATTTATCAGCAGCATCGGCTGAATTTGAAACTAATTCACGAAGAAAAATTTCTTTATTAGAATAGAGGCTGTGGATCATAAGTTGCAGCAACTGCTTCACTTCTGTTTGAAAACCATGAACTTCTTTATTACCTGTCTCAGACATCTGAAACGTCTCCTATCTATTGATGAATAACTAAAGGGATCAAGCTTAATTTTACTTAAGCTATTTAATGATGTTACTGATGTGGGGTTTGAGAATGATTTTTCAAGCAAAATTTTTAAAATTTGAAAAAATTGCACTTTAATTTTTAGATCTTACCTTCCATTGTGATAACAATATGCGCCAAAATAGATAAATATTTCAGGACAATAGGTGTTTTAATGGCTACAAACGATAATTTTTGCGACCAGACAAAGCATGAGATAAAGTATTACCGTCAACAAACTCTAACTCACCACCAACAGGCACACCATGAGCAATACGTGAAATATCAACCTGATATTGTGTTGATAAACCCGCAATATAATGTGCGGTTGCTTCACCTTCAACAGTAGGGTTGGTCGCTAAAATTAGCTCATTAAACTGTCCAGAGGCAAGCTGTTTAGCAAGAATATCTAAACCTAAATCATCAGGACCAATACCATCAATGGGCGATAAATGTCCCATTAAGACAAAATATTTCCCCTGAAAATCACCTGTTTGTTCAATAGCAATAACATCCGCAGGGCTTTCAACCACACACAGTTGCTGTACTAATTCTCGACGTGGATTTTCACAAATAGCACAAAGTGCTTGTTCGGTAAACGTACGACATTGTTGACAATGTCCTATATCGGTCATCGCCTTTTCAAGCGACTTTGCTAATTTACTACCACCATGACGATTACGTTCAAGTAAATAAAACGCCATACGTTGTGCCGATTTACCACCTACGCCGGGTAAACATCGTAATGATTCAATTAACTCTTGCACTAAAGGACTAAATTTCATCTGTGGCTTCTTTTCTTTTTAAAAAACAAAGTGTATGCTGTAAAAATTAAAGGCGCTAAACAAGCGCCTTTTATAATAAAATCCAAAAAGTTAAAACGGCATTTTCATGCCTGAAGAATTAGAGGTATTCATAAGTTACCGCCTTTAATAAAGTCTTTATTATTATATGGTTATGAAAATAAAGGTTCTCATAATTACTCATAAGTTCTCAAAAAATAGTCCCTCTGTAGTCCTTAATACTATTAAGGTAGGACTGTTACGCAGATAATACTACAGGAATTGAGCAATTAATGTTACGTTCAAAAAATTGAAGCCTCAATCTCTACCGCCAGTTCACTAAATTGTTGCCAATCACTACTATGAAAAGAAAACAAGGTGAACAGTTGCTCTAAATCTTCTTCGTTTACCAACCCTTTTACTTGCATCAAATAGGCTTCGCTGAGTTTATTAGCCTTAAATAGTAGCTTAGATAATGGCTGTGTTTGCGTTTTTCCTATTGATTGTTCAGCCAACGCTTGGCAATAAATTTGCGGTAAATTCCATTCTTTAGCAATATAAAAGCTTATATCAGCAGACATTTCAGTCATTAATGTTTTAAACACTTTAGTACCAGGTGAGCACTCACTCATCACCATACCGAGTGCTTCACACAAACAATTAAAAATAATTATTTTACCAATATCATGAATTAATCCTAAAAAATAGCCATCAAATTCATCTTCACCGTGACTATCTGCCATCAACTCACATAAAGTGGCACAATGCATTGAATGCACCCAAATTTGTCGACCAAACTTTTGATAATAAATAGGCTTGCAAGGAATAACATTAGCCATTAAAAGTGTAGTGGCTATTTTTGACAAGCCAGCTAAACCAAGAAGCGAAATGGCACGACGCAAAGAGCGAATTTCTTTCCCTGCTTGACAATAACGAGCTGAATTTGCCACTCTTAATACCTCAGATGCAAATGAAGGATCTTGTTCTAAAATAGCCACAAAATCATAGACGTCTGAATAAGAGTTTTTAAGTGTTTCGAGTAATTTAATCAGCATAACTGGTAAGGTAGGAATATGCTCTTTTAAGCAAACTGGATCATTTAATACTGCTCTTACTTGATCTAACGATTTTTCTTCTAATAAATTCATTGGCTCTGGTCGAGCATCGAACATCACATCATAAAATCCAGTAGCAGTGTCTAATGGCATATTAAAACTCTCTTATTGTTAAATTGCTGTAACTAACAAGCTTAGCAGTTAACTTGAAAAGTAACGTGAAAATAAGTAAAATTCGCGACTTTTTTTACTTTGTGATTTATTAAATAACATGACTATGCACTTGGCTCAGGATCGTCATCCCCGCAGTCTTTTAAGCGGACGCTGCATGGATGCAACTTATTAAGACAATGCATGGAGCATATTGTCTTGGATCTACGTCAAAAAACAGGAGATCTTCGATAAAAACGTCTCGAAGATGACGATTATAATAAATACCTGAGTTATCTGCATAGGCATGTTAAATAATTGGTTACAGTACCTCTAAGATATAGCATCCATGCCACGTCCGCTTAAAGAGTATTTCGAGGTAACATGAGTTATAGGCATGAAATTCAATGTAAAACATAGCCATCTTCTTTAATGAGTTTTTTCGCTTTATCAAGATCAAGGTGTTCAATCGGTGCGGCTAAATAATAAGGCAACTGTACTTTCGTTTCACTCAATAACAGCATTTTACTTTCAACCAAACGCTCTACTATTGACTCTAATGTTTCTGCTAATTTTTCAGGCACTTGTTGATATTGATTAGCCATAAAATTGACTAATTCTTGCAAAGTATGTTCACCATCCGCCAATGAAATAACAACCCCCATCCATTCTTCTAAATCGGTGGTTTGTTGAGGATGTTCAATATCAGCTAACGCAACCTTGTTACCAGCACGACTAAAAACAACAGTGCGATAAAAATAATGATTTTTGTTTATTAGTGAGCCAAATAAAGTTTTTTTTGTATTTTCCAAAAGTTTTTCCTATAAAATTGATTGTTGTTGAGGGGCAAAAGCCAACAAGTTATTCATAAAACAACAAGCCTATGCAGATAACTCAGGTATTTATTATAATCGTCATCTTCGAGACGCTTTTATCGAAGATCTCGTACTTTTTGACGTAGATCCAAGACAATAGGCTGATCTTGTTCTAATTAATCTTGTTCCAAGAAGTTATTCTCAATAGAGTCTTTTAATATTTTTTGATAACGTTCTGCCCTTATTGCCATATACATCGCCATCATACAAATTGCTAGCACCCCATAGAGCAGCATAAAACAAGCACTGTAAACACCAATCAAATCAACAGCAAGACCAAACATAATGGGCAGTGTACAACCGCCTAGGGCTCCCAAAGCTGCAACTAAACCGCCAACACTGCCCATGTGATTAGGGTAATAGTCATAAATAATTTTATAAACACTGGCACGGCCAAAACCTTGCGCAATACCAATAATAAAGATTAATAACGTAAACAACCAAACATTGACTTCAAAAAAAATTTTGACGTCTTTATTCACACCATGAATGGTCATAGTTGTAGGCGGGTAACTTAAAAAGAACAAACAGACCATGCAAATCCAAAAAGCGGTCCAGTTAACTGTTCGAGCGCCATAGGTATCAGCAAACCAACCGCCAACCGCACGCACCATACTAGAACTGGCGACAAACAATAAAGTTAATGCCATTGCTTGTGTTAACGACAATTTATAAGCGGCAACATAATAATGTGGTAGCCATAAAATAAGCGCTAAAAAGCTACCAAAAACAAAGTAGTAATAAAGACCGAAACGCCATACTTGTAAGTCTTTTAATGGCGCGATGTAATAACTGAGATCATGTTCATTTTTACACTGATAAAATTTATTAATTTCTGGTGCAAGTAATCGAAATAACACCGCTACCACTATAATTCCTACACCGTAAACTGGCCCTATTGCTTGCCAGCTATAATCCTTAACAATAAAAGGTACTAACACTAAAGTGATTGCCGCGCCCGCATTACCGGCACCAAAAACGCCTAGAGCAAAACCTTGACGTTTGGTATCAAACCAATCGGTAACATAACGAATACCGATGGTAAAAGACACGCCACTAATACCAAACGCAAAACCTAACCAAATTAAAGCTGAATAACTTTCGACATAAGGTAAATAAAAAAGTGGCGGAGCGGTTAATAACATTTGCCAAAAAAACAGTTTCCGACAAGAAACCTTTTCTGCTAAAAAACCAATGGGAACTCTAAAAATAGCGCCAGTAAAAATAGGCGAGGCTAACAATAAGCCAAATTCGGTCGAACTTAAGTCAAAACGTTCTTTGTATTCAATACCTAAAATAGAATATAACGTCCACACCGAAAAACAAGCAGCAAAAGCCAATGTTGCCATCGTTAAAGCGCGATAAGAATGTCGTTGTTGAATGTCCATAAATTATCCACAAAATATTGATAAAAAATTGTTATTACATCATAAGTTATTTACTAAGTATTTTGTTATATTTTGACAATCACTTTGTTGACCTGAGTCAATAAAGCTAAATCCACAAAAGTGCACACTATATCCATTATTTTTTTAAGCCTATTAAATTTTTTTTAACATTTTTATTTTAATAAACTATTATTGCATGATAAACATGTAGGAGTTAATGATATGTCGTCACACGATGGAAAAATGAATCTGCTCAACTTTGCAGATCCTAAAATTAAAATGCTCCATATTACTTGGTTTGCATTTTTCCTAACCTTTGTGGTGTGGTTTAGCCATGCCCCGTTATTAGTTTTTATAAAAGAAGCCTTTAATTTATCTAGCGCACAAGTTAAAGCGTTAATGATTTTAAACGTTGCACTCACCATACCCGCACGTATTGTTATAGGTATTTTAGTTGATAAATTTGGCCCCCGTATTACTTTTAGTAGCTTACTGGTTATATCCTCCTTTATTTGTGTTGGCTTTGCCATGGCAGATAGCTTTGAACAACTCGCATTATTTAGATTTTTACTCGGTTTTGTGGGTGCGGGCTTTGTTATTGGTATTCGTTTAGTTGGAGAATGGTTCCCCGCTAAACAAGTCGGCATTGCCGAAGGTATTTACGGTGGTTGGGGTAACTTTGGTAGCGCCGCTGCAGCAATGACTTTACCTTCATTAGCGTTATTTTTTGGCGGTGATGACGGCTGGCGCTACGCTATTGGTTTAACGGGCGTTATTGCCGGTGTTTATGGTGTTTTCTTTTATTTTGCCGCTCGTAACACGCCTAAAGGTTCTACTTATTTTAAACCAAAAAAATCAGGTGGTTTAGAAGTTACTAGCTGGAAAGATTTCTACTTTTATTTATTCATGAATATCCCAATGTATATCGCTTTAGCTGTATTGGCATGGAAACTGTCTCCAGCTGGCGTTAATTTATTCTCAAGTCAAGCAATGGAAATTATGTGGATTGGTTTAGCGGTATTGTTTGTTGTGCAAGTTCATTCTATTTGGCGCGTTAATGCTGAGCACTTAAAACATGGCGTTGCTGACATTGAAAAATACGATTTCAAACAAGTGGCTATTTTAGATGTTTCTTACTTTGTAACTTTTGGTTCAGAACTCGCTGTAGTATCAATGTTACCCTTGTTCTTCTTAGATACTTTTGAAGGTATCTCTGCGGTAGAAGCAGGTTTATTAGCCTCTGGTTTCGCCTTTATGAACTTAGTTGCTCGCCCGACTGGCGGTTGGTTTAGTGATAAATTTGGTCGCCGTAACAGCTTAATGATTTTAGTCGGTGGTTTAGCGATAGGTTATATGTTATTAAGTCAGATTGATAATACTTGGGCTATTCCTCTAGCTGTTATTGCAACCATGGCTTGTTCTTTCTTCGTACAAGCAGGTGAAGGCGCAGTATTTGCGATTGTGCCTTTAGTTAAACGCCGCATGACCGGACAAATTGCGGGTATGGCAGGTGCTTATGGTAATGTTGGGGCGGTAACTTATTTAACGGTGTTATCTTTTGTAGATTACAGCACCTTCTTTATGGTTATTGCCGCTTCTGCCGCAGTTATCTTCTTTGCGACTATGTTCTTAAATGAACCTAAAGGTCATATGGCTGAAGTGAAAGAGGATGGGACGGTAGAATTGATCGACGTATCCTAAATTATTCGTCATATTTGAAACTACAACGGCATTGACTTCATTTTTTGCCACCATCACTTAGCAGGCTAAGCTCAGGTGGCAAAAAACTCGACGGCTTTGTTGTCGTCCCAACTATTTAGAATAATGTGCCTAAATTCATTATTTAGGCTAAAACAAATAATATTMTWKTWRWTTNATTTARAATAATAGATTGATTTYATTATAGGTTTATAACTATTATAAAATTATTTAAATAAGGATCATTATGACTAAAACCAACCTCTTAAACGTTGATCTCGCCAGCCACTCAATTCAAGGCTTAAAAGAGGAAAACGAAGATGCGGTTGGTTTTTTTATCCCGCAGCAAGATAGTGATAAAAACAATCGCCAGCTTGAAGCAAAAGGTATTGTACTTGCCGTTGCCGATGGTGTTAGCAGCGCTGAAGCAGGGAAAGAAGCGAGCAACACCGCCATTACTCGCTTTATTGACGATTATTATCAAACCCCAGATACTTGGTCGGTAAAACATTCAGGGCAAAAAATTCTTTCAAGTATCAACCTTACCTTATTTAAACGTAGTCACGAATTTACCAATGAAGAAAAAGGCTATTTAACCACTTTTACCGCACTGGTTTTAAAATCGAGAATTTGCCATTTTTTTCATGCTGGTGACAGTCGTGCATTTTTATTACGCAAAAATGAGTTTAAACAACCCATATTAAAACAGCTAACCCGCGATCATGTTGCTAGCATCGGCTCAGGACGAACTTTTTTAGCGCGCGCTATGGGCATGGATAACTCTATTCAAATAGATTACAGCTCATTCACGCTAGAACAAGATGATATTTTATTAGTGACCTCAGATGGTATTCATGACTTTATTGATGCTGAGCAAATAAAAGCCATTATGAGCGATCAAACCTCTTGCCAAGAGCGTATCGAAAAACTAGTTAAAGCCGCTTTTGATAAGGGCAGCGATGACAATATTAGCGGTTCACTTTGCCAAATAAAACAACTACCTAACGAAAGCTTAAACGACTACAACTCAAAATTAACCCGTCTACCCTTTCCGCCGCCCCTTGATAAAGGCGTAATGCTAGATGGTTATAAAGTATTAGAAGAATTATTTGCCAGTTCACGTAGCCAGCTGTATTTAGTGGCAGACTTAGACACTGGCGAACAAATGGTAATGAAAACCCCGTCAATAAATTTTTTAGAAGACACTGGCTATATTGACCGTTTTATTCAAGAAGAATGGATCGGTAAACGTATTCATAGCGAGCATGTGGTGCGTATTATTGCGCAAACTCGTCCGCGCACTTGTTTGTATTACTTAATGGAATATGTTCATGGTATTTCGCTAGATAAATGGATGATTAACAACCATTTCCCTAAACCTAAACTCGCCATAAAAATCATTGAAAAAGTAGCAAGTGGCTTAAGCGCATTTCATAAAATGGAAACTATTCATCAAGATTTAAAACCAGCCAACATATTAATATTAGATGCTCACACTGAAAATAATTCTAGTGACGATATTCACGTAAAAATTGTCGATTTTGGCTCGGTGTTTGTCGCTGGCCTTGCCGAAGTATTTATTCCACTAGAGCATGAAGGCGTATTAGGTACAGCAACCTATTCTGACCCTCAATATTTACTCGGTAAAAATACCGGCGTACAAGGCGATTTATACGCACTGGCTACCATCACTTATGAATTATTTTGCGGTAAATTGCCTTACGGTGAAAAAATAGAAGAATGTCAAACCGCTTTTGAATACGATCACTTGCGCTACATCAAAGCCAGTGAAGCGAATCCGGTGATCCCGATGTGGTTTGATCGCACCTTACAACGTGGCGTTGCTTTTGATTTAGAACATCGTTACGACAACATCCCTGAATTTTTACAAGATTTAAAACACCCTAACCCTAACTATTTACGTGATGATCCCAAAGTTAAAAAGAATAAATCGCAAGTGCTTTTTTGGCAATTACTCTCAGGGTTTTGGATTTTGATGTTAGCGTTGGTTGTTGCGCTTTTTGCGAATGGCTAGGCTTTATTGCACCATATATACTCGCTCCACCTGAAGATGCAGAATTCAGCTGGAATTAGAAACGCCTTTAGGCAAGGCAGATGAATGTAGCCATAGTTATTTATCTACAGGAAATGAAACAATAAACCTTGTGCCTTTAGGCTGATTGTCTTCAACTATTATATCTCCAGCTAACTTCTGAGTCACCAAATTATAAACAATATTCAAACCTAACCCCGTTCCTCCACTACCTCGTTTTGTCGTAAAAAAAGGATCAAATACTTTGTTTTTTATTTCATCTGGAATGCCTATACCATCATCTTCAATCAACAAAATAACCACAGTATCTTGCTGTTTAATAATAATATTAATTTCGCCTTGTTGACATTCATTTAAACCATGTTTAATGCTATTCATCACCAAGTTAGTCACTATTTGATTTAACAAACCAGGATAACTATTAACCTCAACACTATCACCACAAATATTAATATTAATGGGTAATATTTTATAAGTTGGCCGTAAGCTACAAATCAACATTTCTAAATGTTGCTTTAAGTCAAATTTTGTTTTGGTGTCTGAACTTTGATCAACCGCTATTTGCTTAAAGCTTTGGATCAAAGTTGCGGCGCGTTCTAAGTTAACTAAAATAATATCGGTCGTTTCATCCGCGGTTTTCATATAAGAAATAAAACCCGATTTTGTTAAGTCACCACGGCTAAATTTCAGCTCAAATTGTTTGGTGACTTTGTTTAGATGTGAGGCCGCAGTAACCGATATACCTAGAGGAGTATTTACTTCATGAGAAATACCTGCAACTAAACTACCCAGCGATGCCATTTTTTCGGCTTCAACCAGTTGATTTTGAGCCTGCTCTAATTCAGCTAAGGTATTACTTAAAGCCTCATTTTGTACCCGTAATTCATCAGTACGTTGATTAACAGTTTTTTCTAAATTTTTATTTTGCTCTGCCAATAATTCATTCATACTAATATTTTGTAGTGAGGTAATTAACAAGTGACGAATAGATAAACAAAAAGCTAATTCAGACGAAGCTACTTTTTTCTCTGCTTGATCACTAAGTAAAGCAATAAATATTTGAGTGTTATTTTGACAACCAAAAGGCATAAGTACTAATGATTTAAATGCACCATTATGAGTAAATTCAGTAATATTTAACGTTAAAATAGCATCGTCATCAAGATTATCATGAATAAAGCAATTCACTTTTTGATGGTTCGTTATAAATGTTTCAATGTCATTAAGCTTTAAATTATTTTCAGGGTAACTAGCACGCAGTGTTAATGCAGAATTATCTGTAGAACAAAAAAATAAACCTAATTGAAATTGCAATTGCGTTAATAGCGCTTCTAATACCCACTGAAAAGCACGACCTTCGTTACGTGTTTTAGCTAAATCATTACCCACTTGATTAATTTTGGCTAAATCGGCAATAGTACGATTAATGGTATTAGTCATTAAATTGAAATTACTCGCTAATATACCAATTTCATCATTAGTTTGAATATTAATAGTTTGATCATACTGACCACTTGCAACAATATTAGCAACATCGGTTAGTTGGTTTAACGGAATGGTTATTTGCTTGGCAACTTTATCAGTCCGTAAAAAAACCAAAATAAGGGTCACCATACCAACAATAATTAATGCAAATAATGTTTGCCAAAGTGACTGACGAGCTTTCTTATTAGCGACAGCAATAGTTTCGGTTAACTCAGTAGTTGATAAACCATAACGAATAACCCCTAATTGTTCACCATCAACTAATACCGGCGCGGCAAACTCAATAACTTGCAGTTGATCAACAGAAATATCTTTTGAAATAGCTTGAGTTTGTGCCAATGCCCATACAGCATTAGCATCGACAAGCCCTTTAAACTGTTTTAACTGTTCATTTTTAAATGCATAAACCCAATTATTTTTATCTAAATCAGTAAAAATTCCATAGACAATATCCTGACTGCTTTGTACCGTTTTAGTCACTATGGCTTCTACGGCACTAAAAGCATTATCTTCTACCAAACCCACTAATGCATTACTGTTATTTTCAACCAGTAACATACCTTTATTTGTTAATGAGGATTGTAAACGTATTTTACTTTCAGCAATGGTGGCGTTAAAATCTAAAGTATTCTTAACAATGATCAATACAAAAACAAACAATAGAGCAAGCAGATAAGTTATTCCTAACTTGATCACTAATTTTTTACGTAAACTACGAAATTTTTTTGTTGTTTCAGTACTTTTATTAGTCAAAGTGCTTATTCCTTAGGTAACGTGATAGTAAACTGTGTGCCCTTACCCTCGCTGCTAGTTACACTAATTGTTCCGTTTAAGTTTTGTTTTATTAGCTTTTTAACAATAAAAAGACCTAATCCACTCCCTCCTTGACTTTGACGAGTGGTGTAATACTTATCAAAGATGTTGGCCTGTTGAGTTTCACTAATACCTTTACCATCATCTGATATTTTAAACTCTACCTCATTATTATTTTCAACCGCGTTGATGGTTATATTTCCTTGTTGGTGTTCGGCAAAAGCATGAATAATGGCATTATTAATTAAGTTAATTAATACTTGCGAAAGTGCACCTGATTCTGCATAAATAACAATAGAGTCTACACACTTTATTATTAATTTATGTGGACAACGTTTTAATTTAGGGATCAGAATATGTTGTATATCTTCTAAATAAGCACCGAGTTCAAATTGTGTTTTAGTTTGGCTAAATTCACCTACCACTATTTGTTTAAAACTATCAACTAAGTGGATTGCATGGCGTAAATTAGACAAGACAATGTCAAAACTTTCACCCGACAAATCCATATAATCAGTCAATGTTTTTTTAGATAATTGTTGGTTTAGCAATTGGTTTGCTAATTTTTGTCGATGATCAGACAAGGTACTGATCGCGGTATTAATCACCCCTAAAGGCGTAGCCACTTCATGGGTAAGCTCACCCACTAATTCGCCAATATGATTAAATTGTTCAGATTTTTCTAATTGTTCATCTTTCAATTTTCCCATATTTTCTAATTTAATGTTCTGCTCTCGTAAAGTAGCAATTAACTCATCACGTAAAGAAATTAATGCCTGCAGTTGTAAATGGGTTTCCACCCGCGCAACAATTTCTTCATGACGAATGGGTTTAGTCACATAATCAACCCCGCCGACATGAAATGCCTCAACAACATCACTTATATTGGCTTTACCGGTAACAAAAATGATCGGTATTTCTTTCAAGTCATGTAATGATTTTAATCGCCGACACGTTTCGAAACCATCAATACCAGGCATCATAACATCGAGTAAAATCAATGCTGGCATAAACAAAGTGGCTATTTTAATTGCCTGTTCACCACTGGTAGCAAAGGCTATTTCGTAACCTTCTGCTTCAAGTATTTGCGTGAGTAATTCCRMRYYWYYYWKCKYSWMRWCWWSRWKMWGYMWYWTRYWMRMKKWKAYGRYMWYTWYRYYMTWWKKCAWRWWSWMMSYMMKSYRAWWYTWKAACTAAACCATCCATATCAAAATTATCAATAAAACTAATAAGGTAGTCGGTATAAATTTTATTTTCTGGAAATTTTTGTGCTAATTCAGCTAATATTTTTTTGACATGAGATGAACGATWRAWAKYAKYRGAYNAGWTWYANAMKSAWYTMKYKTATTTTGTGNNANNNTAARYTNGTSMNAWTAKKMACRGGNTNAATKATWYYNNCAASWNASRTTTKCWWTTWMCWKKKTRRCGRYRWATMKWKSYGGRAAAKAAWNAWKCAANAMAAGAAAATATTGTTGAAAAAGTAAAGGGTTTGGAAATAAACAGATTAAAACCGATGCTTAAATAATGTTCAACTTCATGACTTAAACTAAACGCAGAAATGGCAATACACACTAACTTATCTTCATGTAATTCCTCACGAATTATTTTTATGGCATCATCTCCACGCATCACGGGCATAAGTAAATCCATAAAAACCACATCATATTTTTGTTCTTTAATTAAATCTACCGCTTGTTGCCCATTAACAGCGTAACTAACGTCTATATCACAAGAAGATAACACCCCCCCTAAAACTTCTCGGTTTTCAGCAATATCATCAACGCATAATGCTCTAAAACGTTTGCCGTTTATTGATTTTATTTGTGCTATTTCATCAGTGTTGTGGCAAACATTATTTTCATCACCCTGCGCTAACGGTAACGAAAAATAAAACTTTGCACCTTGTCCTACCGTTGACTCAAGTATTAATTTTCCGCCGAGCATTTCTATTTGCTTACAAGAAATAGCCAAACCTAATCCCGTACCTCCTTTTTCGGCACCCGCACTACCTTGAGAAAAATTGCTAAATAACGTTTCTTGCTCTGCTGCTGAAATTCCAGGGCCAGTATCTTGAATTTCAAACAAAAATTGATTATTCTCTGGCTGACTCAATGTTAAAGTAATCGTGCCCGTATCAGTAAATTTAACTGAATTACCTAATAAGTTAATTAAAATTTGCCGTAGTTTTCCCTGATCGCTATGCACAAAGATAAATTCTTCAGTATTGTTTATAAAAGCCCACTGCAGTTGTTTTTGCTCACAACGAAATTGAAACATTTGTCCGATATCAGACAATAATGCCACTAATTCAAAATCAACTAAATTTAATGTGGTTGCGCCTGCTTCTATTTTAGATATTTCTAAAATATCGTTAATAATTTCTAATAAATGTTGTCCTGCTTTACTTATTTTATTTAAAGACGTTTTTTGTGCTAAGGAGACATCATCACTTCGGGTTAATATTTGCGTAAAGCCTAGAATGGCATTCATCGGGGTACGAATTTCGTGACTCATGTTAGATAAAAAGTTACTTTTTGCTTGGTTGGCTTGTTCAGCTCGTTCGCTAGCTAATTGCAATTCATGAGTACGTTGTTTTACCTTTTCCTCTAAATCAAGATTAATGCTAGCTAACGATTCACGTAAATAGAGGTTATTACACACAATTTCTATGTTATGCGCTAAATTTAATAACACTTGTTCTTCTTCTAGTGTAATTAATTGATGATAAGTTAATAACAGATAAGTAGGCGCTTGCTGCTGAGTTTTATATACATAAAGCAGTGCTTGGTATTGATTAATAATACACGCATCAATGCCCATTTCACTATTTTCGTTTTCATTTTCATTTTCGTTCTCAGTGCTATTAAACCAAGGCGGAATTTCAGTTATTTCACTCGCATTATCTGTTTGTTGAATAATGGTGATCTTATTTTTTTCAACATGAGTATCAATACTCACTAAACTAACCGCTATTGGCGCGGTTTCAAATTGTTGCACTAAAGGTAGAATTTTAACGATATTATTATACAAACACGTTGACAGATTTTCACTGCCACTCTCTTTTAATAGATTAGTAGAACAACGAATGATTTTATCTAAAGCGGCACGTAACAATTCCGCTTTATCAAGTTCTTGATATGAACGTAGTGCTGATATAACTGACGTTTCTAATTTGGCACTGGTCAGTTCAGTTTTACTTTTATAATCATTAATATCGTAATTATTAATGACTTCTGATTCGGGTGCACTGCCAGGCTGGCCTGTACGTAAAATAATACGTACTTGAATATTTTTTAATGTCTCTCTTATATAGCGAGCAGTTTCTAACCCTGCATGCTCAGTTTCCATCACCACATCAAGAAAAATCAAAGCAATACCCGTTTCTTTTGCCATCAACTCGTTGGTTTCCTCACCCGAATAGCAATGTAAAAATTCAAGACTTCGATCATCAAACTCAACGCCTTTTAATGCCAATAAGGTCACTTGATGAATAGCAGGTTCGTCATCAACTATTAATATTTTCCAAGGAGGTTTGCT
This sequence comes from Gammaproteobacteria bacterium, assembly GCA_002401725.1. Classification (GTDB taxonomy): domain Bacteria; phylum Pseudomonadota; class Gammaproteobacteria; order Enterobacterales; family Alteromonadaceae. The sequence goes on from NVTW01000002.1 coordinate 28,078, forward strand.
TTGAACTTGCTGTTGTTTCTCATCTTCATCATCACAAAAAAGCAGTGGTTCATCATCGTCAAACATACTCCCCCCTTTATTTGTCACTCACTTGATTTATTAATTAGCATTAAGTGTAGATGAAAATTAGCGTTATTCTAATTTATGTCTTATAAATAAATTGATCATTTTTTAATAATTAAAATTATTTAACCTATGATTAGTGTGTAACTCATTAATTAACGTGGCTATGCAAATCACTCAGGTATTTATTTTAATCGTCATTTTCGAGACGCCTTTACGAAGATCTCGTGTTTTTTGACAGCGATTCAGGACAATATGCTCCATGCGTTGTCTAATAAGCTGCATCCATGCAGCGTCCGCTCAAAAGACTGCGGGAATGACAATCCTGAGCCAAGCACATAAGCATGTTAATTAAAAGTAAGTTTAATGTAAATTAGCTATTATGGTGATAAACGATGAGTGATGAGCTATTTTTTAAAGAAGATGACGCTATAGAGGAAGTAGCTCCTAAAGTATTTTACAAAGTACTTATTGTTGATGATGAAGCAGATATTCATTTAGTGACAAAAATGGCACTCGTAGGCTTTACTTTTGATGAATGTGGTTTAGAAATACTACATGCTTACTCTGCTCAAGAGGCAGAGTTAACTTTGCAGCAGCACCGTGATGTTGCAATTATTTTGCTTGATGTAGTGATGGAAACTGAAACAGCAGGTTTACTACTTGTTGATATTATTCGGAATAAATTAGATCTGAAAAACACTCGTATCGTATTGCGTACCGGGCAACCTGGACAAGCCCCAGAGCAAGAAGTTATTGTTCAATACGATATTAACGATTATAAATCTAAAGTAGAGCTCACCTCACAAAAACTCTTTACCTTAATGCATACTTGTTTACGTTCGTATCGAGACATTGTTTCGCTTGAACGAAATAAGCAGGGATTACAGCAAGTTATTCAAGCCTCTAAAGGTATTTTTAATAAACATGCTTTTGACACTTTTATTTCAGGAGCACTACAACAACTCACTGATTTATTACACCTTGATGATGCCTATGTTTTGGCTCACGAAATAGGTGTTTATAAATTTGAAAAACTTGATAGCCATAGTTATGAAACCTATAACCAACATGGCGTTCATAGTAATGTAACAGTAGCTACTTTACCGGAAGATATCAGAGATATTCTGAACGAATCCATTCAATATCAAACCAATATTTTCACTAAAAAACATATTGTTTTATATTGTCGGACTCAATTTTTTATCACCCTTTTTTTAGTTACACCCGTTGGTGAATKWYCAMMKWKMSMWSAWGAATTAATTAATATTTTTTCTGAAAACATCACTATCGGTTTAGAAAATATTCATCTTGAAGAGAATCTTAAAAGCAATCAAAAAGAAATTGTCTACCGCTTAGGTGAAATTGTTGAAACTCGTTCAAAAGAAACCGGTTTTCATGTTAAACGTGTCGCTTTATATTGTGAATTATTAGCCAAATTAGTAAAATTACCCGCAGAAGACATTGCAACCTTAAARTTAGCATCCCCCCTGCACGACATTGGTAAAATTGCCATTCCCGACGCTATTTTAAATAAACCCGATAAACTCGATGCGCAAGAATGGCAAATAATGAAAACTCATGCGCAAAAAGGCGGTGAGTTACTCGAAGGAAGTAATTTATTTTTACTGCAAGCGGCAAGTATTATTGCCTCAACTCATCATGAAAAATGGGATGGTAGTGGTTACCCAGAAGGCACAGTTGGTGAAAAAATCCACATTTTTGGTCGAATTACGGCACTTGCTGATGTATTTGATGCCTTAGCCAACAAACGTTGTTATAAACCAGCATGGCCTATGGATAAGTTATTAACCTTGATTAAGCAAGAGCGAGGAAAACATTTTGATCCAACTTTAGTTGATTTACTTCTTGATAATTTAGCGCAATTTGAGCAAATAAAAAATGCTTACGAAGATCAATAATACCTTCTCTTTATTAACGAGAATTGGTAAAAATGTTGTCATCCCTTTGACTCTTTTTGTCAGTGTTATGTACACGGCATTCTTACCAACTGCAGCAGCAAACAACATAACTAATGATGATTTCTTAACCACCTTGAGTTTAGAAGATCTACTCAACATTGAAGTTAACACTGTTACCAAAACTACTGAAAAAACTAGTTTATCGCCCGCGATAATGACCATAATAACAGCGCAAGACATTAACAACTACGGTTATAATAGTGTCAATGAAGCATTAAGTCATGTTGCTGGTTTTGTCGATAATTATAACCTTGCCATGCATAATTTTGGCGTCAGAGGAATTAATTCAGGCGTGCGCTCAGGCAGTCGTACCATTAAATTTATGCTTGACGGACAAGCGATTGCTTTTCGCTCTACTTCACAAAATTTTATTGACCAAGAATTAATCCCCATGGCGATGATTAAACACATTGAAGTTATTCGTGGTCCTGCATCTGCTTTATATGGTGCAAATGCTTTTTTAGCGGTTGTTAATGTTGTCACGAAAAATGGTACCGAGTTAGGAAAAAATAAAAATAAAATTTCCTTGCAATTAAATTCAATTGATAATGCGGGTCAAGGTTATTTATTTAGTACTATCTATGGAAATCACACGGAACAATTGGATTATTCTTTCGCCGTTAATATAGGCAACAGTGATCGCAAAGGCATAAAGTTGCCAAGAAAATCGCCTGCCTATCAAAACATTGAATCAAAACAATCAAATACAGACCATGCACAACCAATCAGCGTTTATGCGCGTATGGCTTATAAAATCAATGAGTTTAGTCAACTAAAATTAAAGGGGCATTACCAACAGTTAAATGTTGACAATCCTTTTTCCGATATTAATCCGTTGCAATTAACGGGTACTACAAAAATAGCCTTAGATAATATGTTTATTCGGGCTGATTTAACATTCGAATTTACGGAAAAAATTACCGCACGTACTTTCATAGGTTACAGCCAAGGAAATACACTGGGTGATGATAAAATAGAATTAGGTGCTAAGAGCTTCTTTTTGAACCGTCATTTTGGTTATAGCGGCTTAGATATTGGTGCAGAAATATTTATAGCGCTAAGAGAAACAGATAATTTACTCATTGGCTTTGATGCTAAACAAGATCAGCAAAAAATTGAAACTTTTAGCCAAGTAGACCGACTCAGTGGAAAGCACACCGAGTTAAATCCAGATCGTGATGAAACCTTATCCAACGTAGGATTTTACTTACAATATCTACGGCAATTAAATGAAAACTGGCGAGCAATTATAGGTTTACGGATAGATAATGATTCGGTGATCAATCAACAATCTTCCGCACGTTTAGGCTTAGTAGGACAATTACCTTACGACATTGTTTTAAAAATTTTAGCAGGCAGTTCTTTTCAAGCACCCTCACCTGAATTACTTTATCGCACAGCGGTACAAGCTGGAGATATTATTGGCAACCCAAATTTACAAGCCCAACAAGCTAAAACCATTGAAATTTCTGCTGCTATGCCGCTCAATGATGCGATGCATATCACCCTAACTTATTTTAACACTAACGTAGAAAATCTGGTGGTGTTTACTTCTGATGGCAGTAATTTATTTGCAAATAATAGTTCTGATAGCAAAACTGATGGAATTGAATTTGAACTAAGAATGTTATGGCAAGGTATCGATGGTTATTTAAATTATAGCTGGCAACAAACTAAGCGAGATGAACCGCCTTTTAGTTTGTTTATATTAGAGCATAGAAAAACAGGTGAACTTTATCCAGAACAAGCCATCAATTGGGGCGTTAACTATAATTGGCAAGCTCAGCAAATAAAATTCAGCTGGAATAACCGTTGGGTTGGGAAAAGGTTAGCCTCATCTTCTAATGTATTGTTTATAAATCAATTTTATCAGCTAGACTCGTATCTAGACAGTACATTTACGGTATCAACTACAAAATTATCACTATTTACCAAGAAAAAAACTAACCTGCGCTTTCAAATAAAAGATATATTTAAGAGTAATTATGTAAATCCTGGTTTTGGTGGTATAGAGTTTCCTTCTTTAGGTCGTCAATTTTTATTAACTTTTGAACRAAATTTTTAGGTTTTTAAATGAATATCTCCATTACTTATAAAGTTTATATCGCGATATTGACAATATTTATATTGTTACTATCAAGCTGTGGCGGTAAAAGTAATGATGCAACAGAGCCTTTTGTTTTTGATCCCTTATTTGATCAATTTGATCCTAATGCAATTAATATTGGCAGTATAGTAAATGCACCATCACCAAGAAATGCTATTTTGTTAGCCGTAAATCAAGTTAATGAGGCTGGTGGTGTGTTAGGTAAAAAGTTAAATTCCGTCGCTTTATTGGCTTCTTCTACTAAGGATGCGGTAGCCCAAGCTAAAAAACTATTAGAGCAAGATATTAAAGTGATCAGTGTGTCCTTTTCTTCACGCTCAAAAGCTGTATCCCAATTAACCATTCCTCAACAAATCCCCTTAATTTCTGAATCTGCCACTTCACCCTTTTTTACTCATTTTAATGATAATGATTTTTATTTTCGCATGGTACCTTCAGATATTATTCAAAGTCGTATTTTAGCTGAATTAGCAATACAACAAGGTTACAAAACTGCAGTTACTGCTCATAATGATACCGATCAATATGGAGAAACTTTAGTCGAATATTTCACTCAAAATTTTGAACAACTAGGAGGTAAAGTCTTAGCACAAATAGCGGTTCCTTTTACGGTTAATGCAGGCTTTGATCTGTTTTTACAAACAATTATTGATAACAACCCTGATATGGTACTTGGGGCAATTTTAGAGGCTGATGAGTCTGCCAATTTTTTTAATGAAGCCATTGCTTTTGGTATTCAAGCCAAATTTTTATTTCCCGATGCTTCAACCGGTGTAACTGCTTTTTCTAACAACATTGCCAATGTAACGAGTATAAAAGACAGTTTAGGTACAGCTCCTGGCTTTGGCTTTGCCACAAACCCTGAAATGATGTTTTTTGATAGTAGCTATAGACAACAATTTAACCATGCTCCCGATGGTTTTGATGTAAGTGGTTATGATTTTGCGATGGTAACAGCATTGGCGATAGAACACGCTGGTTTAGCTAACAATACTAATAATCCAACCGGTTTAATGATCCGCAATAGTTTGCGTGCCGTAATGAATCCTCCGGGACAAATCGTAGGCCCAGCAAATATCGCTGAGGCATTACAGTTACTGCGTGATGGTAAAGACATTGATTATTCAGGAAGTTATGGTGCAAATAACTGGGATGAAAATGGAGATATTACCGGTGAGATCACCTACAATATTATGGAAATAGACAGCGAAACTAAAAAATGGAAAACCGTCTTTCAACAACAAATTTCGATTGAACAAAATCAGTAATTTTTAGCAGTATTTTATCGTTATCACATTTAACAGATTGATATTTATTATTTTACAACTTCATCTACTTGATTCAACATTGAAGATAAATAATCAATACCTTTGTCATTCAAACGTGCTGTATTAATATATTTTTTTATCGATATAGGTTGTWGTACCTTGGTAGTTTCTAGTTGCCAATCATTGTCGATAATATCAAAAATTATGCCTGCTGCTTGCGCACCCAATGCATAATTATCAGGTACTATAGCAAAAGATCCCAAAGGTATTTTAGTAATAAAAGGTTTTATACCTACAATAGCAGGTAGTTTAGATTTCCCTCGTTGTGGTAACCAAGCATTAATTAATGCGTTTCGAGTCAATAAATGATTATCATTTAAAATCCAAAGAGCATCCACTTTTTTATTCAATGTTGTTAAAGCCTGATTGATTTCTTTGCTTAGATCTTTAATTTCATTAGGTAATTTAAGTGCAATTAATTCAATACCTTCTGCACGGCAATAGCGTTGATTTTCTTCAATAATATCACTCATCCACGCACGGTAAATTACACCAACTTTTTTTATCGGTTTAGTTAAAATAGCACGCATAGTTACAACACTAGTTACTGCGGGAATTTCATAGCGAATAGCAGTGGTATTTTTTAACTTGGCAGAAAATTTATCAATAAATAACGCTGCAAGGGCAATAGCCGGAGGAAAATCAATTTCCTTATGATTTACCTGAAAATTAGCATACAAATTTACCGCTTTATTCCCCATTAAAATAATCAACCGAGGTGAGTGTTTGTTAAACATTTTATTCATATATTGACTTGATGATTTATTATTTATGATCATTTCAACCAGTGGTAACTCACCATCTAAATCATCTCGTAATCCGCTGATAATATTTTCAAATACTACAGACTCACCTCTAACGATTAACACCTTATTTACCGCTAGGCTCTCAAATGAAAATGAAAATATAAACAGTATAAATGTTAAACGATAAAACATCTTAATACCTAAACCTAAAGAGTACGCCATTGATCCACTCCTAAAGTTGTATTTAATTGTTTATCAAATGAAAAAAGGCATTCGTTAAGTTTATCTTTGACAATAGCGTCACTCAATGCCGCCGAGGCCAGACCTATTTTAATATTTAGTGGTGTTGACACCAAATTTAATTTTGATTTAGATTTTAGTTGATTAAATAAGCTTTTAGAAATAAAAATTGCATCAACCGAAGCAAATGTTATTAATGGCAATAGATCTTCAACCTTAGTCACACGCTTTAATTTTACTTGGGCTTTTAGTAAGTTATCAACAAATTTGGTCATTGCTTTTCGCCCTAACAAATCAACAACGCCAATTTTTTTATTGGTTAAGTTGCTACGATTTAAAGGTTGATCAACAGAAACCAAAACATAATCCTCGTTAGCAATACCATTTTTTAAACCCGTAATAGTCGGATCAAATAAATGATTACGTTCAATTACTGGCAATAATGACAATATAGCGCTAGGAGGAAAGTTTTTAATTTTTTTATGGAAATCTTTCGCACGACCAAAAACAGTAACATCAACACCTGAGCAGTAAGCGCCAATTTTATGTTGTAATTTATTGGCTCTAACTTCGGTTGGTACAAACACATAAAGAGACTCTGCCGCTAATGACATAGAGAATAGCGTAGTGATCAGTGTAATCATTATTTTTTTGATCATAGTCCACCTGAGCAAATGAATTAAATAGTTTCACTCTATAATAATAGTCATAAAAATAACGTCTTGCTTATTTATGTTAACGATTTCACCTTTTTATATTCAAATTTAAAGTTCTATAGCTAGATAATAAGTGTGTAGATAATAAACGAGCAGACAAACCAAATACTAACAACAATAATAAAAACCAAACATTACCCGCGCTTGATTTTTCTGGCGGTGTGGGTGTTGATGTCGACGTGTTATTATTTAACTGCACCCAAGCAGTAGGAACATTATTATTTAAGTCATCCGGATTATAAAAAACCTCATCTATATGTTGAGGTTGCCACGGTATAATACGTATATTTATATCATTACTCGTTTGCAAATCCCCCCGTTGAGAGGATTGTTCCGGTATAATATTTAACTCGCCTAAATTATCCGCTTGTGCAGGCATTAAAGGTGGTTCAAGTAAATTTTCAGCTATCGTTCTGCCATCACTGGCGCGAATTCTAATGATAACATTATCATCACTGAGTAATATCACTCGTCCATTTTCATCAAACACAAAACCACCATAATCAGAGTTAATATCGGCAGCAAGTAGCACTAGGCTTTCACCGTCTGGCGAGATCATACTAAGACGATTACCGCCAATAACAGATGATGCACCCCGTAAAAATAAATTTCCAAAACCATCATCATTAAAACTAGTATAAGCACTTAATGGTTCTGGTTTACCTGCGCCATCACCCGGCCAAATTAGTTCGGCGATACCGGTATTCACCTCCACACGAACTAAATTTCCATTTCTATTAGCGACTAATAAACGATCTTGTTGATCAACCTTGGTAAGATCTGGGTTGTCAAAAATGGCTTGCCCTTGCGCATTTATGCCTCGACTCAAAATACTTTGTTCTCCATTGGGTGTTTGCCGTATTACGCTGTCAAAAGTTCCTTGCGGAAAATTAGGTCGTATTGAACCACCAGTACCAGAAACCAGCACAATATCGCCATTACTTAATTTTGCTGCGCCATCAACATCGGTGATCAATGAATCCATACGATTGACACCCAGTTGATCCACTATTTTATCAGGAAAGTTAGTATCTTGAGTTAAAAACCAAGGCTGTTCAGTTTCAAGCGGTGGCAGCTTTAAAACCCCCGCATTACTTGCTGAAGTAAAAATATTAAAGTTATCATCGCTGGCAATAAACCAAGCGTTACCCATATTACCACCTTGAGCAAAAGTAGAGGTACTGATCACTGCTCGTGTTATCGGCGTAAGCAAGGTTTTGGTAATACTGGCATTACTGTGATTAATTGCCCAAAGATTATTATCGTTATCTAAATCGACATCTGTTGCACCAGCAATGTTGTCGTTTTGATTAGCAAGAATTTCAGCCGTCATTCCGGGTGCTAACCAACCTGGTAATGCAGATTTTAAAGCGATCAAAACATTTGGATCAGATGAGTTTTTCAGATTAATATTTAGTACTTTTTTAATAAAATCAGTGTGTTCTATTTTTAATTCATAAAGTCCCAACGGTAACTCTAATTGAAAAAAACCGTTCTGATCAGAAGTAGTCGTTAAACCATCATGGACACTAATTTTTACACCACTAATGGCTTCATTACTCTGCTGTGAAACAACCGTTCCTTGTAATAAATATAATGCGGAAGAACTTTGAATAACAGCTAATAAACTACCGCCATTAATAGCAGTAATACGAATTAACTCAGCTTTATCACTAACGATATAAAGGTTTTTACCGTCGCTCGCAACCCCAGTACTACTTAATCTCTCTGCTTTGAGTTGGTCACCATAGGCTAATAATATTCTGTCGCCAGCCGCACTATAAGCAAAAACTTCACCAGCAGCACCATCATAATGATAAACCAAACCATCGGCACCGCTCGCCATGCCAGCATTATTTATGCCCCCAAGTGCAACAGGACGACTATTTCCTTCAATAAAACGTCCATCTGTTTTTTGTATAACCACTCGTCCTTGATTGCCGCCAATATATATATTACCCGCACCATCAAGCGCCATAGCATTAAGAGTATTAATGCTACCATTAATAGCTGTTGATGCTTGTTGTAAATTAAATATTGGCTCAAAACGAGCATTACTGGTATCAACTTTAAGCACAGAATTTGGATAAAGTCCTTTCGGACCAAAATCACTGGTCGCCACATATAAGGTGTTATCAGCAGACACTTGTACCGACTCTATGGCAGGAATAATCGCAAATTTACGGAACTCATCAGATTGCTTAAACCACGCGCCTAACATTAACGTACTCACCCCAAAATATAAGGTATTACCATCAGGAGAAAAGCCTAAACCACTACTTAAAAAATCAATACTATCTGTTTCCCCAGTACGGGGATCAATCACTAAAATATTACCGCCATTTAAGGTTAACTGTCCTAAATATAATTTTCCCGTTGTTGGACTGATGGCAAGATGCCGAGGAAAACCTATGCCCATATTTTGTGGATCTTTTTTGTTATATATAATCTCACCTTGTAAACCTTGACGCCAAATAACTTCATCTAAGTTAGGATCAGTATTTTGAGCAGAGACAAAATCTACATGACTAAAAATAATCAGCATAGTTACACAGCTCAAGAGCCGACCAAACTGAAAACACCGCCTTAAAATTGCCATTTAAAACCTCCCCATAGGCGCCGTCCAAATTGTTCGCCAACACCATTAAGCACTGAATCAAATTCAAAATATTCAATACGTTTACGATCAAGGACATTATTTATAACGAAATAAAAATCTAAATCCGCTAATTGTTGTGGTTTGTAACGCAACGATAGATTAAGTTCAGTCCATGATTGCTGGTTGGCACGAGTAAAATTAAAGCCATCAGGAGCAACATTGCCAAGCGTAAATTCATGCGGTGCAGTTTTATCAATAAATTGAAAACTTACTTCACTATCTAAAGTGGCGGTTATTTGCCAATCAGCGACAATTTTCACAGTGTGTTTAGGGGTAAAAAATGTTTCTCCTGCAAGGTTATTAAGTCGACTAGGATCAGCAAAGCGATAGCTAACATTAAATTTAACAATGTCACTGGCTAACCACAGTAAACTCGCCTGAAATCCTTGATTACTGGCGTTGGATAAATTTTGAAAAGAGGTGGTTGTGGTGAATAAATTAGTATCTGGGGTTAATTCAACGTCATTAAGTAAGCCACTGTCTGGATTACCAATAAGCTCAGAATATCGTTCGTAAAACAGCTCCGCAGTGAATTGTGTTTGCTCATTAAGTTGACTGCTATAGGTTAGATCTATCGCATTGATAATTTCAACATTAAGCTGTCGGTTACCACGAAAACGCACCCGATGATTTTGATTAGGTACATTAATATCAATTTTAGTAAATAATTCAAACAAACTCGGCGCCCTAAACGCACGACGCACAGTAAAACGTACATCATCGGTTGCATTAATAAAATATTGTAAACTAGCATTATAACCAATATCAGTTTTGGTTATTGAATCATCATCAAGGCGAGCTGCTAAGCCTAAAATCCACYTATCATCATTAAACTTGTAAGTAAAATTAGCAAAAAAAGATTTTATTTCTTTATCACTATTAACAACAAGTCCTCCCTTATTATTAATTTTTCGATATTCTGCACCAAGCAACCAGTTGATTTTGTTATCAACATCTTTATTGACATATTGAAAGGAAAAATCTTCAGTATGTACCGTGCCAGAAAACAAGGTTTGATCATCAAGAGAAGGGAAAAAAGCATGAATATCATCAATCGCTAATTGAGTGACTAAATTCGTTGTAGGTAGCAAATAGGTTTCATAATTAAAGCTATTACGATAACCATTAAATTGAAATGAACTCTCGTTATTTAAACTATAATCCATTTTTAATTGAATATTGTTACTGCTTATATCCCAGCTATCTCGGGGTAAACCGGGTTGCGGGATCAGTTCTAACATACCGTCACTAACACTGGCGAGAAGGTTGACCTGCAAATTTTTAGTTAGCGTACCAAAATATTGAAAATTTGCTCCCTGCATTTGCCGTAAACTGTTTTTATTCCATGAAAAATCAACGCTTGATGGAAATTGATTAAAACCAGCAAAGTTAACTTCTTGCTCACTGCTATCAATATTTCGGCGATTATAACTTAGCCTAAAAGCATGACTTTTACGTTGATAGTTAAACGCTAAATAACCATAATATAAACCATCACTCCCCCTATGCGCACGCACAACTTGCTTAACGTTTTTATCGGGGCTCTTAGTTATAATATTAATGACCCCAGAATAAGCATTAGCACCAAATAATGCCGATGCAGGGCCTCGTATAACTTCAATACGACTAATATCATCAACGGCAATAGGCATAGCCTGCCAAAAAGTGGCACCAAACAAATCGTTGTATTCTGTTCGACCATCGATGAGTACTAATAAACGGCGATTAAAGTTAATATTTTTTCCGCGAATAGACACTTCAACTTGTGATGGGCTAATGTGCATAACATCAATTTCAGGCAATAGTCCTAAAATATCAGCAATATTATCCAAACCACTTGCTGCGATTTGATCCTCAGAAATCACAGACATAGGCACAGGCGATTCTCTTAATTTAGTTTCTGAGCGTGTTGCAGAAATAACGGTAATATTCATCAAATCTTGTAATGACAAATTGAAAATATCAACATCATCTGAAGATTCTTCAGCTTGCACAGCTACAGACACCAAAAAGCAAGTCAATAGCCAGACTAACGTTCTGCAGGTATTGCGTTTAAAATGAACAATAATAAAATTTCCTACTAATTGATATTGAAAACATTTCATGTGATCAACAATAGATGATGTTAGTTGATTTAGCCAACCAATTAATAATTAACAATTAACAATTAAATTACAACAAAATAATTCTGTGCGGTTGCAAATTATTTATCAACTCATGCTAAGATACGCGCTGCTTTTTCGTTACCATAAATAATATTACTATGAGCCAAGCCATCTCTCTTTTCGAACCTATTTTATCCTCACAAAATACGCAAGCCGATAAAAAAACGTGGCGTAATTTATATGGTAGTAGCGCCAGTGTAGCTATTTATCACGCCGCGTTAAAAAACGATGCACCAATATTATTAATCACCCAAGATACACCTTCAGCATTACGTTTAGAGCATGAATTATCAAGCTTAGCCAACAGTGAAAAAGCCTGCAATATCTGCTTATTTCCTGATTGGGAAACACTGCCTTATGATAGTTTTTCTCCGCATCAAGATATTATTTCACAGCGTTTAACCACACTTTATCAATTATCACGGATGCAACAAGGCATAGTAATAGTGCCAATAAACACGTTATTACAACGCCTTGCGCCAAAACAGTTTTTAGAAGCTAATAGCTTATTGATCAAGCAAGGCGATAAAAAAGATTTACATCAACTACGCCAAGAGTTAGAAAATTGTGGTTATCGTTGTGTTGACCAAGTAATGGAGCATGGTGAATTTTCACTGCGCGGGGCGATTTTAGATTTATATCCGATGGGCAGTAAAACACCTTTTCGCCTTGATTTTTTTGATGATGAAATTGACGAAATTCGCTTATTTGATCCTGACAGCCAACGTTCAACTGACAAAGTAACTAAAATAGAATTACTACCAGCGCACGAATTTCCAACCGACAAAACAGCCATTAATTTATTTCGTAGCCAATATCGCGAACACTTAAAAACAAACAACGAAAAAGAATCTATTTATCATCAAGTCAGTAATGGTATTTTACCTAACGGTATTGAATACTATTTACCGCTATTTTTTGAACAAACTAACACCTTATTTGATTATTTAAATGCACAAACACAAATTATACTTCATGGTGATATTGATAATGCACTAGAACAATATTGGTTAGACATTAATTATCGTTATGAAGACCGACGTTATGATCCTACTCGTCCGTTACTTGAGCCAAAACAACTATTTTTACACAGCGATGAACTCTATCGCGAACTAAAATCATTTAATCGTATTACTATTGCCAAAGCAATTAAAACAGTGGTTACTGCTGAACAAGAACAGTCAGAGCAACAACAAAATTCAGTACCAGCAGTAAGTCCGCGTAAAAAAACAGGTGATATAGTTTATAACCTCGCGCCATTGCCTGAATTAGCGGTTAATTCAAAACTAAAACAGCCATTTACAGCATTAAACAAGTTTATTGAAAATAACCCCGCCGCCCAAAGAACTTTGTTTATTGCTGAAACACAAGGTCGACGCGAAACATTGCTAGAATTGCTTGAGCGCAATAACATCAAGCCAGCGTTATTTAATTCAATTAGTGAATTTAAACAAAGTGATAGTCGTTTTGGCTTAACAATAAATACGCTTAGTAATGGTTTTGTTGTTAATGAAAAAGCGATTAATAAGAAGGCTAAACACTCAGCTTTTGCGGTTATTACCGAAACTGAATTACTTGGTGACATTGTGCGCCAAGCACGTCGTCGCGGAAAAAAACAAGACATCAACAGCGACATTATTTTCAAAAACTTAGCTGAGCTTTCAATTGGGCAAGCGGTAGTTCATATCGAACATGGTATTGGTCGTTACATGGGACTACAAAGTTTAGCAACAGGTGGCTTAACTACTGAATTTTTAGTGCTTGCTTATGCTAACGAATCGAAACTTTACGTACCTGTTGCATCTTTACATTTAATCAGCCGTTATTCGGGTGCAGAAAATGCACCTTTGCATAAACTAGGCAGCGAATCATGGAGCAAAGCAAAACGCAAAGCAGCAGAAAAAATACGTGATGTTGCGGCTGAATTGCTTGATGTGTATGCGAAACGAGAAAATACTCAAGGTCATCATTATCAATTAAATAAAGAAGAATATCGTGCATTTGCCGACAGTTTTGGTTTTGAAGAAACCACCGATCAAGAGCAAACGATTCACGCGGTAATAGCTGATATGCGTAGCCCTAAAACTATGGACAGATTAGTGTGTGGAGATGTTGGTTTTGGTAAAACCGAAGTAGCGATGCGCGCTGCTTTTGTTGCGGTAAACGATGACAAACAAGTAGCGATATTAGTGCCAACCACCTTACTTGCCCAACAACATTATGAGAATTTTCGTGACCGCTTCGCCAACTGGCCAATAAATATTGAAGTGTTATCTCGCTTTAAAACAGCCAAAGAACAAAAAGAAGTGATCGCCAAAGTAGCCAGTGGTCATGTCGATATTTTGATCGGCACCCATAAACTTATTCAAAGTAGCATTAATTACAAAGACTTAGGCTTACTTATTGTTGATGAAGAACATCGCTTTGGCGTAAAGCAAAAAGAAAAAATCAAAAAGCTGCGCAGTAATGTCGATATTTTAACGCTTACCGCAACGCCTATTCCACGCACCTTAAATATGGCCATGGGCGGGATGCGCGATTTGTCTATTATCGCCACGCCACCAGCAAGACGTTTGGCAGTAAAAACATTTGTTCATCAAAGAGATGATGCGCTTATTCGCGAATCAATATTGCGTGAAATATTACGTGGTGGTCAGGTTTACTTTCTGCACAACAATGTGGCCACTATTGATAAAACGGCACTTGATATTCAAACACTAGTACCCGAAGCCAAAATTGTCACCGCCCATGGGCAAATGCGTGAGCGCGACTTAGAGCGAGTAATGAGCGATTTTTATCATCAACGTTTTAACGTACTAATATGTACCACCATTATTGAAACCGGTATTGATGTACCAAGCGCAAATACCATTATTATGGACAGAGCCGATCATTTAGGCTTAGCACAGTTGCATCAACTACGCGGTCGAGTCGGTCGCTCACACCATCAAGCTTACGCTTACCTTTTAACACCGCATGAAAAACGCATGACTAAAGATGCGAAAAAACGCTTAGATGCCATCGCTTCATTAGAAGATTTAGGTGCAGGTTTTACTTTAGCAACCCACGATCTAGAAATTCGTGGTGCAGGTGAATTACTCGGTGAAGATCAAAGCGGCCAAATGAGTCAAATTGGTTTCAGTTTATACATGGAAATGCTTGATGATGCCGTTGCTGCATTAAAAGAAGGTAAGCAATTATCGCTTGATCAAACCACCCGTAAACAAACCGAAATTGATTTACGTATACCGGCTTTGGTACCTGAAGGTTATATTTTTGATGTTAGTTTGCGCTTAAGTTTATATAAACGTATTGCCAGTTGTAAAAACAATGACGACTTAGATGATATTCAAGTTGAGCTTATCGACCGTTTTGGTTTATTACCGCAAGCGACAAAAAACTTAGTTCAAATAGCTAAATTAAAACTTAAAGCGCAAAAAATTGGCATTGTTCGACTTGATGCTAGTGAAAATGGCGGCAGCATTGAATTTAATCCAACGGCTAACATCGATCCGATGATGATCATTGCGCTTATTCAGGCACAGCCGACCAAATATAAAATGGACGGGCCAACCAAACTTAAATTTTTCCTAAAAGGAAAAGAACGTGCTATAGAAGCGAAAGCACGACTATTATTAATTACCGAGATGTTGAATGATTTTGCTAAAAGTCAAACAACAAAATCAAAAAGCGCAGAAGAAAAAATAACATAAGCACTCAAATTTGATAAGATAATAAAAATTAAACAGACTGATAAATAACAAGATCCTGACTACATCAAAATTTTCATGTCATACTGAAATAATAGACGTCATGCTGAAATAGAAAACGTCATGCTGAACTTGTTTCAGTATCTTTAACCAAGTTGCTAGGACAAACATTGTTAAAACACCTTAAATACTTCGCCCTGCTCCCTTGCTTAACTTTATTAGCAAATAGCCCCGCACTTGCTCAAACTGCTAAGAAAGAACGGTGGTTTGAGGTAGAAGTAATTTTATTTACTCAGCTTGGCGATAAAAGTATTCTCAAAGAGCATTTTCCTGATGACACCATATCAGCCGCCGCAAGTTTGCGCCGTAAGCGCTTTATAGAACTTTTACCTGCGTTTTTTAAACCCGATACCAGTGCGCTAAGATCACAGCTTCCACTTTGCGGAACAACAACTATTGAACAAAGCTTTTTTGATCAAGCTTCAACACCAATACCTTATTATCAAAGTAAAACCCTAACAGAAATAGCAACATTACTTTTTGATGATGATGAAATGGTTAATGAAGTAATAGTTGATAAAGGGATAGTTGATGATGCTATCGGCAATATTGAAATGCTTAAAAGTAATAGTGATAGCGATAAGGTCGATATTTTCCCTTTAACACCCGTTATTAATGACCAATTTTTAGATAAAGATACCGTTAACGAGCAAACTATTACAGCACAAAACACTGATATATTAACGACTGATATATTAACAATAGACGCTGACGCATTTGAACCATTAACGCTAGAGTTCATTGCCTTAGTAGAGCAAGCTGAGCAAGAGTTTTCACCGTTTAAATTTAATTTAAGTGCTGTTCATTTATCAGCTAAAACAAAATACCGCAAACCACAACTTTGCCGGCTGTCTCCTCAAGTATTAGCGCAATTATCCAGCCAAAATCCTAGTTTTATTGCCAACGATTTTATTATTGATAAAATACCGAAAACGATTAACGCTGCTGAAAATGTTTATAGTAAACGCCCCTACTTGCTGAGCAAAGACTCATTAAAACTTAATGATATTGTTAAACAATTACGTTGGAGTAAAAATTTCAAACCCTTGTTACACATCGGCTGGCGCTTGGCGCCTAAAGGAAGAAATTACGCTATTCCGCTACATATTTATGGCGGTGATAATTTACAAGCTGATTATAATAAAAAACTTAAACAATATAATGAATCGGTAGCTGCTGCGCTTACACATGAACAAGAGCAAAAACAACAAGAGCCACAAATTTTAGTTGCGCCGCTAGAAAACAAATTAGACGAACAGGCGCAATATAAACAAGCACTGCATAACCGTTTAACCAACATTTTATCGCAACTAGATAATTTCAATAAAAGTATCGATGAAATAATTACCGAGCTTGACGATAAAAAACTCGCGTTAACAGTTGATGATCAGCTAACCTTACTTGAACGTAAATACAATATTAAAAAACCTCTCCCACCTTTACAAAATTGGTTTTTAGATGGCTGGTTTAAAGTACATTTGAATCATTATTTATTTATTACTGCGAATATGACGATACTGAACAAAAGCTTAACCAAACAAGCAAGTGATGCATTAAAAATAGATAAAACTAAGCTTGAACCGTTAAAACTAATTGAATTTAAGCAAGACCGACGGGTGATCAGTAAAGAGATCCATTATTTTGATAACCCTTACCTTGGTATGATAGTGCAAATAAGGCGTCACAAACGACCTCAACCACCACTTGAAGAAGATGACATTAGCACTGATTAAATTATTCTGTTACAGCAAGCTATGACCTACAAAAAAATCGTTATCAAAAACTGAGGAAAAATAAAATCATGACAAATAAAAGCACTTCACAAACAAACTACACCGCCCAAGAAATAGAAATTCAAGCCGCTGTTTTTCGTCGTTTATTAGCGCATTTAGACGAACATAAAGAAGTTCAAAATATCGATCTGATGATCACCGCTGGCTTTTGCCGTAATTGTTTTTCAAAATGGACAGTAAGCGAAGCTGAAAAACTAGGTGTTAAAATTGATATCGACAGCGCCCGCGAGCAAATTTATGGCATGCCTTATAGTCAGTGGAAAACTAACCATCAACTACCCGCAACTGACGAGCAAATGGCTGCTTTTAACAGCTTACAAAAGAAGTAAAAAGCGACTAAAACACTTAAATATTTACACTTGGTTTGAACTCTTTTTTACAGTAGTAGTAATCATTTGTATAACCAAGTAAAATCGCCGCTCAAAATATTTCAGCCTCGATATATCAATCTGAAAACCTAAAGAGATAATTGCGCGATGAGTCAAAAAATAGAATTATTAGCCCCAGGGGGCAGTGTTAACGCCATAAAAGCCGCCATTATTGCTGGTGCTAATGCGGTTTATTGTGGCTTAGATACTTTTAATGCTAGAAATCGTGCCGCTAATATTTCTTTTGACCAACTCAATGGTGTGTTACGCCTCGCACATCAATATGATTGTGAAGTTTTTTTAACACTTAATATCGTTATTTTAGAACACGAAATTCCTGCGCTCTTTAACCTACTAAATAAACTGGTTAATACCACCATTGATGCCATTATCGTACAAGATCTCGGCATATTTGTGCTAGTTAATCACTATTTCCCTACGCTTAATATTCATGCCTCGACGCAATTAACCACTCATAACGAAGGGCAAATTCATTTTTTAAGTAATTTAGGCGCAACACGCGTTAACTTATCGCGTGAATTAAACTTAGCCGAAATAAAACAATTAACCACAGTTGCCCATAAAGAAAACGTACTCAGCGAAGTATTTGTACATGGCGCGTTATGTATCGCATTTTCAGGGCAATGTTATTCAAGTTCGGTGAGTGTTGGCAATTCAGGTAATCGCGGTCGTTGTAGTCAAGCCTGTCGCGATGAATACGAAATAACCAATGCCGGTAATAAATTCCCGTTAAATTTAAAAGACAATTCTGCCTATTTTGATTTACCGCAGTTAGTTGCTGCGGGTGTCGATTCATTAAAAATAGAAGGTCGTATTAAAGGCGAAAATTATGTGCATACGGTAGTCGATAGTTGGCGACAACAAATAGATCAATTTGTCGAAACAGGTAAGTTAATTGACGACAATTCAAATCTTTATAAAGTATTTAATCGTGACTTTACCAATTCGTTTTTACAAGGCGACTTAACTAAAACAATGTTTATTGATAATCCGCGCGATCATAGTTTTGATCATGCCAATGAACAAAATAAAGCGATTTCGGTAGTACAAATCCATGATACTCAGCAAACGCTTGCCGCTGAAAAAAATGATATTATGCATCTAGTTAAAGAAAAAATCAGTGTGTTAAACATTGATAAAATTCTATTAACGCTTACCTTTAGCGGCGCTGAAAATGAGCCATTAGTCATCACCGTCAATACACGAGAGCAGACAAAAGAGCAAACTCAACAAGTCAGTTCAACGATGAATTTAATCGCTAGTGAAAAATCAGCACTAGATAAAAAAACATTAGAAAAGCGCTTTAAAAGTTTTAATAACGCCAATTACCAATTAACAGCGATGTATTTTGAACAGCTTTTTGCTACCGACTCTGAGCAAGGCTTAAGCATTCCGTTTAAAGAGCTAAGCGCAATGAAAAAACGAGTTGCCCTACTATTAAATAACAATAAGGCACCAATAGCACCTGTTGCCGTGCCTAAGTTAATCAAACATAATAAACTCAGCACTCAACCAAGTTTATCAATATTAATTAGCGACGAAAAAGAGGCTAATTTACAAGACTTAACCACAGCAGATATTTACTTTAAGTTACCAGAGAGTTTTAAAAAGAATAACAGCAAATACATTGATATTTTGCTGCGTAATCCACGTTTTATCCCATGGTTTCCAGCTGTACTCATTGGTAAAGACTATCTTGAAGCAGTAAAAATACTCGAACAAGTAAAACCTCAACGTATAGTCACCAATAATACTGGTATTGCTTATATGGCAGGTCAATTAAATATTGATTGGCTCGCGGGGCCTTTTTTAAATACCACCAATTCTTATGCCTTGTTAACTTTAAAAGCACAAAAAAATTGTTTAGGTGCTTTTATTTCCAATGAAATTAATCGCAATCAAATCAGAAACATTGCCCGTCCTGAAAACTTTAAGTTGGTGTATAGTATTTATCACCCTATTTTAATGATGACCAGCAGACAGTGTTTTTTCCAACGTACCGTGGGTTGCAGCAAACCAAGTATTGAAGATGGCTGTATGCTTAAATGTGAAAAAGCCACCACCATTACTAATGTAAAAGGCGTTTCGTTTGCGGTTGATAAACAAAAAGGTGGTTATCCCAGCATTTATAACCATGAGCAATTTTTAAATACTGATGCTATTGATGATTTTTCCAACCTCTTCGATGAATTTTTTATTGATCTTACTGACATAGGCTCAGGATCTAAAACTAAACAAGACAAGGCCTTGTTAATTAAATTGTTTGATGAGTATTTAGTTAACGAAATAAGTTCTAAAGTAAGTGGAAAAGCCAATGCAAAAACTAATGTGAAAACTAATGCAAAAGTTCAATTAAATCAGATGATCAGCATTGCCACTAATGCGCAATATCAACAAGGCCTGTAACGTCTTAGCTACAATACGATGGCTAAAAAAGGAGTTACTGTGGTTAATAATCTAATCCATATAGCCTTTAAACAAGCACTTAAAAAACAAGCACAAGCACTTGGTTTTGATTATCAAGACCAAGGCTATATAGTGATCATTGGTCTAGGAGATACCAGTTTAACGCAAAGTGAACAACGTATTGGTGTGGTCACCCACGGTGATGTACAACCTGTTGATGCCAGTAAATGGGCGCAATCGCCATTTAAATTAGACGACACTTCAGAGCAGGGAAAACTACTAACTCACGCTTATTTCCTCATGCAGTAAGCTTTGGTCCATCGATGCCCAACACTATTTATACTGAACATTCGGAGCACGAATTTATCACTAAAAAGCAATTACTGTTAAATTTAAAAATGTATACCGCAGCGTTAATTGAATTGGCTAGATAATTTAAAAGCATAAAATCAATTCATCACAAGGTAGTTTACAATGGTAAGCTGTCTTTTCTTTTATCAATAACTTGTTTTTGTCTGCGTTTTTTATCGTAACCAACGAGCATAACTAATAAAATTCCCCCTAAGATCATAACCGATGAAAGTACAAAGCGTTGTTTTATCACTTCTGAGATCAGCACTAATCCACCTAACGCGGCGATCACAGGAACGAGTAACTGCACTACTGCCGCCTGTATAGTGGTAAGCCCTGATAATGCTATATACCACAAGGTATAACCAATACCCGAAGCGATAGCCCCTGATAAAAAAGCTAATAATACGCCCATGGGGGTGTAATGTGCGTGCGTATAATTAAACAGCAATACAAGTAATAATAACGGTAAAGTGCGCAAAAAATTATAGGTAGTATCAGCTAATGCATTAACAGAATTGCGTCCATTAATGGTATAAAATCCCCAAGCGATACCTGCGATTGTCATTAATATAAAACCAAACAGTGATGGGGTGGTGATCTTAGGCAACATTAAATAAACAAAACCACAAAAAGCTAATAATAAGCCAAGCCATTCAACTAGATGTAGTTTATGACCACTAAAAACGGTTCGTAAAATCATCGTAATTTGCACTGCGGCAAAAAGGATCAAAGCACCAGTACCCGTTGCTAAGCTCGTATAAGCAAAAGAAAAGCACAAGGCATAAACAAATAGCAACATGCTCGCACTCCAACTCCCTTTTGGCAAAGCTTTTTGAGCTTGCAAATTTTGACCGTTCACTTTAGTTTTTATCAATAAAATCAGTAACAGAACAACAATTCCTGATGCTAAACGCACCAGCGTAAAAGTTGCCGCATCAATAGTGTGATCGCCTAACGCTAAGCGACATAACACTGAATTTGCAGCAAAAGCCATCAGTGCTAGCCCAGTATAAACAAAGGTTTTGATAAAAGAATTGTTGGTTATTTGCTTCAAGAGAAAATATTCATCATAAAAAAAGACCTTAATGTTAACCACATAAAGGTCTTTATACTAATAAATTAACACTTAAAAACTATTTAAATGCTTTGAATTTCATCATCGGTTAAAAATCGCCATTGCCCTGCTGATAATTTTTCATCTAATTTAATGCTACCAATTTGCTGTCGATGTAAACCGACAACTTTATTACCGACAGCGGCAAACATACGTTTTACTTGATGGTACTTACCCTCAGTGATGGTTAAAAGCGCTTCATTAGAAGTAATGATTTTTAAAATCGCGGGTTTGGTAAGATCTTTTTCACCTTGTAATTGAATACCTTGGCTAAACTGGGTGATCAAAGCATCTTGTTTATCGTTAGTTATTTCATCGCGCAGTTGTACTCTATAGGTTTTCGGACAGTCTTTTTTCGGTGAAATAATATTATGCGACCAACGACCATCGTCAGTTATTAATACTAAGCCAGTAGTATCAGCGTCTAAACGCCCTGCGATGTGTAAATCAAAGGCTTTATCAAGATCAATATAGTGTAAAAGTGACGGATAGACTTCATCAACATTAGAGCAAATAGTCTCAGCAGGTTTGTGCATCATAATATAGCGCGAGCTGCGGGCACTTAGCATTTGCTCACTAGCACCATTGTCTAAAGTAATAGCGTTATTTTCATGTACTTGCGTGGAGGGATCTTTAATCACTTCACCATTAACTCTAACCATACCTTTCTTTAATAATTTTTTTGCTTCTGTACGCGTTAATTCGGTGCTTTTACAGATGAATTTATCTAGTCTCATAATAAAAATCTCTTTGTTTTCTACTTTATGATTTATATGAAGCTTAAAATGATACGTTATAGTGAATTTATTTCCAATTCCATCATCACCAAATGTGCAACCTGAGTCATCCCAAAATGTGCWACCTGMGTCATCMCMAAATGTRCWACCTGCGTCATCMCCRARTGYWCWNAYCKGSGNTCNATMMCYSMKTRMYYYWAWCGGGGATCTATAACTCCTTAACCCAAATTAAATTACCACGAACTTTTCGTGTCATATTGAGAGCTAGATAGTAGATTCCCGCCTTCGCGGGAATGACGATAGAACAAGAATGACGATAGAACAATAATGACAATAGAACAGAAATGACGAGTATCCTTCGCGGAAATATGCAACCTGCGTCATCACCAAATGTACAACCTGCGTCATCACCAAATGTGCAACCTGCGTCATCCCCAAATGTACAACCTGCGTCATCCCCGAATGTACAACCTGCGTCATCCCCGAATGCTTTTATCGGGGATCTATAACTCCTTAACCCAAATTAAATTACCACGAATTTTTCGTGTCATATTGAGAGCTAGATAGTAGATTCCCGCCTTCGCGGGAATGACAATAGAACGAGAATAACTATTCGGCAAAATACCAGTAACCGGCATTAATTTGCTCACAAATAAACTGAGTAAAATCAGTATTCTCATACCATTGATTCAGTTGTTCAGGAGTAATTTCAACATTATCACAAAGTAATTTTATTGCCGGAGCAATGTTGTTTGCGAAAGTGTATTCATTGCCATCAATGTAACAAAGCCCTTGTTCAACCGTGTCACTAAAATAAAAAGCACGTAAGCCACCTAAACGCATTAATGAATTGGTGGTTAAAATCTCACTAATATCATCTGCGGTTAGCTGTTCGTCAGCAGGCATTAAATCTAACTCATGCTTTGCTTTAGTCATATAACAACCGATAAACTGTTTAACCACGTCATCATTATCTAAAAGTTGTGATAATTGCGCTTTAATTAATTGATAATCACTTTGATTGATCTCACCAGATTGAGTAATTGGGCTACGCTGAGGATCTTCAATTAGCTCTTCTCCGAGTTCATTATCTATTAAATGATCGGCTAAACCGCTAAATAAACTTACCGTTGAGGTAGTTCTAAAGCCGACAGAAAAGCTCATCGAGGTATTTAAAGAAACCCCTTCGTGAGGAAATCCTGGTGGAATATAGAGAATATCACCAGTATTAACTTCAACATCAATAATGGCGTCAAAAGGTTTTACATGCAGTAATACTTCATGCGCTGAGAATTCTTGATGATCGCCGTTATTACCCACACGCCAATGACGACTGCCACTACCTTGACAAATAAACACATCGTATTTATCAATATGAGGGCCAACACTGCCACCTTTAGTCGCAAAACTAGTCATTAAATCATCAAGTCGCCAGTGAGGAATAAATCGAAACGGTTCGATCATTTTTGCCGCTTCTTCTGACCAATTATCAAGCGCTTGTACCACAAGCGACCAATCTTGCTCACCTAAATGATCATAGCCATCAAAAGGACCAAACTGTGCTTGCCATTGCCCGTCTTTTTTATAAACCAAGCGTGATTCAACCTCAGACTCCATCGCTAAACCCGCTAATTCATCAGCTGAAATAGGATCAACAAAATTTTTAAAGCCTTGACGAATGAGCACTGGCTTTTTTTGCCAATAATCACGTAAAAATTGTTCTTGAGTAAATTCAGATAAATTGAGTTCAAACATAATAGGCTCTAGCTAAGTTCAATTGATTGATGATCATTTAAATAAAAAACGGGCGCAGTATAACATGGCTATTGTACTGACATACCGGCTATTTTATGCCAATAGCCATTACATTCTGCATTACCATCTAACGGATAATGTTTTGGCGCTAGTAATTGCGCACGAAAATCATCCAGTTTTTGTAAGGCTAATTCACTGTCTGGACTAATGCGCACCACATCAACGCCCATTGCTTGCATATCAGACACTTCATTAATGAGATTATATTGATAGCCCGACATCGTTTGAATACCATTTAACACAAACACGCGCTCACCTTCACGGCTATTCATCCGTCGCCCTTGCGGATAATTAATACAACAATATTGGCAATCGTCTTTAGCTTTATCTTCAGAGCGTGCAGTAAAACAACGTGCAGAATAAGCTAATGGCATATATCCCCATGAAAACACTTCCGCTTCAAATTGACTGCGCACACCTTCATCTTCCGCCTCATTAAGTAATTGTTTTAACCAGTCTCCAGATAACTCTACTGGCATCACCCAACGGCTCATACCTTGTTTTAATAATACTTTTAGCGTGGCAAGGTTATAACAATTAATTGCCGCACCAACTACAAATGGCAATTTTAGCTCATTCATTACTTGCACGGCACTTAAATCATTGGCTTCAACCAATAAATCACCGTTATTACATAAACGCTTTAGCACTTGTAATTCCGAAGGCGATTCTAATAGCGTCATCGTTGAAATAACGACTTGCTTGCCAGCTTTTGTCAGCTCTTGTGCTAACGCTAGCCAATCTTTATCGCGTAATTCACGACGCTTGGAACAAACAGTTTCACCGACATAAATAATATCAGCACTACTGTTTTTTGCTTGTTGATAAAATTGTTCTACCTCTTGTTTTGGCCAAAAAAATTGTGGTGCGCCAAGAGAAAATTTCATGTTTTTACCTTTCATCTTTTTATTTATTTCTTCGTGTTGGGTTTGTCCCTCAACCACAACCTAGAATTAACTACCCCGCGCCAAGGCTTTTCGCTTTAGCTCAAATTCGCTACGCGAAGAGGGGTTATATTATGACGTTAAATGTAGGTCGGCATTTATGCCGTCAACTTGATAGGCTAAAGCCTAACCTACAAACGCCGCAAGCGGCGGGGAATTAAACCCGCTCAGATTAAATATTACGTGCCTATACACTTGACTCAGGATCGTCATCCCCGCAGTCTTTTAAGCAGACAATGCATGGAGCATATTGTCCTGAATCTACGTCAAAAAACATGAGATCTTCGATAAAAGCGTCTCAAAGATGACGATTAGTATAAATACCTGAGTTATCTGCATAGGCATAAATATTAATAACGATTAATTATTGCCATTTCCTATGATATGCACCCAGTGTAGTTTGCGTACCTTCGGAAAGATTAGCTAATGTCGCCATCCATTCATTCTCAACTTGATAACCCTCAGGATTTTGCTGATACCTATCTAAGGCTGCCCGCCAAGTACTCGCCACTTGCTGAACATAAGCTGGGCTACGCTGACGACCTTCAATTTTTACCGAAGCAATACCCATTTTATAAAGTTCAGGAATCAGCTCTAAAGTATTTAAACTAGTAGGTTCTTCCAGTGCATGATAAATATTATTATCCACCTCAAAACGTCCTTTGCATAACGTTGGATAACCAGCATTTTCACCTGCTTGATAACGGTCAATTAATACATTATTTAAACGCGACTCTAAGCCTTGTTCAGTTTCCTGCCAACGCACATATTTAGCTGGCGAACAAGCACCAACGGTATTAGGCGATTCGCCAGTCATGTACGAGGATAAATAACATCGCCCTTCTGACATAATACACAAACTGCCAAAAGCAAAAACTTCTAACGCTACGGGGCTATTTTTTGCTAACTGTCGCACTTGTTGTACAGACAAAACGCGCGGTAAAACCACTCGTGCAACAGCAAAGTTTTGATGATAAAACTCAATGGCGGCTAAATTAGTGGTTGATGCTTGCACCGAAACATGACGTTCTACTTCTGGATACTTATTCGCGGCATAATCAAGTACGCCAATGTCAGCAATAATTAGCGCATCACAACCAATAGCGACCGCGTCATCAACCGCTTTTTGCCAACGATGTTGTGCCCCAGGATGAGCAAAAGTATTAATAGCAACATGTAGTTTTTTATTATGCTTGTGCACATAATCAGCGGCTTTTAGCAATTTAGCGTCATTAAAGTTAAGACCAGCAAAATGACGCGCATTAGTGTCATTTTTCATACCAATGTAAACCGCATCAGCACCATTATCTATGGCGGTTTTTAGTGCAGGGTAATTTCCTGCAGGACACAAAAGTTCCATAATTATTATTCGACTTAATTAAATTAGAAAAATAGGAAAATTAAAATCGAAGTTTATAAGCTTTTAAGTAAAGCTTTTTTGACTCAAATTAAGAAACGTTGATCCAAGCCAAAAAAGTTTACCGATAAACTCGCTAAACTAACGATATCTTGGTCTTATTGGAATATTTTTGTGCTTAACCTCGCTGCTTTACCT
This sequence comes from Gammaproteobacteria bacterium, assembly GCA_002401725.1. Classification (GTDB taxonomy): domain Bacteria; phylum Pseudomonadota; class Gammaproteobacteria; order Enterobacterales; family Alteromonadaceae. The sequence continues at coordinate 54,961 of NVTW01000002.1, forward strand.
TTTGCAACAACTTTTGCTACAAGCTTGAACAAACTACCTAAATTATCTTTACTTGATTTACCATTAGGTTTGCGCAGTAAAGCAATTAATGTGATGCCGAAAATATTACGTCCTGCTTTTGCTTTATTACCGTTTTCATTACAACAAAAAGCCTTGTTACCGGCATTGCATTCAGTATTTAATGAAGCAATTGCTGATGGCGATTTTGAGTTTTTGCAAAATAAATGGTTAAAAATATCGATCACTGATATTAATTTACATTGGTTGATAAGTTTTAGTGATGAAAAATTGATCATGGCAGATGCCAGCTCTCATGCAAACAATCATGATAATAATGAACATGATGGTAATTTTGATGTCAGCTTTAGTGCGACAGCTGAAGATTTATTATTAATAGCCGGCAGAAAACAAGATCCTGATACCTTATTTTTTCAACGGCGTTTAAAAATTGAAGGTGATACCGAGTTAGGGCTAGAAGTTAAAAATTTAATTGATGCCATTGAATTAGATCAATTGCCGAGCTTAATTCATCAGTTTGTTGAACTTTGTGCTAATTTAGTTCAACAAACTCGTGAGCAAATAGCAGTATCTCCTTCGAAATCAATCGGTTAATAACCCACCGCTTGACCATCTTTGCGAGATTCAGAAGCACCATAATAAACGTTTTCTTTTTCATCATACATAATGGCTTGATAACCACCGTAGCCACCCAAATCAAATTGAATTTTGTGGCCGCGCTGCATTAAACCACGCACAGTTTGATAAGGAATATCTGACTCTAACGCTAATACACCACTGTTGGTTAATGATTTTTCTTGTGCTTGCGTCGGTTCGGTTGAACCAAAATGTTGCCAACGTGTGGCATCGCCAGCTTCTTGTAACCCCATACCAAAGTCAATAATATTAGTTAAAATTTGTACATGCCCTTGAGGTTGCATCGCACCGCCCATTAGACCAAAGCTCATTAATGGTTTACCATTTTTCATCACAAAAGCCGGAATAATGGTATGAAAAGGACGTTTCCCCGGCTGGTAAACATTGGCGTGATGTTCATCTAATGAAAACAATTGTCCTCGGTCTTGAAAAACAAAACCTAATCCGGGTACTACCACACCAGATCCCATACCTCGATAATTACTCTGAATAAGTGATACCATATTTCCATATTGATCGGCAGTAGTTAGGTAAACAGTGTCGCCTTGATACATCGCCGGATTACCCGCATCTACTGCTTTTGATGCTTTATCGGAGATCAATTTAGCACGATCATGCGCGTATTTTTTACTCAATAATCCTTGCAAAGGCACATCAAAAAATTGCATATCCGCGTAATATTTAGCCCTGTCTTCAAAGACTAATTTTTTCGCTTCTACCATAACGTGCAGGGCTTTTTCTGATAAAAACCCCATACTCGCCAAATCATATTGCTCTAATATATTTAGCATTTGTAAAGCAGCGATCCCCTGACCATTAGGCGGTAACTCAAAAACATCATAACCACGATAGTTAGTTGAAAGTGGTTCAACCCACGTTGAATGGTGATCAGCTAAGTCTTGATAACGCAAATAACCGCCATTTTTTTTCATAAATGCATCAATGGTTTTAGCGATATCGCCACGATAAAAAGCATCCCGTCCTTGGGCAGCTATTTTACTTAACGTATCTGCTAACTCTGGATTTTTAAATAACTGTCCTTTTCGCGGTGCTTTACCATTAATAGTAAAGGTTGTTTTAAAACTACCCACTTGTGGCGATAACTTAGGTACGCTTTTTTGCCAATAATGAGCAATTAATTCGCTTACCGGAAAGCCGTTTTTAGCATAATCTATTGCTGGTGCTAATATTTGTTTCATTGGTAAGCGACCAAACTTTTGATGCAACTCAAACCAACCATCTACGGCACCGGGTACTGAAATGGGTAACATACCGTATGGTGGAATAGTGTCGCGTTTTAAATCCTTAAGTTCGGTTTTTAATTGCGATAAAGTTAAGCCTTGAGGTGAACGACCACTGGCATTTAAACCATAAAGCTTTTGTGATTTTGCATCCCATACTATGGCGAATAAATCACCACCAATACCGCTCCCCGTCGGCTCCATTAATCCTAACGCAGCATTTGCAGCAATAGCCGCATCGATGGCATTACCGCCTTTTTTTAAAATTTCTAAACCAATTTGACTCGCTAAAGGTTGGCTAGTAGCTACCATGCCATTTTTTGCAATAACTTCTGAACGGGTGGCATAAGTTTTACCGGTAACTCTATCGATATTGGCCAACGCCTGTTTAGACGTTAGCAAAATAAAACAAATAATTGTTGTTGTTTTTATTAGTGATATTTTCAAAATGATATCCACATATAATTTTAGAATGCGAGCTTATAGCCTAAAATTTATCTCAACTAATGTACAGGTTACTCACCTTGTATTATTGACTATCCATACCTTTTTATCTTTACCCATAACTTACAAACTAATTTACGAATTAACTTGCAAAACTAACTCTCAAAACTAACGTAAAGATGCACTCATGACTTTTGGCACTGTGTACTGTTCTCTGTGCCGTTTATTCTTTCACTATCTTATTAGTAGGAGAATAAAAATGAATCAAGCAACCACCAACATTGCTGCATTAACCATTGATCGCCACAGTAAACCTCAACAATTGCGCTTGCCAATAATGAAGATCACTGCGGTTACGATAGCCGTCGCTTTGTTATCTTTATATTTTTTAAATAGTCAAACCAGCATTGCACAAGCAGATAACCACCAGCAAACATTAAAATCAACAAGTACATCAACACCAATGCAGCAATCAATAGCAGCTGATCAGCTACAAAAAAATAGAGCACCTGTTACTACGACACCAACCAAAGTACTTGATGCCAGTGGTTATATTATCGCTCGCCGTGTAGCCTCAGTTTCTTCTCGCGTTACTGGTAAACTTAATCAGCTTTATATTGAAGAAGGACAACATGTCACTAAAAATCAAGTATTAGCAGAATTAGATGATGAAAAAGCAAAAATATCTTACCAATTAGCGTTAGCAGAATTGTCTGCAACACAAGCGATGGCTAATGAAGCTAAAGTTTCTTTACGTTATCAACAACAACGCTTACATCGTAACCAAGAATTATTACAAAAGAACCTCATTAGTAAACAACTGAGTGACGATAGTGAAGTTAAAACTGCGCAGCTAAATGCACAACTAAAAAATAAAATGGCGCTAGTATCGCTAGCGGAGCAAAAAGTCGACTTAGCCTTATATCAACTTAATCATCATAAAATACGTGCCCCTTTTGATGGTGTAGTGATCAGCAAAAATGCGCAAGTAGGTGAGCTTATCTCTGCCGGATCAGCCTCTGGTGGTTCTATTCGTACTGGCGTAGGCACCATTGTCGATATGGATTCATTAGAAATAGAAGTCGAGGTTGGTGAAAGTTATATCAATCGTGTTTATGCCGGACAACTGGTGCAAGCAACGTTAGACGCTTACCCCAATTGGCACATAAACAGTAAAGTCGTGGCTATTATTCCCACCGCCGATAGACAAAAAGCCAGTATCAAAGTACGCATTAAATTACTCGAAAAAGACCAACGCATATTTCCCGACATGGGTATTAAAGTCAGTTTTTTAAAAAGCTAATTAAACTTAATTACACACCAACAAAAGTAAATAGAGAGCTCACCATGCACAGTATTCAATTAAAAAACATCAACAAAACCTACAGCAAAGGCACTAACCAAGTAGTTGTACATAACAACTTTAATCTCAAGATAAAATCAGGTGAATTTGTCGCTATTATGGGCGCATCGGGTTTAGGAAAATCAACACTATTGCATTTAATTGGTGGTTTAGATCAAGCGACCTCCGGCGAAATTATCGTTGCAGGGCAACACCTTGAGCACTTAAATGAAAGTCAACTAACCCAATGGCGTAGTGAAAATATCGGCTTTATTTTCCAAGCGCATCATTTATTACCGGTATTAACTGCGCAAGCTAACGTTGAATTACCACTGGCATTAACACCTTTAAATAAAAAACAACGCCAACAACATGCAAGTACAGCGCTTGCTTTAGTTAATATGAGCGACCGCGCCGATCATTTTCCAAGAGAGCTTTCTGGCGGACAAGAACAACGTGTTGCCATTGCTCGTGCCATAGTCAGTGACGCAAAAATACTGTTATGTGATGAACCTACGGGAAATTTAGATCGTAAAACCGCTGATGAAATATTATCTTTACTAAGCAAACTTAACAGCGATTTTGGTAAAACCATTGTGATGGTAACGCACGATTTAAAAGCCAGTGAATATGCTTCAAGAGTAATAGATCTCGAATTATATTTACAAAGCAGTGAATGTAAAAATCCAGAAAATGCACCTAGCCAACAAACAGCTAATCAACAAGAGGTGGTCTCATGAATATGTTCACTTTAATTTGGCAAAATAGTATTCGTAAAAAAACACGTTTTACCTTAACTTGTTTATCGGTTTTAGTTGCCTTTTTTTTATTTACCACCTTAAGCGGTATTGATAATGCTTTGCATAGCAACACCAATAGTGTTGATAATTATCGCTTAATGACCACTCATAAAGTATCGATGACCCGTGCTTTACCGATCAATTTTCGCGATAAAATAAAAGCAATAGCTGGAGTCGATAACGTCAGCTATTCATCATGGTTTGGTGGTTTTTTTCAAAATGAAACACAACAAGTCACCATGACAGCAGTTGAAGCTAATAGCTATTTTGAACTCTACGATGAGTATCAATTGTCACCAGCACAACTTAAAAACTGGCAAAACACCCGAACAGGCGTAGTTATCGGTAAAGAAATTGCTGAAAAATATCATTGGCAAGTAGGCGATAATATTCCACTGAGTAGTTCTATTTGGATGAATCGTGACGGTTTATTTACTTGGCAATTTACCGTATCAGCAATTTATCAAGGTAAAAATTCAAGCACCGATAATAAACGTATTTTTTTTCAACATAAATATTTTGATCGCGCTCGTGCATACAGTCAAAACAGTATCAATTGGCTTTCAACAAAAATAAAAGCCTCGGCGAATAGCGAGCAAGTGATCAAATTAATTGATACAAAATTTGCTAATTCACCCTCACCCACACGTACCATTACCGAACAAGTTTTTATAAAAGAGCAAGCACAACAATTTGTTGATATGGCGATGGTGATAAAACTGGTATTAAGCGCGGTATTTTTCACCTTGTTACTTATTGTATGTAACACCATGATCCAAGTTATTCGTGAACGCTTAAACGAAATCGCCATGATGAAAGCATTAGGTTTTTCATCAAGCGCGTTAATTAGCCAAATTTATTTTGAAGCTTTGCTACTTATTGGACTTGGCGCATTTGCCGGCAGCATGCTCGCGACACTCACTTTACAACAGGTGCAAACAAACATGGCAAACTTTTTAGTAGGGATCAATATAACCACCAGTCATTATTTATTAGTTACTGGCATCGTTATTATTGCCGCAGCAATTTGTTGCTTATTCCCTGCTATTAGCATCAGCCGTTTAAATATCAGTCAAACCATTGGAGCAAAATCATGAAAGCAGCAATCGCTTTAATTTGGGTAAATTTTAAAAGTTTTCCTCTGCGTTTAACCTCTTCTTTAATTAGCATACTAAGTATTGGCTGTGTCGCTGCGGTTATACTTGGCGTACTTACCTTAACCAATGGCATGGTAAAAACCATGCAACGCAGCGGTTTAGATAATACTTTATTAGTGATGCGTTCAGGGGCAGTATCTGAATTGCAAAGTGTGATGTTTCCGATTGAAGTTAAATTACTCGCCAATAATAGTTTGATCAAGCAAGATGAAAATGGCAATAGTCTTTTTGCCGCTGAAATGTTTGTCAGTACTGAATATAAAAGCACCTTAACAAGTCAAACTACAAAAAGTAGATATAACAGCAAAAGCTTAGCACTTCGCGGCATTAGCCGAAAAACCTATTATTTTCGCCCTAATTTTAAACTTGTCTCAGGAAAAAAATTCAACTCAGGTTTACGAGAAGTATTAGTAGGTCGTGCGCTGGCGCGCAAAATGCCCGAACTTAAAGTAGGTAATACCATTACCTTAGGTGACACTAAATGGTTAATAAGTGGTATATTTTCAGATAATAACAGTGTTTTTGAATCTGAATTATGGGCTGATATTGGCATTTTACAAAGCGATTATAATCGTGGTAATACCGTACAGTCAGTGCGTTTAGCCTTGCAAGACTCCGCTAATACTAGCCAACTTGTTGAACAACTTAATAAGCAATGGCAAGCAGATCCTCGACTTAATGTGCGCATAATATTAGAAAAAGAATTTTTCGCTGAGCAAGGCAAAAAATTAAATAGCTTAATTAACTTAATCGGACTACCCGTTGCTATAATCATGGCGCTTGGCGCAACAATAGCGGCTTTAAATACCATGTATGCAGCTATAGCAAGTCGTAGTAAAGAGATAGCCACGCATAAAGCGATTGGTTTTACACCCTTTGCCATCGCCAGTGCAATTATTAGTGAAGCAGTACTTATTGCTTTTTTAGGCGGTTTATTGGGGATATTACCTTTATATCTATTGTTTGATGATTGGACAGCCAGTACCCAAAATGCCAGTAATTTAAGCCAAATGATGTTTAATTTTAATATTTCGCCACAATTAATGAGCCAAACAATGCTGCTAGCGATAAGTATTGGTTTGATCGGTGGGTTATTACCGGCAGTCAAAGCAATGAGGCTTCCAGTAACATTAGCACTTAGGGATAATTAAAAGTTTCTCCTCGAAAGTGATAGCCATTACGACATAAGATACCCGTCTTCACGGGTATGACGAGGGTGTTATATCAGATACCCATTTCCATGGGTATGACGTGGGTACACGGATATAACGTGGGTGTTACACCAGACACCCATTTTCATGGGTATGACATGGGTGTTACCGCCAAAAGTCATGTAAATAAAACGCAATATTCATGACTTTTGGCACATTAACCAAGCAAACATCTTAGTTAATATAATCCTGTACTTTCAACAAACACATGCAATTACACCGACAAATACACATGCAACTAAAAATTAAAGGAAACATTATTATGTTAACTACTATGATTAAAAAAACGTCTACTTTTATCGCCACTACCGCATTACTCTCTGGTATAGCGTCACTATCCACTGTATTACTAATGTCCAGTCATGCTAATGCTGCTGAGCTGATTGTTAATGTAAATAAAATCAACACGATAAAAGGCCATATAATGCTTGGTCTATACGCCGATGAAGCAAGTTATAAACAAGGTACACCTGTACATTCAGCACGAGTAAAGGTTAGTAAAAACCAAACAAAAATCACTTTTGCTGAATTACCTGAGGGTGAATACGCCATTAAATTATTTCAAGATGAAAACGACAATAATAAAATGGATATGAATATGATGGGTATTCCGAAAGAAAGTTATGGTTTTAGCAACAATGGCGGTCGTTTTGGCCAACCTAAATACAAAGAAGCAAAATTTAGTGTTAAAGATAATACCAGTATTGAAATAAATCTGTTTTAATATCAAGCCGACTATTATTGATTCATCGCGTAATTCCTTAAGTAATAGTCGGCTAACCCATAAAATAATATGCCTATGCACTTGGCTCAGCATCGTCTTTCCCGCAGTCTTTTAAGCGGGAATCTACGTCAAAAAGTACGAGATCTTCGATAAAAACAACTCGAAGATGACTATTAGTATAAATACCTGAGTGATCTGCATAGGCATGTAAAATAATAACTATTGATGCCGACAAAAATATGATACCTAAGCAATTACCCATTAAATTTTTTTTCAAAGACCGATTACTGTCTTTGTCTGCACTGCTCACTTGGGCCTTAGTCAGCTTTATTTTTTTAAAGTCAGCCGAATTAAATAGTACAACTATCTGGCAAGCGTTTGCTTTAGTTAGCTTTATTGTTTTATTTTTTACCAGTATCTCACTAAACAAAATATCCCGTTATTATGTTTTAGCTGTTTTTGTTGAAGTTATCTTACTGTTAATACTTATTTATTTTGACAGATATCAAATTATTCCTATTTTATTTTGCTTAGTCGCCAGTCAATTACCGGCGCATTTTACGCATAAAAAAGCCATGCTGATATTAGTTGTTATAAATATCGCTTATTACTTTACCCTCATGGCAGATCATCCTGAGCAGAGTATTTATACGGTGTTGATTTTTTTCATGCTACAAATTTTTGCTTTTTCAGTGATTGGAGCCACATTGCGCGAACAAAAGGCCAAAGAAGAAATTGGTGCCATTAATCAAGAATTACTCGCCACCCGTTTTATGCTCAAAGAGTCGAGTAAAAAACAAGAGCGTTTACGTATATCTCGTGATTTGCATGACGTATTAGGCCATCAATTAACCGCCTTAGCCCTAAATTTAGAAGTAACTCAACACAAATTACCCGATAAATATAAACCACTAGCCGAAGAAAATTTAAAGCAAGCTAAACAGTTACTACAAGATGTACGCAACGTTGTTAAAGAAATGCGCAGCCAAGATAAACTCAATTTAATAAGTCATCTTAATAACTTATTTTCACAACTGCCAAATTGCCAGCTCAACATTCAGGGTAACCAAGAAAACAATAGTATCGAGATCAATTCATTAACCTTAAATAACCAACTTATTTTTTGTTTGCAAGAAGCCATTAGCAATGCTTTAAGACATGGCAAAGCTAATAAGTTTACGCTGAGTGTTCATCAAGAGAAAAACCTTGTAACGCTTGAATTAACAGACAATGGTAAAGGTTGTGAGCAAATTATTGCGGGTAACGGCTTAAAAGGCATGCAAGAACGCCTTAGTGAGTTTAACGGTAAGATTAAATTATTAACGCAAGAAAATACCACAACATCAGGTTGTACTTTACGCATTCAAGTAGAAGATAATTATGACTAATAATAAAAAAACACCCGATAATACTGATAAAATCACCGTTGCTTTAGTTGATGATCAACAATTAGTACGCCAAGGCATTGCCAGCCTTTTAGCCTTAAGTGACGATATAAACGTTATTTGGCAAGCTGAAGATGGCGAACAAGCGCTTAACTATTTAAATACTCCTAGTGATGAACATGCCAAACCTGATGTGTTATTACTCGATATTCGTATGCCAAAAATGAATGGTATTGAATTGGTCACGCAGCTTAGAGCACAAGGTAACAAGCAAGCCGTATTAATGTTGACTACTTTCGATGACAGCGAGCTGTTTATGCAAAGCCTACAAGCAGGTGCCAATGGTTTTTTACTCAAAGATGTATCCCTTACTAAATTAGTAAATGCCATTAAAACACTCGCCAATGGCGGTTTTGTCGCTGAACCTGTAGTAATGAAACAATTCGACCAAGGGCTTGCTAGCACAACGCCTCTTGAGGCACTGAGTAATAAAGAATCACAAATATTAAAATTACTCGCAGGAGGGTTTTCTAATAAAGAAATAGCCAGCAGTATATTTTTAGCCGAAGGCACCGTTAAAAATCATGTTTCGAGTATTTTAGCAAAGCTTAACACTCGCGATAGAACCCGTGCTGTACTTATAGCTATTCATCAAGGGTTAATTTAAAAATTTATTACAAACCAATAATAAAGCAGCTCATTTCATTTCCGCTATAATTTATATTTGTGTATAGTCGATATTTAAAAACAAATAATAGATAGCGAAATAATACTAAAGGAACTAGTACTAAGGCGAATAATGGCGAGCACCTTAACGCTACAGCATCCTGAAATGCGGTGGCGTGATCAAGGTAATTGCTAGTATTGAAGATCCAATTGTTATTGAAAAAATCCCCTCTCACCTTAATGAAAAAAAGTGAGTAGTAGTACCTGACTTTTTACGTGAAGATCATTGGGTATTAAACTGAGCTTGTTATACTATGAAACATACAAGGTAATACCTGATATTGATGCATACAACCCTCAAACTGGTCTTTGATGCCTATTGAACTTGATAAATTTAGCGTATATATTACTCGTACTCAATCGATGTAATGCGGAGAGAATTAATGAATATAACGATATTGGGAGCCGGTGCAGGTGGTTCGGTTACAGCCTTCGATTACGCCAATCATGGGCATTCTGTCAGGCTTTTCGATTTTCCAGAGTTTCCTCATAATATTCAGGCGATAGCCAACCAAGGAGGTATCTATGCAGAAGGAAATATTTCAGGATTTGCCCCCGTAGCMYACSMAKGRCRYWRNTATSGWKRMWGYRMTGMWMRMYRMYRASSWKAYYKRTMTKRTRSRGCCNGNATTKARSAMATTACCTTTCGGTGAAGCCTGTGCAGGGAAACTAAAGCCTGGGCAAACTGTTATTATTAGCCCGGGATCCTGTGCAGGAGCGCTGGTATTCAAGCAAGCTGCTGGACTGGAGCTTGAGGATGATTCTGTACGGATTGCGGAAACCCACACACTACAATACGCCGTTCGCCTGCTCGAAGCGGGCCGAGTGCACGTATTTCTTAAATTGAAAGCAGGCAACCTTCTGGCTGCCCTGCCTAGCCGACATACAGCTGAAATATTGCAATTGATTGCGGATGTATATCCGGGAATGGAACCAGCACACAACGTGATCCAGACCAGTCTGCAAAATGCCAATCCCGTCATTCACCCTGCCGTATCATTGACTAACGCGGCACGCATTGAAGGAGGTGGAGGTTTCCTCTTCTACGAAGAAGGAGTGACCGATTCTGTAGGGCGGATCATTGAGGCTGTCGATCGGGAACGGATTGCCATCGGTGAACGTCTTGGTATTACAATCCTCCCTGATCCGAAAATAGGTATACGTCAAGGCTATATGCGAGAAAACAACTACAGCTCAGCTTATAGAGAAGCGCCTGGTTTTCTGAGTATTCCTGCTCAACCAAAACTTGATCATCGCTATATTAATGAGGATGTAGGTTACGGCCTTGTGTTCATGTCTGAATTGGCGAAGCAGATCGGCGTAGAGACTCCAAGCATTAATGCCATCATCCAGATCACGTCGGTACTCATGAATCATGACTATGCAGCAGAGGCGCTACGCACCCCAGAATCACTCGGTATTGCTGGCCTATCAGTGACAGAACTCTACAATCTTTAATTGTAACTATTCAGACATCTTTTGATAGTATACGCTATAATGCAGGCACGAAATTCACACTGATCATTTTACTACCTGTAGTAATCGGTTAAGTTATTGGAATTAAGTACTGTTCGAACTAACGTTTTAGATAATTAACTCTAAACACACATCTGCTTTCTATATTTTACATTTCTATATTTCTACTGTTTTATGCTTTCAAAGGATGAGTATTTAACCCTTTGAAATAAGATCAATAATTAAAAGGAAGAAAAATGAAAATCACCATAATTGGAGCTGGTAACGCAGGTTCTGCTTGTGCGTTTATGGCTGCCGAGGCTGGACATAAAGTAAGACTATTAAAGACATCAAATCATATTACCCATGATGAACACTTTGAAGCAATGATCAGCAATAAAGGAATTTATTGCGTCAATAATACCAACAATGGCCATTTTACAGACAGTGCCGATGATGCCGAAAAAACTTTCCAACCATTGGAGATGATCACTAGAGATCCCAAAGAAGCGATTGAAGGAGCTGATGTTGTGATGATTTTCATTCAAACAACATACCATCAAGCTTTAGCTGAACGGATTGCAAAGTATTTTCAGGATGATCAGTTGGTCATGTTAGTTCCAGGATACGCAGGAAGTTTGTTTTATCATCAATTTTGCGATAATAATCCAATCTTTGCTGAGGGTGAATCRACCCCTAATGATGCMAGAATWGTCTCACCGGGTACGGTAAAAGTYTTATTTAAAAATGTCAGAAACTCSCTATCATTTTTTCCMGCKTCAAGAACTACTGAAGGCATGACCATTGCCTCCCGTTTATTTCCTGCTTATAACATTGAAATGAACAACGTTCGAAAACATATATTCGAATCAGCACTACATAATCCCAATATAATTGTTCACACAGTTGGCATGTATATTATGTACCCGATGCTTGAGTATTGTGCAAAACACCATCCTGATGAAGTTCCATATATGTACAGAGATGCACTTTCTACAGACATGGCATGGCTAATGATAGAGAAATTAGACGCGGAAAAAATGGCGGTATTAAGTGCACTAGGATGTGAATCAACCACTTATCTAGATGCCTGTTTATTTAGAAACGAGGAAGATTTAACACAAAATTCAAGAGATGTATTTGAAAGTTATAAATTATCATCACCACCCGGTCCCTATAGTTTTGATAATCGTTACATTACAGAAGATGTTCCTATGGGATTGGTTTTATTAGCATCATTAGGTGATAAATTGAATATTGCTGTGCCTGAATGTCATCGCTTAATAGAGATGTGTGGTGGCATTTTAAAAAGAGATTTTTATAAAGAAGGAAGAACCTTAACTTCATTAGGTTTAGGTGCGTTATCAACAGAAGATCTATTATCTTTTGTCAATGACGGTATAGTTCCAATCAAAAACTGATTGCATAATAAAGGAGGAGGTACGTATAAATTTTATACTTACCTTCTCACTATACAAACCAACTTATTTTGAACAATTGCTTTGTGATCCAATACATCACGCTCGTTTATTCCCTAAAGCGAGCTAGATTTCTAAGTCGTATTCGGGGTTAACCTTCTAATGTCAGCAGTGCGCACGTTGAACTAAACCGCAAACGGGTATTTAATCGCCTCATGGCTTTGATACCCTTCAACGTTAAAATCGTCCATGGTTACCCACGTTTCTAAGTCTTCTAGCGATTTAATCTCAGGATTAATGATCAATTTTGGTGAAGATAATGGTTCACGTTTAAGTTGCACATCTTTCATTAGCGGTAACTGATCTTCATAAATATGGGCATTAACAATTTTATGATAAGCCATACCAGCTTTATGACCGGTAATTTGCGCCATAATAGCTAAAAAGAAATACACTTGCACTTGATTGAAATTTAAACCTAGTGGCACATCACACGAGCGCTGATAACTGGTTAAATATAACGTATCGCCAAGTAATGAAAAATTATGAGTGTGCATACAAGGGCGTAAACAGCCCAGTTCAAATTCACCGGGATTATAAAAAGTCAGAATTTCAGCGCGATCATCAATACCCTTTTTAAGGTTATCAACAATTTTTTTGAGTTGATCAATACTACTACCATCAGGCTTTAGCCATGTTCTACCTTGCACACCGTAAACACGCCCCATATCATCATCACCTTTGCGATGTGAACTGTTTAACCATGTTTGATTTAAATTGGCATTCGCATCCCATGTTTTGGTGCCTAATTTGCGAAAATCAGCGGCGTTATCATAACCGCGGATATAACCTAAAAATTCGGCGATAGCCGATTTAAAAAAGCTTTTACGGGTGGTGATCATTGGAAATTCATTAGCACCAACATTGTACTGCAAATCAGCATTGATCACGGTTAAACAACGCTTGCCGGTGCGTTCGTTTTCAATCCAAGTGCCGTTATCAACAATGCGTTGGCATAAATCTAAATAAGCCTGCATTATTTTTTTCCTTTTTTATTTTTATTATTACTTTTTTTGTTTTTATTTTGAGCTTTATTATCAATAGCTTGCTCTATCTCTACACTCGCTTGATGAGTATAGCCCCAGTAAATTAAAAATAAGCCACCAATAACCATAGGTAAACTTAACATTTGCCCCATCGAAATAAAGCTAAAGTAATAACCTAATTGCGCATCAGGCTCTCTAAAAAATTCAACGATCATTCTAAAGAGTCCATAACAAATTAAAAATAAACCTGATACTAATCCCAACGGACGAGGCTTACGACTAATGCCATAAACAATAATGAAAAGTAAAACACCTTCAAGGGCAAACTCATAAAGTTGTGATGGATGGCGAGGTAGCTGTAATTTATCAGTCGGAAAAACCATCGCCCATGGCACATCAGTTTGTCGCCCCCAAAGCTCTGCATTAATAAAATTACCTAAGCGCCCCATACCTAAACCAATAGGCACTAATGGTGTAACAAAATCTCCAACTTGGATGAAATTTTTCTTTTCTCGACGAGCAAAAATAAAAACAGCGGTAATAACACCAAGTAAACCGCCATGAAATGACATCCCGCCTTGCCATATTTTAAATAAATACAATGGCTCAACTAAAAAATAATCAAACTGATAAAATAAAACGTAGCCAATACGACCGCCTAAGATAACCCCTAAAAAGCCATAAAAAAGCAAATCACTGACTTGATCGCGTGTCCATTGACCATTACTCTTATCTGCCGCTTTATTGGCAATATACATCGCAGCAACAAAACCGATTAAGTACATTAAGCCATACCAGCGCAAGGCTATTGGCCCGATGCTAAAAATGATCGGATCAATTTGTGGAAATTGTAAAAATTGAGAAGTAGCTGCAGTACTCATTAAGTGTCCAATTTATTATAGTTATAGCGGTTAGTTATTAGCGATAGATAAAGTTGATTATTTTATACCAGCATCATTTTGATAGCGACAAGAATTAAGAATAACGCGAAAAATTTCTTTAAGGTTTTTACCGGTAGTTTAGTGGCAACCGCCACTCCATATTTGGCTAACAATGACGAGCTAGTGATCAAGCCTAACAATGCCGGTAAATAAATATAACCAAAACTCCACGGTGGTAAATGACTTTGTTGTAAACCCGTGATCACATAACCAATAGAGCCAAACAAAGCGACCGTCATACCACACACAGTTGCCACACCTATGGTATGTCGAAGTGGCATACCAAAATAGGTTAACGAAGGAATTAGCACAGCACCACCACTAATGCCCATTAAACTTGCCAACACGCCGGTGAATAATCCTAATAATTTCAGCACTCGGTTGTTGGGTAATGCTCTTTGTTTTGGTTTATGAATTGAGCGTAGCATGTACAAAGCAAGTAAAATAACCGCAGTCGAAAAAATAACCGTTAAATTATCATTAGAAAGCTTGTCTGCAATAAAAGCACCACTCAGTGCACCAGCAGCAACAAACACCATCATCATTTTAGCTATCGGCCAAGGAATATTGCCATTTTTTCGATGAGCAAAAGCAGCACTAGTGGCTGTTATAACAATAGTCGCTAACGAGGTCGCCAATGCCATTGGCATAACGGCTAATTGAGTTACATTAAAATAAGGCAATAAATAAACCAGCGCCGGTACAATAATTAAACCACCGCCAATACCGAGTAAGCCCGATAAAAAACCCACTACTGTGCCAAGCGCTAAACAGGATAAAAAAATAAATAATAAGGTGTCATTCACCACTACATACCTGCACGGACAAAACCGCCTAAACCTAAATTTTCAAGTTGTTCGTTTAAGTAACCATGCACTTGCTTAGCGGTAGATAATGTTAGCGCATGCGCCAAAATAACTTGGCTACGTTGGTAATCGATATGACGAAGCACCCATTTTATCCGTGCTACATTGTGTGGATTCATGCTTAATTTGTCATACCCCATCGCCAATAACAAAATAGCTCCGGCTGGCTCGCCCGCTAATTCACCACATAAACTTAAGGGGACTAAATATTTACTCGACTCTTGGGCAATAACATTTAAAGCGCGTAAAACTGCAGGATGATAAGCATCGTATAAGCTAGACACACGAGGGTTATTACGATCAACCGCCAATAAATATTGCGTTAAATCATTACTCCCCACAGAGAAAAAATCAACTCTTTGCGCTAACTCTTTTAGCTGAAAAATAACACTGGGTACTTCGAGCATTATGCCCACTTTCGGACGTGGTATTTTTTCATTTCGTACTGTGCAAAGCCCATCTTTTAGTTCATCTTTTAGCTCAAAGTACGCTTGATTGATTAAGTTTAGTGCATCATCAACTTCATTCACACTGGCGATCATTGGTAGCATAATATTTAAATTATTTAAATTAATGCTCGCACGGATCATTGCACGTATTTGTACCAAAAAAATTTCAGGATGATCAAGCGTAATTCGAATACCACGCCAGCCTAAAAACGGGTTTTCTTCAACAATAGGAAAATAAGGCAGCGCTTTGTCACCACCAACATCTAAAGTACGCATAGTCACTTGTTGGCTAGGAAAAGCACTTAATACTTGTTTATAAAGTTGTGTTTGTTCTTGTTCAGTAGGGAAACTTTGTCGCTCTAAAAAGGGTATTTCGGTACGATATAAACCAATGCCGGTTGCGCCTGAACGAACTGAATGTTCAAAACCACTAGCTAAACCAGCATTTAATAGTAACTCAATTGCTTTACCATCTTGAGTAATGGTAGGTAAATCTACCGCCGCACGAACTTTCTCAGTTAACACCGCTTCTTCACTAATTAAGTGCTGATATTCCGCCTGCAATGATTCATCAGGTGCAACAAATAGCTCACCACTATAACCATCAACAATAACTGTTTGCTGATCTAACTGATCCAGTGGAATAGGATCAACCCCCATTATCGCTGGAATTCCTAATGCTCTGGCTAAAATGGCCGCATGAGAATTATTAGAGCCCGATAAAGAAATTATTGCCTGTAAACCTTTATGTTGATATTGCGCCAACATAGCGGCGGTAACATCTTCTGCCACTAAAATAAAATTTTCTGGTAGTTGCTGCTTTTGATGCCCTTGTTGCTGTTGTTGCTGCAAATTAAATAAAATACGGTTACCTAAATCGCGTACATCACTACCACGTTCACGAATATAGACATCATCAAGGCTTTCAAATTGCACCACATAACGATCAATAATAAGTTTTAACGCACTTTCTGCATTCCAACCTAGCTTTATTTTTTCATTTATTTCATCTGCTAAGCTAGCACTACTTAACAAATGTTTATACATTTCAAAAATATCTAAACTATCGTCAGATAAAATTTGAGCTAGTTGCTCGCTCATGTATTGAAAATCGACCCGCGTTTTTAGTACTGCTTGATAAAAACGTTGCTTTTCGTGTTGGCTATCGTTGGCTTTAAGTAATGATATTGATGACAGATCTGCATCGGGCTGACAAATAATCGCTTGGCTCAATGCTAAGCCAGGAGCGCCAGCAATACCCACTAATTGTTTAACCCATTTACCGTGATCTTTTTTCTGCCCCAACATACCGCGTGCTTCAGCATTGGCAAGGGCACTGGCAAGCTGTGCGGCTAAAGTCACTAAAAAAGCTTCTTCGTTTTCATCAAAATTACGCACTTGCTCTTGTTGTACTGAAATAATACCCAGCACTTTACTTTGATGAATAATCGGCGTACCTAAAAACGCTTTTAAGTTATCTTCTTTTACGTGGGGTATTTTTTTAAAATGTGGGTGTAAATGAGCATTGGCAATATTTATGGGTTCTTCTCGTTGACCAACCAAGCCAATAACACCTTCTGAAAAGCCAATATTTGTACGTCCTAACGCCTCTTTAGCCAAACCCTCAGAAGCCTTTAATAAAAAACTTTGCTTTGAGTAATCAGCAAGATAAATAGAACAACAATCGGTTTTCATTGCTTGTTTAACGTGCAACACTAATTGCGCTAAAGCAGTGTCTAATTCTGCTTCTTGGTTAAATTCAAGCACGATACGGCGGAGAGTGGTTAACATAAAACTCCTTTTAATAAAGTAAAACAAAGAGAGTGAGAAATAAAAATGAGTTTAGTTAAACTAAACTCATTTTAAACATAGTAATAAATAAAACAACAACTAGGCGCGACGTTTACGACGCTCTTGACGACTAATTTGCAGCATAGTAGGACAAAATTCTTTCATCACTTTACGATAAACTTCACGTTTAAAAGAAACGACTTGTCGAACTGGATACCAATAACTAACCCAACGCCAATCATCAAATTCTGGATGTGATGAATTTAATAAATCAACCGCTGATTCAGGCGCAGTTAAGCGTAATAAAAACCACTTTTGCTTCTGCCCTATACATACTGGTTTGCTTTCATGCCTGATCAAACGTTTTGGTAACTTGTAGCGTAACCAATGTTTAGTGGTTGCGACAATTTCTACATGTTCAGGTTTTAAACCAACCTCTTCATGTAATTCGCGAAACATAGTTTGTTCTACACTTTCGCCTTCATCAACCCCACCTTGCGGATATTGCCACGAATGTTGACCATAACGTCTTGCCCAAAATACTTGTCCCCTGTTATTGATTATTACTATGCCGACATTGGCTCGATAGCCTTCGGCATCTATCACAGGAACTCCTGATGAAAATTTAAAATTGATTAGCTTAATTCTTCCATAATATTGCCATGCTAGCAAATAAATACTCAGATTTTTTCACTAAGGTGTTGTAAACTTGCCACTAGCAGTAACACTTTGATGAACAAGTAGAAGAACAAAAGCAACTCATGGTAGATAAAAAAAGTACGCTAGCAAAAACACCACCGCCGCTAGACGAAGCACAATTACTACAACGTGCACAAGATATTGCGGGGTTAAGCTTAGGTGAAACAGCAAGTAATTATGCTATAAAAATCCCTGACAACCTTAATAAAGAAAAAGGCTGGGTAGGTTTGTTACTTGAACATGTTTTAGGTGCAAGCGCTGGCTCTCGACCTGAGCCTGATTTCCCTCATTTAGGCATTGAGCTCAAAACCTTACCTATTAATCGTCAGGGTAAACCGTTAGAAACTACTTTTGTATGTGTCGCACCATTAAAAAATTTAATTGGTGCAACTTGGCAAAATAGCCATATTCGCAATAAAATCGCGCGAGTGTTGTGGGTGCCTATTATTGCCGAGCGAGAAATACCTCTTGCCGAGCGACTTATTGGCACGCCGTTTATTTGGTCGCCGTCATTAACAGAAGAAAATGCTATGGCACTCGACTGGCAAGAATTAACCGATATGATCGTATTAGGACAAGTCGAACAAATTAATGGTAAACACGGGCAAGTATTGCAACTGCGCCCAAAAGCCGCCAACAGCCAAGCAAAAACCCAAGCGATAGACAAAAATGGCAAACCTTTTTTAACCCTACCCCGCGGTTTTTATTTAAAAACCTCGTTTACTCATCAAATATTAAAAGATCATTTACGCCTCGATTAAGCTAAATTCATGCTAAATTAATGCTAACTAATGCGAATAGTTTGGCTAATACTGGTTTCGCCATTTGCAGGTATTGTTTGCCATTGGGTATTTGCAGCCTCTAAGCAAATATATTCTTTTTCGCCATGTTGATGAACATCAACCATTGCCTCTGCGCCCTCTTTACCAGGATTCCATAACACCCATTGCTGAGTGTTTTCAGTTTCAATAGTGATGGTACGTTGCCATTTTTCATCAATAATATTCATGATGTCATTACTATAATAAATACGGTCAACGGGGCCTACACAAGGTACTTTAACTTGGGCTAAACAATGTTTACCGGTTAATTTATCATCAAAATTGGCGCTTGCTAATGCGGGAATTTGTACATTTTCAGGCGCACTTACGCAAAAATAACTATGCAAAGCGCCATTGTATTGAATAGTTTGCTCGCTGTTATTAGCCATATGCAAATTTTGATTGAAATGATTTCCAAAAAATAAATGCTGGCTTAGTTTAAACGCATAAGGCCAACATGTTTGTGTATTTTTACCTTGCAAGGTTAATATTAAATTTACGCCTTGCTCAGTTATACTGCATTCTGCAAGCTGCCATTGACTCAATCGAGCAAAACCATGATTTTGAATGATGGCAGCATCGGCTTTATTTTCATTCTTATCTTCACAAAAATACGGACCAAACCAAGGCCAACATAAAGGCACGCCACCACGTATTGCTTTACCTTGTTGATAAATCGCATCGTTACTTAACCAAAATACCGGCTGTTGGTTACTAGGTTGCCATGCTAACACTTGACCACCGTACAAACTTATTCTAGCAGTACAATGTTGATGTTCAATATCAATAAAATCCATCGCTGAATGATCAGATGAAGCGATAATTTCACCAAATTGATTTTTTGCTAGGCATGTAGTTGACATTGTTTTTCCTAAGATTAATGTAGATACTTTGATTCAGCGTTAATAATAAAAGCAAATAGCTTTGGTTGAAATGATAAAAGTTTTCATAACTAACACAAAAGCGCCATTTAATTTTCATTAAATGGCGCTTTTAACATTATTGACAACTTAAAAAGCAATTATCATTCATGCCTATGCATTTTGCTCAGGATCGTCATTCTCGCAGTCTTTTAAGCGGTTAGTATAAGAAGATGACAGTTTGTATAAAAAATACCTGAGTTATCTGAATAAGTATATTATTTGTTATATGCGGTCGGTAATTCGGATTTTTTCAAATAACGGTTACGCAATTTATCTTGACGCGCATCAGTTGAATATTCGTCACCTGCGATCCACATTTTTTCCACATGAGTACTTAATTCAAACGGGTCACCGCTCCACAACACCAGATCAGCCGCCTGACCTTTGGCGACTTTTCCGGTATTTAAATGAAAAATATCGGCAATATTACTGGTTATCGCCGCTAAAGCAGCTTGTTTAGAGACACCATTGGCAACCGCATTACCGGCGTCAAAACGCAATTGATACATGTTATGAGTATCTTGATTGAAAAATGCTACTTTAACACCGGCGTTGATCAAGTTAGCCGCAGTTTGCAAGGTTACATGCAAAGAATCAAAACTACCCGGTAAATCACGCATAGCATCAATAACCACAGGCACTTTCGCCGCAACTAACTGCTTAGCGACTAATTCAGCATCACCGGCATCTAAAATAACTAAATCAAGCTTAAAACGCTTTTTTAGTTTAATTAACGCTAAAATATCGGTTGCGCGGTCAGCATAAACGAGCAATGATTTTTTACCGGCTAACATTGCATTAATAATTTTTTCATCACGTTTAGGTTCTGCCGCAGGTTTGGCGTCTTTTGCTTTTTTCTTATTTTTCGCTGTCTTAACTTTATCTGCTTTAGCTTTATCTGCTTTATCTGCTTTGTCTTTTTTCGCTTTAGCAATTTTTTTCTCTGCATCTTCAAAGGTGTTAAACAGTTTTTGAATTGCCATGGCACGAGAGCCTTTGCGTTTGGCACCAATGACAGCAACCACAGCGGTATTGGCAGCTATAACACTATCAAACTTAGCTGACAAATCAACCACAAAAGTTTGCCCTTTAAAAATTGATTCACCGCCACTGGGACCAACGATACTACTAGTAATACCACCTTTGCGCGTATAGGGGATCACTGTTGAAAGTGGATTAAACGCTAGGCTAGGATCAAAGGTGATTTTAGCTTTTTTATCTCGGGCATCACGGGTTGAAGAAATAGCACTTACTTCCACTAAACCGAGTTGGCTCATTGCGCCAATTAATCCCGGTGTTAAAATTTTACCTTGCGCATCAAAAACTTCATCACTTTTTGGTGTATCAGTGGGATTCACCGCAACTATCTTACCGTTATCAACCAGTACGCTGGCATGCTCTAACACACCTTGATTTGTGGCCGTGTAAATAGTGGCATTGATGATCAATAATGATTTTGCCTGTGCAGAGCCAATTGCAACAACTAATGTTAACGCAATTAAAGAAAACTGAGCTATTTTTCGGCTCAATGTCATACTTAATTCTTTGTTTAATTTCATCTTGATATCCTTTTATTGAGCAATTGTTTTTATTGGCGAAACAGATGAGATAGACGGCTGTCCAACTAAAAAATCACTTTGTGATTGATATTTTTCATCATTGCGATCAAACACTTTGGCACCATCAATAAAAACTTGCTCAGCATGAGCATAAACACTAAAGGGATCGCTATTCCAAATAACAATATCGGCACTTTTTCCTTGCTCTAAACTACCCGTTTTATCATTCAAACCAATCGCTTTGGCTGAGTTGAGTGTGATCCAACGAATGGCATGTTCAGGTTTTATGTCAAAACCATGCTCATTTGCACGATACATTACTTTGCCAGCTTCTTGGTTTAAACGTTGAATTGTTTTACCTGAGTCAGAGTGAACAATGGCACAAGAATTTTTAGCGGCATCAACAATAGCAACATTTTCTTGTACCATGTCGTAGGCTTCCATTTTAAAACCCCACCAATCGGGCCACATTGCGGCACAGTTACCATTTTCAGCTAACAAATCAGCTATTTTATAGGCTTCAACAGCATGATGAAAAGTACCAGCGTTATAATGAAATTCTTTACCTAAATCGATCATCATTGCCATTTCTTCTGCTTTGTAACAATGATTTTGAATTAATATTTCACCGTCTAATACGCCACGTAAGGTGTCATTAGTCAGATCTCTTTCAGGTGCTTTTGGATTTTTACCTGCGGCATAATCGGCATCATATTTTTCCCATGCACGTTTATATTCGACCGCTTTTGCCCATGCTTCACGATAACCAGCCATATTGCCCATTCGGGTTGCTGGCGAAACGTGTTTAGAACCATACACGCGTTTCGGGTTTTCACCACACGCCATTTTCAAACCATAAGGTGCATGAGGATATTTCATTCCTTGCATGGTGATACTAGGAACATTTTTTAAGGTAACACCACGACCACCAAACAAATTAGCTGAGCCCGGTAAAATTTGCAACGTGGTAATGCCACCAGCGCGAGCTGTATTAAAACCAGGGTCTTGTGGCCACACACTATGCTCTGCCCAAACTCTTGACGTATTAGGGTTGGTCATTTCATTACCATCAGAATTAGATTCAAATGATGGACTTGGATAAACACCTAAATGTGAATGTACATCAATAATGCCGGGAGTTACCCATTTACCCTTACCATCAATAATAGTTACATTATCAACACTAATATTTTTACCCACTTGTTGTATTTTACCCTCTACAAATAATACATCGGCATGATCTATACGTTCACCGGTACCAGTGAGTACGGTGGCATTTTTGATTAACGTATTTTGCTGTGGCAAGGTGTGATAAGTGCTTGGATATGGATTTTTATTAAGGGTAACTTTGGCATCTTGTGGTTCATTGTTAAGACAACCAGACAACGACAAAGAAAGTGCCACCATAACTAAAGACGGTGCATATTTAGGCATTTTTATTCCTGTTATATTTTTATAAAAAAATGATCAATTCGATTTAGCCTAGTATGAATTGCTAATAACAACAAGTGACTAAGCTATGAGTTGAATAATTTTCACGATAAAAGGGGATTACCCATCCACCTCTAATTGAATACTGGTACAGCCCTTTGCACAATATATAGATGCTGTTGATGAATTTTCGCTTAATTTTAACGACAATAGTCCTTTACAAACATCGCAATAAACGGTTTTGCCCAACAACACTTTTTTTATTAAAGCTTTTTGTTGATGATATGAATGACTGCTTTTTTTTTGTAATTCTTTAAAATGTTGAATATTTATCATAAGGGTAATTTGCTATCATTGCATGAGCATCTTAAAAGTATCGCGTACAAACAGGATATTTTATTGAAATTTGAACTGCATCTTAGCGTAGAACAGCCCACTACCGCCATAGCTTTATTAAGCAACCACTGCGACCTCTCTATTGCTCAACTAAAACAAGCGATCAATAAAGGTGCTTTGTGGCATACCAAAGCCCTTGCTAATCAACTACCGCAAACAGAGCTACAAACTGTTCTACACACAAAGACTCAGCATAACGCAAAATATACTAAACGCTTGCGCCGTGTTAAAACATTATTGAAAATTAATGACACTCTACATTTTTATTACGATCCGACGATTTTAGCGCAACAAACAACTGCCGCCATCTTAGTTGCCGACCAGCAAGACTATAGTATTTGGTATAAACCCTACGGCATGCTTTGCCAAGGTTCTAAATGGAGCGATCACTGTACGATTAACCGTTATGTTGAAACAAATCTACAACCACAACGCTCCGCTTTCATTGTTCATCGACTCGACAGAGCCGCTTCAGGGTTGATCATTATTGCCCATAATAAAAAAACTGCGCAACAATTTAGTCAACTATTTGAACAACATCAATTAACTAAAATTTACCAGATCATTTGTCATGGCGATCATAGCTCTCATCCTCAACCCGAGAAAATAACCAAGCCCGTTGATGACAAAACCGCTAATTCAGCCTTTACCTTGCTTGAATATAACAAAGAATACGATTTGTCATTAATAAAGGTAAATATTGGCTCTGGACGAAAACATCAAATAAGAAAGCATGCGGCGGCTATTGATTTACCCGTGGTTKSYRAYWKMKTMSAKGSMSWTAAMWSRCWRWWKWAYGMWKMYRRTTTAAATCTACAATTATGCGCTGTGTCGTTAGAGTTTATTTGTCCAATAACAAATACCTTGCAAAAATTTGAATTAGTACCTTCTCTAAAACCATCAATACTCAAAGTAATAGCATTACTTAACATCAGGCAATAGCTCCTATAATGCGCTTTAACAAGTAAGTTTCTCTACTAACAACATATTATTGTCAAAACCAATCACCAAACAATAATTCGCGTTTACACTTCATCACAAATTATCTCTCTCACTATTTACGTTTATCATAGCCTCTGTTAATAGCTTTATGATATAACAAGCAAAAAGTAAAGGTTCTCTGCTTATGTCAGTACTAAATGTACAATTATTATTAACTGGAAATGAATTAATGTCGGGCGATGTTATTGACAGTAATTCTGCGATGACAGCGCAATACCTAAAAAACGTCGGCATTGAAGTTCAACGAAAAGTTACAGTAGCTGATGATATGAAAGCACTCGTTGATGAAATTCAATTAATGAGCCAGCAAACAGATATATTGATCATTAATGGTGGTTTAGGTCCAACTGTTGATGATATGACCGCCCAAGCACTCGCCTTAGCAGCAAACAAACCCATTGAACGTCATCCGCAAGCAATGCAGCATTTACAAACATGGTGTAAACAACGTAATCACCCGCTTAGCGAGCCTAATAAAAAGCAAGCCGACCTACCACAAGGTTGCGAGATAATAGCTAATTCAATCGGTAGTGCCGTTGGTTTTAAGCTTGTCTTAAATAATTGCGAAATATATTGTACGCCCGGTGTACCACCAGAACTAAAATTAATGCTTAACGATGAAATTATTCCTCGTTTAGCCAAAAAAATTCCTCAACACTTAAAAACCACCGTCAAGCGGATGCAGGTTTTTGGTATTGGCGAATCAACGCTTCAACAACTGATTAATGACAACTATCCTGATTGGCCGACCGATGTTGAATTAGGCTTTCGTGCCGCAATGCCGTTAATTGAAGTTAAACTCACATCTCGTTCGGCAGCAGCCACGCAACAAGCTAATAACTGGAAAAACAAGCTTAAACAGTTACTTGGCGATCATATCATTGGCGATGACTCAGCAAAATTAAACAAAACTGTGATTGATTTATTGCAGCATAAAAAACAAAGCATTACGTTAGCAGAATCATGCACTGGTGGTTTAATAGCCAGCCAATTAACGCAAGTAGCGGGGGCATCACAGGTATTTGAAGCCGGTTTCGTGACTTATTCAAACAAAATGAAACAGCAACTTTTAGCGGTTAACGAAAAAACATTAACTGAACATGGTGCGGTAAGCAAACAAACAGTGTTAGCTATGGCACAAGGCGCATTAAAGATATCGCAAGCCGATTATGTTATCGCGGTTTCTGGTATTGCCGGTCCCGATGGTGGCAGTCAAGAAAAACCAGTCGGCATGG
Organism: Gammaproteobacteria bacterium; assembly: GCA_002401725.1. Classification (GTDB taxonomy): domain Bacteria; phylum Pseudomonadota; class Gammaproteobacteria; order Enterobacterales; family Alteromonadaceae. Next base: position 80,677 of record NVTW01000002.1, read on the forward strand.
TATGGATTGCATGGGGAGACTCAAGAAGCATAAATACTTGCTGTTTATACTTACCGGGAAACCGCTTTTTTTTCCAACAATACGTCGCGGCGGCTAGTTTAGATTTAATACGCAGAATGCTAATTAACAGCCTAAATAGGCCTTATTATCTAAAAGAACGACAATTTTCGATAAAAAGTTAGCATAAACAGAGAAAATTTAGTATATCTTCTAGAGTTTATTGAACATTTTATTATGTTTTATTAACATAAGGCTATAATAACAACTGTAAATAGCAATTATTAAGTCGTAGAACTTGAAGAGGAAAGTATTTTGATAGAGAAAAATTTTATCACCAGTGGTCGCAATACTGTGATCCATAAATCAAGAAAGTTTGATCTGATCATCATTAATGGCGGTCATGCAAATGTTATTGTTAGTCATCGTGGTTTAGGTGTTTATAAAGGACCCATTCCAAGAAAAAGATCGGAAGCAAAAAAAGCTTATCAAGAAGTGGTTGATATTGCTTCAATGGAATTATTTGGTGAGGAGAAAAAACTCTTATTTGTACAAGCTTTAGACAACAAAGAATATAAAATTGATTATACTAAAGAAGGTACCGCCAATTTTATTAGAGTTCATCAAGATAGTTATATTTAATGACAACAACACATTACCTGCAGTGTATTGATAAGGTATTCAATAAATGACCAAGGCAACTTTAGTCACCAATAAAAAAAATAATATCGATTTGTTACTCGAACCGATAAAAGCTGGCTTACCCTTGACTGAATCAGACATTAGAGATTTGGTAAAAGATTCAAAATATGCAGATTTGTTTCTTGATATCGTTAATGTTAAGAATGCCATTGCTGAACTCAATAGTGTTTTAAAGCCATTACAAGCCAATAAAACTGGGCGAGAGATCCAATATCAAATATTAGAGCGGCGCGATGCAACGCTAACCATTACCATTGATAAAGATGAAATGAGTGCCATTGGCGAAATTCAAACCGCTATGGGTGGCAAGCATCTAACCGCTAAAACTATTTTGAATAATGCTCAAAGTGACGGTGTAAAAAAAGGCTTTAGCAAAAAAGACCTCCTTGAACTTGCCAAAATGGCTGCCAAAGCTCCACCAGGCACCACTGTAGAACACCCTGTTGCTATAGGTAAGGAAGCCGTAGACGGTACTGACGCCAAAATAAAACCTTTAGTGCAAAGTGCACAAGACAGACTTTTACGTCCTAAAGAGCGTGAAGATGGCAGCGTTGACATGCGCGATTTTGGCGATCTTGTTTGTGTAAAAGTAGGCGATCCTCTTGCTAAAAAAATACCATTAACCGAAGGTGTCAAAGGGTTTACGGTAACCGGTACTCCGTTAGAACCTACCGCTGGTGATGATATAGAGTTAAAAGTAGGTGACGGCACCCGTATTAGCGCTAAAAATGAAAATGTGTTGGTGTCAGAAAAAGTTGGCCTACCGCGCTTTATAGACAACGGTATGGAAGTTGATGACGTTTATAGCATTGATAATGTTGATGTCAGCAGCGGTAATGTTAAATTTGAAGGCAGCGTACTCATTAGTGGTGATGTTAATGAAGGGATGAAAGTCATTGCTTCTGGCGATATCACCATTGGTGGTTTTGTTGAGTCGGCATTAATAGAAGCCGGTGGCGACATTACTATTTCTGGCGGCATTATTGGTCGCAAACAAGATGTTGAAAACACTGCAGTAACCGATTGTCAAATGAGTGCTAATATCATTGCCCAAGGCAATGTTTTTGCTAAATATTGCCAATACGCAGAAATATATAGCGGCGGCGATTTACGTATTGAAAATCAATTAATGCACAGCATTCTAAACATTGATGGTCAACTCTGGGTAGGATCTGAAGATAAAGCCAATGGTAAATTTATTGGCGGTTATGCTACGGTTGGTAAATCAGCACATGCCGGTATTGTCGGTGCCACGGCAGGTAGCAATACTATAGTTAAATTTGAAAAACGCATTGATGAATTTAAAGATCTGCTTGTTGAAATTGACGAACGCATCAAAAGTGAAGATAAAACCAGTAACGAATTACAAAATGCACTGAATAAAATGCGAAAACTACCTAAAAACAAACAAGATTCAGATTTAATGACCAAAATTTATAATTCATATAAATCACACACCCAAGAATTAGCAAAAGCATTAGAGTCTAAACAACAAATAGATGAAGCCATGCAAAGTTATATGACTACCGTATGTATAGAAGCAACTGAAAAGTTATATCAAGGCGTTGAGCTTATTGTTGGTGACTTTAAAGACAGATCGAAACGCGAATATGGTCCTAGTAGAATGATGTATAAAGAGCGCAAAATAATCATTGATCCTATTGTTAATACCTAGACAATTGGAGCATTTAGTGAAAATCAATCACTTACTTTTTATTATTCCGAGCTTATTTACCAGTAATGCTATCGCCGCTCATTGTAATGTGAACTTTAATTACGGTGTAGTTATTGATCCCGCACATTTGCGCATTATTAAGCATGGCCAAACCTTAGTACAAATAAATCACGAAAAACAATTATTTATCAGAGGTCGTGAAATACAACTATCCCCAGAACAGCAAAAAGTTATCATTGAATATGCACAAGGTATACGTACGCAAGTTCCTGAAATTGTTGCTATCGCTATTGAAGGTATTGATTTAGGGCTAAAAGCCGTCAATAAAATTATTGGTGGTTTAACTGGCGAAAATAGTGCCGCTCATCAAAAAATTCAAGAAAAATTTAGTGAAATGCAAGAACGTTTACGTTTGCGTTTTAATCAAAGTGATCAAAACTTTTATATTGCTCCACAAGATTTTGATGATTTTGACGAAATAATAGCTGGCGATTTAGAAACAGAAATTCAAGAAATAGTTTCAGATTCAATCGGCACAATATTAAACGCAGTGGGCGATGCCATGACAACTTCAGACAACGATGATATTGAACAGCGTGTTAAAGCAATAACTGAACGTATTGAAAAAATTGGTGAAAATATTGAAATAGATATTGAAAAACCTACTGATAAGTTAAATAGTAAAACCATTAAATTTTGCCAAAACTTAATTCAACTCGACAAAAAAGAAACCCAAATGCAAAAGAGCATTCCGCAATTACGACAGTATGATCTAATTCGTACCACAGCAGAAAGTACTGTCAACCATAAAAAAACAGACTAAACGCCTGTTTTTTTATGCCTTGGATCCAAATATAATCAAATCATTACATGTTCGGATAATTAGGGCCACCCGTTCCTTCAGGGGTTACCCAAGTAATATTTTGGCTCGGATCCTTAATATCACAAGTTTTGCAATGAATGCAGTTTTGCGCATTAATAACGAATTTTTTGCCTTCTTCGCTTTCTTCAACCTCATAAACACCAGCAGGACAATAACGCTGCGCAGGTTCATCATATTTATCTAAATTAACCGTTAACGGGATAGCTGCATCAGCTAATTTCAAATGACAAGGCTGTTCTTCTTCATGATTAGTATTCGATAAAAATACTGAGGATAGTTTGTCGAAACTTAACTTATTATCCGGTTTCGGATAATTAATCATCATCGCATCTTTTGCTAAATCAAGTTGGGCATAATCTAAACGTTCATCTTTAAAGTTAAACGGTAATTTACCACCAAAGAAATTTTGATCAACAGTGTTATAAGCCCCACCCCAAAACATACCAAATTTATGCATTGCGGGACCGAAATTACGTGTATTATAAAGCTCTTCATATAACCAAGAATCTTTATAGCTTTGGGTATACGCGTCTAAGTCTTTACCACCTTGACCATCACGAGCTAATTCAGCGACAATAGTTTCAGCCGCCAACATACCTGATTTCATCGCGGTATGATTACCTTTAATTTTAGCAAAATTAATCGTGCCAGCATCACAACCGACTAAAATTGCTCCCGGCATAGTCATTTTAGGTAATGAATTAAAACCACCTTTAGCCATAGCACGCGCACCATAAGCAACACGTTTACCGCCTTCAAGGTATTGAGCAATTTTTGGATGATGCTTATAACGTTGAAATTCTTCAAATGGGTTTAAATGTGAATTACTGTAATTTAAGTCAACAATTAAACCTACAAATAYTTGATTATTTTCAGCATGATATAAGTAACCGCCACCACCAGTATGTTTATCTAACGGCCAACCAGCACTATGTACAACTAAGCCTTCTTGATGTTTAGCGGGGTCTACATCCCAAATTTCTTTAAAACCTAAGCCGTAATGTTGTGGTGATTTGTCGGCATCCAAATTAAATTTAGCAATTAATTCTTTACCTAAATGACCACGACAACCTTCAGCAAAAATAGTATATTTTGCTTTTAATTCCATCCCCGGCATAAAAGAATCTTTAGGTTTACCTTCGGCATCTAAGCCCATATCACCGGTAATAATACCGCCAACACTGCCATCTTCATTATAAATAACTTCTTGTGCAGCAAAACCTGGGAAAATTTCAACACCTAATTGTTCTGCTTGTTCAGCTAACCAGCGACAGACATTGCCCATACTAACAATATAATTACCATGATTATGCATGGTTTTAGGGACACTAATATTAGGTAATTTAATACCACTGTCTTTATTGTTGAATAAGTAAATATCATCACCAACAACCGGCGTATTTAGTGGTGCGCCTTTTTCTTTCCAGTCGGGGAATAACTCATTTAAAGCACGAGGTTCAAACACAGCACCCGATAAAATATGTGCGCCGACTTCAGAGCCTTTTTCAACTACACACACCATTAACTCTTGCTCATTTTCTTGAGCTAATTGCATTAATCGACACGCACTAGCAAGCCCTGCTGGACCTGCACCAACGATCACTACATCAAACTCCATTGATTCTCGTTCCATGTTATTCCCCCTTAAATTTGATTCAGCACAATTAAAACCGATCTAAACTATAAATTCAAACGCTTGTTTGATATTATCAAACAAATCACAAATAAAGTACCAATAAATACATTATCGATACTATCCTTATTAAAGGTTTTATTGATAAACAACAATTATACTCAATATTTAGCTTAAAGCATAAAAGTAAAGTTGACCTTTACGTAAACAATGAGTAGGATTTCGAGCTATTACTCGAATTATGAAACTAAACTGTGATTAAAAATTTATTTATACAATTTTTAATCACAGTTTAACACAACAAGCACAACCCAATAGAGGCAATGATGAAAATATTAGTCCCGATAAAACGCGTTATTGACTACAACGTCAAAGTTCGTGTTAAGCCAGACAACTCAAATGTTGATCTTGCAAACGTTAAAATGGCCATTAATCCCTTTTGTGAAATTGCGGTAGAAGAAGCAATTCGTTTAAAAGAAGCGGGGATAGCTAGTGAAGTAATAGCCGTATCAATTGGTGATAAATCTTGCCAAGAGCAATTACGTACTGCATTAGCATTAGGTGCTGACAGAGCCATTCAAATTGACACAGCTGAAACACTTGATGCCTTAAATATTGCTAAATTATTACAAAAAATTGTTGAAGAAGAACAGCCTAAACTCGTTATTTTAGGTAAACAGTCTATTGATAGTGATAACAACCAAACCGGACAAATGCTGGCTGCATTAACTAACATGCCACAAGGTACTTTTGCCTCTGAAGTAAAAGTTGATGGCGACAAAGTAAATGTTACCCGTGAAGTAGACGGCGGCTTACAAACCGTTGCCTTAAATTTACCCGCCATTGTTACCACTGATTTGCGCTTAAATGAACCTCGTTACGCTTCATTGCCTAATATTATGAAAGCTAAGCGCAAACCGCTTGATGTAAAATCTGCTGCCGATTTTGGCATAGATTTAAGCCCTCGCTCAACCTTGCTTAAAGTAACACCACCAGCGACACGTCAGGCAGGTATTATTGTAGAAAGTATTGATGAGTTAGTTGAAAAATTGAAAAATGAAGCAAAGGTGATCTCATGAGCGTTTTAGTATATGCCGAACACGACAATCAAACCTTAAAAGCTGAAACGCTAAAAACTGTTGCTGCAGCACAAGCAATGGGTGGCGAGATTACTCTTTTAGTTGCTGGTCATCATTGTCAAACCGTTGCAGAAGAAGCCGCTAAGGTAAATGGTATCAGTAAAGTTTTAGTTGCTGATAATACCGCTTATGAATATCAATTAGCTGAAAATATCAGCTTATTAGTGACTGCATTAGCCAGTGAACATGATCATATTGTGGCAACCGCCCTAACTACTGGCAAAAACTTTATGCCACGTGTTGCAGCGTTATTAGACGTAGCACAAATTTCAGATATTATTGGTGTTGAAAGCAGCGATACTTTTGTTCGCCCTATTTATGCCGGTAATGCTATTGCCACAGTACAAAGCTTAGACAGCAAAAAAGTGATTACTGTTCGTACTACTGGCTTTGATGCCGTAGCAACGGACGGTAACGCTGAAATTGTTAGTTTAGACACAGTAACTGACGCTGGCACTTCAAGCTATGTAAGTGAAGAATTAACCGTGTCTGAACGCCCTGATCTTGGTGCTGCTTCAGTGATTATCTCTGGTGGACGCGGTATGCAAAATGGTGACAACTTCAAATTACTTGAAGGCATTGCCGATAAACTTGGCGCCGCTATAGGTGCTTCACGTGCTGCTGTTGATGCAGGCTTTGTACCTAACGATATGCAAGTGGGTCAAACCGGTAAAATTGTTGCTCCAGACTTATATATTGCCGTTGGTATTAGTGGTGCTATTCAACATTTAGCCGGCATGAAAGACTCGAAAGTGATTGTGGCGATTAATAAAGATGCTGAAGCCCCTATTTTCCAAGTTGCTGATTATGGTATTGTTGCCGACTTATTTGAAGCTCTACCTGAACTAGAAAGTAAACTCTAATTTTTAATTCTTGCATTTAGCGCGTATAATAAAGCCACTCTTTAGTGGCTTTATCTTTTTATGACAGCCTTTTATAGAAAGCTTATAGAAAACATATGAAAAATTCATTTTCTAGTCTTAGCGATCTTGCCGGTGCTTTTGGTAAATCATTTGATCAAGCCGAGCAAAAAACAACGCAACAGGCTAATACTGACGACTCATTAGTTTATTCTACCAACAGTGGTCGTATAAAACAGCAACAGTGTAAAAAAGTAACCGCCAGTGATGGTTTTGCTAAAGTACACAGAGAAACCAAAGGGCGCAAAGGTAAAGGTGTTATTGTTATTTCTGGTTTAGGTTTATCAACATCAGCATTAAAAAAACTCGCCAGTAAATTAAAAAAAATCTGTGGAAGTGGTGGTAGTGTTGTTAAAGAAACCATTGAAGTTCAAGGTGATAAACGCGATATTATTAAAGCAGAGTTAGAAAAACAAGGTTTCAAGGTTAAATTTATAGGCGGCTAACGTCTTGTAAAGGTAAATAAAATGGCAAAAAAATCAGCAGTTGATAAATTACTAGATACACATCAAGAACTTGTGCACAGTGAAAACATGAAAGTAATTTCTCATGTACAACGCGCAGACCGAAGTGATGATGAATGGTATATCAATACCATTATGCTTGAAAATATTGATACACCATTTAAATACAAACGTAAAAAACAATACAAATCGTTAACCAATCAATACGTTAATATAACTTATTACCCTGATAACGAAACCGTTGCAGGTTTTGATATTGAAATTATGAAAATTGTTCGTCTGAAAACATCATAATTAACATTTAAAGTTATAAAATGTGCTTTTTATACTCTTTTTTCGATTATTTTCCAAACATTCCTTGACGAAAGCACCATGATCTAACATAAATAGGTTATCAGTTAAATTTCGTTAGCTGATTTAGATCAATAAAACCAATAAAAATAATCGCAGGGGATAGTAGGAGAAGTTATGATACTAAATCACATTTGGGGCTTATATGCCCACCCGAAAGAAGAATGGCAATCTATAGAGAAGCGTCATGAAAGCGCTATGTATAGTGTAATTCATATATTAGTTGTTTCATTGATCCCCGCTATATGCGGATATTACGCAGCTGCTCATATTGGTTGGTCAATTGGTGCTGGCGATCCCATCATGCTTACCCAAGAAAGTGCAGCAATAATGGCTATAGCAATGTATTTTGCTTTAATTGCGGGTGTATTTGCTTTAGCTTATTTAATTCATTGGATGGCAATCACCTTTGACTCATCACCAAGCTTCACGCAATCATTAGAGCTTGCTTCTTATGCTGCCACGCCACTATTAATGATCGGTATCACCGCATTATTTCCGGTGTTATGGGTAGTAGCCATAGCAGGAATTATTGCGGTAGCTTACTCGGTTTACCTTTTATATACAGGTGTTCCGATTATGATGAATATTCCTGAAGAAAAAGGGTTTATCTATTCAAGCTCAGTAGTTACTTGTGGACTTATTCTTATTGTTAGCATTATGGCGGCAACGGCAATGATGTGGACGTTGGGATTTGGCCCTGAATATATGTGATCATAAGATACTCACAACTAATAAAGGCGCTATTAAGCGCCTTTATTGTTTTATATCTTTAAAAATTATGAATCTTCGTTATAAATATCAATATTAGAATCTGCGTTAGGATCTGAATGCTCTTTAGTTTGGTCATTGCGTTGTGCATCAAGATTTTCTAAATAACTTTGATCAATATCATTGGTTATATATTTGCCATCAAAAACTGACGTTTCAAAACGTTGAATTTCACTATTGGCCAAACCAACAGCAGTAACTAAATCCTCAATCGTTTGAAAAATTAATTTGTCCGCGCCGATCAACTGACAAATATCTTCATTTTCACGCCCATGAGCAATAAGTTCATTGGCACTGGGCATATCAATACCATATACATTCGGAAACCTAATTTCAGGAGCCGCAGAAGCAAAATAGACTTTCTTAGCGCCAGCACTACGTGCCATATCTATTATTTGSTMNNASGYYNGYMSCAYGNNTWCWAYTSAANCNTCAMCNAAWAWTRCAKYWKYRMYTRYWAWSTCWKYAKTGRNCRYKTTCAACTTTTGACGTACTGATTTTTTACGCTGTTCTTGTCCTGGCATAATAAACGTGCGACCAATATAACGATTTTTTACAAACCCTTGACGATAAGGTAAATCTAAATGTTTAGCTATTTGTAATGCGGTATCACATGAAGTTTCTGGAATAGGGATCACGACATCAATATCTAAATCATCCCATTCTTTGGCTATTTTTTCACCCAATTTAATGCCCATTTCAACACGAGAGGCATACACAGAAACTTTATCTATGGTTGAGTCTGGGCGAGCAAAATATACATATTCAAAGATACAGGGGCTAAGCATTGGATTGTCGCTGCATTGGCGACTAAAAAGCTGTCCGTCTTCACTAAAAAATATTGCTTCCCCTGGGGCAACATCACGTACAAATTCAAAATCGCATGCATCTAAAGCTACCGACTCCGATGCAACCATATACTCAATACCGCTAGCCGTTTCACGTTTACCGAATACTAATGGACGAATGCCATTAGGATCTCTAAATGCCAACATGCCATGACCAATAATTAAAGCGACTGTTGCATACGCACCACGAACACGTTGATGTACTTTTTCCATGGCAGCAAAAATAGCATCATGAGATAAATGCAACTCGTTAGTTTCTTGTAATTCGTACGCTAGAATATTTAACAATAACTCAGAATCAGAAGTAGTATTTACATGGCGACGTGCTTTTGCAAATAGCCATTTTCTTAGCTCATTGGCATTGGTTAAATTACCATTGTGGGCTAACGAAAGTCCGAAAGGTGAGTTAGAATAAAAAGGCTGTGCTTCTGAAGAACTAGATGTACCAGCCGTTGGATAACGTACATGACCAATACCAATATTACCTTGCAAGCGGTACATATGGCGAGTATGAAATACGTCTTTAACTAAGCCATTGCCTTTACGTAAACGAAATTTATTCTCTGCAATGGTAACAATACCAGCAGCATCTTGTCCTCGATGCTGTAAAACGGTTAAACCGTCATACAATGCTTGAGCTACAGGGGAATGACCAACGATGCCAACAATACCACACATGAATTTATACTCCGCTAACGATATAAATGTTATTTGTTTAAAAAACTTGATGATTGTTTAATGTACTCAAAAAACCATTCAACAATAACTGAAAATTCAGGGATTAATTTAGACTCTTGCCACCAAATACTACTTGCCGCTGGTGTAAATGCATCTAAAAAGAACAATAAAGCGCTCACTACCAATACCCCTCTTAGCGCACCAAACGCTAAACCGATCACTCGATCAGTACCCGATAAACCTGTTTTTGAAACTAGCTGACCAATTAAATAATTAATCATTGCACCCAAGATCAAAGTAGTAATAAATAGAATAGCTACCGAGGCTGCATTGCGCAAAAAGGGATCTGAAATATTAGTGAGTAAACCGGCAAGATTTACATAGAAGTGACTAGCAACAAAAAAAGCACCGATCCAAATAACTAAAGAAATAGCTTCTTTTACAAAACCGCGGATCAAACTGATTAATGTAGAAATACCAACAACTGCCAAAATGGCATAATCTATCCAAATCATCTGCTTAATTAACCCCAAATTTGAGTCATTGTTCAATGGCGCGCATTCTATCAGAATGGTTGTTGGATAACTATTTTTTTTGTAAATTGCAGGTAAGCTTTTGAAAACAGGTGATTTTATAGTTTTCGTAAAAAAGGCTGTTATATAACAGCCTTTTAGTTAAACAAAATAAGAAATATATATTAAATCAACTACTTCAAGCTGATTGTAGTATGAACCTCAGATCCATCTTGATGATCTGGTTCAAACCAACGCGCAGTAACACTTTTAGTTTGTGTCCAAAAGCGTACTACTTGACTACCATTAGGCCCTAAATCACCTAATTTAGAGGCACGCGAACCAGTAAAACTGAAGAAAGCAACGGGTACTGGAATGGGCACATTAATACCGATTTGGCCAACATCAATATCATTCTCAAACTTGCGCGCAACCCAACCAGAAGAAGTAAAAATTGAAGTACCATTACCATTGTCATTAGCATTAATAATTTCAATAGCTTGATCTAGCGTATCAACTTCAAGCACACATAATGCAGGGCCAAAAATTTCTTGCGTGTAAATATCCATATCAGTTTTTACATTCGTAAACATCGTTGGACCAACAAAATTACCATTAGGATAACCTTCAACCTCACAATGTCGACCATCAACCAATAAAGTAGCACCTTGCTCAACACCAGAATCTAATAATTTAATAATACGCGCTTTCGCTTGTGGTGAAACCACAGGGCCTAAATCAGCATCACGCTGCGTACCTGGGCCTACTTTCATTTGTTTTGCTCGCTCGGCAATTTCAGGCAACCAATGTCGAGTTTCGCCCACTAAAATTGTCACCGGATTTGCCATACAACGTTGACCCGCTGCACCAAAGGCAGAGCCTAATAAATCATTTATTGCTCGGTCTTTATTCGCATCAGGCATTATTACCATGTGATTTTTAGCGCCCATCATACATTGTGCGCGCTTACCATGTTTAGCCGCATGATTATAAATATGTGTACCTACAGGCGTTGAGCCAATAAATGAAACCGCTTTAACTTCATTAGCTTCAATAAGTTGATTAACCACATCAGGGCCACCGTGAACTACATTAAGTACACCTGCTGGAACGCCCGCTTCAAGTGCTAACTCAACCATACGAATCGTTGATGAAGGATCTTGCTCTGAAGGTTTAAGTATAAAAGTATTACCACAAGCAATCGCAGGTGGAAACATAAAGGCAGCTAACATCAACGGAAAGTTAAACGCAGTAATACCCACGCCAACCCCTAACGGTTTATTCAAAGTATACACATCAACACCGGTAGCAGCGTTGTTAGACATTTCGCCCATTTGTAAACGCGTTATAGAACACGCATTTTCAATCGCTTCCAATGCTCGCCCTACTTCACCTTCAGCATCTGGTAAAGTTTTACCGTGTTCTAATGTAACCAGTTCTGCTAACTCTAAAGTATGCTCACGAATTAATTGTTGTAACTTAAACATAATGCGCATGCGGTTAGTAATAGAAACCTTAGACCATGTTTTAAATGCTTTTTGTGCCGAGGCAACCGCAGCGGCCACTTCTTCTTTCGTTGCCATAGGCACACGGGCAACCACTTCTTGTGTCGCAGGGTTTAACACATCTAACCACTGCTCTGATTTTGACTGAACCTTTTTACCATCAATAATTAATGGAATTTCGCGAATACTCATGGCGCTTACCTTAAATGTTACGTTAACTAAAATTAACTGCTAAATTTATATACCGTCAAAGATAGGCTTAGTTAGCCACAACAACAACAGACACAAATGCAATGTATGTTGCATAAATACAAATCAGTGCAAGACTCTATTTACTGAAACTGTTACATTGATCTTGATCTATTGAAGGAAAAAAGATGAACTGGGATGATATTAAAATATTTTTAGAAGTAGCACGTAGCGAGCGTTTGTCTGAAGCGTCAAAACGCCTGAATATTGATGCTTCAACTATTTCTCGTCGCTTACATAAACTAGAAGAAAATATTAGCAGTAAGTTATTTGAACGCACTATTGACGGTCATGTACTCACCCACGAAGGACAACGATTACTGCGCTCTGCCTGTAAAATGGAGCAAGATGCTAATAATGCCTTAAATGACATTAAAAATAGCAATCAACCTAATGCTGGTCTAGTACGAATTGGGGTAACCGAGGCTTTTGGTAATTTTTTTATTGCCCCGAATTTATTGGAGTTACAACAAAAATTCCCTGCTATTCAACTCGATTTATTGCAGTTTTCACGCTTTGTCAAAATTAGTCGTAATGAAGCCGATATTGCGATTGCGGTAGAACGCCCAAAAAGCACTTCAATGATTATTGCTAAGCTTTGCGATTACAAATTACAGCTTTATGTTCATCCTAATTATATAAAGCAAACTGCACTACCGATAACATTGAACAATTTAAATCAACATAACTGGGTAAGTTATGTTGACAATTTATTATTTACTCAACAGCTTGATTACTTAAAAGATATTAACAGCCAAGTGAGTCCAAGTTTTCGGAGCACCAGTGTAGTAAGTCAATATAATGCCATAAAATCAGGGCTTGGTATTGGCGTTTTACCCTGTTTTTTAGCGGATAACGATAATTCATTGATCAAACTTTTTGCCAACGAAATAGACGTAGTGCGCAGCTTTTATTTAGTAACTCACCCTGAAAGTAAACGTTTATCGCACGTAGCTACCGTGTGGGAATATTTAAAAATGTTAGTACAAAAAAAATCTCATTTGCTAATGCCCGATTAATATTTACTCTAGTTTACGCAAAGTTGCGCCCATAACTGCGCTATCTTCAAATAACTATGGGCTTACTTTCATTTTTCTTGCGAGCATTAATTCTTTTTCATGACTATGCAGATAACTCAGGTATTTATTATAATCGTCATCTTCGAGACGCTTTTCTCGAAGATCTTATGTTTTTTGACGTAGATCCCCGCTTAAAAGACTGCGGGGATGACGCTCCTGAGTCAAGTGCATAGCCAAGTTCTTTTTTAGCTGGTATTTTTACAGGCACTTTATAGCTTACTAGTCTTTATCTAAACGTTCAATACCGAGTGCTTTAAGCACATATTTTTCAAACACTGGTTCACTGTTACCCGTTCTCATTTTACGCATAAAGTATTTTTCAAAGGCAATTTTAGCATAATGTACCCACTTACCTTTTTTAAACCAAGTAACGTTGCGTGGTGGAATTTGCGGCATTGCCACAAACGCAGCACCAGTATCCCCCATATCTGCCAAACAAATAGCATGAAAAGTACCTTTAGCTGTAGGAATTTCTCCGTCGATACAAGCTTTAATGTTGTGGGCTATGGCTGTCATCATGGTTTCGATCATATATCCGGTTTTTGGTGTACCTGTTGGTACAGGAGTCACTTCTACTGGCGGCAATGCAACACATACGCCACCTGAAAAAATATTAGGATATTTTGGCGATCTCTGTTGATCATCAGTAATAACAAACCCCTTCGGGTTACATAAACCTTTAACATTAGCGACGGCGTCAACACCAGCAAAAGGAGGTATAAACATGGAGTGTTTAAATTCAAGCTCGTGTTCAAATTCAACTTCACCTTTTCGGTTTAGCTCACTAACAAACATTTTGCCATCTTCAACTTTCTCGACACGGGCATTACAAATCCATTTAATATCACGTTGGCGTAATTCTGATTCTAGCATTGATTTAGAATCACCAACGCCGCCAAGTCCTAAATGACCAATATAAGGTTCTGAGGTAACAAAAGTTAGAGGGATTTTATTACGTACTTTTTCATCTCTTAATGCTTTATCAAGAATAAACGCATATTCGTAAGCAGGGCCAAAACAACTTGCACCTTGAAATGAACCAACGACAGCTGGACCAGGATTTTCAACTAATTCTTCAAAGTTTTCATTACATTTAATCGCATGATCTAAGGTGCAAATAGATTGAGTAAAACCTTGAGGGCCTGAACCGGGGACATTTTCAAACGCCAATTTTGGACCCGTAGCAATAATTAAATAATCATAATCAATAACTTGACCATCATCAGTAACTAATTGACTATCATCAGCTTTAATTTCGGTTACACGAGCACAAATAAAATCTATTTTCTTTTTATTTAAGTATTTTTCTATTGGAATGCATACCGCAGCAGGTTCACGCCAACCAACAGCAACCCAAGGGTTAGAAGGTACAAATCTAAATTCCGGTTTTTCGTTAACAACCAAAACCTCATGGCCTTTACCTAATAACTCTTTCACTTCATAGGCTGCTGGCATACCACCAGTACCGGCTCCCATAACTACGATTTTCGCCATTATTACTTTCCTTCTAACATTTGCTAATTATTTTTATCGTTATGTGACCAAATCTAAACTTAGTCGATTATTTTATACATTGATTAAATTACGAATAAATTTACTTTCAAAGAGTTATCAATACAAAGCTTATGCCAATCTAAAAATAGCTATAAAAATAAACAAGTTAATCAATGTTTACTAAAAAAAGCTAGAAAACAACAGGCATATGTGCCACATTTGACTCTAATAAAGTAAAAATAAAACAAAAAATGGCGCACAATGAATATTTCAATGATCCAGTCGATGATTAATGCAATAGAGAAACCCGCTATCTTTATTGATCATAGTTATATTATCAAAGCCATTAATCAGGCTTATTCTGATCATTATGTGAGTGAAGTTGTTGTGGGTAAAAGCTATTGTTACCAAATATCACATCAAGCAGAAAACCCTTGCGATCAGCACGGTGAAGATTGTCCCCTAGCTATATGCAAAGAAAGCAATAAAAGCCACCGTGTTTTGCATATCCATAAAAACGGCAGCGAAAAAGAATATTGTGATATTTTAATGCGCCCTGTAGTTAACGATGATGGTATTACTGTTGGTTTTTTAGAAATATTAGACCAAGTAAGTTATGCCAGCCACCGTTCTGCTAACGATAAACTGATAGGTCTTTCATCCGCATTCAAACAAATGGTCGAGATGATCAACCGTTGTGCTCAAAGTGATATCAGTGTGTTACTGCATGGTGAAACCGGTACTGGAAAAGAACTAGTTGCCAATGCCATCCATCAAGCAAGCGTACGTAAAGATCACCCTTTTGTGGTAGTTGAATGTACCGGGTTAACTGAAACTTTATTTGAAAGTGAATTATTTGGTCACGAAAAGGGCGCTTTTACTGGCGCAACAACCAGTAAAAAAGGCTTGATAGATTTAGCTCATGGCGGCACTTTATTTCTTGATGAAGTGGGTGATATCCCCCTCAATTTACAGATCAAATTATTACGTTTATTAGAGACTGGAAGTTATAGAGCGGTTGGCGGCATGGCAACCAAACATGCTGATTTTCGTTTAATATGTGCAAGTCATAAAAATTTACCTAACATGGTTAAAGAACAACATTTTCGTCAAGATTTGTATTATCGTTTAGCGGCATTTCCTTTATATTTACCATCATTAAGTCAACGTAAAGAAGACATACCACTACTAGCCAAACATTATTTAGGGCAATCATCAAAAAAACAAAAATCATTTAGCGCTGCGGCATTAACCACTCTCATGCTTTATCCATTTCCCGGTAATGTTCGTGAACTGAAAAATATAGTCGAACGCGCAATATTAATGAGTGATGATGACCTAATTGATATTAATTGCTTAGGACTTAACTATGAGCTACCCAATAATCCAGTTAACCTTGATAAACAAGCAAATACCTTAACACTCGCACAGCTAGAACAGCATTATTTAAGAATAATTTGTCAAAATAATACACATAAAACGGCTCAAGAAATTGCTGATATGTTAGGTGTAAGCAAAAGAACTTTTTATCGAAAACTGCAGCTACACCACATTAGTTATTAGTTTTAATCTTTAGTGATAACATTTAGTTTTTGACAAAACCCTGTAAGTTAGCAACCGCTTGCGCATTGGCTTTATTATTTTGGCAAACGCTTTGTTGATAACGATAATTAAACACATCAAACCACAAATCAAGTAGTTGTGCGTTGTAGTTTTCATTCGCCATGGTTAACACTTTGGCGGCAACTTCCGCAGTAGCCAATTGATTATTTACCATCGCTTTACGTATTTGATAACGAGAAGACACTTCACCATTTTGATCAGAAATTTCGTCAATACCTTCCGGTGTAAAAGACACCATTGGAAATTTTGCTAAATAAGGGCTTTTTCGAAACATTTTTTTTGCTTCACGCCAACTGCCATCCAACATGATAAATAAAGGTTTTTTGTTGGTTAATGCCGGTAAAGTATCTTCAAAAACTTGGCGACTTTCGTCAGCATATTGACTAGGAAAAACAATAAAAGGTTGCCACTGAGGATCGTTTAACAAAGCAATCAAATCATCATTTACTTGGGTACGCGACCACAAAAACGCATAAGTATTAGGAATAATATCAGCAATTAAACGCCCGGTATTGCTCGGTTTTAGCACTTCAGTATCGTACATCAACAACACAAAACCTGAATTACTGGTGGTTTTAGGTTTTAAAGCACAAATACAATATTCTTGTGACACTCGACATTGTTCACAGCGAATAACCTTAAAGCCGCGCGCTTTAAAGGCTTTAGTACTAATACTTTTACGTTGTTGATAAAGACGTTGTACAGCATTCATAAAAGAAACAACTTAGGCAAAATGAGGAAAGTCAGAAGAATGTTCTATTTTAACAGTTTTTAGTTTTGAATAAAATTAGCGAAATATGTTTTATTTTTCGAACCCACCATCAGTTTCTATACCACTAAGTATCGGACAACCGCCCTCACTTTGGTGGCATAAATTAATCAGTAATGTTAATTCAACTTGTAAACTTTGTAGCGTTTTTACGCGTTGTTCAATATCGCTAAGTTTTTCTTTTGCTAATAAGCGCACTTCGGGTTTTGCTTGTTGCGGCGCTTTTCTAAATTCAAGCAATTGTGCGATTTCAGCCAAACTAAAGCTCATGGTTTGTGCACGCTTTATAAACTTTATTTGTGAAAGGTTTTTGTCACTATAAAGGCGAATGCCTGATTTAGTGCGTGATATTGGCGGTAATAGGTTTATTTTTTCATAATAGCGTAAGGTATCAGCACTAATATTTAATGTTTGTGCAACTTTGCTAATCTTGATCATTTTTAGCCATTACCTCTACTGAATAACCTTTAATGAAATTATTTGTACTAGTTTGGCTGCTAATTCAGCCATTGTGGGCATATTAGTATAAACAAGCTGATCATTAATCACGATACTTGGTGTGGTTAAAATACCAAGTGCCACTGCTCTATCTAAATTTTCAACCACATCAACATCATGGTAGGTGATAATAGTGGTATTTTGTTGGCTGTTTTCATTATTTAATTGTTCAATTAACTTAATAATTTTTTGTTTTGCAGTAAAGCAACGATTACAACTTTCAGCCGAAAATACTTCAACTAAAATTTGTGTTTGCTGTTTTTCTGGTTCGGGTGCTGGCGCTGCCATTAGCCTTCAAACCACATTTGTAAAGGTAGCGCTAAAAAAGCGGCAAAAAATCCTATCGCCCATAAGATCACCGATAGCCAAAAAACAACTTTATTCCAACGATGACTTTTTTCACATAAAGCGCCTAATTGTGGATCGCTTGGACATACTCGATTAGCGCGGTACATCATGTAACCAGAAAGTGCTAATAATAACCCCGAAATACCAAATACCCAAGGTTTATGTGCGCTTAAAGTGATCAAAAAAGGAAAAGCACTCACCATAGACGCAACTGTTGCCCCCATACCTAAAGTAACTAACGTAATAGGAATAGCACAGCACACTAAGGTGCCTGAGGTGGTAAATAATGCCAGCCAAGTGACACTGCTTTCTTTATTGTTTTTCATTTATTGTTTTTCGTCGGTGTTGCTTTTATCAAGGCTGCTTTCATCAAGATTAGTGTTCACTTGTTTAATGCTGCGATAAGTAAATCCTGAATCTGAAAACAAGGTTTTTAGTTGTTGTTCACTAAATTTCACCGTTTTTTCGCTACTAATTTTCACTAAGCCTTTTTTTAAATCAACATCAATGTGTTTAACACCTTTAATGGCTTTAAATTTTTTCTCAATGCCATAAGCACAATAAGGACAAGCTAAGCCATCAGCTCGAATTTCAAAGTTATTTAAACTCGCTAATACTTTATTAGTATTAACGTGGTTTTCTGTTTTATCTTGCATTGGCTCAGTTGCCCAACTACTAGAGATAACCATTACCCCAACTAGACTTATAMMWATMAAYAARTTWMYTTTTTTCATTTCATTCTCCATAAAGCATGATCAAAACCATACTGTTTTTATAAATGCCATTCAATTGATAATTTAAAACGATAATCACTGTTTTGTTGGTGACCATTTAAATTACTATACACTGGAATTTGTACACCGCCTTTAATCGCCATATTACGCAATGTCCACATAAAACCAGGTGAAACAAACGCTTGTTTACCACCGCTGTTTACTAACGATGTGCCATTGAGTTTATTGCGTTGACTAAATTCACTGTTAAGCTCTAGCATATAAACCATGTCAGGCTCACGATAGCCATTAAGTTTAGGACGATAGCCAATAACAAAATCAATAAGAGTTATATCACCACGTTGAAAGTTACCTAATTGTGCCTTATTTATGTTGCCATTAAAGCGCTGTCGAATACTCGCCCAGCGATACCATTTAATACTTTCAACGCCATAAGTTAAGCCGATAATGCTATCTACAGCATTTGAATTTAGCTCATTATTGCTAGTATCTAACTTAACTTTCGCCAGTATTGCCGCAGTTTCTTGCCTGCCTAAAGTATCATTACGCCAAAAACGGTATTTAGTAAAAATACTGATATCGCCTACAGCAGAAAATTGTTGATCTGATATAGTTCGTTTTTGATATGGTAGTTCGACACCCGCAACCCAATCACCACTTAAACCATATTTAAATTCTGTCGCAAATTCTGTTGCTTTTTCATCACCCGATTTAGCTTGAAATACATTACCATGAACTTCTATACCTTCTTTAAACAGTACATGCGGTCCAGGTGAAAAAATAGGATCATGGGCAAATACCTTACTCATAAAAACCAGATAAACAACAAGACCGAATAACAGCTTTAATACTTGCTGAAAATTTTGCCTAATAGCTTGTGGATTTTTTAAAAATTGTGGCACAATTAACTTTTCCATTTCAATAAAATTACCTGCCTATGCAGATCACTCAGGTATTTATTATATTCGTCATCTTCGAGACGTTTTTATCGAAGATCTCATGCTTTTTGAGCTATATTCTCGCTTAAAAGACTGCGAGAATGACGATCCTGATCCAAGTGCATAGGCATGTAAAATTATATTACTCGTTTAACTCTCGATAGAGTATAAATGTTAGAGTTAACTCTAAGGCAAGGTAAATTGATAAAAAAAGAAAAACCACCATACCAGCTACATCGTGTTGAATATGGCGATCCAACAAAAGAAACCTTAGTTATATTACATGGGTTAGGTGGCACCTATCGTTATTGGCAAACAGGTTTAGATAAATTAACGCATAAATATCATCTGGTATTAATTGATTTACTGGGTTTTGGTGATTCCTCAAAACCGTGGATAAATTATACTAAAACACAGCATTTAAACGCATTAGAAAATAATTTAGCCGATTTAAACAATTTTTCCATGATGGGACATTCATTAGGTGCAGCTTTATCGCTTGCTTATAGTAGCAAGCATCCTCAACGGGTAAATAGACTTATTTTACTGTCTTTACCTTATTTTCCTTCAGAAAAATTAGCCTACTCTTGGATGCGAAGAACGCCCAGTGGCTGGTTGATGACAAATATGTTTACCGCAGTGGTTACCTGCATGCTTACGCGTTGGCTAGTAGGAAAATTTTTGCCTAGATTACTGCCAGAGTTTCCTTTAGCGGTTGCCGAAGACTTGCTTAAACACAATGTAATGTCGTCAACAACATCCTTATGGCAAGTGCTTTATGATTCAACCTTATTAGCCGATGCTAAGGCTTTAGATAAAAGTATACCAACCTTAGCAATTCATGCTGTTGATGATGATACCGCGCCATACAACACGGTAGTAAGTTTAATTGACGACAATAATCTTTCATGGATCTTAATATCATTGCAGGGTTGTCAACATCATCCATGGTTATGGAAAAACGAAATTTGTATTGATCATTTAGTTCGTTTTATTGATGATGACTTTTCTATGAATACCTGAGTTATCGGCATAGGGCTGTAATATATTAAAGAACATACTTTTCATCTGGTACTAGATGATTGAGAACCATCCCAAAAAGCTTGCCAATGTTCTCGTCTTGGAATAAACATCGGTGTTTTCGCCTTATAAGCAAGATATTCATCGCCAAATTCTTTTATCACAGCGGCTTCCTCGCGAAGTGCTAAACGATAATAAATAAAAACAATGAGTGGAAATAAGCCAACAGAAAACAATGTAGGCCAATGTACAATACCTTCACCAAACAAACCGATAAATAGCCCTGTATATTGCGGATGACGAGCAAGCGCATACAGTTTTGAGGTGACTAATTTATGTTCATCTCGCGCTTTGTATACTTGCCGCCAGCCTTGAAAGAATAATCCAATACCAAAAAACAGTAATACATAGCCCAATATCATTGAAACAAACATGCCGGTTTCACCAAGCCCAACCAGTGTTGACCACAAATTTGCATCTAAATTTTGTTTGTCTATACCGCCAAATCGAGCCAATAAATAAATAGTTAATGGAAAACCATACATTTCAGCATACAAAGCAATAATAAAAGCTTGCACAACTCCTGCTCCAGCCCATTCATGCCAAGATTTAGGTGCTAAATAGCGATAAAAAAACCATGAGGCTATCACAATCATAATAATTGCGAGTAGCCAAACACCCGAATGATTAAATTCATAGTTCATTATTTTCTCCCTGTCGGTGGTTTATGGCAACAACTCGGTTGATGCTCAGCATTATCTTTAATGTTTTGATCGGTAAATTTATAATAACTTTCTTTAAGGTTATTCCACCACTGGTGAGCAACCTCAAAGCCATATTTAGGTAAAACAACTTCTAAATGCTCAATATCAAAATGACTGGCATCATAAGCAACGGTTAAATTGTTTTCTTTATCTGCAAATGAAACGCTATCAACACCAAAAGTTTGATCAATCTCTTTAAGCATCATCTCGGCACTTTGTTGTTCATCTGCACTACCTTTTGTGTAGTTAAGTTTTAAATGGCGGGTTACAAAATTCATTTCGCTCACACCAACTCGATGATTTGAATTTTCCATAATAATCTCCTTAGCTAATCTATTTTTAACTATACCCAAAACTCTAATGGCTCATTTTTGATAATGGTGCGCAAAATATCACTGCGAGTAATTAAGCCATCAACTTGACCATTGTCATTAACAATAGGTACCGCGCCAATATGCTTTCTAAACATTAGTTGGCAAATTTCACGTATATTGGTTTTGGTTGATGCCGTAAAAACTCTTCTGATCATAGTATTATGAATGCTACGATCAGGATGGTTTAATTGACCTTGCTGCTCTTCAAAATGAGGACTATTTAGCATATCTCGATCAGAAATAATGCCTACCAATCTATTTTCTTTATCAACAACGGTAAAATGACGAAATTGTTGTTGCTGAAATTGTTGCCATACCTCAGCAAAAGAACTACTTTGTGGCAGCGACATAACCGGTGTTGACATAATTTCATCAGCGTGAATAACCATTTGTCTATGGTTATTACTGTGCTGTTGATAGGCTTGATTAAAAATGGAATGTTGCCGACTTATCGCCTCTGGTGCCGTAAATTCATCTAGTATAATACTATGTCCAGATTCACCTAATGCTGAACTTCTAGCTGAAGCCGATAACGGTTTGATCTTTTTTTTGGTAACAACTTGTTCATGCTTAACCAAAATGGGTAATCCCATATTATATATATAATCAGCCATACCATTCACCTATACCTATATCACAATGTAAGCTACTTACTGCGATCACCAAAATAATTATATAGCGGCACCCAAATTAAAGTGATATACCAGCCATAGGCATAACTTTCTATTGCGCCAATAAAAAAGCTTTGCCAAGACAACCATTCAAAACCAGGTAATAATTTCAGCCAAGCACTATACATAGCATGCTCTGGCATAACTAAATCAAAGCCAACACAAATAACAAAACTCATTAATAAAAACAAGCTGCTCGCATTGCCAAAGGCAAATAGTGATATTTTATGCTTCATGGCTATGCTCCTTATAATGATCTTTTTGCGTAATAAATTTATTGGGTTTTTTGCTGTATTCAGTTATATTTTCATCAAAGGTGTTTAAACATTCTTTAGAACAAAAGCGAAATAAACGACCGTCAACCAATTCGCCATAACCTTGATCTTCTTTAACATTTTCACCACAAACAGGGTCAACAAAAATAGTTTTTTCGTCTGTTTTTTTATCCTCTTTATGGTGACCATGGGTCATATGAGCACCACAACCAAAGCGCATCAAAAAATAAAAAATAGCGGCGTAAAATAAAAGTGTTAATAATCCGTCCATTTGCTTTCTCCTGTTATTTATAATCTTAAAAATATTTAGCGGCTAAGCTACAAAGCTAATCAATGCTAGCCGCTAAAAATAAACATTATTTTTTCGTTGCCCCTGGTGGTTTGGTATGGCAACTCCACGGTTGATGTTCAGCATTATCTTTTACATTTTCATCAACATACTTGTAGTAACTTTCTTTGAAATGTGTCCATAAGTCATGGGCTATATCAGCGCCATGGTCTCGAATAATTTCCTCTAAACCTTCTAAATTACAATTGGTGGCATCATAAGCTAAGTTTAGAGTTTGTGATTTATCATCAAACGACACATTATCAATACCAAAGGTTTGATCTATGTCAGCTAAAATAGCGGATCGATTTTCAGCCGTGATATTTTCTAATTTAAGGTGTCTAACAACTAGGTTAGCTTCTTGCACACCTACTCTGTGGTCTAAATCAGTCATAATATTCCCCTACTTTTAGGCATCACTTACATTGTCAAAAAAATTAAACTGGCTTTCATTTACCAATGATTTTTTACCAATACCATACAATTCATCGACTGAGGTTACCGCAATTAAACCTTGTCCATCGACGCCTATATTGGTTATTTTCATGATCAAATTGACAATTTTTTTGGCGTATTCTCCGTTAGTAAAAATTTCAATTTGGCTATGACTGACTAATCCATCTTCACTATATAAATTAGCATAATAACCACGCCCTTTTACTGGATGAATAGTAAATCCGGTAACTCCATGATCCATTAACGCTTGCTCAACATTATCGAGCATTAATTCGCCAATAATGGCGGTAACTTTTTTAATTGACATAATTTTTTCCTCATTTTATAAAATAATATTTACTATTTCGCTACGGTATTTATTCAACGTTTATTCAACGATAATGGCACCGCGATACATTTGCATTTGACACGTAAAGGCGTATTCACCTTTTTCAAGTGCCGGCAATAATACTGACTGTGGTTTATCTTGTGGTAATTCAGCACTTATATCCAAATCCCCAAACACAACAGTACTAGCGCAAGGTGACGCGTCTTTACGAATAAAAACAATTTCAGTTGCGGTATTAGCCGCTACTTTGACACTAGCAGGGTTATAAACACCATTTTCTACCAGCACGGTAATTTTTCCATTTTCGACTGTTGCTGCATTATCACTAGGTTTGTATAACCAAAACCACCAAACAACAAAAGCCATTAAAGCGAAACCAAGTAAATTAATAATTATCATAATATTTATCCTTATATACTCTTAATTTTTAAGATCTTGAAATAAATTCAAGATAACTTTTTAATGTTGTTGTGGTTTGAAAAAACGTAATCGATTAGCATTACTCACTACCGTTAAAGAAGAGAATGCCATTGCTGCGCCTGCTACAACGGGGCTAAGCATTAAACCAAAAAACGGGTATAAAATACCGGCAGCAAATGGAACCCCTGCAACGTTATAAAAGAATGCGCCAACAAGGTTTTGTTTAATATTTCTTAAGGTGGCTTTACTTACAGCAATCGCATCAGCAATGCCATGTAAAGATCCACGCATTAAGGTAATATCGGCACTTTCTATCGCCACATCGGTACCTGTGCCTATGGCGAAACCGACATTAGCAAGCGCTAAGGCTGGTGCGTCATTAATACCATCGCCGGTCATACCAACCGTTTCGCCTTGGGCTTGCAGTTCAGCCACTTTACTGGCTTTATCTTCTGGCATGACTTCTGCCATAAAATCAGTAATG
Source organism: Gammaproteobacteria bacterium (assembly GCA_002401725.1). Lineage (GTDB taxonomy): Bacteria > Pseudomonadota > Gammaproteobacteria > Enterobacterales > Alteromonadaceae. Next base: position 105,607 of record NVTW01000002.1, read on the forward strand.
CCTACTTTTTTGGCGACAGCTTTAGCAGTAGCTCTATTATCACCAGTTAACATGATCACGCGAATACCTTGATGCTGTAACCGTTTTATCGCCTCTATTGAATCTTTTTTGATTGGATCAGCTACCGCAATAATACCGGCTAATTCACCATCTACGGCAAAATACATTGGCGTTTTTGCCTCGCTAGCCAACGCTTGCGCTTGACTGATCATTTCGTCACTTAAGGTAATATTTTGCACATTCATTAATTTTTCATTGCCAAATAAAACCGTTTGTTGATTAATACTGGCTTGAACTCCGTGTCCAGCAATGGCATTAAAATCGGTAACTTTTTCAAGGCTTAAATCTTTTTGTTTCGCTGAAYCAACAATAGCCTCAGCAAGGGGATGTTCAGAGCCTGCTTCTACACTAGCCGCAAGTTGCAATAATTGATCTTTATTAAATTTATCATTACCAACAATTACGTCGGTAACCGTTGGGCTACCYTCAGTAATGGTGCCGGTTTTATCCAGTATCATCGCAGTAATTTTTGATGCGGTTTGCAACGCTTCACCATTACGAATTAACACGCCAGCTTCAGCAGCTTTGCCGACACCAACCATAACTGACATTGGTGTTGCCAAGCCAAGTGCGCAAGGACAGGCAATTATAAGTACAGTGGTTGCAGACACTAAGGCATAAGCAATGCTTGGTTCAGGACCAAAATTTAACCAAACCATGGCACTACTGATTGATATGATCATAATAACGGGAACAAAATAGGCTGAAATTATGTCAGCTAAACGACCAATAGGCGGTTTAGAATTTTGCGCTTTTTTCACCATATTAATAATTTGCGCTAATGCAGTATCTTTACCCACGCGTGTTGCTTTATAGATAATTGAACCGGTTTTATTTAGTGTGCCAGCAATAACTTCATCACCTATATGTTTTTCAACCGGCATAGGTTCACCGGTTAACATCGACTCATCAAGGCTAGAGCTACCTTCAATTACTTCACCATCTACCGCAACTTTTTCACCGGGGCGAACACGTACTTGGTCGTTCATTAGTACTTGCTCTATGGCAATATCAATATCTTTTCCATCACGAATTACCCGCGCAGTTTTAGCTTGTAAACCAATCAAGCGTTGAATAGCTTCGCTGGTTCTGCCACGAGCTTTAACTTCAAGTGCTAAACCTAAATCGATTAAACCAATAATGGTTGCCGTGGCCTCAAAATAAACATTACGCGCTTGCAGAGGGAACCATTCAGGAAATATAATCACCATCATTGAATAAAGCCAAGCAGTACCTGTTCCTAAAGAAATTAAGGTGTCCATGCTGGAACTATGATTCCAAAAAGACTTCCACGCGCCTATATAAAAATGTTTGCCTGATTTAACTAATACACCTAAACATAACAACCCAATAATAAACCACACACTACGTTCAGCAGTGCTTTCAATACTGATGTGATCTTCAAAAAAACTATAAACCATTAACGGTAAACCTAAGCCTAACGCAATAGTGACTTTAAACATTAACTGTTTATAATATTGCTCATCTGCTTTACCTTTTTCTTCTAGCAAATCCTCATCGGAGGCATCATTACGAGGTTTTACATTATAACCTGCCGCTTCTATCGTTTGGGTAATTAGCGCTTCGCTAACATCACCTTCAATAATGACAGTGCGTTGCGCAAAATTCATATTGGCATCAGTAACCCCGTTTAATGCCTTTAAAGCAGTTTCAATTTTACTTACGCAACTTGCGCAACTTGCCCCTTCTATTATTAATTCTTGCGTTTTCATTATTAGGCTTCCTTTTTCGTTAATGGTAGGTTAGTAATATTTGTATTATCTTCATCAAAATCTTCAATTAAATAACAAATCATATCCCCTGTAGGAGCTTGATCAGGCTTATGCTGCCAATCACTAATAGCAAGTTGTAAGCGATTACGTAATGCTAATGTTTGTCGAAATTGTTGTTCCGTGGCGATCAATTTTTCCTCAATTATTTGTCTCACTAAACCACAGGCGGTATGACCTTGATCGGCTTCAGCTAATATCTGTGTAATATCACTCACTGAAAATCCTAATTGACGGGCGCTTAAAATAAAAGTTAAACGCTTTTGATCTTTACTAGTATAGAATTTATAACCATTTTCATTATTTTTATTTGGCGTTAATAAACCGTTGCGAGTATAAAAACGCRCCGTATCAGGCGTTATTTTTAATATTTTGGCTAATTCACTTACTTTCATTAGCAACTCCTATCTTTTGTGTTCTCTAAATAAAACCATAAAAAGAACTTTTATTTCGTTTGTAGAAAAAGTTTACACCTACGTGCAAGACACAGGTCAAGCACTTAAGGTTAAATAGTTACCTTATATTTGAAATGTCTTTAATCAACTCCAAACATGGCTCAAAGTATAGTGCGATTTAATCAACCATCAATCTAAATCGAACTAGTTATCAAAACGATTATTATTTACTTAATAAATCAACAATAGTTTGTTTATCTGTATATGTCATCGGAAATTTAGGCATTGAAAACTAGATTATTAAAATAAATTAGAGGGAAAATCGTTAAATTTTAGATAGCTCTATGCCACAGTTATAAGGTAATAGGAGGTCTAAAAGGAAGTGTATGTGGTTGTGAGTTAAAATAATCATTCGTGGTAGAAACTAAATTTTCATGGGTAGGTTGTACTGAGGTGATAATATCATTTAATAAGACCACTGAAGCAGCGCCACAGCCAACACTCATTGGGCAATCAGCACATTGACACTCAAGACAAGAGCAATCATTTAAGCAATTACAATCATCTTCTGTTTGTTGAAATGCTTCTTTCTCTTGATTTTTGTCATAATTTAATTGTGACAGTAGCATGTGATTTTGAAAAACAATGCGTTGCTGTAAAATTACAGAATCGATCTCGAAAGGGAAAATAATTTTTGCTTGCTTAACATCAATAAAAGAAGTTTGGCGCAGCGATTTTTTTTCTGTGGATGCATTCTTGGCATTAAACCCTTCATCAAAAAAAGACTGGTTATAACGACTAGACTGCTCATTAAAAAATGAATGATCAACGTGTGCAAACACTTGTTTACTTGCAAACAAGATAAAAGCTAACATAATCAATCGACTCAATTTAAATAACACAGATTTTGTAACCTTTTTTAGCATTATTATTCAACATCACTAGTATATTACTCGCACAAACAATAATATTGACTTATATCAACCTTAATTATTTAATGCCACTTTAAAACTACGGTTATTCATCAGTATGATAAAAAGAAACCTCAGCCTCGATTTAATTCGTACTTTAGCCATAGTGCTAATGGTGATATTCCATTTTATTTACGACTTAAAATATTTTGGTTGGGTAACTTGGAATACCCCAGATGGTAATGGTTGGAAACATTTCCGCTTCGTTATTTTAAGTCTATTTTTTATTTGTATTGGTGCAAGTCTAGTTTATAGCCATTTTCATAAATTTCAACTGAAAAAATATAATGTGAGATTATTAAAGGTTCTAATTGGTGCAATTTTAATCACATTAATGTCTCTAGTGATGTTTCCACATAACTGGATATACTTTGGCGTATTGCATTTTATTGTAGTCGCAAGTTTAATTGCTATTATTTTTATTCCTCATCCTCACATAGCACTTATAACAGGCGTTGTTTTAATTATTGGGGAGCAATTTGGCTTATTAAGCAAACACTGGCCTTTTTATTATTTTAATGATTTATTACCAAGCTACACCACAGACTATGTACCATTATTTCCTTGGTTAGGTGTTATTTTATTAGGTATTTCTTTAGCGCATAGTCAATGGTTTAACACAACATTTTTTACCAAAACAAAATTTACCAATACTAAGTTATTAAAAAAATTAACTTTTGTGGGTAAGCACAGTTTACTTATTTACTTACTTCACCAGCCATTATTATTTGCAATACTTACACCAATACATTGGTGGTTAAATTAAACATTCCCCTTAATAAAAATAAACACTCAGTAATATGGTTAGAATTTATAGCTATAAGCCAACAATATTCGACTGGCGTTATAATAATTACTAATTGAACCATAAGTTAATAAATTAGCCGCGGTTCCCGGTACTACTTCATCAATTGAAAAATCTGCACTATCAAAATGTTGATAAATTATAGTAAAAGTGAACGTTGATTGTTCGCTATACAAATAACTCATATTAATATCTGCGGTAGTCCATTGACTGTCAGTACTGGGTAATGTGCTAACATCACCAGCATTGTTAACATCAATAATGGTGCTAGCATCAGATAATTGAAATGAGGCATTAATATTTACTTTTTCATCAAATAATTTATGAATTGAAAAATTAAAACCATAACTTTTTACATCGTCAGAATTATCAACCAGCCAATCGCGACTAGAAAAACGAGCGCTACCAGCAAGCAAAGTATCTATTTGTTCACGTTGTATATAAAAACTAATATTGGTGTATTCTTGAATATGCCAATTAACGTCAAAGGTTAGATTATTTCGCCAACTATACTGTAAACCTAAGACGGTTTGGTCGTAGTCATCTTCTAAATAATCTGCTGTTAATACCGTATTTATACTTTCTGTTGGCATGTAATCTAATTGTACACTTACTTTACTTTCTATTCTGTCAGCAGAATAATAACGTTGCATTAATGGATTTTCTTGTACTGAAAGTAAATCTATTAACTCAGGAGCTGTCGCTTTTCTGTTAGCTCGGTGGGCATTTATTCTAATAAGACCAGAGTCTATAAAAGTATTTTTATAATTAATTAAATAAATATCATCTGAGGTTTTACGGACAGTATAAAACGAACGTTCCATCGACTCTCCCTTATAACCTAAAGTGATTTTTTGCCCTTTTCTATCGCGCCAGTTAACTAAAAATTTAGCGGATGTTTTAGTGAAGTCATAAGGAATATTAACCACTGCTTGCGCAGGAAATAAATCGGTAGTTACCGGTCTAAATAACGATGCTGTAGTTTTGTTAAATCGATCTTTATAATTATATTTCGCATCTATCGACCAATTTTTATTTAACCAATGATAAAGTTTTAATGAGACATATTGATTAGCAACTTTACCGTTTAGACTGTTTCTTTCTAATGGTAAATTAAGCGTATCATTAGTGGTATAAGGTAAAAAGTTATCGTTTTGTTCTAACACTTCATATGACATGAATGCACGGACATACGATCTAGGCATATAAGAATAGCGGCTATTTAGGCTAATTTTTATTGCCGTATTGTTAGGATCATTTGCCACTGTGGTAACATTAGCATTACGGTCAATGGAGCTAAATGGATTAGCAAATGACGTGCTCTCTATATTATTATCGAAGCGAGAAAAACTTAACGAAAGGTTTCCAAACCACTTATCTCCAGTGTAATCGACCGTAGTAACAATATTTTCTGTTATAGTATCAATGCTTTGAGGGAAATAGGTTGCTTGAAAAAATTGGTTTGCTGACGATTCTTTAATACCAGATTCAACAATACGTTGGTAGCTAAAACCAAAATCGAAATTTGTATCTTCTGTATAATCAAACGCTAATAAAAATTCATCCCAATCGGAGCCCAGTTTAAAGGGCGTAAATAATCCAGCATCAGTAAAGTTTGCCGTGGTATTACTTTTGTTCCAATTGCCGGGTAACCGTAATGTATTTGAGTTAGGGTTAACAAAAGGAGAGCTAGCATCATCTCGTTTATATATGGGGAAAGATTGATAATTGACGGTTAATTTGTAAGCCTCTCTTTTACCATATTCACTCTTAAATTTAGGTGCATAATTACCAATATCTTCAAATTTTGTGATCCAAAAATCACCATTATCTGAAATATATCGTGCAGAACCCGAAAAAAAAAGTGATTTATCTTGCTCTAATCCTGGATAATTACCATAAACATAATTATCACTTGGAATACCTATGTGAGTAGATAATTCGAAATTCCATTCAGGCTCTACCAGGCAGTATTTACATTTCCATTTTGAAACCTTAGCTGTTTTTTGGTTTGCTGTTTCAAATCCATCCGCAATAGCGACAGAGTTAAAAAGTAAAAACGATAATGAGATTGAAGCAACAATTTTATTTAATGTCTTCATTTTCATGATCTTTATTCCTTAAATGTGTATAAAATCAACGCTGTAATTTATTACCCGAGGGGTGATTACTACCATGTATTTTTGAATGACAATTGGTACAGCTTTTACCAAGTAAAAAAGCTGAGCCTGTTCTTTTAGGAGGAAAACGTCGTTCAATTAAACCCTCATTATCATTTGCCAGTGAAGGATGACCTTGAGCACTATGGCAGCTTTGACATAAATACGGAGCGCGTTGTTTTAGCATACCTTGTTGGTTTGACCCATGGGCGGAGTGACATAAAGAACAATCTTCACTAACGGGTTGGTGTTCAAATAAGAAAGGCCCTCTTTTGCCTGCATGGCATTCAGTACAAGTACCCGTGGTTGTCTCTGCGTTCAACATATTATCATTTTCATTACCATGGGGAGCATGGCAACTAGTACAGCCCATTTGTCCTTTTCTAAAGGGGTGAGTTGAAAATTTATTAGTGATAAGCTTCTTAGCAGTATGGCAACTAACACATTTATTTACTTGCGCTATATTTTCTAGCATTGGATCTTTAGGTTTATGGACTTGATGACAATCAGTACAGGCAACTTCATTAACTTCATGAATACCACCATCAAAATGTGATTTTGCTTTTTTTACATGGCAACTTGCGCAAATTTTATTTTTCTCTGCGACTGGTATGTTACTAAGTCGGCTAAAATCGATCATATCTTCACGTTTCTGACCTTTACGAAGCCGTTTAGTGCTATGTTTACCTGCGGGACCATGGCAGGTTTCACATTGTTTTTGTGCGAACGGACTATGACTATTCACATTTTTATTTTGTAAACCATGTGGCGTTTTAAAAATATTTAAGACGGGAAATTCAGAGTCTTCATCATGACAAGCTAGGCACGTGTCAGCACCTTTTCGAGAATAGTTGGCTTGTTTTTTTATTTGCACAGCATCAACAGATTTAGTACCTAATTTATCTGTTTGTGCTGCAATAACATTAGTTACTGTAATAAATGAGAACAATAAAATTAATATCACAATAGTCTTATTTATAGTAGCTAGAAGCTTTTTATATATATCCATTTTATAATGCCCTAAATAATTGATATTTAGTTAACCGTTTCTGTCAATAAATATCACTGCAAACAAATAATGGAACCTGAGAATTTTTCTCAAGCTCCATAAAGACTCTATAATACCAACGCATCAGCTATGGCTTGGATTTCCTGAGGTGTTAAAGTGGAAAATTCAGCCATAACAGGCACAGTACTAATTGCAAGATTAATTTGATCAACCCCATGATTAGTAATGTCTTTAATAGTTCCTGTTCCTAAGCCATTTCCGGTATGACAGCTTCCACATTTACTAACAAACAAAGCGGCTCCATCAACGGGATTTGGATAGATTGAGACATCAGTTAAGGCTTTTAAAATATCTTTAACATCATTAACTGTGAAATTAGGGTGTGCAGGCATACCATCGCCAAGACTGCCAAATTTAGCTTTATGTTGTGCTTCATAGGGTTTATTACGAATAAAACTGCCAACAGTAAATTCATTTTCATCCACTAAAAATGCGGTACCATCACTGCCATGACAACTAGCACAATTTTTATCAAAACTAATATCACCATTGTCAGCATTGCCGTCTTTACCTATATTGCTAAAGGTTCTGTTTCTATTTGGGTACACACCATCATCAAGAGTAATATCGTACAATTGAGTTGTATCAAGTGCTTCATTTTTCAAATAATTTACTATATCCCATATTTGTGCATCGGTTAAAATTTGCGAATAATTAGGCATTTGATCGCCAACAATAGCGTTGGTATCTGGATCATAAGTACTAAGATCTACATTTATATCGCGACGAGTACCATCACCATTTTTAATAGCATCAAATATTTCGGCATTAGTTTCAAGTTTAACTAGAGCATCTAAATTAATGGGTGATATATTAGGGCGCGAAGTTTTAGGTGCGCGATTACTGTAACCGCCTTCTCTACCTAATCTGTCCCAGCCATGACACTGTTTACAGCGAAAGAAATTAGATCTTGAAGTAATGCCATCAAGCTCCGCCTGATTATTTAAGTTCGAATTTTCCAGAGTAAAGCTTGTTTCTGTTGCCCAGAACTGAGAATACAAACGACCACCATTAATACCATCAGCAGAATTGAATTGAGTTTGTATATCAGGGTATTTTTCGGTGTTAGTTAACGCCTTTAATAAATCTTTTGCATCATTAGTTGTGAAATCAGGATGAGCAGGCATACCATCACCAAGACTGCCAAATTTAATTTTGTGTTGTCCTTCATAAGGCTTACTGCGGATAAACCTACCAACAGTGAATTCACCCTCATCAACCATAAAGGCGGTACCATTTGCACCATGACAAATTTTACAATTATCAGTGTATAAAATGTCACCATGAATTGCGTCACCATCTTTACCAATGTTGCTAAAGGTTCTATCTCTATTGGGATAAACGCCGTTGCCAAGCGTAATATCGTATAACAAGGTAGTATCGTAAGCTTCTTCTTTTAAAAATTTTACAATGTCCCATATTTGATCATCAGTTAAAATTTGAGAATATTTCGGCATTTGATCACCTACGGTAGGATTCGTCGCAGGATCATAAGTGCTTAAATCGGCGATAACATCACGACGAGGAGCCGAACCAAATTTAATATCATTAAAAAGGTCTTCAATTTCATGTTCAGCAGAATGTTCAGCTAAATCAATCGGTGAAATATTAGGACGCGACGTTTTAGGAGCACGATTGCTATAACCGCCTTCTCTACCTAACCTATCCCAACCATGACATTGTTTACAACGGAAGAAATTTGATTTTCCCGAGATACCATCCAGTTCAGTTTGATCTTGCAAGTTCGAATTGGTCAAACTAAAGCCGGTTTCATCTGCCCAAAATTTTGAATATAAACGGCCGCCATTAATACCATCTGCCAAGGAAAATTTACTCCCGATAGTATAGGTTACTGTATCTGTGGCGCTGGCTCCTTCGTTATCGGTGACCATTAATTGAAAAGCCAGTTCGGTGATTGTTTCAWAKNTSARGMGCYSTAWWNTTRGNNGSWRYYGTATYMKMKSCTAKNNGCKTRWYNGTASRWCSMRMWGKKKNGTAGCCAAGCATACGTTTCAATCGTACCGTCTGTGTCTGTACTAGCACTTTGCATAGTGACTTGTTCGCCACCGAGAACATTTTGATCTGCACCTGCATCAGCTTCAGGAGGAGCATTTACAGGTAGAACAGTAATAGACATTGAGTCACTAGCCGTTCTATTATTATTGTCGGTTACGGTAATGGTAAATGTTAGTGTAATTTCACTTGTCGTCACGGGAGTTACAAACGTTGCATTAGGGGCTGTATTATCTGAAAGAGCAACATTTTCTCCCCCTGTTTGTTGCCAACTAATGCCTGATATTTGCCCTTCCATTGCCGTGCCTGAACCATCAAGTATTGCGATGGTTTGTTCTGGCACCTTCTGGTTAATTCCTGCATCGGCAATAGGACTGAGATCTTTGTTACTTGAACTATCAAAGCACCCTGTTAAAGTAAATAAAACTAAAAAGATCAAAAATCTGTAATTGAGAAAATATCTTTGATTATAATGCTGTGTAAATAAATTATTACTATTGATCCTACTCATGAGAATCTCCTTAAGTACATTATTAATTTATCGTTAAATTTTTATTAAGAATAGAACTTTTAAATAAAAATACCTTACTTTTACTTTGTTAAATTATTTTACTGGTTAGTCATCTAATTCTTCATCCGGTAATTCATGAGCGATACCTTTATGGCAATCAATGCACGTTTCACCTCGTTTAGCAATGCGAGCAGGATCGTGCTTTTTACCTGCACGGCGTGATTGCCCTTTGCGATCCATATCTTTAAATGAATGACAGTTTCGGCATTCTCTAGAATCGGTTTCTTTCATTACTTTCCAAACATTTTTAGCTAGTTCTAGTCGATGCGCTTTAAATTTTTCAGGGGTATCAACCGTACCTAACATTTTGTGATATAACTCATTAGTAGCTTGAATTTTTCGGATAATTTTATGGATCCAAGGTCTAGGTACATGGCAGTCGGGGCATGTTGCTTTAACGCCTGCAGGATTTTTGTAATGAATGCTTTGCTTATATTCTTGATAAACAACTTGTTCCATTTCATGACAGCTAATACAAAATTCTTCAGTATTGGTTAGTTCAAGTGTCCAGTTAAATCCCCCCCAAAAAAGCACACCGACTAAAGCCGCTAAAATTGCGCCAATAGGTAAACCAAACATCCACCATTTTTTACTGGGGATCCACATTTTTTGCCATCTAGACATAATAGCCTCCTGCTACTGTTGGCTAGCATAATAGGCAAGCAATGCTTGCCACTGAGAATCTTTTAATTTATCAACTTTCTTTTTCATTTTTTTATCCATTTCTCGCGTTCCTTCTTTAAAGTGCTTCATTGATAATTTTAAATACGGTGTCCATTGTCCCGCTAAAATACCACTGTCATCGTCAACACTCGTGCCACCATCGCCGTGGCATTTTTCACAACGAATACTGTGAACTTTTTTACCTAATTTGACTAATTTATTATCAAAGGGTTGTTTTGCCGAGATAAAGGTTTGCTTGGCAAAATAATTGGCGGCTTCGGTAATTTGTTGATCAGATAATTTTTCTACTATGGCTTTCATATCGGTTTTTTGGCGCTTGAGATCACCATAATAAAATTTTGACTTTACGCCGGGTCGAATATCATCCTTATAGGCAAATAATGATGCTTCAATAAAATAAGCAGAAGCTCCCGCAATAATGGGTACTTCGGAGTGCCCACTTACGCCTTTGGGACCATGACAATCTAAACAAGTATTGATAAAATCAGGCGTTGATGCTGCGTATGTAACATTTGTAGCTACAGCCAAGAGAAAAATTAGTAGTGTTTTCATATTCATTCCAAGAAAGTTCAAAGCCAAGTTACTTTTTATGCCGATAAGTATATGTCTGTATTTTGTAAAACAAGTATATGCCTATTTTTTGTAAGTAATATGTTTAATGCTTGTTGATTATTGACTTAGATCAATATTTTCTTGCTTGTTCAAACTAAAAAACTAGATATAGCAACAAACCTTTGTCAAGCTGTCAGCTTTTTGTTTTATTCTACAATTAGGGAAGTTTATTTGGTTATAATGTTCTGGGCTTAAAGCTGTTTTATTAAAAAAATTCCTTAAGTCCGACTAATCGGCCGCAAGCGACCGAGTTTACGCCAGACTTATTCCCCTCCGGGAAAGCAGAATTTTTACAGTTAGATTACCCTCCTAAAAATCACTAAAATTAAAACCAAAACCTTACACCAGCAACCACACTAACATCGGAAGATTTAGTGTTTGCTTGTTTTAATAAATCAGCAGTCGCACCGTAACTTTTTTGCCATTTCACACCAAAATAAGGGGCCAATTTTCGATTGATTTCGTAACGTAACCTAACCCCTAATTCAGAACTCGACAAACCAGAGCCAATACCATATTCAGGTTGATCTTGGCTATAATAATTAACCTTAATTTGTGGTGTAAGGATCAATCGTTGACTAAACAAAAAATCAAATTCGCCATCAAAACTAACACCAGCATTATTATTATTTAACAGCAAATAAATACTGGTATCAAAAAAGTATGGCGCTAAACCTTGTACGCCAACCGTAGCCCAATTTTGATCTTTGCCTTCAGTGCTTTGATCAAAAGTTGCACCCGCTTGAACATCCCAAAAAGGAAAAATAGCATGGCTGTAAAGTAATTGATTCTCTGAGTCAGTTTCACCAGAAACACTTTCGCCCTCCGTTTTAAAATATATTTTATGACTATCACGGCCTATCCATGCGGTTGAATCCCAACTTAAGGGGTTTTGCTGTTGACTGCTAAATTCAAGTTGATCAAACAATAAATAAAACAAGGTAGGATCCCGTTCTGCTTTACCTGCTTTTTTAAGCAGTTCAATCAATTTAGCTTCTTTTTCCGGCGAAAAAAGTTTAACCGGATCAGCAGCCAAGTCTGTATTTGCAGAGACTTTATTCGATAGTGTTAAAAAACAAGATAATGTTGCCATCACTATTACATGTGTAAATATTTTCATAAGATTTTTCCTGTTTTTTAAGCCATTCTAACTTGTACACGTCTAAACATTCCCATCATGTGGTAAAGCATATGACAGTGGAATGGCCAATCACCCATCGCATCCATGGTGACACGGAAACTTATTTTAGAACCGGGTTGAACGACAACGGTATGTTTTTTAGGAAGATGATTTTCATCACCTGTTTCTAACTCACTCCATAATCCGTGCAAGTGCATGGGATGATTCATCATGGTATCGTTGATAAAGGTAATACGAACTCTTTCGCCATAAATAAATCTTAACGGCGGCGCTTCATCAAATGGAATACCATCAATTGACCACATATAACGTTCCATATTTCCGGTTAAGTGCAAGACTAATTCTCGTTTAGGTTTTGGTAGTGATTTAGTTGAATAAATATTTTTTAAATCGGCATAGGTCAGTACTTTACGGCCATTATTTCGAAGACCAGCACCAGGATCAGCCAAACGATATTGAGGGTTTGAAGCGCGCATAGTGGTTTGATAGCCACGCTTTCTCGGTACTTCCATTTGCGGCAATTGGGGATTGTAATCAATCGGCGCAAAACCATCTTGATTTCCCATATTCATGCCTYYCATGTCCATRCCTTYCATGTCCATRCCTYYCATGTCCATGCCTTTCATGTCCATACCTTTCATGTCCATGCTTTTCATGTCCATGCTTTTCATGTCCATGCCTTTCATGTCCATGCTTTTCATGTCCATGCCTTCCATGTCCATGCCTTTCATGTCCATGCCTTTCATATCCATGCCTTTCATGTCCATGCCCATATCAACCATAGTTAGGTTAGGTACAGAGTCCAATGCGGGTGCGGATGCTAATATTGCAGTGTTATTAGTTAACGAACCTAAGGCAAAACCACTACGGTCTATCGCTTGCGCAAAAATGGCATAAGGCTGTTTATCGGTATCTGCTTCAACAATGACATCATAGGTTTCAGCAACACCAATGCGAAATTCATCAACATCAATAGGTTGCACTAAATTACCATCGGCGGCTACTACGGTCATTTTCAAACCAGGAATGCGAATATCAAAAAATGTCATTGCAGAGCTATTAATAAACCTTAAGCGAACTTTTTCACCTTTATTTACAAGGGCTCGCCAATGAGCATTAGGTGCGAGTCCATTCATTAAAAATGTATAAGTGGCACCAGAAACATCGGATAAATCACGATTTGACATCCGCATTTTATTCCACATTTTTCGACCATTCCAAGCTTTAGCTAAACCTTTTTCACTGACTTCGTTGCTAAAATCGCCTACCGTTCTTCGTACATAATTGTAATAATCAGGGGATTTTTTTAAATTAGAATAAACTGTTTCAGGATCGACATCTGACCAATCAGAAAGCTGAACAACAAAATCTTTATCGTATTCTAAGGCTTCTTTTTCTTTTGGTAAAATAACAATAGCGCCATACAGTCCTGTTTGCTCTTGATAAGCAGAATGGCTGTGATACCAATAAGTGCCATGTTGCTGTACTTTAAATTGATAAGTATAACTTTCTCCTGGCGCTATTCCCTCGTAGCTAAAACCAGGTACACCATCCATAGTAAAGGGTAAAATAATGCCATGCCAATGAAGTGAGCTTGAAACCGATAATTTATTAGTCACTTTAATGGTAACAGTGTCACCCTCTTGCCAAACCAAAGTTGGTCCAGCGATTGATTTATTATAGAGTGTTGCTTTTGTAGGTGTGCCGGTAATATTAACCATTTCTTCAGTTATAACTATCTCAAACTGCTTTCCTTGTAGAATTGGCACATCAGGATTACTGTTTTCGAGCATTTTTTTCATTTGCTCTGCTGCGAAAGAACTCGGCAAATAACTTGCCACTGCCGCCGAAACAGACGTTAACGCTATACCACGAACAAATTGGCGTCGTGATACATGCTGGGTACTAATTTTTTTCATAACATATTCCTTAAAATATTTTATGTCTCTGCAGATCACTCAGGTATTTATTAAAATCGTATCTTCGAGACGTTTTTATCGAAGATCTCGTGCCTTTTAACGTAGATCTAGAACAATATGCTCCATGCATTGTCTAATATATGGCATCCATGCCATGACCGATTAATAGACTTCGATGACGATCCTGAGCCAAGTGCATAGGCATGAAAATTAATGTGCTGATTTTTTCTTTGGGCGATAATCTTTTGAAGATGAATGGGTATGAACTACTTTCCATGCACCCTCTATTTTACGAAATAAAAAAGTTTGATAACCTGATTTATTAAACTCATAACCAGATTTTTTTACTTTACCTTTTACCCGTGTATCAGCAATTACCCAAGCAAAAGTTTTCCCTTCAAAATTAACTTCAATATCATTAAAATCTAAGTTTAAATATTCCATCGCATCTTTTTCAGGCTCAACATGATGGCCTACTAAAGAGTCTAAACCTTTATTTTGACCACCACCTTCAACATAACGTGCGCCTTTAAAATTAAGAAAGTTTTCTCTAAATGGTTTGCCATCGCCATGTTCCCAGCCATATTTAATACCTGAGATAATTTTAACAATGGCTTGTTTATCTTTGTTTTTCTTATCTTGAGCTGAATTTTTTTCATCGCCATGAGCTAACGTTGCAAAGCTCATTAACATGAAAATTATTATTGTTAATTGTTTGATCATTTTGTTGTCCTTTATTTTATAGTGAGTCTATTTAATTAATGACTATTCAGGAGCCGTTAGGATTTGATATTGCTCAGGCGTAAGCTCAGGTAGTTTTTGAATAAAAGCCACCATTGCCCAAATACGTTTATCGTCATGAGTTTTACCCCATGCTGGCATACCAGATGCCTTAACACCGTGTTTAATTACCCAAAAATGTTTTTTTGCTTCGGCATTTTCAGCTTCATCATTATTTTTTTCATGTTGGTGTTCTTCATTTTCAATTGAAAAATTAGGCGGCGCAGGATACAAGCCAACACTCAAATCACTTTCTTTTTGTCCTGGTTGTAAGTGGCAACTCGCGCACATAAAATTATAATCTGAGCCACCCGCTAGTAATAAATCAGCATCGTCTAAATTCGGCACTTTTATATTTTCAGACGCTTTTTCAATCGAATTTTCACGTACTTGTTCTAGCATCCAATAAACCAATGCACTATGCGGCTCATCAGCGGCAACATTGACTATGCCGGAATAAAGTACTGTTGCAGCACTAGCACCACCTAAGAGGGCTAATATTAATAATATTTTTATTTTATTCATGGTAAATTCCTTTCATAATTATTTACACCTTATAATTGACATAAATCAAACGTTTTTGATTTAGCACTGTTACAGCTATTTATTGCTTGTTAACATAGGTTTTGTAAGTTGCTAAAAGTTAACAGAGGCAATGGATGTGCATTAAACACCTTGTGCTTTTGTTAAAAAGCACAGCTTGCATTACCTAAACAGATCACTCAGGTATTTATTTTAATCGTCATCTTCGAAACGCTTTGATCGAAGATCTCGTGCTTTTTGATAAAGATTCAGGACAATATGCTCCATGCATTGTCTAAGATGTAGCATCCATGCCACGTCCGCTTAAAAGACTACGGGAATGACGATCCTGAACCAAGTACATAGGCATGAAAACTAATGATATTCATGTTCTCCAGCACCTTATTTATGCTCGTGATCATGTTCTTCACTAGCTGTATTATGCTCATTCCCCATCGCGTTTTTAGCTTGTTTCATACATTTTTTCATCATTGCCATCATCACCGGATCTTTGCTTTTCATTTTACTGGCCATTTTGTCATGATCCATTTTATCCATCATGCTGCAATCAGCTTTTCCTGCTTTTTTCATGTGCATTTTAGGATCATGGGCACTAGCTGTAGCCACCAAACCTATTGTTATAAAGGCGCTTAATAATACTTTGTTTACGTTTTTCATATTTACTTCCTATTTTTAGTTTGTTTGTTTTTAATTAATGTGATGATTACTGCCATTAAAGTTTTTACCATCACAGTTTTTGTTACTTGTTTAAAATTAGTAACGAAATTGCTTATGTTTCACGAGGTGTAATAACCAATACACACCCGTTAATGAAAATAATAAGGTTAGTAAGGCAAAGAAAATTATTTGTGCATTATTAAAACTGCCAACTTTACCGCCGGTCATATCACTTAATATTTTATAATCCATAAAATGTAGCTTGAACATAAAATCAGCAAGGCGCTTATCATCATCAACATGGCCAATAACACTGGCATTTTGAGCATCAACATAAACACTGGTGCTAAGCTTGTCATTGAAATTTATTCGCCATAATGGATTTTGTTGTTTAGGTAATTCTTCAGTTTGACTATAAATTTGAGCCGACTTCACGATAGCATTGCCTTTATACGATAGCTGCGCCATTGATTGTACAAATCCACTATCAATATTTTCAAGCTGTCCTGTTTTAGCATCGATTAACTTTTGTAGACGAGGAAAGTGGCTATACAAGCCATGCTTAAAGGTCAGTAAATAATAAGGATTATCCAAGCGGCTAATTACACTTATTTTTTCTATCGATGCAAATTGTTGCAGCACTTTGCGCAGCGGAAAAAACTCATCATGAGCAAATTGTTTAGTATTTTCATCAACACGTTGACGATGTTGATCACCTGACGCTTTTTGATGATCCATCAAATTAAAATACAAACCTGTGCTAATCCATATTAATAATTGTGTAAATACTAATATGGATAACCAGCGATGAAAAAATCGTATCCACGGCATTATCCTTATTTTTTTCTTTTTATTGTGGCTATTACGACTTTTAGGTGGCTTAATCGATTTACCGCGCACTTTTATAAAGCTTACGTAGGTTAAAATCACGCCAGTAATACAAGCAAGTAATGACGTTAAAGCAATAAATAAAAGCAAGCGATTACCGGCATCTTCCTCTTCACCATAATCCATAATATGAAAGCGAAATAGCCAATCAAACATTACCCAAAAGCTATGACGTTTGGTCACTAACTCTCCCGTTTGCGCTGAAATATATAAACGTGGTGAGCCAAAATCAGCAAAATTAATTTGCCATGCTGGTAATATACGAGGACTAATTTCACCATTAGGTTCAGTTAACAATAAGGTATTAGTAATTTCACTTTGGTCACTATATAGGCGTTTCGCAATAACTTGTGCTTGCTGTTTGTTAATCGCCGCTAACAAAGTGCCTCTATTAGCATCAATTAAACGCCAGCTTTTACCTGCTCGAAACTGGTAAACAAGCTGCCCTTGCAACATTTTTAAACTAATACGTTCAGCTTTAGGAAATTGGCGTTGTAAGTCTGCTAAGCTAAATTGTACTTGGCTACTGCTAATTGCCGTATGCTGTTTTATCACTAGGCTATCACCATGAATATAATCAATATCCATAACGACCATATAAGTACCCGTTGCTGCCCAAATTAGCATTTGCGTGCCAATAAAGAGCATCAGCCATTTATGCAGCTTGCGACTTGTACGAATAATTGCCATATTTTCCCTGGTTGTTATATTTTTTTGTCTTGGCTATGTTCCCGTAAATTGTTGCTAGTCAAATAAATCGTCGCAAATACAATTTTTTGTAGGTCGGCATTCATGCCGTCAATATTGATGGGCTGAAGCCCAACCTACGCAGGTTTTACGCGATAATTATTAGTTGAACAACAGTTAAGTACAACATAACCATTACAAATAATTGTATATTAAGCGGATATTACGCTATATTCGTCCTATTGTTCAAATTACCTACTTGGCTGTCATGAAATTAGTTAAAATATTTTTCATTCCCCTGCTATTAATACTTAGTGCTTGTTCAGACGATGAAAAAACTATTGATATTAATAAAAATCCTGAAGAAATTTCCATCGCATTTTTTTCTGCTTTATATAATGATAAAGACTTAAACAAAGCTGCCGCTGTTTGCGTACCAAAATTATCTCGTATTATTTTACATTACCGATCAGCTAAAGCGGTTGGTCGTCATTTATTTAATTTGTCTTACGATAAAGTAAAAATAAGAACTGAAGACACTGGTGTAAAAGTACGTCAAATGTTTAAAAGCAAAGCCATTATTACCATTTATTTTGACGGCCAATATAACGATAACAGAGTAATGGATGTTAAACGTTTGTCGTTAATTCAATTTGATGGTCGCTGGTATATCGATAAAATATTGAAAGATCCCTTTTAAAACAACTATTCGGTTACTGAGCTTTAGTTTTGCGAAAAGACAGTAAAAACTCATTAAATCCGACAAAATTACTCAATAGTTTTTGATATTTTTCAGGTTCTTTTTCTAAATCAGATAGTGCATAACAACATGCTTCYAGTGTGGAAAGCCCATTAGTAACCGTTGTTTTTCTTATTTTGTATAGACTTCTATAGCCAGTAGGTAATTGTAACTTAGTTATTGAGTGTAGATTTTTTGACAACATATACATGCGATACGCTTTTTTCCATGTAGCATCAATTAAAATTAAACAGTACTTTTCACCGTTGTTATTCATTGTTTTTTTCATCGATTCAATCGTTTGCGCATCATCTTGTGGATATAACAACAAGGTGTTTTGCTGGTATTTAGCTAAAACATCATTCAACGCTTGATTATGGGTAAAATCTTCATCAACAATAACCACACAGTTTTGTAGCGAATTAGCTAATAACGTTAGGGTTCCTTTACTTTGTTTAACTTCATTAGGATGCTGTAAAACCACCACTAAAATGGTATTTTTCACTTTAGTAACAAACTGACAAATACAGCTTAATTGAGGTCGATGACAATGTTGACAAAGAATACGTGGCATTAGTAAATATTATTTAAAGATGATTTATAAGAATTTTATCGAGTGTTGAACAATAATGCTACTTTACTCGCCCTCAACTGAAACTTGTATATTTAAGAGTAACGAATCTATTACTTAACAACTTCATTAGCCTATGAATTAAATTAGTTTTTTTGAATAACTATCACTATAATTAGGTCTTATTCTAAATAATTATTATTTAAGGGATCTCACATAGATAATGCCAGTATTTAAACTTCCTAAAGTTGCACTCTTTATTGCTTCAACTTCATTCATTTGCTCTTTTTTTGCAATGAGCCAAAACTTTCCTGCGCCCAGTGTTAATGTTGTTGCTGCCAAAGTGACATCGTTAGCACCAATGTCGTGGATGTCAGGTACGGTTGTAAGTCAGAACGATTCAAAAATAGCCGCTGAAATTTCTGGTCAATTAACTAATTTAGCTGTGTTGGGGCGAACAGTTCACCAAGGCGATATCATTGCTGAAATTGATGATAAGGCAGCGCAAATACAATTCATTATAGATAAAGCCAATGTAAAAAAAGCGCGTGCACAATTAGTTTTTTTGCAATCAGAATTAAAACGTAAACAAGCTTTAGCAGAGCAAAATTTATCGGCGATCACCGATTTGGATAAAACAGTATCTGAACGAGATATAGCGCAAGGCGATTTAACCGTTGCCAAGGCAAATTTAGCAAAAACACAACGGCAATTAAAATTAACAAAATTGACTGCTCCTTTCGAGGGATTAGTGGTAGAACGCCTAAGTAATTTAGGTGAATATGTTACTAATGGCACCGCAATTATTCGTTTGGTTGCAACACATAAACGTCAAGCTTCGGTATTTGTTCCGCTTACCTCGTATCAATTTTTACTTGAAGATTATAACAACAATAAACTTTTGGTGATTAAATCGGCTTTAGGTAATAAAAATGTCGCGATTAAAGCACTGATCCCCGTTGCAGATAAACGCTCACATTTAATGGAAATCCGTTTAGATTTAGCAAAAATAAAATGGCCGATAGGTTTAAACATTCAAGTTGCTATTGCCAACGGAACCAACAAAAAAGTACTTGCTGTACCTCGCGATGCCTTAATACTTCGTAGAACTGGCACCAGTATTTTTAAAGTAACTAAAGATAATAAAGCACAACAAATCAACGTTGAAACGGGTATAGGTGCTGGTCAGTGGGTAGAAGTGATTGGCAATGTTACAACCGGCGATAAAATTATCGTCCGCGGAAGTGAACGCATAATAGCGGGTCAAACAGTACAAATAAAAAATAATAATAAAGCCCTGATCTCTAGTAATAACTTTCAATAACCGTTTTTTATAATAACCCAGAGAACTAATAGAATAATTTTATGATCTTAACCACAGCCTCCTTAAAAAATCCTACTGGTGTTATTGTTGCCATTCTTTTAGCTGCCTTATTTGGCTTGATCAGTTTTTTTAAACTACCCATTCAATTAACGCCTGATATTAGCCAGCCGATGATCACAATTTCAACCGGATGGCGTTCAGCTGCACCGGAAGAAATAGAAGCTGAAATAATTGAACGTCAAGAAAATGTGCTTAAAGGTTTGCAAAACTTACTTTCATTAGAAACATCATCTAGCCAAGGCAAAGGTAATGTAATTTTACGCTATCAAACGGGGGTTAATTTAGAACGCGCATTAATTGATGTAATGAGTGCGCTCAATCAAGTGCCAAATTACCCTGGTGATGCCACTGAACCCGTTATTGCTATTGGCGGTAATAATACTTTTACCGCTATTGCATGGATGGCACTTAAACCCTTACCCAACAATAATCGCGATATTGCCACCTATCAGGATTTTGTTGAAGAGGTTGTCCAAACTCGTTTAGAGCGTGTTGCCGGTGTTTCTAAAGTAAATGCTTTTGGAGGCTTACGAAGTGAGTTACGTGTAACCTTTGATCCATACAAGGCTGCGGCGTTAGGGCTTGATTTACCGAAAATTTCTTCAACTCTTGCCAGTAATAGTGATTCGTCAGGTGGTTTTAACGAAATAGGCCGTCGTAAATATACCTTACGCTTTGCTGGTAAATATGATGCTGAAAAATTGCAAAACATGATTTTGTCATGGCGTGATGGCAAGCCTATTTTATTAAAAGATGTTGCTAAAGTGGCGTTAACTTTTCAAGATAGAACCGGTATTTTAACCTTAGATGGCTCTCCTGCCATTGCCATGAACACCCAAGTTGAACAGGGTGTTAATGTTATTAAAGTAATGAAAGAATTAAAAGCTGCTTTAAAAGAGCTTAACCAAGGTGTATTAAAACGTGAAGGATTGCATCTAATTCAAATGTATGACGAAACGGTTTATATCGGTCGTTCAATGTCATTAGTAAAAAACAATTTATTACTGGGTATTATTTTAGCTATTAGCGTTTTATGGTGGTTTTTACGCAAGTTTAGAGCAACGTTAATTGTTGCCGTTGCTATCCCTATCTCTATTATTATTACGCTTATTGTCATGTACATAACCGGACGAACCCTTAATATTATATCCATGGCAGGTTTAGCCTTTGCCGTCGGTATGGTACTTGATGCTGCTATTGTAGTATTAGAAAACATTGTTAGATTAAGAGAAAAAGGTGAAGCGCCTGAAAAGGCTTCGTTGCTTGGCGCGAGTCAAGTTTGGGGGGCATTACTCGCTTCTACTGCAACCACAGTGGCGATATTTTTACCAATTGCATTTCTAGAAGACGTTTCAGGACAATTATTTGCCGATCTTGCCATTACTATTTCCGTAGCAATTATCGCTTCATTAATCATTGCTGTTACCGTTTTACCCACTGCGGCACGAAAATTATTAGCCGAGGTTAATGAAACCGATCCTCACGAACATTGGTGGCAAGCCATAACTAAAACCATTATGAAAATCACCAATACGCAAACCAAACGTTTTGCTTGGGTATTTGGCTTAATTTTTATTTCCGGCGTTGGTAGTTATTTATTATTTCCTAAAATAGATTATTTGCCTAAAGGTAACAAAAATCAGTTTACAGCCTTTATTTTACCACCGCCGGGTTTAAGCTACCCCGCAGCACGTTTTGAAATAAGTGATGAAATCAATCGTCGTCTAAAACCTTATTTATCAGGTGAAAAACAACCTCAAATTAAACACTCATGGATGGGCTTTTTTGGGTCATTCGGTTTTATGGGTGGCCGCGCTGAAGATGCTGATGATATTGCACAAATAGTTGAAATTTTAAATTCTAAGATTTTACCGGGTTTTCCTGACACGATGGCGTTTGCCTCACAATCGCAATTATTTGCTAATTTAGGAGGTGGTAGACGTATAGATATTGATATTCAAGGAAACAATGTAGAACAATTACTTGCGGCTGCTCGCGTTGGTTTTAATGCCGTAAGTGCAGCTTTACCCAATGCTTCAATTCAACCTAAACCAGGGCTTACACTCGCTGAGCCTGAACTAAGAATGATCCCTAAAGAACGTAGACTTGCCGAAGCTGGCTGGACACGTCAACAAATGGCAGGAATTTCACGAGCATTGGGTACTGGCTTATATGTAGGTGATTTTTTTAATGGTCAAAAACGGTTAAATGTATTTTTACGCAGTGAAGACTGGCAAAGTCCAGAAGAATTAGCCAGTATTCCATTATTTACTCCCGATGCAGGTATTCAGCGGGTCGGAGATTTAGTTGATTTAGTCAGAACCGCAGGCCCTAGTTCTATTCGCCGTATTGATCGAAAACGCACCGTTACCTTACAGGTTACACCGCCAGGAGATTTAAGCTTAGAAGAAGCTATCGCCATAATAAAAGACAAAGCTGAACCTGCTATTTTAGCAGAATTGAATAAAGATCCCGAAAACAATGGCACTATTGCTTATCGAGGTAGCGCCGAAGCACTAACACAAGCATTAACCAATATGAGCCAGAGTTTCATCTTGGCATTGATCATTTTATATTTACTGATGGCAGCCCTATTTCATTCGTTTAAAGATAGTTTATTAGTGGTGTTAACTATTCCGCTAGCCACTATTGGCGGCATTGGTTTGTTACAGATAACTAATTTATTTATTTTTCAACCTCTTGATTTATTAACCATGATAGGTTTTGTGATCTTGTTAGGCTTAGTGGTTAATAATGCCATTTTACTGGTATATCAAACCCGCATTGGTGAATCTGAAGGCTTATCACGTACCGATGCTGTACAACAAGCGGTTCGTATTCGCTTACGCCCTATTTTAATGAGTACATTAACCAGCTTATGCGGTATGCTGCCTTTGCTAATTATTCCCGGTKMRRRYRMTKARCYYYWTYKSGKCMTKGMMRNTRTKAYYSYTRSMKKYRTGNGYGKWARNACRWKAKWKACGTTAATTTTCTTACCGAGTTTATTACAAATGGGAACATCAACTGCAAAAGCTGATTTTGCTACAGCTTAAGTAACCTGAGTTCTGCTTAAGTAAAAACAATTCTATATAATGATAATGCCCGTGAAAGGGTATTATGCTTTTTTCCATTAAAAATTTAATGCAGATCAAAACCTCACCAACAAAATTTACTTACACTAACTTCACTTTAATTTACCGAGTGAAACAATGCCTTCAATTATTGATTTTATGACCCGTAAACATCGCGAATGTGACGATGTATTTAGTGAAGCCGAATCAGCCGTAGCTAAATCAAATTGGACGTTAGCAAGCCAACAATGGCATACCTTTGCTGATGAATTAGAATTACACTTACAAGCAGAAGAAACTATTTTATTTCCTCAATTTGAACAAGCAACAGGCATGACTAATGGGCCAACGCAAGTAATGCGCATGGAACATCAACAAATGCGTGCGTTAATTCAAGACTTAAATACAACATTAACGGCTGAAAACAAAAAAGATTTTTTAGCCAATAGCGAAACTTTAATGGTATTAATGCAGCAGCATAATATGAAAGAAGAAATGATGCTTTACCCAATGACAGAGCAACACTTATCAAATAGTGAAGATGTTTGCGTACAATTACAACAGCATTGCCTTACCGAGTCTAAAGTATAACAATGAAAGCACACTGTTTAGATGTTAGTGATTTAGCGCCGCCAGAGCCAATGAGCACAATATTAACGGCGCTAGCACAGCTACCAGCTAAGCATTATTTGAAAATAATTCACAGCCGCATTCCTTATCCACTTTTAACCAAGTTAGATGAAAATGGCTGGAATTACCGTTATTGCCCTAAACAAAAAAGTAATAACCATGAAAAAATTTGTTTGTTCATTTATCGCAGCAATGATCAAGTAGAATTTGAAGCTATACCAGAACACTTGTTATGAAATTAGCAGAGCTTTCTTTTTCAGGCTTACCACCCATTGATGTGCCATTTAGGTATTTTATTAGCGCACCATTATTCATTATTGCTATTGCAATAATGATACTTTTTAATGATGACCCTCTATGGGCTAGCCGCTGGCAAGCAGCTACCTTAGCAATAACCCACGCCTTCACATTAGGTTTTATGGCATCTATTATGATGGGGGCCATATATCAATTATTACCAGTGACCTCAGGAATAAGTTTCCCCAAGCCTAGGCTTATTGCTGGTTTCTGCCATTTATTTCATACCACGGGTAGCGTATTACTTATTGTCGGTTTCTTAACTGCTAACCGTTTAATACAAATAACCGCAGCATTATCATTAGCATTAGGCTTTAGTATTTATTTGTATACGCTTGCCTATATGTTTTATAAAAACAAACAAAAAAACGTTAATAACTATACCTTAAAAGGTATTAAATTGGCTTTTGTCGCTTTATTGATCACCGTAATTTTAGGGCTGTTACTACAAGGTAAACTTGCCGGCTTAATTATTATCGAGTGGGATCGCGATCTCACCAATTTACATGCTAGCTGGGGGTTGTTCGCTTGGGTAAGCATTTTAATCATTTCAATAAGCTTTCAGGTGATCCCCATGTTTTATGTGGCAGCAGAATTTCATTTAAGGCTAAAAAAATACATCTCGCTTAGTTTATTTAGCAGTTTAATTGTTATGTTACTCATAAAACTAGCAATACTACCGCTATATTTACAGACAGTTATTCAATATATTCTCTTGCTTATCGGTGCCATTTATACATTTTATCTTTTAAAAACAATAAATAGCAGAAAACGAAAAATTAGTGACACCAGCATTAATTATTGGCAATTAGCTAGCATATCTTTCTTATTTATATTGATAACTTACGCGATACCTAAACATTATCTCGCTAACATTATTGAAAACAGAGCTGATTTGTTATTCACGGCAATATTTATCTTCATGGTAATTGTGTCTATTTTACAGGGTATGCTACTTAAAATTTTGCCCTTTTTAGTTTTTACTCACCTTCAACAGCAATGTGGAATGAATTTTAATGCCATGCAAATGCTACCTAAAATGCAAGATATTCTTTGCAAACCTCACGCGAGTATTTTATTTACTTTGCATTTAATTTCTTCAATAAACTTATTAACAAGCATTTTTTATCCGCAATGGTATTGGTTATTTGCTTGTGCACTCATAGTAGAATTTACTTGGCTTACTTTTTTAATTGCAAAAGCCTTTTACTTGTATCGACTTAATTACCGAAAAATTTCATCTCAAATAACTAAAATTTAATTAGACCTACAAACAAGTACAACTTGATACTTTAAGTACTGCAGTCAAATCATTAACTATTCACTCATTATATTTATCCCAGCCCCATTTTTCATAACCCTAACAACTCCAGACGCAGCACACAACTTATACGCTTATAAATCACTACCTTAATAAGATATGAATTTTTTATTAGTATTTTTAAAGGAATTAGTGATAAGTAAATATTTACAAACACACTCAGTCGGAGTTAGTGGCACTCTGACTTATATCTATATAGGGTTATCAGGGTTGTTCGTACTTAACTATATAGGGTTGGTGGGGTTAACCAAACCCCTTGCTTTAAGGGTTATTAGAGTTATACTATTTATGAAACTTAATGATGCAATGAAAGGTAAGTTGATGAAATATCCTGTAGCGATAAAACAACAAGTAGAAAGTAATAATGTGCTTATATCTGTACCCGATTTGCCGGGTTGCCAAGAAATGGCAGAGTCAATTGAAGTGGCAATGGTGAGAATTAATGAAGCAATTGCTTCACATTTAACTATATTGGCCGAATATGGAGAAAGCATCCCTCACCCAAAATCAATAGATCATCATATAAAACAAAATAATGATCCTGATGTTATTTGGGCGATTATTGATTTAGACATTACACCTTACTTAGGCAGAAGCCATAAAATTAACGTTACCCTGCCTGAGTTATTAATTAAACAAATTGATGACCAAGTGAGCAAGCAGCCCAGTTATAAAACCCGTTCAGGTTTTATTGCTAAAGCGTGCCTTGCGCAGTTGGCCAAATAAACTAACAAAATACTAATATTTACAATGAGAAAAATATGATGAATAAAAATTTATTACTGTTAAGTAGTTCACGGGTAAAAACTACAAAATACTTAGCACACGCAAAAACCTTGATAAAAAATCATTTAACCAATACCCATGCTGCTAACAATCAAACAGTTAATAATCAAGATATGATCACCGAAGTATTGTTTATTCCTTATGCGGGCGTAACGATAAATTATGATGATTACACCGCTATGGTACAAACGGCTTTAAGTGATTTAGACATTAAAGTGATCGGTATTCAACAATGTGCTTGTGCAAAAACGGCGGTAAGCGAAGCGACAGCCATAATGGTTGGTGGTGGTAATACTTTCCATTTACTGCAACAACTTTATAGCTTTGATTTAATAACAGCCATTCAAAATAAAGTAAATGCAGGCACCCCTTATATTGGCTGGAGCGCAGGATCAAACATCGCAGGATGTTCAATTAAAACCACCAACGATATGCCAATAGTTGAACCAAAATCATTTGCAGCATTAAATTTAGTGAATTTTCAGCTGAATCCGCATTACACTGATCATAATCCACCGGGTCATAATGGTGAAACTCGCGAACAAAGATTAGCTGAATTTATGGTGGTAAACCCACAAACATCAATTATGGCAATTATTGAAGGTAGCGCGCTGCAATTAAAAGATGATCGGTTATCTTTATTGATCACCGATGATGTAGATGATGTCGGTTATGTATTTAAAGCGGGCAAGAAAATCAAAATATCATCGGCAACAGATTTGAACTTTCTGCTTGATAACGATACAGAAATAACCGACTAAGTAAGTAACTCTAGGTAAGTAACGCTAGGTTAATTTGTTCGGCAGCAAGACTAATATCCTTTTGATAAGGCAGTTTTGCTAACAAAGGCATAGGTAAAAGATCACATAATTCAGCTATGTTGTCATAAATATAGCTTAAATTTTCGGCTGTTGCTTCTGGATAATTCGCTACCCAAGCAATGCAGGTTAAACCATCGCTTTTAATACTTTCAAAGGTGAGTAATGCATGGTTTAAACAACCTAATTTAATGTTAACCACTAAAATAACTTGTTGCTGAGTTGCTTTAACAAAATCAGATAAAAATAGTTTTTTACCCAAAGGTAAGCGCCAGCCCCCCGCACCTTCGCAAATAATATAGTCACTTTGTTGTTGGTAACAAACCTCAAAACCGGTTTCTATTTGTGTTAATGAAATAGTCTGTTGTAGTTTTTTAGCGGCAATATGAGGAGCAATAGCCGCTTTAAACGCGATGGGATTTATTTCTTTTATACCTTGTTGGCAATTTGCTTGTTGTTGTAGCAATAAAGCATCTTGATTGATCAATTGCTTATTGCCTTGCGGATCCGTTTTCTCCTCACATCCTGCTGAAATTGGTTTATAAACGGCAGTTTTAAAACCAGCTGCTACCAAAGCATGAGTCAGAGCAGCAGCAAAATAAGTTTTACCCGCATCGGTATCTGTTGCGGTAATAAAAATAGGTTTGGTCATTAGAGAACGCTATAAAGTAAATTATCTATTAATAGTTAAAGGTAAGGATCAAGGATTAAGTTTAACCATAAGCCCTGAAAAAACATTATAAGTCGCTGGATAAATACCGTTGGGCTCTTGAAAATTTTGATATGCTTTGGACATTTTTTGCCATTTTTCTTTACCCGACAAGCCTTTGTTGGCTCTTGTGCGTACTTGATTTGCGCCTAGTCCTTTAAGTTCACGGGCTAAATGCAACACATCTTCATATTCTAAGATAATTTGTTTGTTTATTTGTTCGATCAACGTTGAAAATTCATTATTAAACAATGCTTCTAACTCTGATGCTGTTTTAAACTTTATAACGTGTTGATCATCATCGACTTGCGCCCACGAAGATTTTAACTCCAATAATGTTCCGTCTGTTAATGTCGAAAATAAAAACACCCCACCAGGACGTAAAACTCGAATAATTTCGTTTAACGTTTTTTCTAACGGATCACACCATTGGATCATTAAATTACTGTAAATCAAATCAATACTATTATCTTTTAACGGTAAGCAATTGGCGTCTGCTTCTATATAATGTATGTCTGAACTACGATTTTCTTTGGCAAACGCGAGCATTCTTGTAGAAATATCTAAACCGATCACCTGTGGGTATTTATAGGCTAAAATATCAGTAAAAAAGCCWGTGCCACAGCCTAAATCAACTACAGTTAAGTCATTACGATTAGGTAACCATGGCATTAAGTATTTACCACTAAAACGTTGCAAACGTGCCGAAACATCATACGAATTAGAGGCAGCACCGAACGATTTTGCGATTTTTGCTGTATTTTCAAAGTTGGACATTTGTTATTATTCTTAAATTTATCTATTTTTAATTTTTTGGCTGATTTCTTTTAAACAATCAGTTAAGTATTTAATATCATTATCTTTATGGTTAGCGCAAATGGTAACACGTAACCTTGACTTATTATTTGTAACTGTTGGCGGCCTGATTGCAGTGAGCCAAATACCTTTTTGTTTTAGCATTTGACTCGCCAATAACGTTTTTTCTTCACTGCCTATAACTATGGCATGAATTGAAGAATTCGACGGTAAAATTTCAAAACAATTATCCATTTTTTTGATAAATGATTGACTTAACACAGCAATTTTATCACGACGCCATTGCTGTGTTTGAATTAATTCAATACTGGCTTTAGTTGCCCAAGCCATGGCAGGCGACATCGCTGTGGAATAAATATAATCACGACAAAAATTAACTAAGTATTCAAATACAGTTTCGTCACACGCAACAAAAGCACCACTTGTTGCAATGGCTTTACCAAAAGTTGCCATGGTAATATCAATATTTGCAAGTCGACAACTGCCCTGACCTTGTGCACCTAGTACGCCAATACTGTGCGCATCATCAATATAAAGTAGCGAATTTTGCTGTCTAGCTAAGGATGATAGTTGTGCAATGTTAGCTTGATCACCATCCATACTAAATACCCCTTCAGAGACAATAAGTTGTTCATTATCTGGAGATTTTTTCTTAGCTGTTGTCATTAAACGCGTTAACTGTCCAATGTCATTATGTAAAAAACGTTTAACTTGCGCCTTGCTGCCGTATGCACCATTGATAATAGAGGCATGGCTTAATTTGTCTAAATAAAAATTACAATGCGTTTCACCAAGTGCTTGTAAAACACCACTATTGGCTGAAAAACCACTGTTAAATAACAAACATTTGGGTTTATTTAGCCAGGTACAAATTATTTCTTCAAGCGCTTGATGAGCATAACTATAACCGCTAATTAAGCTTGATCCTGTTGAGCAAAGTCCATATTTATCAGCTCCTTGTTGCAAGGCTTGGTTGATTTTATGATGATTATTTAAAGCTAAATAATCATTAGATGAAAAATTTAAATAACGCTTACCATCAACGTCAACATAGTTATTACTGACGCTGTTTTCATCCGTCGTTTTGCCAACAACATGACTTAGCAAAGTACGTTGACGAAAACGATGTAATGTATTTTGTAAGGCTAAACGCTGAGATAAAAAATCAAACATGCTAAATACTGTTTTATTGTGAGTTTAACAATGCAAACTATTGTGCATTATAAAAAATATCTTGATGTTGCTGGTCTACTGCGGCGGTATATAACTGCTTGGTCACTTGTTGTTCATCATTATTATCGATAATCGTTTCCGTGTTGATCCCTAGTTTTTCAAATAAGGCAATATCTTGATTGGTTTCAGGATTTTCAGCGGTTAATAGTTTACAGCCGTAAAAAATAGAATTGGCACCGGCTAAGAAGCACATTGCCTGCATTTGCTCGTTCATGGCACTACGCCCTGCTGATAAACGCACATGAGATTTAGGCATCATAATACGGGCAACGGCAATACAACGCACAAAATCAAACGAGTCTAAATCATCCACTTCACTCAACGGTGTTCCTTCCATTTTAACTAACATGTTAATAGGTACACTTTCGGGTTGTGGTGTTAAGTTGGCCAACTGCGCTAATAACGATGCCCGATCACTCTTTCCTTCGCCCATACCTACAATACCGCCGCTACAGACTTTCATGCCCGCAGTTCGTACATTATCGAGGGTATCTAAACGATCTTGAAAAGTGCGTGTGGTAATTATGTTATTGTAGTTTTCTGGTGAAGTATCCAAATTGTGATTGTAATAATCAAGCCCCGCTGCATTTAGTTGCTGTGCTTGTTCTTCTGACAACATCCCTAAGGTCATACACGTTTCTAACCCTAACTCTTTAACACCTTTAACCATATCAAGTACATAGGGCATATCGCGCGCTTTTGGGTTACGCCAAGCGGCACCCATACAAAAACGAGTCGATCCCATATCTTTTGCTTTTTTAGCGGCTTCAAGCACTTTATCAACTTCCATTAAGCGTTCTTTTTCAATGTCAGTTTTATAGCGCGCACTTTGTGAACAATATTTACAATCTTCAGGGCAAGCGCCTGTTTTAATAGAAAGTAGCGTACTTACTTGCACTTCATTAGCATTAAAATGTTGACGATGAACCGTTTGTGCCTTAAACATTAAATCGTTAAATGGTAAGTCAAATAAAGTTTTTACCTGCTCTATCGTCCAATCGTGTTTGATTTCACTTTCTGTTGAGTCGTTGTTTATAACGCTATTTGTTAACGTGTCGCTACTACTTAAAGCCATGGAATTGTATCTCGTTGCAAGTTTATCTAATAACGCGTAGTCTAGCGACCTAGCTATTAATGTCAACTTATACAAAACCACTTTATTTACAAATGAACGAAAAACAAACAACGCTATTAGCCTTTGATCGCCAATCGGTTTGGCATCCTTATACTTCAATGAGCGACCCTTTACCGACCTATTTAGTCAGTTCTGCCAGTGGTGTTGAAATTAAACTCGCCAGTGGTGAAGTATTAGTTGATGGTATGTCGTCTTGGTGGGCGGTGTTGCACGGCTACAATCATCCTGTACTAAATAAAGCGCTTACTGAGCAAAGTAAAAAAATGGCACATGTGATGTTTGGCGGTTTAACCCATCAACCCGCCATAACCCTGTGTGAAAAATTAATAAAGCTTACTCCACAAGGTTTGAACAAGGTGTTTCTTGCTGACAGCGGTTCAGTTGCGGTAGAAGTAGCAATAAAAATGGCGCTACAATACCAACATGCAAAAGCACAAAAACAACAGCTAAAACTGACTAAAACAAAACTATTAACCGTGCAAAATGGTTATCATGGTGACACCTTTGCAGCAATGTCGGTGTGCGATCCGGTAACGGGGATGCATCAAATATTTGAGCAAGTGTTGATGAAAAACTTTTTTGCCCCTGCCCCACAATGTAAATTTTCAGATCCTTGGGTTCACGAAAAAAATGACAAAGAGTTAATTGCGCTAAACAAACTTTTTGCTCAACACCATAATGAAATTGCTGCATTTATCATTGAACCCATAGTGCAAGGCACGGGTGGTATGCGTTTTTATCATCCTGAATATTTAAAAGCGTGTCGCAAGTTATGCGATCAATATCAAGTACTTTTTATTGCCGATGAAATTGCCACCGGTTTCGGTAGAACAGGAAAATTATTTGCCTGTGAATGGGCAGAAATTTCTCCCGACATTATGTGTTTAGGTAAAACGCTTACCGGCGGTTATATTTCTTTAGCGGCAACATTATGTACCAATGATATTGCCGAAGTAATTAGTCAAGGAGAGGCTGGTTGCTTTATGCATGGCCCTACTTTTATGGGTAATCCGCTTGCTTGTGCCGTAGCCAACGCCAGTATTGATTTGTTACTGTCGTCAAATTGGCAAGAAAACGTACAAGGTATCGAAAAACAGCTGCTTAAAAATATTTTACCTTTACAGAGCCACCCTAGAGTTAAAGCAAGCAGAGTATTAGGCACAATAGCTGCGATAGAATGCAAGCAAAGTGTCAATGTGGCGGCAATTCAAAAACGTTTTGTTGAACTAGGTGTATGGATCCGCCCTTTTGGCACACTTATCTATATTATTCCGCCATTAATTATTAAAGAAAAAGAAATAAGTAAACTAGTTAATGCCATAGCGACCGTATTAAACGAGGAAGATTGTTTTAATTAACGAATATCAAAAAAGATGTAAACAACCCAAGTAACTGAAATTAACAATAATAAAATCAAATTAAAGTTTATGTTAATGTCGCTCACTCGACGAGTACGAAAATGGTTAATAACAATGGCACAAAAACTAGTTAACGCATTGAACCATAAAATAATATATAAATAACTGGTTAATTGCGGTTGCCAAATTTTACGTACTTCAACACCTTGGTACTTGATAAACCCGTATTCAATCTCAGGCGCAGCATAAAAAGACACCACTAAGGCAACAATAAAAAATAGCCAACCTAACACGGCTAAAATACGTGATAATATCAGCCAAAAATCTGCGCCGTTTCGTCGGTCATTACCTTGAAAGCCCATTTATACAAAAGTCTTTTATTATTATTGAATAATTAATGGTGTAACCATAGCTTGAAATACATTTTCGCTAAAGGTTTTTATCAATTAAAAATAAAACTGTTTATTATTCAATCAAGCTAAACGAGGATCGCAATTTTTACTTGTTAAACCTGCCCAGCGCGGTAACATAGCAGGCTTTAAATTAATTAAATTAAATTTGACAACAATTATTCAACAAAGAGGTCGAAATAATGTCAGTAAACTCGATCACTGATGTCTTAGCAGGTAAATTTCCTGTTAACGAAACAATTTCAGTGAGTGGCTGGGTTAGAACACGCCGCGATTCAAAAGCAGGAATTTCATTTATAGCCATCCACGATGGTTCATGTTTTGATGCGATACAAGCCATAGTGCCAAATAATTTGTCAAATTATGAAACTGAAGTATTAAAACTTACCACTGGTTGTTCGGTACAAGTTGAAGGTGTTTTAGTTGAATCTCCGGGCAAAGGTCAAGCCTATGAAATTCAAGCAACGACTGTAAAAGTATTAGGGCTAGTTGAAGATCCTGATACCTACCCGATGGCAGCAAAACGTCATAGTATTGAATTTTTACGTGAACAAGCACATTTGCGCCCACGCACCAATATTGGCGGTGCGGTTACTCGTGTACGCAACTGTTTAGCACAAGCTATTCATCGCTTTTTACATCAAAAAGGTTATTTTTGGATCAGCACACCACTCATTACCGGTAGCGATTGTGAAGGCGCAGGTGAAATGTTTCGCGTAAGTACACTCGACATGGAAAACCTACCGCGTAACGACCAAGGCACTGTTGACTATAGCCAAGACTTTTTTGGCAAAGAAACGTTTTTAACCGTTTCAGGGCAACTTAATGTAGAAACTTATTGTAGTGCACTTTCTAAAGTGTATACCTTTGGGCCAACCTTTCGAGCAGAAAACTCTAATACTAGCCGACACTTAGCTGAATTTTGGATGATTGAACCAGAAATTGCTTTTGCTGATTTAAGTGATGCCGCTGATTTAGCCGAAGAAATGTTAAAATATGTCTTAAAAGCGGTACTTGAAGAACGCAGCGATGATATGGCATTTTTCCAACAACGTGTTGATAAAACAGTTATCGATCGTTTAAATTCAGTAGTAAATACCGATTTTGTCCGTTTAGATTACACTGATGCAATTACTATTTTAGAAAATTGTGATAAAAAATTTGAAAACCCAGTTTCTTGGGGAGTTGACTTAAACTCAGAACATGAACGTTATTTAGCCGAAGAACATTTTAATGGTCCAGTAGTTCTACAAAACTACCCTAAAGACATTAAATCATTTTACATGCGCTTAAATGACGATGGTAAAACCGTTGCAGCAATGGATATTTTAGCACCCGGCATTGGTGAAATAATTGGTGGTAGCCAACGTGAAGAACGTCTTGACGTATTAGATAGTCGTTTAGCCGAAATGAATTTAGATATTGCCGATTATAGTTGGTATCGCGATTTGCGCCGCTATGGCACAGTACCACATGCTGGTTTTGGTTTAGGTTTTGAACGTTTAGTGGCGTATGCTACAGGTATGCAAAATGTTCGCGATGTTATTCCATTTCCAAGAACACCAAATAACGCCACGTTCTAAAATAACTGCCCTGTCGTTATATACCCAAGCCTTCTTTATGAAGGCTTTTTATTGGCTATTATATTATTTTACTGAGTACTTATTATTGAGGTAACAAGTTTACCTCCCTCTTTTAGCCACAACAAAGAGCTACTGACGTATTTCGCGGTAAAATATAGAAATAAATCTGTAAGTTATTGATTGACTGGTTTTAAAAAGATAGAGTGGGTAATTAAAGTTTAAAAGTGGAGTTATTTTTATGTATAAAGCATGGAACTTCATCCATTTAGTCAGCTGTTAGATTTCAATCGGAGTCCTAATGAGAGTTGAGGAAGAATATAAGAGAACAGGTTATTTTTGGCTACCTGAAAAAGAAGAAAAAATACCTGGTATCTTAACAATCAACGATGGCGGAAAAATTGAACTAGAAATCGTTGGTCTTTTTGATGAAAGTATTGAAGCTTTAAATGGTGATGATAACCTGAGCCGGATCATCGGCCATGTTGAAAAAGATGGTATGGTTACTCTAGAAAATTGCTTTTATACAAGGAAGAATTTCTCATTTGGCGGAATATCAAAATCAAAGGTTTTAGTTAACCAAGTCCTAAGTGGTGCTGCGTGGGATAAAGATGAAAAGGTAACATTTAACACTTTATCGTTTTCAGTCGATTGCTTGGATGAGTGGGTTGGCATAAGCGGTATTAATGTCGATAATGATTTGGATAACAGAACAGCTACGATCAGCTATGCACCACCACAAGATATAAGCTTTCTTCTTGATAATGGCATGGAAATCTGGCTTTGTTTTGCATATACCCTCCCGGGATTCCCCTGTCTTAAAGAAGCAAAAATCACTCAACGCGCCTACTTTAAAATCAGTTCAAGTTCGCTATGCGAACTATCAGAATTCACAACTCTTGCATTTAAGATCACCAATTTAATGTGCTTTGCAATGGACGAGACTGTTTCAATTAAAAACTTATCTGCAACGTCTTCTGAAATAATGCGTAATGTAGGTGAAAAAAAGCACCCACAAGCAATAAAAATCTACTATCAAAGTAACCCTTATACAGAAAAAGAACCAAGTAAAAGTTGGCATGATATGTTGTTCACTTTTGGAACAATTAAAAATAATCTTAAGCAAATATTCAATAACTGGATAAATGCATATGAATATTTATCACCAGCGTTAGGCTTATATTTTTCAACCAAAACGGGTGCGCAAAAGTATCTTGATGGTAAGTTTTTAGCTCTTGCACAGGCGCTCGAAACTTACCACAGAAGAACGAGTGAAGAAACA
Source organism: Gammaproteobacteria bacterium (assembly GCA_002401725.1). Taxonomy (GTDB): domain Bacteria; phylum Pseudomonadota; class Gammaproteobacteria; order Enterobacterales; family Alteromonadaceae. The sequence continues at coordinate 141,491 of NVTW01000002.1, forward strand.
TTGATGGAACCAAAGGAGTTTGACATTTTAGTCAATAATATTTTAAAAGATTGCCCTGAAGATAACAGTGAATGGTTAAAAGGCCGTTTAATGCACGGAAATGAAATAAATTTAGGAAAGCGTATTAAGAAAATAATTGAGCCTTTTAAMAAGCATCTTGGGACAAGTAAAGAGAGAGGTAAGCTTCTAAGAAAGATAGYGGATACTAGAAACTATTTAACTCATTACAATGATGCTCTCAAAGATAAGGCCGCTAATGATAGAGACCTTTGGGTCTTGTGTTTAAAAATGGAGTTGATTTTCAATTTGCACTTTTTAAAGGTCATTGGATTTACAGATGATGAGATTGAGAATGTTGTGAAAAATCCCCAACCATTAAAACGAAAAATAAATGAAATCTAAATCGGGTAGCCAGAGGTATCTAACCTCCAGCCCCCACACCACCCTGTATGCGGCTCCGCACAGGGCGGTTCACTAACCATGATGGATTTTGATCCAAATAYCCCTAAGTGATATTAAGCCYTCWTTWTTAAGAAATTGAWKRCTTAATGCCATGTTTATTCCTTTTGYTTTARAGCTCCTCCATGTGCCTTTACTGGTGATCCCACAACTAATGGCTAGTCGTTTTGGTACTCCGCGTTTTAATGTAAGCGATCATTATGGGGTTAGATCACCCCATTTAAGCCAGATCTGACGTTAAAAAATTATCAGCGAACTTTTCTTTCCACATTCTCGGGGTTAGCTCTTCAACTTTTGAAGCAGGATGCATACTGACACGTTGCAATACATCAACAAGGTAGTGGTAGGGATTGATTTCTTGTAGGCGGCAAGTAACCAGTAAACTTTGTAAAATGCCTAGCTGCTCTGCACCTAGTTCACTCCAGCAAAATAAATAATTTTTTCGTCCCATGGGAATAGATCCGTATCCATGGCAACATTTGGGTTAGCAAGAAATACTTTCATGTCATCCTGTCGCGCATTCACATAATTTAAGGCTTTAGTAAGTTGATTTTTAGGTGTTAAGTCGGTTCGTTGTCGTTGCTCGTAAACCCAGCTAAAAAATTCAGCAACCAGTGGCTCAGTGATGTGGTCTTTGATGTGTTTTTCATTTTTATAAAGGTTAGTTGTTAAATACTTGTTTGGCGCTCTAATTCTAAAATACACTTGCAAAAGTTATCAATTGTGATAACTTTATTTCATGAAGTGGAAAATATCTTTTTACAGTACAAAGTCGAGGAAGAGACCTTAAATTTCCCTACTGGCATTCTTGCCAACTTTATCCATATTGCAGAAATGGTTGAGGAATTTGGTCCTGCGTTAGGTAAACCCTATACAGCTCCTATGGGAAATGGTCTCTTTGAAATAAGAGCGAAAGGCAAAGAAGGCATTGGCAGATCTTTATACTGCATGTTAAAAGGTAAAGAAATTATTATTCTTAACTCTTTTATTAAAAAAACACAAAAGACGCCTAAGAAAGAGCTAGATCTTGCTAAAAAACGGATGAAGGAGGTCAAATCATGATACGTCCAACATTTTCAAGTTTTAAAGCTAAAGCTTTATCTGATCCAGAAGTAAGAGATCAATATGAAGAGCTTGAGTTAGCTTACGAGTTGCGTGCGAAATTAATTTCTATGCGCAAGAGTGCAGGTATAACCCAAGAAGAATTAGCAGAAATATTACATACTCAAAAAAGCAATATATCGCGACTTGAGAATGTAAATTCAAAAATTTCACCTAAAATATCAACTATTGAGGATTATGCGAAAGCTATAGGATATAAAGTCCAAATAAGCTTTATACCTCAAATTGCCACATAACAAGCCAATCAAACGGAAAAATAACAGTTGGCCATCGCTCCGCGATTATAGCCAACCATTATTTTCCGCTTATTGGGGCGTTAGTTCAGGGCGGGATTATGCTTTGTTTGATTTTTGACCAAATAAAATCTCCGCTCTAAATTTAGCATCCCAACATGCCCGCTGCATTTTACCCGCAACGCTATCCTTTAGTGGGTGGGCTTTGATTAAGTTCAGTAACTTACGTCTAATTGTCGCTAAATTTATCGCTCCGTCATCAGCATAAATTTGGCTCTCGTCTTCCCTAAATGTGACGTCTAACACCCAATGTTGACTATTTTCTATAGCCCAATGCCCTCTTATATATCCCGCCATATTTTTTACGTCCTCTTTGAGTGACGTTATATAATATGATGTTTCTTGCTCTGTTCTCGTTTTAAGCTCACGTCTACGTATTACTTGCACTACAGCGAAACTATCCTTGAACTTTTCTGTTTCATCAAACCATTTCGTGATGGGTAACAAGCGATATTCGCGCTCATTAATCCGTCCGTGATCACCATCTAACTCTTTAAAATAATTATCTTTTAATACCTTTGGAAAATCACGCTCGGCTATATGAAAATACGCTTCAATTTCTTTCAGTAAATTACCTTGGTTCTTTTTTACTTGAAGTACGTAATCGCCATTGCCTTCGCGGATCACTGTCGTTGTTTGGGTTTGGCAATGCATCGCATCGGCGGTAATTACCGCATTTTCAATATTCATACTGGCTAACATTGATTGCATGACGGGTATTTCATTCGTTTTTGTTGCCGTTTCTTTTTGGTAAATAATAAGACCGTTCTCTACCACCATTGCCGTCATTAATTGCAAAGCATYTATATCACCATGTTTGGATCCGCAAACAACCTTACCATCAAAACTAATATGTTCTTTTCCGTTACTTTCCCGAACAGCATTTGAAAAATTAATAAAGCATGATACGAGGCTATCAGCCTTGAGACCCCTTATAATGCGCCCGATAGAGTGTCTTGTGGGAATGCCGAGGCTAAAATTTCTGTATTCTCTTAACCAGTCAAGTTGAGCCTCTCCAAATATATTAATCGCTTTCCAGCCTTTAGCACCACAAAGTACAGCCGCTATTGTTAAGAAAATAATATCGGCTAGTTCGTAATCTTTATTTGCGTCTACTCGGTGATCTTCAATACTTTCAATATATTGAAATAGTGACATGGTAAATAACTTTTGTTGATTTTTGATACTGATCTGATCATCTAGTATCAATAAAGTTCAAAATTTATTTATTATATCGTGTTGTTTTTCTGAAATGCGCGATCCCGCCCTGTAAAAGTAAGGGGGAAATCGAAAAAAACTATTTAAAATAGTTTTATATGTGGATCTACATAAATAATGAGAAACGCATCACGCATGAAAAAATCAACTGTTTATATACAATAATTTGTGGCTACGCAAAATGTTTGAGGTTATCAATCAGCATATATACCCAAACCACTTGAAGATGCAGAATTCAGCTGGAATTAGAAACGTCTTTAGRCAAGGCAAATTAGTTGTTTAATAGTCATTCTATTTTCAATTAATTTAACGCTGCATAAAACGTTTCTAAACCAGCCCTACGGGGGCGRCTGAGCAAAACATGTTCTTCGTTGGCTCTATTTTTAAGGGAACAACCATTAATAAAAAGAGACGCCTTGATCATGATTCGCTCAGTCGTCCTGAAACTCGCATCTTGAAGTAGCTTGGGTATAAATTTAATTATTGGGTAGTAATTCTAAACTAATGTTTTGAGCAAACCTAGCCTTTTGAACATGCTATCTTGTTTTGTATCAATAGAAGAAAAAAAATAGGCTTATTAACCGAAAAAAATGCAGGTAAAATAGGTGAAAAAAATCTTGTTGAATTCGACTGTAAAATTAGGCAGAATTGGTAAATAAATCTATGCGCCGAGTCTTGCTTTTTATGTTAGTATTCATCGCTTAGTAAAAATAATAATTTTAAGACTTTCTGATTTTAGGGAAACCGCTGTTTTATGACAGATCTTGCCAAACAAATTGTTCCAGTAAATATTGAAGATGAACTGAAAACGTCTTATCTAGATTACGCCATGAGCGTTATCGTTGGACGTGCTTTACCTGATGTACGTGATGGTTTAAAACCTGTACATCGCCGCGTACTTTTTGCGATGGAAGTATTAGGTAATGCATGGAATAAACCATATAAAAAATCAGCCCGTGTGGTTGGTGACGTAATTGGTAAATATCATCCGCATGGTGATACGGCTGTTTACGATACGATTGTGCGCATGGCACAACCATTCTCATTGCGTTATATGTTAGTGGACGGTCAAGGTAACTTTGGCTCGGTTGATGGTGATAGCGCGGCTGCAATGCGTTATACCGAAATTAGAATGTCAAAAATAGCACATTCTATTTTAGCTGATTTAGACAAAGAAACGGTTGATTTTGTACCTAACTATGATGGTACTGAACAAATTCCTGCGGTGATGCCAACTCGCATTCCTAATTTATTAGTGAATGGTAGCTCGGGTATTGCTGTGGGTATGGCAACTAATATTCCGCCACATAATTTAACCGAAGTCGTTAATGCTTGTTTAGCTATTATTGAAAACAGTGAAATTACTTTTGAAGAATTACTTGAGATTATTCCTGGACCTGATTTTCCTACCGCAGGTATTATTAGTGGTCGCGCGGGTATTCAAGAAGCGTATCAAACAGGGCGCGGTAAAATAAAAATACGCGCTCGTGCTAGCATTGAAGTCAATGAAAGTAATGGTCGAGAAACCATTCTTGTGCATGAGCTTCCTTATCAAGTAAATAAAGCTCGCCTYATTGAAAAAATGGCAGAGCTGGTTAAAGAAAAACGCCTTGAAGGTATTTCTGCTTTGCGTGATGAGTCAGATAAAGACGGCATGCGTATGGTTATTGAAATCAAGCGTGGTGAAGTCGGTGAAGTGGTTTTAAATAACTTATATAAACTGACGCAAATGCAAATCTCGTTTGGTTTTAATATGGTGGCGTTAACTAACGGYCAACCAAAATTATTTAACCTGAGAGAAATGCTTGACGCCTTTATTTTACATCGTCGTGAAGTAGTTACTCGTCGTACTGTATTTGAGTTAAAAAAAGCGCGTGAACGTGCACATTTATTGGAAGGTTTATCTATTGCACTTGCCAATATTGATCCTATTATTGAGTTAATTAAAACCTCATCAACGCCAAGTGAAGCTAAAGAAGCTTTACTCTCTAAAGGTTGGGATTTAGGTGATGTTGCGGGCATGCTWGAAGCTGCGGGTAATGATGCGGCGCGTCCTGAATGGTTAGAGGCTGGCTTAGGTATACGTGATAATCAATATTATCTTTCAATACCACAAGCACAAGCAATATTAGACTTACGTTTACACAAATTAACYGGCTTAGAACATGAAAAAATTCTAAGTGAGTACAAAGCGTTATTAGATATTATTGCAGAATTAATGCATATTCTTGCAAATCCGACACACTTGATGGAAATTATACGTGAAGAATTAGAGGTTATTCGTGATGATTTTGGTGATGAACGTCGTACTGAGATCACTAATGCATCACATGATTTAGCGTTAGAAGATTTAATTTGCGAAGAAGATGTCGTCGTTACTTTATCTAACGAAGGTTATGTGAAGTATCAAATTTTATCTGATTACCAAGCACAACGTCGTGGTGGTAAGGGTAAAGCGGCAACGAAGATGAAAGAAGAAGATTTTATCGAACGTTTATTAGTGGCGAATACYCACGATACAATTTTGTGTTTCTCTAATCGCGGTAAATTATATTGGTTAAAAGTGTACCAATTACCCTTAGCAAGCAGAACGGCGCGTGGTCGTCCTATTATTAATTTATTGCCATTAGAAAAAGATGAGCGTATTACGGCGATATTACCTGTACGTGAATACGAAGAAGATAAATATATTATTATGGCAACGGCTTTAGGTACGGTGAAGAAAACGCCATTAACCGCGTACTCTAATCAACGTGCTAACGGTATTATTGCCTTGAACTTGCGTGATGATGACACCTTAATTGGTGTTGATATTACCAATGGTGAAAATGACATTATGTTATTTTCTGATGCGGGTAAAGTCGTTCGTTTTAATGAGAAAGCCCGTGATAGTGAAACAGGTGCCGTTAAAATTGATGCTGAATCAGGTGAAGAAATTATCGCTTTGCGTCCAATGGGACGTACTGCAACCGGTGTTCGTGGTATTCGTTTAGAAGGTGAACAACGTGTGGTATCGCTTATTGTTCCGAAAAACGACGGTGCAATTTTAACTATTACTGAAAATGGTTATGGTAAGCGTACCGATTTAGCCGAATATCCTGCTAAGTCTCGTGCCACTAAAGGCGTGGTTTCAATTAAAGTAAGCGATCGTAATGGCCCTGTAGTTGGTGCGGTTCAGGTTGAAGAAATGGATGAAATTATGTTGATCACTGATAACGGCACGCTGGTACGTACTCGTGTTAATGAAGTGAGTGTGATCGGTCGTAATACCCAAGGTGTTCGTATTATTCGCACTGCAGAAGACGAGCATGTGGTTGCACTGCAACGCATTGATGAAATAGAAGAAGACGAGCTTGYTGAGCAAACTGAAGGATCTGCAGAAAATGCTGATACAGATGTTAATAATGAACAAGCTTCATCAGAAAATAGCTCATCAGAGCAGGATTCATCTTCTGCTGCAAGTGATGAAACGCTCTCGGATAATGATGAATAATATCCGTTTTAAATGAAAAAAGGCGGTTTAACCGCCTTTTTTTATGTTTATTTTTTACCCTTAAAAGAATGTTAAATTTTATAATTAGGAATTAAATTCAAATGACTCAGGTTTATAATTTTTGTGCAGGACCGGCAATGTTGCCAAAACCAGTAATGCTAAAAGCACAACAAGAATTTATTAATTGGCACRATACCGAGTGTTCGGTAATGGAGCTTAGTCATCGTAGCAAAGAGTTTGTTGCCGTTGCTAAACAAGCGGAAGCTGATTTGCGTGAACTCATGGTTATTCCTGAAAATTATAAAGTACTTTTCTGTCATGGCGGTGGGCGAGGCCAGTTTTCTGCGGTGCCATTAAATTTATTACCACAAGGTAAAAGTGCCGACTATGTTGTTTCGGGCTCATGGTCAAAAGCCGCTGCTGCTGAAGCAATAAACTTTGGTGAAATTAATATTATTGACGTTGTTAATGAAACACCAGAAGGTAAAAGTGTACAGCCGAGTGAGCAATGGCAATTAAATAAAGAGGCAGCCTATGTTCACTATTGCCCTAATGAAACCGTTGATGGTATTGAAATGTTTACCGTACCAGAAACCAATGGTGTACCGTTAGTGGCCGATATGTCTTCAACTATTTTATCGCGCGCAATTGATGTGTCTAAATTTGCTTTAATTTATGCGGGCGCGCAAAAAAACATTGGTCCRTCAGGTTTAGCCATTGTTATTGTCCGTGATGATTTATTAAATCAAGCGGCTARSACTACACCCTCTATAATGAATTAYACGYTAATTGCYAATAATGGTTCGATGCAYAATACWCCWCCAACSTAYGCWTGGTAYTTRGCWGGTTTAGTWTTTGMYTGGTTAAAAGAATTAGGTGGYGTTAATAAAATAGCWGAGCTTAATCAACAAAAAGCYGMGMTGTTATATCAARCCATTGATCAAAGTGATTTTTATASMAACAATATTGATAGCCAATATCGTAGCTTAATGAATGTGCCATTTTGGYTAGTTAATGAAGAACTTAATAGTGAATTTTTARYACAAGCTGAASYKGCTGGTTTAACSGCACTTAAAGGTCAYCGTAGTGTTGGCGGCATGCGYGCTAGTATTTATAACGCCATGCCGCTTGCAGGTGTGCAAGCACTGATTGATTTTATGAAAAAATTTGAGCAGGAAGTAAACTAAAATGGAACAGTTAACATTAAACCCTATAAGTAAAATTAATGGCGAAGTTTTTTTACCTGGATCTAAAAGTTTATCAAATCGCGCACTATTACTTGCCGCATTAGCTAAAGGTACCACTAAAATTACTAATTTATTGGTGAGTGACGATATTAAACATATGCTAAATGCATTAACAACACTAGGCGTTGAATATACGTTAAGTGATTGTGGTACTGAATGTAGCGTGATTGGAAATGATGGTTTTTTTAAATCTAATCAGCCCTTAAATATTTACTTAGGTAACGCGGGCACTGCCATGCGCCCTTTATGTGCGGCACTTGCGGCCAGTGATGGTGAATTCACCTTAACGGGTGAACCTCGAATGAAGGAAAGACCTATAGGTCATTTAGTTGATGCTTTAATGCAAATTGGAGCCGACATTGGTTATTTAGAAAGCCAGAACTACCCCCCCGTAAAAATAAAGGGCAAAACGTTAATGGGAAGTTCAGTGAGTATTGACGGCTCTATCTCTAGCCAGTTTTTGACGGCAATATTAATGATTGCTCCCTTATTAAAAACGGACACTAATATCAATATTGAAGGTGAATTAGTGTCGAAACCCTATATTGATATCACGCTTAATATTATGAATCGATTTGGTGTTACTGTGCAAAATAATAATTACCAATCATTTACCGTAAAAGGTAATCAGTCTTATCAGTCTGTTGAAAAATACATGGTGGAAGGCGATGCTTCTTCTGCCTCCTATTTTTTAGCCGCAGGAGCAATAAAAGGTGGTGAGGTAACGGTACATGGTGTTGGTCGGTTAAGTGTTCAAGGCGATAAACATTTTGCCGATGTACTTGAAAAAATGGGCGCAAAAATAACGTGGCATGATGAGTCAATTACCGTAAGTGGCAAACCTCTTACTGGTGTTGATCTGGATATGAATCACATACCTGATGCTGCGATGACTATTGCAACAACTGCTCTTTTTGCTAAAGGTACTACCACAATACGAAATATTTATAACTGGCGAGTTAAAGAAACAGATAGGTTAACCGCGATGGCAACCGAACTTAGAAAGCTTGGCGCTGAAGTTATCGAAGGAGAAGATTATATTTCAATTACACCGCCAAAATTATTGAAATACGCTGAAATTGATACTTATAATGATCATCGTGTTGCCATGTGTTTTTCTCTTGTTGCCTTAAGTGAAACGCCTGTCACTATAAATGACCCTAAGTGTACAGCGAAAACCTTTCCAGATTATTTTGATAAATTAGCGGCGATATCTTCTTACTAAGGTAGRAGAATAATTTTTTAGGCGATTTTCAATTATAAATCCCGTATAATTTCGCCGATTTTTGACATTAGGAGACAGAGGTATGCAGGAAACCATTCCCGTGATCACCATTGACGGCCCAAGTGGTGCAGGTAAAGGTACGGTAGCGTCTATTTTGGCAAAAAAACAAGGATGGCAYTTATTAGATAGCGGTGCTATCTATCGCGTATTGGCGGTGGCAATCCAGCATCATAAATTAGCCATTGATGATGAAGAAGCGTTGATCCCTGTTGCGGCTCATTTAGATGTACAATTTAACATCAATGATAGTGGTGAAAGTAAAGTTATATTGGAAGGTGAAGATGTTACCGATACTATCCGCACCGAAGATGTTGGCRCTATTGCGTCAAAAGTTGCCGCWTTYCCACGSGTAAGAGAAGCATTATTACGTCGTCAACGCGCCTTTAAAGTGGCGCCGGGTTTAGTCGCTGACGGTCGAGATATGGGTACAGTGGTCTTTAATGACGCGCCTGTGAAAATATTTTTAACTGCTAGCGCTGAAGAACGAGCAAAAAGACGATATCAACAGTTGAAACAGAAAGGATTTGATGTTAAAATCGGGCGCCTTTTGGACGACATACGTCAACGGGACGAGCGAGATTGTAACCGAGCGGTTGCGCCGTTAGTGCCAGCAGAAGGAGCGTTAATTATTGATTCTACAGAACTTTCTATTGATGCTGTAATTGAGAGAATAACCTCGTTTATTAGTACGAGAGTATAATTAAATGGGCTATTAAAGCTAATARTTAACGTAAACAAAATAGTATAACCCTATGGTTGACTGTATGGATGCACTCAACCCTTTAATTTAACCCCATGAAACAGGATTGTTGACTGGATTAATAACTGAGTTTATAAACAAGTTATGACTGAAAATTTTGCACAACTTTTTGAAGAAAGTTTAAAAGAAATCGAAACACGCCCTGGTTCAATCGTCAAGGGTACAATCATTGCGATCAACAAAGATAACGTATTAGTTGATGCTGGCCTTAAATCTGAGTCTGTTATTTCAATTGATCAATTCAGAGATGCTGCTGGTGAATTAGAAGTAAGTGTTGGTGATCAAATCGACGTTGCTTTAGACGCTGCTGATGATGGTTTTGGTGAAACAATTCTTTCTCGTGAAAAAGCAAAACGCCACGAAGCATGGCAAGTGCTTGAAAAAGCATATGAAGAAAAAGAAACTGTTATCGGTGTTATCAACGGTAAAGTTAAAGGTGGTTTCACGGTTGAAGTTAGCAATATTCGTGCTTTCTTACCGGGTTCATTAGTTGATGTACGTCCAGTACGTGACACAACTCACCTTGAAGGCAAAGACCTAGAATTTAAAGTTATTAAGCTTGATCAAAAGCGTAATAACGTTGTTGTTTCTCGTCGTGCTGTTATCGAATCAGAAAACAGTGTTGAACGTGATGAATTATTAGCGTCATTGGCTGAAGGCCAAGAAGTTAAAGGTATCGTTAAAAACTTAACTGACTACGGTGCGTTTGTAGACTTAGGCGGCATTGACGGTTTATTACACATTACAGATATGGCTTGGAAACGTGTTAAACACCCAAGTGAAATTGTTAATGTTGGTGATGAAATTCCAGTTAAAATATTGAAATTCGATCGTGAGCGTACTCGTGTATCTCTAGGTATGAAGCAGTTAGGTGAAGATCCATGGGTAGCAATTGCTAACCGTTTCCCTGAAGGTTCAAAACTTACTGGTCGTGTAACTAACTTAACTGATTACGGTTGTTTTGTTGARATYCAAGAAGGCGTTGAAGGTTTAGTTCACGTGTCTGAAATGGATTGGACTAAYAAAAACATCCACCCATCTAAAGTGGTTAACCTAGGCGATAGCGTTGAAGTTAAAGTATTAGAAATTGACGAAGAACGTCGTCGTATTTCTCTTGGTTTAAAACAATGTATTCCTAACCCTTGGGAAGAGTTTGCTAAAAACTTCAAYAAAGGCGATAAAGTTACKGGTAAYATCAAATCTATTACTGATTTTGGTATATTCATCGGTCTTGAAGGCGGCATCGACGGTTTAGTGCACTTATCTGATATTTCTTGGAAAGGCGGCGAAGAAGCTGTTCGTGACTTCAAAAAAGGTGACGAAATCTCAGCAGTTGTATTACAAGTTGATCCAGAGCGTGAACGCATTTCATTAGGCGTTAAACAAACTGAAGACGATCCGTTCAATATGTATCTGACAGATAACAAAAAAGGTGCTATTGTTACTGGTAAGGTCGTTGAAGTTGACGCTAAAGGCGCAAAAATAGAATTAGCCACAGAAGTTGAAGGTTACATTCGTGTAGCAGACATTTCTGCTGACCGTGTTGAAGATGCTTCTACTGAATTATCAGTAGGTGAYAGTGTTGAAGCGAAGTTTGTTGGTGTTGATCGTAAAAATCGTGTAATTAGTTTATCTATCAAAGCRAAAGATCAAGCTGATGAACGTCAAGCGATGGACAGTTTAAATCAAGTTGAAGAATCTGGTTTAAGCGCAATGGCTGAAGCATTTAAAAACGCAAAAAACTAATTTGTATTTAATACAATAAGTTTAAGTGTTTAAGGAGAGGGGAACAAAGCTCGTTGGATGTTCCCTTTTGATTTTTATTCCATTGGCGTGAAGCTAAATGAACACTGGAGGGTCAAATGACCAAATCAGAACTCATTGAGATATTAGCAGATAAATTAAGTCACTTGTCTGCTAAAGATGTAGAAATTGCAGTAAAAGAAATTCTTGAAATGATGGCGCAAACCTTAGCAAAAGGTGAGCGTATTGAAATTAGAGGTTTTGGTAGTTTTTCATTACATTATCGTGCTCCGCGCGTTGGTAGAAATCCAAAAACAGGTGAATCGGTTGATTTAGAGGGAAAATATGTACCTCATTTTAAACCGGGTAAAGAGTTACGTGAGCGAGTAAACGCTAACGTGGCTTAAAGCTTGTTAATTTAACGCTTTATAATTTATTGTAGATAGAATGGTATGCTTTAAAGCATACCATTTTTTTTATCTTTTTTTGTTCTCAAACCGCTAATATAGCGTTTAGTGGATAATAAATTTAATAGAATTAGCATTTAAAACAATGATAGAATATTGCAGATTTACTCTTTTTKAGCTTTTACTAGCTTTAACCATTTTTCTTGGAGGCGGTTGTGCGCTTTTATTTWTTTTTATTTATTTTRCTTATATTGTTAGCCATAGCCTTTATTTTTGGTAGCCAAAATGACCAAATGATCACGTTAAATTATTTAATCGCTCGAACACAAATGTCGGTAGCTATGGCGGTGAGTTTATTTACTGCCTTAGGTTTTTTAATGGGCTTAATTGCTGTRTTTATGTGGAAACTCTCACGAGTAGTAAAGAAAAAGTTACCTTTTATYGATAAAGCAGCTAAACAAAAGATCGCCTCTTAATATGTTAGAATTATTGTTTTTATTATTACCTGTTGCGGCTGGCTACGGCTGGTTTATGGGRCGWAATAGTATTAAACAAAACGATCARARCGCYAMRCARRAYTTATCTATTAARTACTCGAAAGGSTTAAATTATTTACTTTCTAACCAACAAGATAAAGCGATTGAATACTTGTTAGAAACCTTGAAAGTAGAAAACGACAGTGTTGAAGCTCATTTTGCTATGGCTAATTTATTTAGACGCCGTGGCGAGCTTGATAGAGCACTGAAAGTGCATGAACACCTTGTTCGTCATGCTAATTTACCKACTAAAGATAAACAACATGCTATTTTTGAATTAGGCAAAGATTTTTTATCGGCAGGCTTATACGACCGAGCCGAAAAAATGTTTTCTAAATCATTAAAATCAAAACGTTTTGGTATTAAGTCATTAACTTATTTATTGCAAATTTATCAATCTACTAAAGATTGGCAGCAAGGCATTGATCTCAAAAAAGTYATTATAAAAAGCAACGATAAAAAACTGTTRCATATTCTCGCTAATTTTTATTGTGAATTAGCAATACAAGCGCGTGCAAAAGATGAATTTATTTTGGTGATTGAATTGCTTGAACAAGCCCTAACTTATGATGCTAATTCTTGCCGAGCGAACTTTTTAATGGCAGAAATTTATGAAAATCATCAACAATATAATGAAGCCGCACAATGTTATCGTTATATTTACCAGCAAGATCATGATTTTTTTCTYGATGTTATTGATAAAATGCAACATTGTTACTTACAACTTAATTTAAATGATAAGTTTTTCGCGTTTATTAAACAAGTTTATGAACAAACAGGCAGCACCAGTGCCTTGATTAAATATTTAGTCTTTATTGAACAACAAAAAGGTAAGATTAAAGCGAAAGAATATATGTTAATGGCATTAAAAAAGCGGCCAACTATTCGAGGGTTTAAGCATTTTATAAAAATGCAAATTGATGAAACAAAGCAGGATAAACAACACGAAAGTTTAGATATGATGACTGAACTCATTTCCGCTTATTTAAATGAAAAACCGCGTTATAGTTGCCGAAATTGTGGTTTTGATACCAGCACGCATTATTGGTCTTGTCCATCATGTCACGACTGGGAGCAGATTAAGCCAGTACGTGGCCTAGAAGGCGAGTAGAGWTTAACTTCGTCATCCTATCACCCAATTTCATCGTCAAAAGTGCTCATTGATTGGCATCAATTCCGCGCTTTTTYCTTGAACTTGAATGATATGATTTAGAATTTAAACTCGACTATTATGTGAATATGGCAATTATTAAAGTTRAATATTCTCTGTAGGGTGGTGCATGAGGTACGAATGCCCACCATTWWARRWAAGNSWRMYYWYATKWWSKANKYCKAMASKWGNYGTWGCNNKAGRCNTYRACNNAAAAKCKGAWKMRTKANCNNTWAYKRAYAAAGWMYMAMSTANTRAWTKTCSYKWRAARKWMGGMAMMSAMATGWWYRMTYMTWWWGKTSYTGWWKYANTTARACWNTTNRWCAAMAAAGSKKWYGNYGTTWTYTTWKATTTAAAATTTCATGATATTCCAAATACGGTGGCAAAAGCGGTTACTGCATCGGCTGATTTAGGTGTGTGGATGGTCAATGTTCATGCCAGTGGTGGCAGCAAAATGATGGTTAAGGCTAATGAAGCGTTGCAATCGTTTGGTAGCGAAAAGCCGTTACTCATTGCCGTTACCGTGTTAACTAGTATGGGAGAAGACGATTTACGTGAGTTAGGTATTAGTTTATCTCCAGCAGAGCAAGTAATGCGGTTAGCCAAATTAACACAACTGTCGGGCTTAGATGGTGTGGTATGTTCGGCATGGGAAGCTGAGCAATTAAAACAGACGTTGGGGAAAGAGTTTAAGTTGATCACTCCCGGAATTCGTCCTGCTGGTAGTAACTCAGATGATCAAAAACGTATTATGACACCAGAACAAGCATTAACGGTTGGCGTTGATTATTTGGTGATAGGTCGACCTATAACTAAAGCGGTTGATCCGCATGCAGTACTACAACAAATTAACCAATCGATTGTGCATTTTCGATGAAATTCTATTAAATCGGTAAATAATTTTGACAACAAAATAAAAGACGACTATTACTTTAATAGTCGTCTTTTTGTTTATGCTTTATTTTTTGTCATTTAGTGTCAGTATCATAAAGTAAGCAAAATTTTCGGCCATCGTCATTATGGACATTATTCATTTTTAAATAAATGAATTAAACAATTACTCAAAAGGATTTTATCATGAAAAAACTGCCATTATTATTTGCCTCGCTTGCTCTTACCGCCTTATCTTATAGTGCTATGATACAGGCTGCTGAACCACCTACTTATGAACAAAATCAGCAAACGAAAATACAATTACAGCAAATAAATATTAATCAGGCTAAGGCTAAAGACTTTATCCAGTTAAGAGGTATTGGTGAGAAGAAGGCGCAAGCGATCATTCAATATCGAAAACTCAATGGTGCTTATAATTCGTTAAACGATTTGTTAAAAGTAAAAGGGATCGGTAAGAAAATTTTATTAGATAATAAAGCGTTGTTAACAATTTAACTTGTTAATAATGCAAAACGGCCGTGTTATTTGTTAATCACACAGCCGTTTTTATTTTTAAGTGATGTTTTGTTGCGATAAACAGCCATTTATTTGTGGTGGAAAAAATGCCCACCCTATGAGAAATAATTAGTAGGGTGGAGCATGAGGAACGAATGCCCACCTAAGTAGCCTAAATTGACCAAGTAATATTAGTATCAATTTTTTGTTGCCATTGTTGTAATTGTTCATTTTTATCACCAACAACAATAACATTAGCATTTTTAAATTGCTGCGCTTGACCATGTAAATCACCATTAGAAAAGCTAGCATCAAAATTTAAGCCACTCTTAGGTGGAACAACAAATACGGTAACGGGTTGAGTTTTACCTTGATAAACTAAATGAAGTACTTTAATACCACCAAAATTACATTCACCCGCCGAAATTAATTTGCCCAGCGACTGCGTAAAGCTTGCATGGTAAGTTGACATTTCTTTATTTAATGAGGCTAAGCTCACTTGAGCATTACTGTTGTTATTAAATAGGTGTGCTTCATGATTTACATGGGCGATGGCATAATCACCTAAATCTGAGTAAGTATTTGAACTTTGTGCAAAGTTAACACTAAGCCCTACAGCAAACGCGACAGAAGCCGCCATAGCGAGTTGAATACGGTTTTTACGTTTTTGCTGCTGGTGACTTACTAAGGTTTGTCTTAGCATTAATTTATTGTATAAATCATCGGGTACATCAATATTCATTGCTTGATAAATTTGTTGATCTAATTTAACTAATTCTTCGGCAAATTGTTGTTTTGCTGGATCAGCTTTTCTAGCCGCGATCACTTCTGGATCAGTCGAGCTAGGATCGGCGTAAATATTACGTCTAAATTGCAAATCGTCCATTGTTTTATTCATAATAATGGCCTCTAATTAAACTGACCGCGAAACATAGGTTCATCTTCGAGCGATTCTTTCAATTGATTACGCGCTCTAAATAATCGTGTCATTACGGTGTTTTTATTTAAATCTAATTGTTTAGCGATTTCTGCACCGCTATACCCACCAAGTACCTGTAATACCAAGGGCTCTCTATATTCTTCTGGCAATTGTGCAATTTTCTCTCGCAGTAGGTAGTTTTCCATTTCTTGCTCATGACCTATCGCATGAGTATCAGCAATAGAAACTTCATCATATTCAGACATATCAAAGCGTTTGCGTTCAAAACGGCGGGCATTTTCACGTCTTAATATGGTGATCAGCCATGATTTTGCGGCCTTTTCATCTTTTAATGAATCTAAAGCCCGCCATGCCCTTAAAAAGGTTTCTTGTACTAGGTCTTCAGCCACATGTTTATCGTGGCATAGCCAATACCCATAGCGAAAAAGATCGCCATGTAATGCTCTAACTAATGCTTCGTATCTAACTTGTTTACTTGCCATGTTGTTAGAGACCTGAGCTTGCTTAGATTTATTTCCAAATATTTTTTTTATCATCGCTTGCCGTGCTTATTTATGGCTACAACCATTGAATTTAGTGATTGTAATCAATATTATGGATTTAAGTTTAGCGTGTGATCATTGTTCTTTTTTTGGTTGCTGGCATGCTTTTTATATTGACGCTGTATTTTTTTTATAATAGCCAATAAGTGCTTACCCAGCCAATTTTCATCACTGTTACCATAATAGCATTGTTGTAGCTGATTAATAGCCTTAGTAAAATCATCATCATTAATGAACATTAGTGCATCATCAATCGTTGTGATCTTATTGTTTGGGTTTGTTAAGCGGTTAACCCAAGGCACAATAGTGTCTATTACTGCTTTTCCTTGATTTTCTTTACAATGGCGTATTAATGCCGAATAAGCATTTTTGTGATGAACATAGTTATTATTTTGGGGGGGACTTGCCTGTTTGTTGCTTTGGGTTAGTCTTTTTTTGTTCCCCTTGCTACGAATAAACCAAGCAATACTGGTGAGTAACCATAATGCTAAAAATAGCCATTGTAGCCAGTTTGTTTTATTTATGGGCGTTTTATTTGTTAAATGATCACTGCCATTGTCAGTCATAGGGCAATTATTATTATTTTGTTGAACATTACCGTTATTGCTCATATTTAGCTGTGTTTGTATAAAATCATCATTAGCGACAATGGTAATGGTTTGCTCAGGTAATACTGCTTGCTGAAATTTATTAGTAATAGTATTCCACCAAGGGATCGTTATTTTAGGCAAGGTATAAGTACCTGGACTACTAGCAACAATGGCAAAGTTCTTCACTTTTTGACTAACTAGCTTATTATTATTAACATTGGTGTGTAGTTCAGCCTGATCGGGATAAATTTTTAAACCTTTAGGCATGGTTAGGTTAAGTTTAGGTAATTGTTCTTCACTTAACCCCGCAGCGGTTAAGGTGATGGTACGAGTAATGGGTTCGCCGACTTTAAATTTTTTATTTTTAGGTTGCCATTCGTCATGAATAGTTAATAGTTCGCTAGGTAACCATTGTCCTTGATAAGAGCTTGGAATAGGACGTACTTTTATCTGAATTTCTTTACCTAATACACTCACTGGCGTACTTTCGCCAAAACTTAAAAAGCTTGAACGTCGAGATGTTGCTTTAATCACTTCACCACTAAACATCGGCGAAGATAAAGTAAAGTCACCACTTTGTTGCGGATTAATAACGTAACTACGTTCAATAACACGATAACGACGACCATTAATAATTTCGGCATTTTCTTTATCTTTGCCTATTTGGGTAATGGTGGCACCCGTTAAACTTGGCTCAGTTAAGCTACCGCGTTTAAGTTCACTGGCGAAATAGAGTTTTACTTTTAGGGTGAATTGTTGCTGAACATACACGTCTTTATTTGAAACCTCAGCTTCAATAAATAAGTCTTGTTGTCTAAGGTTTTTACCGGCACTTGGCGCAACCACAGTTAATTGAATGGGGGCAGTTTTTTGACCATTAATATTAAAAACAGGGATAGTATAGTTACCTGCTTTTCTCGCTATTAGCACTGTTTTCCAGCGGGTACTATAGCTGGTTTTAAAGTTAATCATGCTGGTTTGCGAACTGATGGAGGTTCTACCAACAATAAAATCATTTAGTAATGCATCACTGTTAAAGGCGTTGTTAATGACATCTTCATTTGCAATTATGTCTAAGACAAAGGATTCACCTGCAATCACAGGGTTTTTACTAACGGTTGCACTAACGTTAGCGAATACACTGGTAGTAAAACATACTAATATTAAGCATAAAATTTTAACTGTTTTTACCATTTTTTATCACTTCCTCTGCTTTGGGTGTCACCGCGACGTTTTTGATATTCAAGCTGCATTTTATTGCGCAATAATAAATAAGGATCATCGGTTACCTTGTTGAGTAACTGTTGATATTTTTGCTGCATTTCTTTGTCATGTTGTTCTTTAGCTAGTTTAGCTTTTGCTTGTATTGCTTTTTGCTCTGGTGTTAGTTTTTGATCTGTTTTTTTCTTGTCAGCCTTAGCTTTATTAGCTTTATTAGCTTTATTTTTAGCGGCCTGTTTTTTAGCTTTTTGCTCTTTAGTTTCTTGTTTATTAGTTTTTTGGTTATCTGATTTTTTATCATCAGTATTTTGTTTATTATCAGTTTTTTGCTGATCATTTTGTTTGTTTTGCTGCTGGCCTTTATTTTGACTTTGCTGCTTGTTTTTTCCCTTGTCTTTATTCTTATTTCCTTGATCTTTTTTAGAATCTTTGTCATTTTTTTGTTTATTATTTTTTTGATTTTGTTTTTTCTGCTGTTTTTTCAATTGCTCTAATAGTTTTTTATTCTTTTTAGCATCACTAAGATTTGGGTTTTTTGCCAGTGCTTCGTTATAAGCAGTAATTGCTTGATCCAGCTTTTTTAATTTAGCTAAGGCATTACCTTGGTTATATAGTGATTGCGCGCTATCAACCTTTTTAAAGGCGGTTAATGCTTTTTTATAATCACCTGCTTTGTAATAAGCGCTACCTTGCCACAAAGGGTTTTTAAATTGCTCAGCGGCTTGTTGATAGGCCTTTTTATCAAATTTTTGCTGCGCTTGTTGATCGCTAGTTTTCCATACGTCTTGCCATAAACCTGCTTGCGCTTGTTGGGGCGGTGCTAATAGTAAAGCAAGCGGTAATAACATGACGATATTGCCACGGCGAAAATAGCCGAGTAATAAAGGCAAAATAATGAGTAATAAGTAGGGGCCAACTTCTTGCCAGCTATCGCCTAATTGGTTACTTGCTTGTTCGTTATTTTTTGAATTGTCATTGGTATTTAATTGTTGTTTCTTTAACGAGCTTTCAGCAAGTAAGCTATCAATATCATGGTTGTCATTACGGATAGTTTGATAGTTGCCGCGACCTTGTTTTGCTAAACCTGATAAGTAACCCACACTAAGATGAGGAATAACGATAGCGCCGCTGTTGTCTTTTAATAATTCGCCATTAGGTAATTTTATCGGTGCGCCATTGCGGGTTCCAATGCCTAATATGTGTAAATTATGTGGATGTGCTTTTGACCATTGTTCAATATCGCTAATGTCTATTCTGTCAACACCATCGGTAAACCAATAAATATCACCATGAATATGACCTGAATTTTTAAGCATTTTATCAGCTAATACTAAAGCCGCGAGCGGGTTACTACCTAGTTCAGGCATTAGCTCAGGGCTTAAAGAGGGTAATAATAGCTTAATATTATTAGTGTCTTCGGTTAAAGGGCTAATAGTAAAGGCATCACCCGCATAAGCAACTAGTCCCACTTCACCTTCGGTTAAACCGTTAAGTAAATCAATAGCTTTATAACGTGCTCGCGTTAATCTATTAGGTGTTATATCGGTAGCATACATTGAATAAGACATATCCATGATCAATACCGAACCTTGATTTACTTTAAAAACAGGTTGTGGTAATTTTTGCCATGTTGGTCCAGCTAATGCAATGATAGTTAATACACCAATAATGCCAGCAGGTAGTAACGATAAAGGTTTACTCTGTGCTTTATTATTTTTATTAGCTGTTGGTGTCGTAATTAATATTTGTGCTAAATGTTGGGGTAAAATTTTATCCCAACCTGATTGACTGACTCGTAAGCGTTTTAATAAATATAAGGCGGCAATTAATAAGAAAATAGCCAATAGCCAAAGTGGGCGAATAAAATGAAAATCAGTCATTTATTTGCTCCTTGAATGAGGATGTTTTTGTGATGTTATGATTAAGTCGTTGCGCAATGCTTAAATACAGTAAATATAATAAGGCAACAATAAAAGCGCCGCTTAAAGGCCAATAAAATAGTGCCGTTAATGGACGCATTTGCTGTTGATCTTGTTCGATAGGTTCTAATTTGTCGAGCAGTTGATAAATTTCGTTCATCGATTTACCATCACGAGCACGAAAATATTTACCGTGAGTTTTTTCGGCAAGTTTAGTAAGCATCGCTTCGTCTAAATCGCTTGATGGGTTAACACGTCGAGTACCAAACAATGTGCGCTGTAGCATTTCATCGGCACCAATACCAATAGTGTATATAGTGATCCCTTTATCTACGGCTAATTCTAAAGCTTGATCTGGGGTTATTTTACCTGCGGTATTTTGTCCGTCAGTTAGGAGTAATAAAACACGGTTGGTTTGTTTTTTAGCATCAAAGCGTTTGGCTGCAAGGGCGATAGCATCGCCTATTGCGGTTTTTTGTCCAACCAAACCTAATACCGCTTCATCAAGCATTTGTTTAACGGTTTTTCTATCAAAGGTCATAGGGGTTTGCATATAAGCATCATCAGCAAATAAAATTAAGCCTAAGCGGTCACCCGTACGGCGCTCAATAAATTGTCCTAATACTGCTTTAAGCATGGTTAAGCGGTTAACGGTACTACCATTTAAATTCATGTCTTCAATTTGCATTGAACCTGATAAATCTACCGCGATCATCATTTCTCGACCTTGGGTTGGAATATCAATGGGTTCACCTAGCCATTGTGGGCGACTGGCTGCCAATACGGTTAATCCCCAGATAAGTGATAAGACAATTAAGGATGATTTTTTATTGTCTTTTTTACTGACAACTTGAGTATTGGTATTAATTAACAAAGGCATTTTTAATGCTGCACTTGCGTTGCGCTGTTTTGCGGGCAACCAATAAATTAATAATGGTAAGGGTAGAGCAGTTAATAGCCAAGGCCAATAAAAACTGATCATGATAACGGTTCCTTAATGGCTTGTTTGGCTATAGCGCTAGCTTTTAGTTGAGGTGGTAACGCATTTTTAAGCCAAGTCAATGCCAATTGATTAACTTTTTTATCACTAATATTGTCACCATCTTTATGATAAATACGTTCAAATACTGGTGTGCACTGGCTAAGTTGTTCGCTAAATTGCTGTTTTTTTTCTTGCGGCATTTTTTCTGGCAGCGTGGTAAGTAAAAATTGCTGTAATTTTTCACCATACAAATTGGCGCATTGCTGACGCGGAAAATAAGAAAGTGCGGCCCATTTTATTAACAATAAAACTTTATCTACATTCATTTCTTTGTCTTGTTGTAATTG
>NVTW01000026.1 GCA_002401725.1 Gammaproteobacteria bacterium
CGTAGATTCAGGACAATATGCTCCATGCATTGTCTTAATAAGCTGCATCCATGCAGCGTCCGCTTAAAAGACTGCGGGAAAGACGATCCTGAGCCAAGTGCATAGGCATGAAAAATAAAAACTACGCTTGATTATACGGATTAAATGCAGGTTCTTGTTTTTGGTTTAAACTTTCTAAATAAGCAAAAGCCGAGGTAAACGCTGTTTCTTGAAATTTTTTCAAGCCGGTATCTCTAAAATCAATTTCTAACTGACTCTTATTGAGTGCATTTTTAATAAAGCTTGCCGATAATATGTCTACATCTAAATCTGCAATCAGTTGAATAGCTGCTTCTAATTTAAAACCGATAGGACCACCAGCAAATTTTCCTTTAAGAGCACGCCCCTTTATCACTACTTTATCAATATTATAATCTTCAATTAGTTTTGAAAAAGTAAATTGAAATCGTCGTACTTCTTCAGCATCACCAGCATTGTTAATGCTAATTCTAGGAACACGTATATGCGGAATATCGTACAAACTATTTTCTGAAGAAATTAAACAAATAATGGCATCATTGCCTTTGAGCTCTACGCCACAAATTTTCATGTGTAACCTTTTTCTTTTAACTGGGTAATTAATTGCAGCGAGTTTAACTTATCTATCTTCTTTTTTCAGCTTTATGATCAAATCAATATGTGGAATTAACTCTTCAATTTCTTGTAATTGTT
Source organism: Gammaproteobacteria bacterium (assembly GCA_002401725.1). Classification (GTDB taxonomy): domain Bacteria; phylum Pseudomonadota; class Gammaproteobacteria; order Enterobacterales; family Alteromonadaceae. Next base: position 712 of record NVTW01000026.1, read on the forward strand.
CACGTAATGATAACCATTGCACAAGCTCTAATTTACCAGAATCTAAAATAGCCTTTTTTAGCTCTGAAACCAACGATTGTTCATCTTTCTTATCAATAAAATCGTTAAGCATTAATAAGTTATCAAGCTCTTCTTGAGTGATTATCTCATCATTTTTTTTTGCCATATTGATACTTACCTTTTAATTTTTGAGTCATATATACCCGTATAAAAACAAGTATAGCTAGCTTTACTGCAAACACACCAATATAACACTTGAAAACGGTGTTATTTCAGTTAGATAATGGCGATCATTAATAACGTCCGAGGTTTATTATGAAAAAAACAGCAATCGTTACCGGTGGTAGTTCAGGCATAGGCTTGAGTATCGTCCAAAAGTTTATTAGTGATGGTTATCAGGTATTTAATCTTGATATTCAAACCGGTCAATACGGTGAATTTATGCACTGCGATCTCACCGATGAACTCTCCGTAACCACCACTATTAATGATATTGCCGCTAAACATACTATAGATGTATTAGTTTCCAACGCAGGTATGCATTTTTCGGCTAATATTGAAAATACCACTATGGCTGATTTTGATAAAGTTTTTAATCTCAATGTAAAAGGAGCTTTTAATGCGATCAAAGCAGTGTTACCTAATATGAAAGCTCAGAATAATGGCGCGATCATTTTAATATCATCGGATCAAGCCTTAATTGCCAAGATTAATTCTTTTGCCTATAACTTAACAAAAGCTGCACTTGCCTCGATGGCAAAAACTACCGCACTCGATTATGCCAAATTTAACATTCGCGCCAATGCCGTTTGTCCTGGCACCATAGAAACGCCGCTTTATCATCAGGCAATTGAAAGTTATTGTAAAAAATCAGGAGCAGATAAAGTAACAGTGCATAAAGAAGAAGCACAATTACAACCATTAGGTCGCTTAGGGCAAGCCGATGAAGTGGCGGAGTTAGTCTTATTTTTGGCTTCTGATAAAGCTAAATTTATTACCGGTAGTTTGCAAGTAATTGATGGTGGTTATACTTGCCAGTAATGTAGGACATGTAAATTTAGGCATTTTATGAAAATTATTGACCCGCACATTCATTTATTTAGCCTTGATCAAGGTGATTATCATTGGTTAAAAGCAGATAATCCACCATTTTGGTCAGATAAAAACAAGATCTGTCAAAACTTTACTGAGCATGATTTAAGGTTAACTGAACATTTAGAATTAGCCGGTTTTGTGCACATTGAAGCAGGATTTGATAATAATAAACCGTGGCGAGAAATTGCATATTTAGAACAACATTGCCACTTACCTTTTCGTGCAATTGCTTATATTGATTTATTATTAAATGAAACTAACTTTAAACAACAGTTGCAAAAATTGCTGAAATATAAATCTGTAGTGGGTTGTCGATACATTTTAGATGAGCAGGCTTTAACTGTACTTTCAGCAAAAAACACACTTAAAAACTTAGCGCTATTGGCTCACCATAATTTAATTTTCGAAGTGCAAATGTCGCTAAATGCGAATACTGCCGTAACAAAGTTAATGCAACTGTTAACGCAATTACCAGCACTTAAAACTATTATTAACCATGCGGGTTGGCCATCGTTAATGGATAAAAAAAGCCAGCAATGGTTAAATAATTTACAACAACTCAGCCAATTTAATCACTGTGCAATAAAATGCTCTGGTTGGGAAATGTCTGATAGGAACTATTCGATTAATTCAATAACAACAATTATTTCTCTTTGCTTACAAACCTTTGGTGAAAATCGCGTTATGCTCGCTAGTAATTTTCCACTTTGTATTTTGAGCCCTAGAGTTCAAAATAATGGTGATCAAAATAATGATGTCCTAAATAATAGTTATCAAAATATTTGGCAGATTTATCACCAAAGCATCACTGATCTAAATTTAACTACCCAGCAAGAGGAATTAATAAGTTATACCAATGCAAGCTTAATGTATCAATTAAGTTAAATAAATTAGCGTTTTTCATAAAAACACCCATACTAAAACCATCTATAGTTAGCAATGATGCTTAATAGGTCGTATTAAATTACAAACCTAAAAATAAAATGGATTTTATTATGTACAAACAAATCATAAGCACTTTTTCGCCGCGCCATTTTTTACCACTTTACTCTGGTTTCACTTTAGTTGAATTAATGATAACCGTCAGCATAACGAGTATTCTTATTGGTATTGCGGTGCCCAATTACTCATCATTTATTTGCAAGCTACGTGTTAATAATGAAATTTCGGAATTAAATAGATTATTGCTGATCGCTAGAAATACCGCAATTAACAATAGGCAAACCGTAACACTGTGCCATTTAGATGAGTCAGGTAAGTGTGATACTAATTGGCATCAACAGCTGAGTGTATTTATCGATACCAATGCTAATAAAATATATGAGCCAAATTTAAATGAATATATTTTAAGAGTCAAAAGCAAAATAAAAACAACCGATAAACTTCATTATGGCATAGGTAGAACTGGCGTTATTTATGCGGCAACAGGACGATTGGCTGGTTGGGGAAGCAATGGCACTTTTCGCTATTGTCCGTTAAATTACCAAAATTTCAATCGTGGTATTCGTGTTGCTACTTCAGGACGTTTGTACATAACCACGGATACTGATCACGATGGTAAAGATGAAGACCGCAATGGCAAAGAATTAACGTGTCGCTAGCTGTTTGGTACTTGAAATGATATAACTAATAGGTAAAGTTTGTCTAAAGAAGGTAGTCTTATGTCAAATCAAAATATTAAATCATCGTTTTTACCTGCAAATAAAGGATTCACCCTTGTTGAATTAATGGTTTCCGTTGCTGTGCTTGCCATTCTTTCTATGGTTGCTTTACCTAATTTGAGTGATTTTAGCGTACGGATGCGGGTTGATAATGAAATATCTGAATTAAACCGTTTGTTACTTACCGCGCGCAATGTAGCGATAAATGAAGGCGTAAACGTAACGGTTTGCCCATTAGTTGCTAAAACTTGTACAACTAGCTGGGAAAAAGAACTCAGTGTGTTCACCGACTTTGATGGTGATGGTGTTTATGAACCAACAGCAACACCAGCAGAACGTATTATAAAAGTAAAAGCGGCGATCAAAACTAATGACAAACTGCAATATAGCAAAAGCTCAGTAATGTATGCATCTACTGGTTTACTCGCGAGCACCGCAGCTATTACCCCTTTAAGCTATTGCCCTTATGGTGATGCCAATAGATCACGGGGTATTATGGTCTCAAGCTCTGGTCGTATTTACAGCACTTCCGATATTGATAATGATGATAAAGACGAAGATCGCAGCGGTAATGAAGTAACCTGTACTTAATATAAAGGCTTTAATTGCTCTGCCAATTAAAGCCTTTGTTATCCTAGATAAAGCGTTTAGCGAATACTATTTTCATCAACTTGACGGCCACGATCTGAGCTAAACTTTTCGTTTAGCTTGACGCATTCTTTTACTTTATAAACTTTTAGTTTCTCTTTTCTAAAAGCCGTTTTAACTTTTCTGCCAACTAAATAATTACCATAACCGTTAAGATTCTGAAGGTTAATGTTAGCAAAATGAATGATATCTTTGCCACCATACAATTCAACCCAACATTTTATTTCTACTTTAGCACCATTTTGCTCAGCAGCCGCTTGAGTAAATATTGTCGAACTAGCGACAACACTAATTAATGCTATTTTGGCTAATCTTTTAATAATAAACATTTTATTTCTCCCAACRACTTGAACCTGCAGCGGTTTTTTTACCTGTTTCATCAATAGATAAGGTTGTGCAATTAGCATCGTTTGCCGCCTGTGTAGTTTGTGCTGTTGCTGTTAATTTAAACGTAGCGGCAGAAACTGTCGCAGTTATTTTATAATTACCTGATTGCGTTAGCGCAGTTGTCGGCATAGTCAGCTTAGTCATGTCTGTAGTATAAGCACGGTTGTCGCTATAGAACTGCTCTTCTAAATTAGCAAGCCTAGTTAATTCACGCTGCGCTTCTGTTCTGTTACTACGTGACACCGATGAAACATAAGATGGGTACGCAATCGAAGCAATGATGCCAACAATAGCAACAGTAATCATTAGCTCAATTAACGTAAAACCAAAAATTGTATTCACTTTGCTTATATTATTTATTTCGATTTTATTAAGAGTCATATTTACTCCGTAACATACATGTAGGTACGCCATGTATCTATTGTGATCCCTAATGGAATAATAATTTTACCCGCAAGAATTCGAATTTCAGATAATGTTTTGTTAGTTGGGGTTCCTGAACCACCGCCACCAGATACCGTATCTTGCGTTATAATTAACTGTGGTGTTTCAATTGTACCTGTAGTGGATAATATTTTTCGATTCACTTGTTCTACATTATTAATCCATAATTTGGTGCCAAGAGTTAAGTCAACGGCATATAAAAACCCAGAAACCGGATCAACCTGACAAGTGTTGGCAGAACCGCTGGCTGGTTGGAATGAAGTAAAGTAAGCAAAACCATCGATAGCTATTGCTGCTGCTGTACTTTTTTCACCACTGCCGGTTAAATTAATAAACCAACCCGATTTACTGGTTACGGCAAGCTCTAAGGTATCTCGCTGCTGACTGGTTAATGTTTGCCCAAAAGGATCATTGGTATAGTCATATAAATCTCCTACTTTAATAGCCGGTGGAATAGGTGCAGATGTGCTGCCGGTATAAGATTGTGTCGCAATATTTTTATCACGGATCATAAAAAATTTATCATCGGTGTTAGTGGCAAGTGGTGTTGATCTATCACCGCTGCCAATTAATACCGCATCATAAGGTTGCTCTTGTCGGGTAATTACTTTTGTAGTTATGCCATTAACATCAGTTGTCGAAGTTTCTTTGGTTGCTGTTATTATGGTGCGAACAATTGAAGGTTCACTAAAAAATCGTCGATCATCTGTATCCGAGGTACTAGTACCCACATTCCCTAATTCAGCTAATTTAAATGCAGTCCATGGTTCTGTTGAGCTATTTGGGCTACTACCTGGCATGTCAATGCGCCATACATTGCCCCCTGTATCGCCTGCATAAACTCGGTCAATYAAACCATCACCATTACTATCTAATATACCAACCGCAGAAGGGATACTATCGGTACCAGCATAATGAGTATTAGCACTACTGGACGTTGCTGGTGTCATACTCCATTTTAAAGTCCCCGTTTTAGCGTCAACCATATAAACTGCACGTCCAACACTATCATTACCGCCAACGCCGGCACTATCTTTTGATATCGCATAGCCACCGCCAAAAAGTAATACCGGCTGAGCAGTACCATTAACTTTATTAAGTTCTGAAAAGGCTATTTTAGGTTTAGACCAAGTTTGTCCCAGCTCGCTAAAGCCAGTAGTGGTACTATCAATATGCCACAACAATTTAGGTGTATTAGGAACAGATATATCGACACCATAATAACTGTTACCACCACGGCGTAGTCCGAAGAAAACCCAAGCTTTATCACCGTCTGTACTAACAATAGAACCATCACCATTACTATCATAAGTATACAGTGTTGCGGAACCATCAACGCCATAAAGTTTACTGGTTGAGGTGAAATTTTCCCGTAACTTAGCATAGTTTTTAAAAAACTCTTTTGGCATAAAGGCCCAGGTTTCATCAACAGTGTTACCGTTATCTTGAAACATATGCAAGGCACCAGCATTAGTACCAACAATAATACGTACATCTTGATTACTGCTACTACCACCATAATTGACCACTAGTGGTTTAGAGTGCAGTGGATCACCAAAAACATCAGGACGTACATCGGTAACTGAACCATCACCATCAGCATCATCAACATCGGTACCTTTAGCCCATGCGATTAAATCGCCAAGATTTGCTTTGGGTATGCCCATTTCACTCGCTAAAGCGGTGGCACTACCAAAAGCATTTTCAGCATTAGTTTGATCAAACGTGATTAATGCTCCCGACACTCCTAAATCACTGTAGATTACTCTATTGGTTTTATTGCGCAGCATTTCAGCAACACCGCCTTGATCAACTTCGTTACCGTCAGGTTTTGTTGCTGTAGACCAATAAGTTTTTGCAGTATCTGAAATATTACCGTCACTATTAATAGCATTGGCACCAGTACGATCTTTTTGAGCTCCATTCTCCACTTTTAACTTTTTGATATTACCTTGCCAGCGCGGACCACGATCGGGTAAAAACATCGCATAATAAACAGAGTTTAAGGTTTGCGTGCGATCAAAATTATTAGTGGCAACAGAAGGTGCCGTAAATGTGGCATTTACACGAGAAATTAATGCTAAGGCAGACTGTAATGAACTTAACAAACTACTAGGATCATTAGCCGGGTAATATTGTCCACCGCCTAATTTTGCCGCTTCAGTTAATACGGGTGCAGCACCATTAATGGCATCTTGACCAAAACCAATGGTGAATAGAGTAGAAGTTTGTATACCCGGTAAATTAGTATTAAGATCGTTGTTTTTCATCCAGCCAGCCAGCGCTGGTAAATAATTTTTCCAGCCATTGACATTAAATGATCCGCCAATTCCGGGCAAAGATTTAATATAATTATCGGCGGCATTATCCAGCGTTGGTGTGCCGTCAGTGATCAAAATAACAAAGACTTCATTAGAGCAGCTTGAATAAGGGGTTTTATATACTTTATTAGTTTCAATTGAGGTATCACGCGGCGGCGTATTGGGCGTATAAGAATAATAATTTGGTTTTGAATCATCATCACCAAAATCAACACTTAACCCACCAAAATAACGACGTGCCTCATACAAAGTTTCACATAAAGGAGTATTAGTTTCACCATCAAGTTCTAAATCAATAATATCCACTAATCTTTTACGTGCTGATTTAGTCATTTCTTGAATACCAAAGACAACTCGCCCACCATCACGTTGATTTTCGTAAAAAGCATCTATATTGAAAATTTGCAGGCCAAAATCAATCGATGGTGCTGATTCGATTAAATCAGTAACCGTGTCTTTTGCGATATCTAAACGAGCACGGTAAACATTAGGAATACTGTTACTATGACTCCAACGTAAATAATTGTCCGTATAAAGTGTGATCACTTCGCCAGTCCAAATCACATTAGAGTTACCAACAGTTCCGGTATAATATATTGGACTTTGATTACTGCCTAAGCCATCAATAGGGTAACCGTTGGGGATAGGTGTAACAGAGCCATCACCATGAAGTTCTCCTTCATTATCATCAGGAAATATAGCAACTTCATCAACATCATCTTCACAATCGATAACCTTAATATTACTGCCATCATCTCCAGGAATTTCTTGCCAACTTCCAGAATTACCTTGAAATTTATATTCACGAAGATGTCCAGTATAAAAACCGACTGAATTCAAACGTTCTCTTGCGGTTGAACAACTATTAATAGCATCTAAAAACCGATGTTTTTCATTGCTATCATCAGGAGATAATGTCGTATTATTAATACCGGCACCTTTAGTATAATAAATATACTTACTTGTGGATTTACTCAAACCATTAACTGCATCATAATTTTTATTAGAATCATAAGGCTGTTTCACAATTTCAGAAGTATTCATGCTGCCAGAATTATCAAAAATAATTAACACTTGCGGTCGATTACCCGTTCGCTTCGCAACATCACCGATATAAAGATCGATATCTTCGCCATAAGAAAAGCTAATAGATAATAACCATAAAACAACAATAATTAATTTTTTCATATCATATTCCCCATTCTCAAATGCACACATAGTTATTTTATGGCAACAATAACTGTGAAACACCTGAAGTTACTTGTATTGTGCTCGCTTTGTTTCGCCCATACAAACGGGTTATTTGAACTTGCAAAGCATTGCACTTAAACACCTGAACAGACGAAGCATTTCGAGAGTGGGGGCAATCGACAACTAAGTTATTTGGTGTAGCGACAGCTATTCGTGCTGTTGTATCAATAGCACTGACAGCCGGTGAGGTTGGAAAGGTAGCTAATGGTGCTGCAAAACCATTCGCTGCGCCAACCGTATTAATTTGATTAAATATTACTTCATCAATAGCACTTATAGCTTCTTGAGTAGCAACTACTTTTACTTGGCTCGCATCTGACATTTTCACATCGGAGGTAGTATTTTGCATTAAAGCACCAGCTACCGCGGTTAACGCCACTAAAAAGACCAAAGCCACAACTAAAACAACACCTTGTTGTTTTTTATATGAATGACCATGAGTATAAATTTTATGGCTTACACTAAGTTTTATTTGTTTATCGATTAATTCCATACTTTCACCTTAGCATTTTGTAATGACACAGTTGAAGAAAACAGTAAACGACGGTAATTATCTCCTCCAGCACTAAATTGATCGGCTGTAGAGCTGCCACCTAACTGATAAGTATTATTATTAGTGTATTTAGCGTCAGGCAAAATATCTCTAACCAAAACAAACATTTTGACTGCTAAAACTTTTGAAGCATCATTATCCCATAATGCAGCAGTCATATTTCGCGCAGGAATAAAAGCATCAATAACGCCATCACCGGGGCCACTACTAACATTGAATGTATCAGTATAGTCATTAGTATCAACATCGGCATCCATGTCGACACCATACCAAAAACGGATCATTTCAATACCGTCAATCATCGGCTGAAAATTAATGGCTTTAATCGCACTATTGGTTAATCGACCTTGCATTAACACGGGTATGGTATTACTGCCTTGGGTTTCATTTTTTATATAATAAATATGATTTTGATATTCCCACACTTGTGAATTTGGAATAGTTGGAATGGCTGCATTACCAGCAAAAACATCAGCAGAATTAGCGCTCGACATCAAATAATAACGATTAGCATCTAATTTTGCCGCGGTTACGGGAGGTACAACAGGCTGAGAAATCACCCGTTTGATCACAATAATATCTGAAGTGGTTTTGGCATCAGTAATACAATTCATCACACTGGCTGAAGCTAACGTTGTTCCCCAAAGTGTACGAAAATGACCAACCGCTTGCGGAAAACTACCATTATTAGTGCCAGCAACAGTGCAATCATTCGCCACAACTGGGGGTGGATTTTCCAATACTGAAATATCCATTTCCGCAGGTAAATTGCCCCAAAAACCTTGCCGGATCAAATCGTCAGTTAAAACGCTAATAGCAAAGCGACCGTTTTCTTGCATTTCGCCATAGCTTGAGGTTTCAGAAACAGTGGTTTTCAAGCCAACAAAAACACTCATCACACCCGCAAATAAAACCAGGCCAATAGATAAAGAAATGAAAATTTCTAGTAAGCTAAAACCTTGTTGTTTACCTTTGTTGTTATAGGTAAAACCGTGAATATTCACTTTTTGATTGATCATTTTCATATTAAAAAATAAATGCCTGAATAATTACCTGTCGTCTTTTACTACCCGACGTACCACATTTTACACTTCTGGTACTTGCACCATCAGCAGTAGCGGTTCTACCTTGCCAACTGATAGCAACAGTGACTGAATTACTGCTAACCGCAATACAACCTTGAGCACCCGATAAACCACCAACATTAGCTGCTGTTGCTGACTTAACTTCGGTACCCATTAACAATTGTTCCCATTCGTATAAATCATTGGTTACCCGTTGGGCACTGGTACATAAAGCAACAGCAGAATCGCAACGAATTGATGGGGTAGTTAAATTTTTTGCCCCATAACCGGTTCCTGCATAACTACCTAAAACACTGGTAGTAACGGTGGAATCATTGGTACGCATGCGCTCAATAATATCTTGCGCTAAGCTGGAAGCTAATGAGCGTTGCATGGCATCAAAACTGCCTTTTTTAGCCGCTGCTTGCATAGCAACAGCCCCTAAAATACCCGTCACAAGAATAACTAATGCAACGAGTACTTCAATAAAGGTCATACCGACTTGTTTACGTGCTTGCTTGCGCATTTGCTGCCATCTATGTTTATGCTCGGTGCGAGATAGCCTATTCAATTGCTGCATTGTACGTCCTTAACAAAAGCGTATTTTTGCAAATAAGAAGATGAAATATAAACGAATAATTTAGCAGACTTTATCAGAAAAGAAACGATTAAAATTAAAATAGAATGAATAACTAGGGATAAATGTACAGGATCAAAGCTCTGCCATTGTTGCCAGTGTTTTTTTACTCGCTCTTTGGCTAGTTCTTGCGATAGTTTATTTGCTAGTTCTTGCGATAGTTTCTTCGAGAATAGCGTCGAGTTTTTTTTGCTGCGTTGTTTTACTGGTTGCTTCAGTGTTTGCGAATTAATTTTTTGTCTAATATTTGACAAAAACAAGTGTTGGAAAAACTGTTTGCTGTAGGCGCTAAATATCACAATGGTGTACTGCATTAACCCATACCTTATATCCATATAATGTGTAGTATTTCAGTATTCACCTATTGATAAAACTGATAAATACACCATCTCAATATATTTTCAAAGGGATAAAAACATCTTTCCCTMASWTAWAARTAMARARRRTATWWKTKWGSRTMWCTAMWAMTTKRMNNGRWWRCAWWKTTWAYTNTAGYKATCAATTAGTTAAATTAACTTTCAACCTACTACATCATCTATTTGGTTGATTTTTACTCAACTTAAGATTAGCGCAATTCGATAGGTACTGCAAACACAATATTTTCTTCTCGCCCGTGATACTCATTTACCGTGCTACCACCGAGTGTTTTTAAACACTGTAGCACTTGTTTAACTAATACATCAGGGGCTGAAGCGCCAGCAGTTACACCAACTTTCTTAACATTCTCTAGCCACTCTATTTTAATATCAGCCGCAGTATCAATTAAATAAGCCGTAGTACCTAATTTATCAGCGAGTTCACGTAATCGATTTGAATTAGAACTGTTTTTAGCGCCAACCACGAGCAGCAGTTCAACTTGTGCTGCTATTGACCTAACAGCATCTTGACGATTTTGTGTGGCATAGCAAATATCATCTTTACGCGGTCCTTTTATTTTCGGATATTTAGCCACTAAAGCATCAATAATATCACTGGTGTCATCAACCGACAGTGTGGTTTGGCTACAAAAAAATAACTTATCAGCATTTTTTACCTGTAGTTTTTCAACATCAACCGCCGATTCAACTAAATAAATGCCAGCATCTTTATTATTATCATATTGTCCCATAGTGCCAACAACTTCAGGATGTCCTTGATGACCAATAAGAATACATTCAATACCTTTACGACTTGCTCGAGATACTTCCATGTGTACTTTAGTTACTAGCGGGCAAGTAGCGTCAAACACTTTTAAGCCTCGCGCTTTCGCGTTTTCTCGTACTGATTTAGCCACCCCGTGCGCACTAAAAATAACGGTATTATCATCAGGAATTTCATCAAGTTCATTAACAAAAATGGCACCTCTGTCTTTTAGGCTGTCAACAACAAATTTGTTATGGACAACTTCATGACGAACATAAATAGGCGCGCCAAATAAATCTAATGCTCGACCAACAATACTTATAGCTCGGTCTACACCAGCACAAAAACCACGCGGATTAGCTAAAATTATTTCCATGAAAAACCTATTTTATGATTCGACTTCATTGCTCTAAAGAACGTACCAGCTAAAGAACACACAATTTAAAGAATATCAACAATTTCGATAACAAACGTAACAGCTTGCCCAGCTAACGGGTGATTAAAATCTACCGTAACCGACTCACCTGAAACTTCTTTTACCATACCGGGCAATTCGACACCGTGGGGTTGCGTAAAGGTGATAATATTGCCTACTTCTGCTGGTGCATCGGCAGTAAAACGACTTTTATCAACATAGTGAATGTTGTCAGGATTAGTTTCCCCAAAAGCATCTTTTGCTTCAAGAGTGAATTCTTTTTCATCACTAACAGACAAACCAACAAGTTGGGCTTCAAATGCTGGAGAAATACTATTGTCTCCTAATTTGATTTTTGCCGGTTTGTTATTAACTTTTGTACTATCAGCTGCTGAACCATCACTAAGCTTCATGGTGATATGAGCGATAATGGTTGAATTATTTGCTATCATTTTAGACCTATAATTATTTTAAATACGGCTAAGCTATACTTTGGGTTACTAACAGCTATTTATCACTAGCAGCACTACTAGCAGTTTTTTTAAATAGCAGTTTCTTTTTTAAATGAATCTAAAACCATAAATATAGCCCCAATAAAAATACTGGAATCAGCGATATTAAAAGCTGGCCAGTGATAACTACCCACATAAAAATCAAGAAAATCGATTACATAGCCAAACAAAGCACGATCAATCAAGTTTCCCATTGCACCAGCCAATAAAAGTGCTAAAGAGATACTCAACTGTTTATTTTCTTTTGGTGTTTTAGCTAACCATACTGCAAATACAATACTTGCCGTAAGCGCAATCAAGGTAAAAAACCAGCGTTGCCAGCCACCTTGATCGGCTAAAAAGCTAAACGCGGCACCAAGATTATGCACATAAGTAATGCTAAAAAACGGTAAAACAGCAATAGAATCGTATAATGCCATCGTATTAGTGACATATTGTTTAGATATTTGATCTATCACTAAAACTAATATAGTTAGCCATAGCCAAATTAAACCTGAGTTTTTTATATTCATAGCTGTAATAATAAACGACGCTTAAGCAAAACGTCGCTGTTCACCTTCGCCATCAATATTGGTGATACAACGACCACATAAATCACTGTGTTTATCATCTTGACCAACATCATCAGTAAAGTGCCAGCAACGCTCACATTTAGTGCCGGTAGTAGCGCTAATGGTCATTAACAAACCATCGACAGCTGTACTAATCGCGTTATCAGGCGCTTGTTCAATCGTTTTAATAGTTACCGCAGAAGTCAATAATACAAAGCGTAATTCATCATCTAATTTGCTTAACTTGGCAAATAAATCGGTATTAGCATATAAAGTTATCATCGCTTCAAGTGATTTTCCGACCAATTTTTCTTTACGTGCTAATTCTAATTGTTTATTCACTTCGCCGCGTACTAATAATAATTGGGCCCAATAATCGTTATTAAGCTCTGCGTTTTCTGGTAATTTATCTAAACCATCAAACCAAGTTTCAGTAAAGACAAATTCGCTACGTTCGCCTTGAGCTGGAGTCGGTAATGCTTGCCAAATTTCTTGTGCGGTAAACGATAAAATAGGTGCCATCCAACGGGTCATACTTTCAATGATTAAGTACATCGCGGTTTGACAAGAGCGACGAGCGCTACCGTCAGTTTTAGCGGTATATTGTCTGTCTTTAATAATATCTAAGTAAAAGCCGCCTAATTCGTTAGTACAAAAATTCATTATTTTATGTACCACGACATGAAATTCATAGTCGTTATAAGCATTGACAATATCTTCTTGTAATTGCGCTGCTTGCCCAACTACCCAGCGGTCAATCGCTACCATATCATCAAAAGCAATAGTATCGTTTGCAGCATCAAAACCATTAAGATTAGCTAATAAAAAGCGTGATGTATTGCGAATACGACGATAAGCATCAGCTTGGCGTTTAAATATTTCATCCGACACGGTAATTTCTTGGGTATAGTTAACTGAAGCTGTCCATAAGCGTAAGACATCAGCACCCAATCTATTGGTGATCTCGCTTGGCGTAACGACATTGCCTAATGATTTAGACATTTTGTGGCCGTTAACATCAACGGTAAAACCATGAGTTAACACTTGTGCATAAGGAGCTTTACCATTCATGGCTACCGACGACATCATTGATGACATAAACCAACCACGATGCTGATCGCTACCTTCAAGGTATAAATCTGCACGAGTAGCAAACTCGTCACGCGCACCAATAACAGAATAGTGAGTAGTACCAGAATCGAACCACACATCTAAGGTGTCTGGCACTTTAACAAATTCACTGGCATCATCACCAATTAGTTCTTGTGCTTCTAAATCAAACCACGCTTGAATACCCTGTTTTTCAACACGTTTTGCTACTTCTTCAATTAATTCAAAACTGCGTGGATGCAAAGCTCCGGTGTCTTTGTGAATAAACAAGACAATAGGCACGCCCCAAGTCCGTTGACGCGAAATACACCAATCTGGGCGACCTTCAACCATAGACTCAATACGAGACTGACCCCAATCAGGGATCCATTGTGTTTTAGCAATTTCTTTGAGTGAATCTTGACGAAGATTATTTTTATCCATGCTGATAAACCATTGTGGCGTGGCRCGGAAAATAATCGGTGTTTTATGACGCCARCAATGCGGGTAAGAATGTTCAATAGCATGATGATGCATCAACGCCTTATGCTCTTTTAGCGTTTCAATAACGCTAGCATTGGCTTTAAATACATGTTGACCAGCAAACAGTGGCGTATCTGGTAAATATACGCCATTAGCGCCAACAGGATTCGCTACTTCTAAATTATATTGCTTGCCGACAACAAAATCTTCAACACCATGACCTGGTGCAGTATGTACACACCCTGTACCAGATTCAGTAGTAACATGATCGCCTAAAATAATAGGCACACAAAAATTATAAAATGGATGATTTAATTGTTGATTCTCAAGCGCAGCACCTTTACAAAAACCTAAGGCATGATATTGAGTAATGCCGAATCGATCCATACAATCGGCAACCAAATCAGTCGCTAAAATTAAACGGAATTGACCGCGTTCGTCGTTTTCACATTGCACTAATGAATATTCAACCTCTGCATGAACAGAAACCGCACGGTTAGCTGGCATAGTCCACGGTGTTGTGGTCCAAATAACCATGCTAATTTCGCCCGCACCTTCATGATCTTCAGGATGAGAAAACTTATTCGCAATGGCTGAATTTACCACGGTAAATTTAACGTCGATTGCTGGAGATTGTTTGTCTTTATATTCCACTTCAGCTTCGGCTAACGCGCTGCCACAATCGGTACACCAATGTACTGGTTTAAAACCTTGCTCTAAATGACCATTTTGGGCAATTTTACCAAAAGCACGGATAATATTGGCTTCGGTAGCAAAGTCCATGGTGAGATAGGGTTTGTCCCAATCAGCAAATACGCCTAAACGTTTAAAGTCTTCACGCTGACCGTCTACTTGCTTGATTGCATATTCACGACATTTTTGACGAAACTGTGCTGCGGTTACTTTTTTCCCTGGTTTGCCAACTTTTTTCTCAACCATTAATTCAATCGGTAAACCATGACAATCCCAGCCAGGTACGTACGGGGAGTCAAAGTCTGATAGCGTTTTTGCTTTTACGATAATATCTTTCAATATTTTATTAACCGCATGACCTAAATGAATACTGCCATTGGCATACGGAGGACCATCATGCAAAATGAACGATTTTTTACCTTTTTTAGCGGCACGAATTTTTCCATAGAGGTCTTTTTGCGCCCATTCTTTTAACATATTCGGTTCGCGGTTTGCCATATTGCCTTTCATCGCAAATTTAGTATCTGGCAAATTTAAAGTGTGTTTATAATCGCTCATTAACTCTTCTATCCGTTCTCTAATTTAGGTATTTAGTCTCTATTCAGCAACATTACTGAATAATTAAATTGTTATCTCTATGTTTGTAGCTTTTAACTTTTAGCTAATATTTTTGTATATTATGTACTTTAAAATAGCTTTTTGCTTGCTGGCAATCTAGCGCTATTTGTGTAGTTAATTCATTTAACGAAGCAAAACGCTGTTCACAGCGTAACTTTTCTAATAACACTATTTCAACGGCTTGCCCGTAAAGATTACCATTAAAATTAAAAATATGTACTTCTAGTTGTTGCCGAATACCGGCTACCGTTGGCCGAGAGCCAATATTAGCGACTCCGTATAAAGTGGCTATCGGTTCAATACTGTGATTGAGTATGTTCACCACATAAACGCCTGAAACAGGTGAAACTCGACGTTTTAATAATACATTCGCGGTTGGGAAACCTAACTCTCTACCACGTTTATCACCATGTACAACTCTACCCGTAATAGAATACTGGCGTCCCAACATTTGCGCGGCATCATGCAATTTATCTTGTTCTAATGCTTTACGTATGGCAGTAGAGCTAATTCGACAATCGGCTAATTTATAACTTGCTGTATCTGATAAACCAAAACAAAATTTGCTACTTGCTTGTTTTAACAAAGCAAAATTACCTTGCCTGTTTTTACCAAAACGAAAATCATCACCAATAATTAAATGCTTAATGCCCAATTTATTGACTAACAATTGCGCAATAAAATCTGTTGCCGTTATTCCAGAAAATTTTCGATTGAAATTAACGCAAATGACCCGATCAACACCGAGCATTTTTAATAAATTATATTTATCACGCAAACGCGTTAATCGCGCGGGGGCAGTTTCAGGCGCAAATAATTCTTGTGGCTGTGGTTCAAACACCATCACAGCTGCCGCACAATTTAACACTCTAGCTTTACTGACTAAAGCCTCAATTACGCGTCTATGCCCTAAATGTACACCATCAAAATTCCCAATTGTTAACACGCAACCATGATCGTCAGGACGAATATTGTTTATGCCACGAATTAACTGCATTTAATTTTTATACCTTGAATAATTTCAGTTACATTAAAAACCGACGAATTATATATCWGTTATCAAGAAGAATCAGCCTTTAGATGTATTTTTATTCACAGAAAACTTTATGTTATTTCACCTTAAGATTTAATTATTTTAAAAGCACTAACTCGTACACCAAAAACCAGTAAACTACCAAAATAACTCAATAGACCGATGAAAATTGCGATAATTAGTTGAATAATTTGATCCGTTAACGCCATTGCCAGCCACACCTCAAAACGTGGTGAATACCAATACACACAAGCAGCCATAACCAGAGCAGATAATAACAAGCGTAATAGTGTTAACCACATAACTGCTGACAACTTAAATACGCCTTGTTTTTTTAACCCTTGATAGAGCCAAAACGCGTTAAGTGTTGCCGATAAAGACGTCGCCAAGGCCAACCCCACATAACCTAAAAATGGCGCTAACATTAAATTTAACGCCATATTAGTAACCATAGCTTTAATGCCAATTTTAACAGGGGTTTTCGTGTCTTGGCGCGAATAATAGCCAGGCGCGAGTACTTTAATAAACATAAAACTAATCAAACCAGCAAGGTAGGCATACAAGGCAAAAGATACTTTCAGCACTTCAACTTCAGTAAATTTACCGTGCATAAACAACACCATAACAATGGGCTGAGCCAATACGATTAATCCAGCCATTGCCGGAAAACCAAACAAAGACACTATTTTTAATGCCCATGCTAAAGTTTGTTCAAATTCATGATTATTTTTCTTAGCATGTAAATTCGATAAACTCGGCAAAATAACCGTCGCTATGCCAATACCAAATAAACCAAGAGGAAACTCAAGCAAGCGATCAGCGTAATAGAGTGAAGAAATGGCTCCCATGGCTAAAAAACTTGCAATGAGCGTGTCTAATAATAGGTTGATTTGTGTTACTGATACACCAAATAACGCTGGCATGATCAATTTTCTTATTTTTGTGACGCCTTCGCTATGCCACGCCCACTTGGGTTTGACTAAACCACCAGCGCGATATAAAAAGGGTAGCTGAAATAAAAATTGCATTAGGCCGCCTAAAAATACCCCCCACGCTAATGCATAAGCTGGCTGAACAAACATTGGCGACAAATAAATTGCCGCACAAATAATCGCAACATTGAGTAATACAGGGGTGAACGCCGAAACAGCAAATTTCCCCAAGGTATTTAATACGGCACCCGATAAAGCGGTGAAACTGATAAACCATAAATACGGGAAAGTAATTTTTAATAAACTGGCGGCTAAATCAAATTTGCCTGCCGCTTCACCATCATGTAACCATTCAATAAACCAGCCAAAACCAAAAAAGATCACAAATAATGGTGATGCAATAACGCCGAATAAAGTCACTAAAGTAACCAGTACACCGAGTGTGCCCGATACTTGGGCAATAAGTTTGCGCGTTTCACTGTTGTTATCTTCAACAGCAATACCATTGGCTTCATCCTTAGCATGGTATTCACTTAACACTGGCACAAAAGCTTGTGCAAAAGCACCTTCGGCAAATAAACGCCTTAAAAAACTGGGTATTTTATTGGCAAAGAAAAACACATCAGCACCACTACCAACGCCCATGATATTAGCAATAACAATATCTCGTATTAATCCTAAAACACGAGATATTAAGGTCATGGCACTGACAATTAATCCTGACTTAATTAATTTTTTACTCAAACTTTTTTCCGAGATAAAACCATGCTTGCTTTAAATTTAAACAAGCTGACTAATTATGATGATAATGAATTATGCGGTAGTTCTAGTGCTTTAAACAAGCGAATAAATTCATTTATTTAATTTCTATTAACTAAAATAAAATAACAGTGACTAATACATAATCAAAATATTAATGAGTCAAATAAAATAAACCACGAAATTGTTTGACAAACACCGTAAAAAAAGGCATATTTCGTCGCCTTAAATTTTGGCTATATTTTATTATTTCTAGGAGTCTACCTTGGCTAACTCAAAGTCTGCTAAGAAGCGCGCAGTTACATCAGAAAAGCGCCGTCAACACAATGCAAGTCGTCGTTCAATGATSCGTACTTTAGTTAAAAAAGTACTTGCAGCAATTGAAGCTGGTGATAAAGAACTTGCAACAAAAGAATTTGCTACTGCAACACCAATTTTAGATCGTTATGCATCTAAAGGGCTTATTCATAAAAACAAAGCTGCTCGTAGTAAGAGTCGTTTGTCAGCAAAAATTAACGCTCTGTAATTATTTACGAGTAATGATTTTTCTTTTAAAAAACCGACTTGAATGTCGGTTTTTTTATGTCTAAATTTTAATAGCATATCACCGCGTAATAAAACTAACCTTGCACTATAGTCTCTTTTTTCTTAGTCTTGACGCGGAATTATTATTGGGATTTTTTAAATGACTAGAACAAAAATGACTAGAACCAAAATTGCAGCAACAATTTTGCTCGCAGCAAGTGCATTAACAGCATGCGGCGACAAACAGGTGGCAACAACCTCATCACATCAATTATTACCACAATTTCAGCATCGACTCGACATCTACAAAACCGTTGAACTTAAAGCCGATTTAAGTCAATTATCAGCAAATCAGAAAAAAATGATCGCGTTGTTAATTGATGCTTCAAAAATTGTTGATGATATTTTTTGGCTACATGCGTTTGGGCAAGACAAAAACACTTTTTTAGCCAGTATTAACAATGAAAAAATTCGTCGTTTTGTTGAAATAAATTATGGTCCTTGGGATCGTTTAGATGGTGACAAGCCCTTTTTAACAAATATTGCAGAAAAACCGTTAGGCGCACAATTTTACCCTGAAGATATGAGTAAAGCTGAATTTGAACAAGCCAAATTTGCGGATAAAAAAGGCTTATACAGTGTTGTTCGTCGCGATCAAAACGGACAATTAATGACCATTGCCTATTCAGAGCAATACAGCGATAAAATCAACCGTATCGCGGCTATTTTAGAAAAAGCAGCCACCTTTGCCGATGATAAAGAATTTGCACACTATTTAACCATGCGCGCCACAGCATTACGCACTGATAATTATCAAGCGTCTGATTTTGCATGGATGGATATGAAAAACAATCCTATTGATGTGGTGATTGGTCCTATTGAAACTTATGAAGATCAGCTTTATGGCTATCGTGCAGCTTTTGAGTCTTACGTTTTACTCAAAGATTTATCGTGGAGCGAAAAACTAGCACGCTACGCCCAATATTTACCAGAACTACAAAAAGGTTTACCGGTAGCAAAAAAATATAAAGCCGAAGTACCGGGCAGCGATGCCGACTTAAATGCTTATAATGTTATCTACTACGCAGGGCATTCTAATGCTGGCAGTAAAACTATCGCCATTAACTTACCCAACGATGAACAAGTGCAACTTAAAAAAGGTACGCGTCGCTTACAACTTAAAAATGCCATGCGCGCTAAGTTTGACGCCATAATGCTTCCTATTGCAGATCAACTCATTGTTCCTGAGCAGCGCAAAAACGTTACTTTTACCGCCTTTTTCGCCAATACTATGTTTCACGAAGTTGCCCATGGTTTAGGGATCAAAAATACGCTAAATGGCAAAGGCACAGTCCGCCAAGCGTTAAAAGAGCACGCCTCAGCGCTTGAAGAAGGCAAGGCTGATATTTTAGGACTGTATATGATCCGTCAATTATTGGCAAAAGATGCGATAACCGAAGGCACCTTAGAAGATTACTACACCACCTTTTTAGCGGGTATTTTCCGCTCTGTTCGCTTTGGTGCGAGTTCGGCTCATGGTAAAGCCAACATGATACGTTTTAACTACTTTGCTGAGCAAGGTGCCTTTAGTAAAAATGAGCAAGGATTATATAGTGTTAATGTCGATAAAATGACTGCCGCCATCAACTCATTATCAGAGCTTATTTTAACCTTACAAGGTAATGGTAATTATCAAGGAGTTGACAAGTTAGTGCATGAACGCGGCATAATCAAAGCAGACTTAGCTAAAAGTTTAGCTAAGTTGGAAAAGGCCAATATTCCTGTTGATATTGTATTTAAGCAAGGAAAGAAAGTTTTAGGGCTTTAGTTTTAGGCTTTTAATTTTTGCACTTATGTACTTGAATCTGGATCGTTATTTTCGCAATGTTTTAAGCGGAAATTTCCATAAAAAAACGAGATCTTCGATTAAAAGACTTCGAAGATGACGATTATAAAAATGGCGAAACAATTGTTTCGCCATTTTTATTTAAGAGTCAATTTAACCCCTGCTTTTACATCCTTTTTTCAGGTCATTTTTTCAGGTCATAGTTCGCAGATGTTCATTATGGGCAATAAACACTTCACTTTGCGCGGTGCAGTCTTGATTAGCATTTTGGTGATTTTGTTCAGCACGGTTCTTGTTCACATTATTATCTGCTTCACTTATGGGTTTAAAGCGCCCCATACCAGCTAACAGACAGTACCAAGAGGCACGCTGATACACTTGCGTATTCGCTTGCTCTTGCATCACCATTTCAAAGTTACGACTCTCATCCCAGCCAGAGAGAATTGCCGATAAACTTGGCGACATACAAGTATTTTCTCGACAATCTATCCAGAATTGGCTGTCGTCGCGGGTGTTCGCTTTATAATGTGCTTGCAAATAATCGACGGTACCATCAATCAATAAATTAATTTCACGATTAAATCGCGTTTTTAAATCACTGTTAAAATTTTCATGTTGAAAATAAGCAATAAAATTTTCTGTGGTTCTTTGCACTAAATACAACATTGGTGCTTCTAAGGGCTCTAAAAAGCCTTGAGAAAGTCCAATAGCAACACAATTTTTGCGCCAATGATTTTCTAATCTTCCCGGTTGCCAATGCAGGTGTACCGCTTTAGCATCACTGTTTTCCATGCCTAAATGTTGACGTAATTCTGCTTCAGCCTCTGCTTTGGAAATATAATCGGAGCAATAAACATAACCGTTGCCAAAACGTTTTGTTAAGGGAATATTCCACACCCAACCATATTTCAATGCTTTAGAAACTGTTTCTGAAGGGACATTATTTTGCAAATTTAATGGGGTAGGCAAAGCAACTGCACTATCACATTTTAAATAACCTTTTTTAGAGGTGATCTTTTCGCCTAACGTTTGCTGTATTAACAAGCCACTAAAACCAGAGCAATCAACAAAAAAATCAGCATGTAATTCACCTGAATTTTCAGTGATCAAGTGTGAAATACTACCGTCTGCTATAGTTTCAACTGATAACACTTTATCATCAATGTGGTTAACACCTTTTTCTAACGCTTTTTTAGCTAAGTATTGTCCTAGTAATTCAGCATCAAAATGATAACCATATTCAACGGGTTTTCTTGGCGGGGTTGCTGCTATAGGCGATTTTTTCGCTTGCGCCAATTTAGAGGTAACAAAAAAATCATTGGGGTGTGCAAAAACATCAGATCCTTGACGGCGATAACTACAGTTCTCAAAAAACAGTGGTGCATTAGGCGCATCAATCATTGAGTAAAAGGGGTGAAAATAGTTTTCATAACCTTTATTGGTAGACCAATCTGGAAAGCTTATACCACATTTAAACGTGGCGTGACATGCGGGCATCCACTCTGCTTCAGGAATATTCAAACGATGAAAAAACTGACGCAAATAAGGTGTTGAACCTTCCCCTACCCCAATAGTACCGATACGTGTTGACTCAATAACGGTAATTTTAATACCTTGAGACTGCCAAGCTTGCGCCATTAAATTTGCCGCCATCCAACCAGCAGTACCACCACCTACAATCACGATATGATTTGGTTTCGACATTATTTTTACCACCAATAATTCTATTTATTATGCGCTCATTGTAAACAGGATGAATTAAATTAATAGTGCTAATTTTCAACTTGAAAATTTTTCCATTTCAATACATAGTGGTCTGACTTGTTTTTAGTAATTAAAATCAACCTAAAAATTATAAGAGAATAAAATGACAACATACGACTTTATTATCATTGGTGGCGGCAGTGCCGGTTGTGTTTTAGCTGAGCGCTTATCAGCTTGTGGAAAATATCAAGTATGTTTACTCGAAGCAGGCCCAAAGGATACTCATTGGAGCATTCATTTACCGCTGGGTTTAATCGAGTTAATGAAAAGTAAAACGCTAAATTGGCAATTTAACTCTGAGCAAGAAAATAGCCAAAATCAGCGTTCTATCTTCAACCCTCGCGGTAAAGTGCTCGGCGGCAGTAGTTCCATTAATGCCATGCTGTATGTGCGGGGGCAAAAACAAGATTATGATCATTGGGCTGAACTTGGTAATAGCGAATGGAGTTTTGACAAAGTTCTCCCTTATTTTAAAAGTACCGAGCATCAAGAACGTGGCGAGAATGAATATCATGGTATTAGTGGCGAACTTAACGTAGCTGACTCTCGTTCTAAACTTCCAGTATCTGATGACTTCATTACAGCAGCCCATAGCGCTGGTTATCCGCTCAATGATGATTTTAATGGTAAACAACAAGAAGGTATTGGTTATTATCAAGTCACGCAAAAAAATGGTAAACGTTATAGTGCTGCTGCCGCTTTTTTAACGCCACATTTAAATCGCCCTAACCTTACAGTTATCACTGAAGCCTTAGTGCAAAAGATCATTATTGAAGAAAAACAAGCAAAAGGCGTTTGCATTAAGCGTAAAGGTAAACTTCAACAGATATTTGCAAAACAAGAGGTAATATTAAGTGCTGGTGCTTTTAATTCACCGCAAATACTGATGCTTTCAGGCATAGGTCCACAAGATGAATTAAATAAACACGATATTAAGATAGTGCACAACTTAGCGGGTGTTGGTAAAAACTTACAAGATCATGTTGATATTATGGTGGTAAATAAAACTACGCGTACCGATCTACTCGCCTATCGTCCTAAAGCCTCTTGGTGGTTTATCAAACAAGCCAAGCAGTATTTTACTCAGCAGCGCGGCCTACTTACTTCAACAGTCGCTGAGGCTGGTGGTTTTATTAAATCTTCACCTGAGCTTGATAAACCTGACTTACAGTTACACTTTATACCTGCTGCAATGGACGATCATGGTCGCAATAATAAAATGCTGCTCAACTATGGTATTTCACTACACACTTGCCTACTTCGTCCCAAAAGTAGAGGCTCAGTGACGCTATATGGCAACAGCCCTAGTTTACATCCTAAAATACAATTAAATCTGCTGGCTGATAATGACGATCAACGAGCAATGATCAACGCCGTTAAAATTGGCCGCAACATATTAAACCAGCATCAGTTAGCGAAAGATAAAATAACGGAAATAGTGCCTAGCGAAGAATGTCAAAGTGATGAGGATATTTTAGCTTTTGTCAAAAACAAAGCGAATACTATTTACCATCCGGTTGGCACGTGTAAAATGGGCAGTGACGAATTGGCCGTAGTCGATCAACAATTAAAAGTTCATGGCATTGAAAAATTACGTGTGGTTGACGCTTCAATTATGCCCACCTTGATCAGTGGTAACACAAATGCACCAACCATCATGATCGCTGCTAAAGTAGCCGATGACCTTTTAAATCGATAGGTAAAAGTGTTTAAGAAAAGTCTAATAATATAACTAGGAGGGTTTAAAAGTGCCGAACTAACTTTCGGCACTTAACATTACTTCACTAAATTGCATTTGTCTGCGTAGTGCTATTTTTCTAACTTGTTTTTTTATTTTGCGGATACGTTTTGTAACCGCTAATTTTCTGCGAGTTTTCATCAGAATTCCTTTTTGTTACAACCTTTACGCTCATGCAGTTACACCTTTAAAAGTTACATTAAGGCAAATTTTAGACCATGATCATATTAGTACAGAAACAGTAACATAAGGCTATCTGACACAGATGTCAACTTTATGACAAAAAAGAAAAAATATTTTTACCACATTAAATCATCTGGAATTTGATACTCGGCATAGGGATCATCTTTATCGAGTTGTTCATTATCTATTTTATCGTTTTGCACTAAAATTACGCTAGCATCAAGTTGTGCTAATTTTGCCGCCGTTTCACTGGTAACTATATAGGTAATTTCATCCCAACCACATAGCGCCAAACGTCCATTAACTAAAGCGTTGAGTGTGGTTTGATCAACATATAACTTTTTAATCACTTTATTAATTGTGTAATTATATTCAGCTTCGCCATTAACGTTTTTAAGTTGATGGTGTTCAAGTATTTGTTTAATGCGCAAATATTGCTCTTTTACAGCTAGTTGCTGTTTTTTCTCCGCATTAAGTGCCGCATCTTTAGCGGTTTTTTCTGCTTGTTTGGCGACTAAATCAATTTTAACCTGCTCTTGTAATGTTGCGTCGTGCTGTACACCACTGCGTTTTTGTTTGTTCTTTTTACGTTTATCAGCATTTGCTTGACGAGCTTTTTGTTTAGTGGTTAAACCCGCTTTTAATAATTGTTCTTGAAGTGAAGCCATGTTCAAAAGTTACTCTTATGTTTTATTTATATGTATTTTAACAAAAAAACAATACTAGACAAAGTGCATAAATAGCAAAGGTTATATATGGCCTACTATTTATATTTGATGTGAAGTTTTTATGGATGAATTATAAGCAATCAGCTAAAGTGAAGATAGTTGATATAACAGATTAACAAAAATAAATCCATGGAGTTTGGTCAATGAAAAGTGGTATAGATACAAAAATTTTAATTGTTGATGATGTTTCAGAAAATATTCAAGTTGCTATGAATATTTTAAAAGAAGAAAGTTATACTTTTTCATTTGCCTGTGATGGAGAAGAAGCCTTAGCATTAATAAAAAAAGAATATTTTGATTTGATTTTACTCGACATTATGATGCCAAAACTTGATGGCTACGAGGTTTGTAAACAAATAAAATTGATCCCAGAAGTACAAGATATACCCGTAATATTTCTAACAGCTAAAAATGATGTGGATGCTATTTCAAAAGGTTTTGAAGTGGGGGGAATTGACTATATCATAAAGCCCTTTCATGCTTGTGAGTTACTCGCTCGTATAAAAACCCACCTAGAATTAGCTTATTCAAAAAAGTTATTAAAACAAAAAAATACTGAGTTAGCTTTAAAAGCTGAATTACAAGGGGAAAGACTTCTTAAAGAAGTAGAAGAAAATCAACGGGAAATGATTTACGTATTAATGGAGGTAATGGAATCAACATCTGATGAAACTGGCAAACATATTAAACGTGTTGCTGAAAGTTCAAAATTATTAGCACACTACACCAGTTATTTAACAGAAGAAGATGAAGATATTATTTTCCATGCTGCACCAATGCACGATATTGGAAAAATAGCCATTCCTAAAGAAATATTACACAAACCAGGAAAACTTACCCCAGAAGAACTTGACATAATGAAAACTCATGCCGAAAAAGGGAGAGATTTTCTTAAAAATTCCAAACGAAAATTACTAACCGCAGCAGCTATTATTGCATACGAACACCATGAAAAATGGGATGGTACAGGTTACCCACAAGGTTTAAAAGGAAACAACATACATATTTATGGCCGAATTATCGCTTTAGCTGATGTTTTTGATGCCTTAACTCACAAACGACAATATAAACATGCTTGGGCAATTGACGACGCGGTTGAGTATATAAAATCACTTAGCGGAAAACAGTTTGATCCCGACTTAGTAGCTATTTTTTCTGAGCACTTACCTGAATTTATCGCGATAATAAATGATTAAATATTTGTACAAAACAACACTTTGCATAACGCTATATTTAGTGTTAAATCTCAGTTTTGCTCAAATAACTACTAAGACAACTGTCACGCTAACTGCTGTTGAAAAAGCTTGGTTGGCAAAGCATCCAGTGATTAAAGTTGCGGGCGGTAAAGAATGGGTACCACTTGACTTTGTTAATGATAAAGGAGAGTACTCAGGATTTTCTTTTGATTATTTAACCTTAATTAGCAAAAAAACTGGGCTGAACTTTGAATATCACACTAGCTTATGGACAAAATCTTATAATAGTGTTTTAAATAAGAAAAATGATTTATTACCCGCTTTATATCAAACCAAACAACGAGATAAATCATTACTATTTAGTCATGAATATTTTCGCTCCCTTGAGTATTTTTTCACTCGTAATGATGTCAAGTTTGAATTATCCAAGCCATTTGCAAATAAAAAACTAGCCTTAGTTAAAGACTATACAGTTGAATCTCTCATTAGAAAAACCTACCCAAATTTACAAATAATTTTAACAGAATCTTTAAATGAAGCTATTACTATGGTGCTTGAACATAAAGCAGATTTGCTTTTTGATTCATACACCACCATTCAATATATATTAAAAGAAAAAGCAATTGTAAATTTCAGCCCATACAAGGCATTAAAAAATGCACAAATTTTTCCTTTGAAAATGGCTACCACTAAAAACAACCCTGAGTTAATATCAATAATTAACAAAGGCTTAAATGCCATTACTAAGCAAGAAAGATCAATATTATTAAAAAAATGGAAAATTTCTACCAATATTCTTTCTACACAAAAAACCTCAACTAAGCTAAATTTAACTTCAGAACAACAGGTATGGATAAATACACACCCTGTAATTAAAGTAGCTGGCGATGTTTCTTGGCTCCCTTTTGATTTTATTGACCAGCAAGGAAACCATATCGGTTTAGCTCATGATATTTTAGATTACATAGCAAAAGAAACAGGGTTAACATTTAAATATACGACAAATTTTTGGCTCAAATCTCTAACCAATGTTACTGAAAACAAACTCAATTTATTACCTGCAATATACAAAACAGCTGAAAGAAGTAAAAAATTAATATTTTCTGAACCTTATTATCAGCCACTAAGTTATTTTTTTATACGTAACAATTCAACGTTAACCACTACCAGTAATTTAAATACCGCGAGTATAGCCTTGGTTAAAGGTAATGCTGCAGCACAAGAAATATTGAAACAGTATCCCAATATTCGCGTGACTTATGCTGAATCAACGGAACAAGCTATTCAATTATTATCACAAGAAAAAGTAGATTTAGTTGCAGATGCGTATGCCGTAATCAATTACTACCTTGTACAACATTCGATCATAAATATTAAAAAATTAAAACCTGTTGTCGGTGTTTCATTAAACGGAATCAGAATTGCTGTTAATAAAAACTTTAAAGAACTGATCCCTATTATTAATATTGCCCTAAACTCCATGAGTGAATTTACTAAAGAGCAAATATACCGTAAATGGTCAATTAACAAACAAATAATTAATAAAAACAAGTTGAATTTCACTGATAAAGAAATAGCTTGGTTATCTCAACATCAACAATTAAAAATTGCAGTTGATCCTAATTGGATGCCTTACGAATCAATTGATGCTAATGGTAAACATATCGGTATTGTTCCTGAAATTCTTAAATTAATAAGTGAACAGCTTAATATTGGTTTTAACATAATTAAAACAAAAACATGGGACGAAAGCACCCAAGTTTTCAGAAATAAACAAGCTGATATTATTTCAGCATCTATTGAATTTAATCATCTAAATAACGCCATATTTACCGATGAATTTCTTTCAAGTCCTTTTGTGATTGTAATGCGAGACGAGAACCAATACATTGAAAAATTAACACAAGTTATTGGTAAAAAAATATCTCTTATTGAAGGATATTACAGTACCGAAGAAATTTTAAAAAAGTATCCAAACCAAATTTTTACTCAGGTAGCGACTATTTCTCAAGGGTTAGAAGATTTATACACAGGTAAAACAGATGTTTTAATTGGAATTTTAGCACAAGTAAATTATCACATTATTGAAAATGGTTATGATAGTTTAAGAGTGGTTGGAAAAACACCTTATAAAATAAAACTAGGTTTTGGTGTACAATCTGAATTTTCGCCATTTATAACAATATTAAACAAAGTTATACATGTCATTCCAACGAATAAAAAGCAAGAAATATTAAGACATTGGGGACAAAACAAAATATTAGTAAAAACTGATTACAGACTTTTATTTATTGTTAGTTTTAGTGCTATATTAATATTTTTAATTTTTATTTACTGGAACAGACGGCTACAAAAAGAAGTAGCATTACGTGCAGAGAGTGAAAAAAACCTTTCTGTAGTGATCGCTAACACTCCGATAATAATTTTTGTTACTGAAAAATCTACCACAAAATTACTCATGGCAAACCCCACCGCAATGCAAACATTAGCAATTAACACACAAGACATATCTGAAATTCGCGGTACTGACTTTTATCATTGGGATCAAGACCCTCAACTCATCGACAAAGTAGTTAACAAATTTAAAAAACATGATTATTTATTCGAAGAACAAATGAAATTACGCAATTTAAAAGATGAAACTATTGAAGGTTTACTTTCTATTTCACCAATTCATTTTCAGCATAAAGAAGCCTATGTAAACATTATTGTAAATTTAAATGATCGTTTAGAAATGGAGGAGCAACTTCATGCAGCAAAAGAATTCGCCGAAAAAGCCAATAAAGCAAAATCTGAATTTTTAGCTAATATGAGCCACGAAATAAGAACACCTATGAACGCAATAATAGGTTTTACCGAGCTATTACATGAACAAATGAAGGATGATAAATTAAAGTCGTTTGTAAATACCATTAAATCCGCCGGAAACTCTTTATTGTTGTTAATAAATGATATTTTAGATTTATCAAAAATAGAGGCTGGGAAAATAGTTATACATTCTAAAGCAGTTAATCCCCATAGTTTATTTGAGGATGTGGCTAATGTTTTTATGATGAATGTACGTAACAAGAATTTAGATCTGATTTTAGAAATTGATCCAAAAATTCCTCAAGCTCTTTTTTTGGATGAAGCAAGAGTCAGACAGGTACTTTTCAACCTTGTAGGGAATGCCGTTAAGTTTACAGATTCTGGTTATATAAAGCTCAAAGCGAGCGCTGAAAACACTGACAAAGTTCATAGTTCTGTCGATTTACGTATTGATGTAATTGATACTGGTATTGGCATTCCTGAAACTGAGATTGATAATATTTTTGAAAATTTTCAACAACAAGAAGGTCAAAGTATCCGAAAATACGGTGGCACAGGTTTAGGATTAACAATAAGTAAACGATTAATCGAACTAATGAACGGTCATTTAACCGTTACCAGTAAACAAGAGAAGGGCTCTTGCTTTTCAGTTACTTTAAAAGCGATCGAAATTGCAAATGTTTCAGTCAAAAGTTCCGGTTCATTACCAATAAACACCTATACTAAGCCTACTTTTTTAAACGCAAAAATATTAATTGTGGATGATATAAAAGACAACAGAGAGCTATTACAGGAAATTTTTTCAGACTTAGATATAACTACCAAACACGCCACTAATGGAGAAGAGGCAGTTGAATTTGCTCTACATGAAAATTTTGATTTGATCATGATGGATATAAGAATGCCCAAAATGGATGGTTATCAAGCGGCAAAAATAATTAAAAAAGCAAAAAAAGAACTTGTTATTGTTGCCTTAACCGCTTCAGTTATGCGTGATGATTATGAACAACAACGCCAAGATAATTTTAATGGTTATTTAAGAAAACCAGTTTTAAAAAGAGAATTAATCGCTGAACTACAACGTCACTTACCCTTTATAAATAATGATATGAAATTTGTAACACCGCATAATTTTAAGCAAATCATTTGTGATAATGAAGAATTAATGATGCAGTTAAAAACAAATCACCTAGCAAGTTGCAAAAATCTTCAACGAACAAACAACCTAAACGACATCAGAGAGTTTACAAAAAACTTAAATAAGCTTGCATTAAAATACCACGATAACAGTCTTGATGTTTTCTCAAAAAAATTACTCAAAGCGGTAGAGTCTTTTGATATTAAAGAAATAAAGACTTACTTGTTATTATTTATTAGCCAAATCTCAAAACAAAAATAGTTATTTAACTAAGCGAATGAGTGATTCAGTGACAAACACAGACTCTTGTGATGATTCATCGTTAATGTTTGTTATTTTAGGAGTTTTTACCGTTTTATGTACTGATTTTCCGTCTTGATATCGTTGATATGAAAACTCACTTACCCCTAAACGTTGGCTAAATTTATAAAATGTCATGAAATCTTGTTTAGTGAAATCTTCTTCTTTTTTAGTTAATAAACCATCAATATACATGGCATCACCATTAATATTGCAATTAGCTATGGCGGAATAAGGCTCGCCATATTTATCAACTTTTAATGCGCGCACCATTTTTATTTCAAAATACCAATCATCAATTTTAATGTATCGAGGGCTTTTATCATTCATAACATTATCTTTGTTTTTCTTTTATTATTTCTGTCAGGTTTTTATTCATAATCGAGGCGAAATAATAAAAACTATATTTTTATATCGGCAACTTTCGCACTTTTCTTAAATAAGAAAAGATTTTTAGTTAATTTAAGTGCATGGTAGCATGGTTTTATATACTCTATTAGTTAAAATGCTGTGCAATTAATAAAAATAATAGTGATGATTTATGAAAAAAATTAAAAAAATACTGCTTGCTCTCCTCCTAATTCTAACATTAGTTATTACAACACTAGGTACTTGGATTTATAGTCAAATAGACAGTTCATTACCTGAACTAAATGGCAAAGAAACCCTTTGGGGCTTATCAGCTACAACCATTGTAGAACGCGATAAACAAGGTATTGTTACCATCAAAGGAAAAACTCGCAACGACGTAGCGCTTGCTACCGGTTTTGTGCACGCCCAAGAACGTTTTTTTCAGATGGATTTACTGCGTCGCAATTCCGCAGGAGAGCTTTCTAGTTTATTTGGCAAACTGGCGCTTAATTATGATAAAAAAATTCGTCGCCATCGTTTTAGAGATCGAGCAAGAGCCATAGTTAAACAACTTCCTAAAGCACAAAAAACACTCTTAAAAGCCTATACACAAGGCGTGAACCAAGGTTTAAAACGTTTAAAAGCAGCTCCGTTTGAATACTTATTGTTACGCCAAGATCCGGTTGAATGGCAAGAAGAAGACACCATTTTAACGGTATTTAGTATGTATATAGATTTACAATACCATGATGGTAGGCGAGAACTAACATTAGATGTGATGAATAAAGCACTAAATAAAAAGGCCTTTGCATTTTTAAACCCGCAAGGCAGTATTTGGGATGCTGCTATTGATGGTAGCCAATACCATCCCTCTGCTATGCCTGATGAGCCTTGGCTAAAAACAGCAGCCAATGTTAACTCAACWATGGCTCCAAAAAATAATTTAACCGTAAAAACCGATTATCAAGGTGATTACCTGCCGGGTTCTAATAATTGGGCAGTTTCAGGGAAAATAAGTGCTACAGGTAGTGCTATTGTTGAAAATGATATGCATTTAGGTATTCGAGTACCGAACACTTGGTTTAGAGCTTCATTTGAATACCCAAACAAGCATGGTGAAAAAATTAAAGTTACCGGAGCGACCCTGCCTGGTACACCCAACATTGTAGTTGGCAGTAATGGCCATATTGCGTGGGGATTCACTAACAGTTATGGTGATTGGAGTGACATTATCAATGTAGAGGTTAGTGATGATGGTCAACAATACTTAACCCCAACAGGATATCAAGATTTTACTTACAGCAAACAAATGATCGCGGTAAAGGGTGAACCTTCGGTAGAAATAAATGTAAAAGAGACTATTTGGGGGCCAATTATTGCTAAGAACCAAGCGGGGCAACCATTAGCTTATCGTTGGGTTGCTCACGATTTACCCGCAGTAAATTTAGCCCATACTGATTTGGAACAAGCGCAAACCATTGATGATGCCTTTGCAATAGCTGCAAAATCAGGCATTCCAGCACAAAACATGATGGTAGCCGACAGCCAAGGGAATATTGGCTGGACCATTATGGGGCCAATACCTCGTAAAAAAGGTGCCGTGGGTGAACTACCAACAAGTTGGGCAAATGGCGAAAATGGTTGGCAAGGCTATTTAACGCCGGCAGAATATCCTCATCTTAAAAATCCGCAAAATAATCGTTTATGGACAGCTAACACCCGTGTTGTCGGGGGTGATATGTTAGCCAAGCTGGGTAACGGAGGTTACGCGCTTGGTGCCCGTGCCAGCCAAATTCGCGATGATTTATTTGCTAAACAATCGTTTAACGAAAAAGATTTGCTTAATATCGCTTTAGACGATCGTGCGCTATTTTTAATGCGTTGGAAAACATTTTTAAGTGAACAAGTATTAAGCCTAGCCAACGTCGCTCAACATCCATCATTTATTCAAGTTCAACAAATGATGATGCAAGAGCAAACACAAAACACTAAAAAAAACCGAGTCTTTAGTGCCAGTATTGACTCAGTAACTTATCGTTTAGTGCGTAATTTTAGAATAAATGTGCGTAATAGTGTTTTTCAGCAACTCAATGATTCATTATTTCACTTCGATAGTAATTACACTTTTCATCCCATTCGCCATCAAATAGAAACTCCGCTTTGGCAACTAATTAATAAGCAACCTGACAATTTTTTTACTAAAACTAAAGTAAAAGGTACTGATACGAATACCAGCGTTAGCACCAGCAAAGAAAATAATAATTGGCAAAACTTGTTTAATAACGCTTTAGCAAAAACACTTAAAGATATGACTAAAAATCAAACATTAGCGCAAGCAACATGGGGGCAAATGAATACTACAGCTATTGTGCATCCTCTGAGCAAAGCGGTACCCTTTATTGGCAAATGGTTGAATATGCCCGCAACACAATTACCCGGTGATAGCTATATGCCACGCGTACAAGGCAAAACCTTTGGCGCATCTGAACGCATGGTAGTTTCACCTGGGCATGAAGAAACAGGTATTTTTCATATGGCAACTTCACAATCAGGTCATCCATGGAGTCCATATTACCGCATAGGCCATAGTGACTGGGAACAAGGTAAACCAAGTCCATTTTTACCGGGAAAAACTAAATATACATTAACTTTGTTGAGCTATTAATTAACTGGATCAGCTGAATAAAACAAACCGTCAGAAGTACTAAAATAAATTCACTCTGACGGAAAAAACTCAGCATCTAACATCAAACAATAAAAATCACACAAAAGAGAAAAACATGACATTTTTAATTTGGACACTCATTATCGCTGCCCTACTTCCTTATTTAGCCAAAGGTCCCGTTGCTCACGCGATGAGTAAGCTTGGCGGTTATGATAATCATCATCCGCGCGCTCAACAAGGAAAATTAACCGGCTTTGGTGCTCGCGCTTTAGCGGCACATCAAAACGCTTTTGAGTCTTTTATGATTTTTGCTGCCGCTGTTTTATTGGCGATCAGCACCAATCACATTGGCGAAACTATTCAACAATTAGCCACTATTTATATTATCGCCAGAGTTATTTACAACTTGCTTTATTTATTCAACATTGGCATTTTGCGCTCTGTAGTATGGTTTATTTCATTAGGTTCTTCATTAGCTATTATGGTGTTGTGCTTATCCTAAAATATTATAAATAAAAGCCATATTCCTGATGAAATTTTTCAAGCGAAAATTGTATAAGGAATAGATTGACGAATAGACGTATAGACAGCTAAAGTACCTCTATAAAAATGACTTTATCAGTGATCCTCCTCGATGGAGGTTTTTATTATAATCGTCATCTTCGAAACGCTTTTATCGAAGATCTCGTATTTTTTGACGAAGATTCAGGACAATATGCTCCATGCATTTTGTAAGATGTGGCTTCCATGCTACGCCCGCTTAACACTGTGAGAATGAAGATCCTGAACCAAGTTCATAAGCATGAAAAATGATGATACTTAAATACAGTAGGACAATATCTTGAGCAAAAACGCTATGACAACAGAATTTGACTTAAATAAAATTCGCGAACAAATAACCAGCACAGATCAACAACTGTTAAAACTATTTGCTAAACGCCGTGCACTCACCCTTAATGTTGCCAAAAGCAAAGCCCATCAAATACGTCCAGTGCGTGATCAACAACGCGAGCAAGCATTACTCATTCGTCTCATAAAACAAGGCAAAACGCTTGGCCTTGATGCTCATTATGTTACTTGTATTTTTCAAACAATTATTGAAGATTCAGTACTAAACCAGCAAGCTTTTTTACAAACACTCACTAACCCTAATTTACAAATGCCCACCGTCAGTGTCGCTTTTTTAGGGGATAAAGGTTCTTACAGTTATTTAGCTAGCCATAGATATTTTTCACGACGTGCTGAAAAAATAATTGAATCTGGTTGTAGTAGCTTTAATGAAATCATGGAGTTGGTTGAATCAGGCCATGTTGATTACGGCATGTTACCCATTGAAAATACTAGCTCAGGCAGTATTAACGATGTTTACGATTTACTGCAACGCACTAATTTATCAATTGTTGGTGAAATTACTCAACCAATAGAGCATTGCTTATTAACTGCCGTAAATACTAATTTAAATAATATTAAAACCATCTATGCACACGGCCAACCGTTTGCACAATGCAGCAATTTTTTAGATAAACAACAAAATATTCGTATTGAATATTGCGACAGCACTGCTGATGCTATGGCACAAGCCTTTGAATTACAAGATGATAGTGTTGCCGTTATCGGCAGTGAAGAAGGCGGGCATTTATATAAATTGCAAGCCTTAGAAAAATCGATTGCCAATCAAGACGAAAATCATAGCCGCTTTATATTAGTTGCTCGCAAACCTATTGATGTTGCCGAACAAATCCCCGCTAAAACCACCATTATTTTAGCCACCGGACAAACTGCTGGTGCTTTAGTTGACTGTTTAGTTATTCTAAAAAATAAGGGTATTAATATGTGTAAATTGGAATCTCGTCCCATTCAAGGTCGCCCGTGGGAAGAAATGTTTTATTTAGATATTGAAGCTAACCTAAAAACATCAGCACTGCAAAGCGCCATCACTGAATTAACTGAAATAACTAATTTTATTAAGATCTTAGGTTGTTACCCAATAGAACACATCAGTCCAACTAATGTGCCTTTTAATGGTGAAAATTAATTGTCGCCGCGAATTATGACCTACAGAGAGCAATAAATGTTTAATTTTAATCCCAGCCATAAACAAGCATTTACACAAGGCGAAGTTGCCTTAGTTGGCGCTGGCCCTGGTGATCCAGATTTATTAACCATGCAAGCATTTCGCTTTATTAAACAAGCTGAAGTAGTGGTTTATGATCGTCTGGTTAGTGATGACATTATGGCTTTATTACCTGAAAACTGTGAAAAAGTTTATGTCGGAAAAAAACAAGCCGATCATCGCGTCCCGCAAGATTGCATCAACCAATTGTTAGTGGATCAGGCACGCTTAAATAAAAAAGTATTACGCTTAAAAGGCGGTGATCCGTTTGTCTTTGGTCGCGGTGGCGAAGAAGCACAGTTTTTACTTGCTCATAACGTTGCTTGCCATATTGTGCCAGGCATGACCGCCGCTTCGGCTTGCACGAGTTATGTAGGTATTCCCTTAACCCATCGAAATATTTCGCAAAGCTGTACTTTTATTACCGGTCACTTACAAAAACGTTCCTCTGAAAATATAGAAAGCTTAGAACCAAACACCGATTTACCTTGGCATATTTTAGCTGATGCAAAACAAACCGTAGTGTTTTACATGGGGGTTAAAAACTTACCAATGATAATTTCAGAGATGATCGCCACAGGACGAAGCGCCAACACACCCGCTGCACTTATTCATAAAGGTACGCAAAAAGATCAGCAAGTATATAAAGGAAAGTTAGCAGAGCTTAACGACTTAGTGGTTCAGCATAATATAAAACCGCCAACATTAATTGTTATTGGTGATGTGGTTAATGTGTTTGATGAAAACAATTTAAAAAATATCGGTTATTTATCAAATAATCAAAATTAGAGCTCACAGTAAACCGAAAGCAGAAAACAGGCTCCGTCCACTGAGTAATAAAGTAACCGCTAATACTATTGCGCCTAAGCTATTTTGTTGCCAAGTATTTTTATATTTACCTAATTTTTCAGTATTCATCATCCATAACAAAAATACCGTAATTATGGGTAATAAAATACCATTAGCGACTTGTGCAAACCAAATAATACTGATTGGTTTATAGCCAGAGCTTGCCACCACTGTGCCGACAATCAATATACTTAACCATATAATTTTAAATGATTTACTGCTCAATTTTGGATTTAAGTTCAAAATACCTGATAATGCAAAAGCCGCCGCTAACGGTGCGGTAACCGCTGAAGAAATACCTGCTGCAAACAAACCTACCGACATCAAAACACTGGCCCAATCACCAAAAATTGGTTGTAATGCTGGCGCGAGATCAGCCGCGCTTTGAATTTCGATGTGTTGTTTAAAAAATGCCGTTGCGGCAGTAGATAATATCGCCAATGAAATTAAACCACCCAAAGGAATAGCAACATATAAATCTCGTCTTGCCTCAGGTAGTTGTGTTACTGATTGCCATTTTTCTTTAGCGCTAGCAGCATGTAGAAATAAATTATAAGGCACCACAGTTGTACCGATCAATGCTATTACTGTCAGGGTTGCTCCGGTGGGAATGTGCGGAATAAACATGCCTGAAAATAATAAGGATATATCTGCACCACTTATTATAAAAGTCGATATGAACGCTAAACTCATTAATAACACTAACAAAACCAACATTTTTTCAATTATTTTATAACTACCGCTGATCAGCAATAAAAAAGCACAAAAACCAATAACGATAGGAATAAATAGTTGCATTGTCGATTGGTCAATACCTAGCGGTTGTAATAAGCTTGTTAAGCCTAAACTAGCCCCTGATATATTACCGCCTTGATAGGCACTATTACCTATAACTATTGCAGCAACAACCAACAAAATAGCAAGGTATTTCGCGATCGGATGGGTGATCGCACTACGAATATTTTCGCCCAATCCTTGCTGAGTCACCACGCCTAGACGAGCCGCCATTTCTTGCAAAATAATGGTCGCAAAAGCTGAAAAAACTAACGCCCATGCCAGTGCAAAGCCATAATTAGCCCCAGCTAAAGAGGCTGAAATAACAGAGCCTGGGCCAATAAAGGCGGCAGTAACTAACACCGCAGGACCAATTTTCGGTAAAGAAAAAGGAAAAAAAAATTTAGGTTTAGGTTTATTCGTTAACATAAAATGGCTTATTTTTATTTTGTGATGTTTTATTTTTATTTTGTGATGTTTTATTTTTATAAACCATTTTATATCATGAAGCCGTGAATATGACTACTCAGGTTCATAATCAAGGTTTGCAGATAACCAACGCTCGGCTTGTGCTAGTGTCATACTTTTACGTTTAGCGTAGTCTTCAACTTGGTCTTTGGCTATTTTAGCGACCGCAAAATACTTACAATCTGGGTGAGCAAAATACCAACCACTTACCGCTGCACCCGGCCACATCGCATAACTTGAAGTCAGCTCCATACCGATATTTTCTTCAACATTTAATAGCTCCCACAACAAGCCTTTTTCAGTATGCTCAGGGCAAGCAGGATAACCCGGTGCCGGACGAATGCCTTGATATTTTTCACGGATCAAATCATCATTTGCTAAGTTTTCATCGGCAGCATAACCCCAATGTTTTTTACGAATTTGCTCATGTAAATACTCAGCACTGGCTTCGGCTAATCTATCAGCTACGGCTTTAAGTAAAATACTATTATAAGCATCATTGTCATCATCAAATACTTTCACTAATTCATCGACACCAAAACCAGAAGACACCGCAAACGCACCAACGTAATCATTAATGCCCGACGCTTTATCAGCGACATAATCAGCTAAACAACGATTATATTGTGGCTTGCTACCAGAGGTTTTCGGCTTTTTCCCTTGCTGGCGCAATTGATGTAAGGTGATCAGTTCTTTTTCACGCTTATCATCACTAAACAATACTAAATCGTCCTCTTGACGATGTGCAGGAAATAATCCGATCACGGCTTTAGCAGTGATTTTTTGATTATTGATTAAATCATCGAGCATAGCATTGGCATCATTAAATAAGTTAGTTGCCTCAACACCAACAACTTCATGTTTTAAAATAAGTGGATATTTACCCGATAACTGCCAAGTGGTGAAAAATGGCGTCCAATCGATATAATTTCGTACTATATTTAAATCAAGTTGTTCAAACACAGTAATGCCTAATTTTTTCGGTGTTACTGGCGTGTAATGCTCAAAACTTATCGGCGTGGCATTGGCTCTTGCTTGCTCAAGCGAAATTAAGGTTGAGCGGGGGCCTTTTTTATAATGTCTGTCACGCACACGTTGATATTCATCATCTTGGCGCGCCATAAACGCGGGACGCTTTTCATCTGATAATAAATTACTGACCACAGAAACCGCACGCGAGGCATTAGAAACATACACCACAGGATTTTCATATTGGGGTTCAATTTTAACCGCCGTATGCGCTTTTGAAGTAGTTGCACCACCAATAAGTAACGGTAATGCAAAGTTTTGTCGCTTCATTTCTTTAGCAACATGCACCATTTCATCTAAAGAAGGGGTGATCAAGCCAGACAAGCCAATAATATCTACTTGTTCATCACGAGCTACTTGCAATATTTTTTCACAAGAGACCATCACGCCTAAATCTATAATTTCGTAGTTATTACATTGCAGCACCACACCGACAATGTTTTTTCCAATATCGTGAACATCACCTTTCACCGTCGCTAAGAGTATTTTACCATTAGTGCTAATTTCGGTTTTTTCGTCTTCAATAAAGGGGTTTAAATGCGCTACCGCTTGTTTCATTACCCGCGCTGATTTAACCACTTGCGGCAAAAACATTTCGCCCGCGCCAAATAAATCACCAACGATGTTCATGCCATCCATTAACGGCCCTTCAATAACATCTAAAGGGCGTACCGCCGCAAGTCGAGCTTCTTCGGTATCTTCAACAATAAACTCGTTAATGCCTTTAACTAACGAATGTGCTAAGCGTTGGTTAATAGGTAATTCTCGCCAAGTTTGATCGGTTTTACTGTTTTGACTGCCTGCTTTGCCACGGTATTGTTCGGCAACATCGAGTAAGCGTTCGGTGGCACCATCATCACTATTTTGAATAACATCTTCAACGGCAAGGCGCAAATCATCAGCAATATCAGAATAAATAGCCAATTGCCCAGCATTAACAATGCCCATATCCATACCATTTTTTATCGCATGGTATAAAAACACGGCATGAATAGCTTCGCGCACCGGATTATTGCCGCGAAACGAAAACGATACATTAGACACACCACCTGAAATCATTGCATGCGGTAAATTTTGTTTAATATCGGCAACCGCCTCAATAAAATCTACCGCGTAATTATTGTGTTCATCAATACCTGTGGCTACGGCAAAAATGTTAGGATCGAAAATAATATCTTCAGCAGGGAAACCAATTTCGTCAACCAAAATACCGTAAGCGCGTTTACATATTTCATACTTACGTTTGCGGGTATCGGCTTGCCCTTGTTCATCAAATGCCATCACAATAACCGCAGCACCATAACGACGCAGTAATTCAGCCTGATAACGAAAGTTTTCTTCACCCTCTTTTAAACTAATAGAATTAACAACACCTTTGCCTTGAATACATTTAAGCCCTGCTTCTAAAATATCCCATTTAGACGAGTCGATCATAATAGGTACTTTGGCAATATCTGGTTCACCAGCAATTAAAT
Source organism: Gammaproteobacteria bacterium (assembly GCA_002401725.1). Classification (GTDB taxonomy): domain Bacteria; phylum Pseudomonadota; class Gammaproteobacteria; order Enterobacterales; family Alteromonadaceae. The sequence goes on from NVTW01000026.1 coordinate 40,930, forward strand.
TCAAAAAACGCACCATCGCACTTTTGGAATCCAACATACCTTCATCCATGTTGATATCAATAATTTGTGCACCATTTTCAACTTGCTGTAATGCCACCGCAATAGCTTGATCGTAATCTTCAGCCATGATCAAACGTTTAAAGATAGCTGAACCGGTAACATTGGTACGTTCACCGACATTAACGAATAAAGAATCAGCCTTTATTGTTAATGCTTCTAAACCCGCTAAACGACATGCTATTTCGCGAGGTTGAATTTTTCGGGGTTTAACCCCTTGTTTAGCTAGCACTGCAATCGTATCTGCCATACCTTTAATATGCTCAGGCGTAGTACCACAACAACCACCAATAATATTTAAAAAACCCGCCTGAGCCCACTCTTCAACATGACTATTCATATCTTCAACGGTAAAATCATACTCACCAAAGGCATTGGGTAAACCCGCATTAGGATGCGCTGATACGGCAACATCACTGATCCGGCTTAATTCTTCAACATATTGACGTAATTCAACCGGCCCTAACGCACAATTTAAGCCAAACGAAATAGGTTTCGCATGACGAAGTGAATTATAAAATGCTTCGGTAGTTTGCCCTGATAATGTTCTACCAGATGCATCAGTAATGGTGCCAGAGATCATCACCGGTAAACGTATTTGTAATTGTTCAAATACCGTTTCTACCGCGAAAATGGCAGCCTTTGCATTGAGCGTATCAAAAATTGTTTCGATCATGATCAGATCACAACCGCCTTTGATTAACGCTGTGGTTGATTCAATATACGCATCTTTTAATTCATCAAAACTGACATTACGAAAAGCGGGATCGTTTACATCAGGTGAAATAGAGCAAGTTCTATTCGTTGGTCCTAAAACTCCCGCCACAAAACGCGGTTTATCCGGATTTTGTTGAGTAAATTCATCCGCTACTTGACGCGCCAATTGTGCAGCAACTAAATTAATTTCACTGCTGATAGTTTCCATTTCATAATCAGCCATGGCAATAGTGGTGGMRTTRAAGGTRTTGGTYTCWARAATATCAGCRCCCGCRTCCARATATKSGSKRTGAATAKYTTTAATMAYCTSWSKTTGGGTTAAMRMWARTAARTCRTTATTACCTTTAASMTCACWYKGCCAATYGGCAAAACGSTCKCCMCKATAATCKGCTTCTTCAAACTTATRCGCTTGRATCATCGTGCCCATAGCACCATCTAAAATAAGAATGCGTTGTGATAATTGTTGTTGAAATAAAGAATAAGAAGAGGAATTATGCACAAACTACTCCGGATTAATTGCATGAATATTGTCAGCATCAAGTTGATATGGGGTTATTTGATAAACGTAATAATTGAGCCAGTTAGTAAATAATAGACTACCGTGGCTACGCCATGAATTTTTAGCGGGTATATTTGGGTTGCCTTCTGGAAAATAATTTTTAGGCATTTTTGCTTCACAGGTTAGCGCCGTTAAATCGCGTAAGTATTCATCATGCAATGTAGTGGTGTCATATTCAGGATGCCCAGTTAAGTATACCTGCTGCTTATTTTTACTCGCGGCTAAATAAACCCCTGCTTGCTTAGATTCAGCGAGAACTTTAATATTTGGCACACTTAAATAATCAACTTTATCAATATAACCATAACGAGAATGTGGCACATTAAAACTTTCGTCAAAACCACGCGTTAATTGTTCTTTATTATCAGTTGGGAAATGTTCAAAAATTCCTGATAATTTTTTAGTACGCAAGTGTCTGTTAATACCATAGTGATAATACAAAGCAGCATGAGCAGCCCAACATGAAAACATTGTTGATGTGACATTTTTTTCTGCCCAGTCAAATACTTCACATATTTTATGCCAAAAAGTTACTTGACTATAATCGAGTAATGCTAAAGGTGCACCGGTGATGATCAGGCCATCATATTGTTCATCTTTAACATCATCAAACAAGCGATAAAAATTTTCTAAATGTTCTTTTGGAGTGTTTTTTGAAGCTTCATTATGAATACGAATTAAATCAATATTTACTTGCAGTGGCGTATTCGACAGCATGCGCAGTATTTGTACTTCAGTTTCAATTTTATTAGGCATTAAATTTAAAATGGCCACCTTCATCGGGCGAATATCTTGATTAATCGCACGATGTTCTGACATCACAAAGATATTTTCATCGCCAAGAATGTCTAGCGCAGGTAATTGATCGGGAATTTTAATGGGCATAATATGAAACCTAGTAACAGCAAAAATAAACAATCATTGAGATTGTTTTTACAATGTTACTTAGATTTCTAGATATGTCAACATCTAAACGTATAGACGTCTAAATGAGTTGGGTTTTAACTTTTTAAAATGATTTTATTAAGTTGCGGTAAAATTTTACTTTTGATCTTAGCTAGTTTTTCATCGCTATAGGGAATACAAACCTGTTGTCCCCACATAGGTTTAGGCCAACAACCATCGGTTTTATAACGAACTATATGATGAACGTGCAGTTGAGGAACCACATTACCAAGCGCCGCAACATTTAACTTGTCACCGGTAAATATTTGCATCAATAGTTCACTTAATAAACTAGATTCATTTAAAAATTGCTGTTGATCTTGCCATTCAAGTTGATAAACCTCTGCAATATTATGTACACGTGGCACTAAAATAAACCATGGGTAATTGCTGTCATTACACAAAAGTAATTTACACAAAGGAAGTTCAGCCAACTCGATACAGTCTTGTTGTAATTGTGCGTGTAAAGTAAATAATTCTGACATTTAAAAACTCCTACCTTTTATTTTTTCGGCCGCGACCACGTTTTAATTTTATAGCTTCACGTTCAGCAATTTTATCTGCCTGTAATTGTTCAAAATATTTAGTTTCACCCGCGATCATAGTTGGTGTTTCAAAGCTAATTGGCCCTAAGGTTTTATCGCGAATTTCATTGATCAAAATAGTAGAAGCTTTATAAAAATCAACCACACCACCACTGCGAACACAACCGCGTAAACGCCCAATAGCTTCAATTACTTCTACTTCAGTTGCTGGTAAAGGATCGAGTTTATAGCGCTCTTTAAGCCTTTGCGGATATATTTCAATAAGATATTGCGCAGCAAAAAAAGCGATATCGTCATGTTCAAAAGCAGTGTCTTTAACGGCGCTGGTAATTGCTAAACGATACCCACTGTTCTCATTTACTATTTTAGGCCACAACATACCGGGGGTGTCGTAAAGGTATAAGTCATCTTCTAAACGAATACGTTGCTGACCTTTTGTTACGGCTGGTTCATTACCTACTTTTGCTTTAGATTTACCAACTAAGGTATTTATTAGTGTCGATTTTCCCACATTAGGAATACCCATGATCATCGCATTAATTTGCTTACCTTGTTGATCTTTATGGGGGAGCATTTTTCGAATTAATGTAGGAATAGTTTTGGCAATTGCTGGGGTATCTGTGGTAAGTGCAATAGCATTAACATTTTGTTGAGACTTTAAATAAGCAAGCCATTGTTCAGTGATCTCCGGATCAGCCAAATCACTTTTATTCAAAATTTTTATTAAAGGTTTGTCACCTCTAATAGCGGTGATCATTGGGTTTTCGCTACTAAAAGGCAAACGCGCATCACAGACTTCGATCACCACATCAATTTGTGGCAGTATTTCTTTTATTTCTTTTTGAGCTTTGTGCATATGCCCAGGATACCAATTAATAGCCATTAAATTTTCTAAATCAATCAAATATTAAAGTGATTTTAGCAAGTTAATAAGGAAGTTACATTGCTTAATAGTATTTATTTTTGCACAACAAAAAGCCGTTATCTTTCGATAACGGCTTTTCTTAATAGGCGCTTGGCGATGTCCCGCTACGCTCTCACATGGGCTTCTCGCTCTCTTCATAAAAAAAGAAGAGTCACACTACCATCGGCGCTGCGTTTCACTTCTAAACAAATTAGAAGTCTAGCGATGTCCTACTCTCACATGGGAACTCCCACACTACCATCGGCGCTATTGCATTTCACTTCTGAGTTCGGCATGGATTCAGGTGGTACTACAATGCTATTGTCGCTAGACAAAAACTTTTACTTGTTAAATGTCACATTAACTTTATTGCTGCAATCCCTGCGATACTCATTGAGTAAACTCAACTCCGTTTCTCGCTCAATTGCTGCTGCGTTAATGAACCATTTCTCTACGTAATGGATTAACAAAATTAACGTTGGAAAGCTGTCAGGGTCAGAGTCATACTCTTTCCCTTTGATATAAATTGGTCAACATCGTTGACTTTGACCCTAGTCTTATTTTCTCTTATTCATCCAAGTAACACGAGTACGTGTTAATGTCACACAACTTAGTTTCTTTACTTATTTCAAAAAAACTTGGGTGTTGTATGGTTAAGCCTCACGGGCAATTAGTATCAGTTAGCTCAAGACTTCGCAGCCCTTACACACCTGACCTATCAACGTTGTAGTCTCCAACGACCCTTTAGGGAGCTTAAAGCTCCAGTGAGAACTCATCTTAAAGCCTGTTTCCCGCTTAGATGCTTTCAGCGGTTATCAGTTCCGAACGTAGCTACCGAGCAATGCCATTGGCATGAC
>NVTW01000027.1 GCA_002401725.1 Gammaproteobacteria bacterium
GCATATTCACCTTGAGCACCTGAATTTGGCTGCATTGATACTTTGTCGTAACCGGTTAATTCAACTAACCAGACGGCTAGTTCATCAATCATTTTTTTATAACCAAGGGCTTGATCTTGCGGTGCAAACGGATGCATATTGGCAAATTCAGGCCAGCTCACTGGGATCATTTGTGCGGTGGCATTAAGTTTCATGGTACAAGAGCCTAATGAGATCATGGAATGATTCAAAGCTAAATCTTTGTCCTCTAAACGTTTAATATAACGCAGCATTTCAGTTTCGCTATGATACGAATTAAATACTGGATGGGTTAAAAATTCAGACTCACGTACTAATGCAGCAGGAATAGAAGAATGGCCGCAAGCAATAATTTTTTGATCTAGCTCGTTGATATCTAAACCATGATCTGCGCCTAATAAAATAGTAAACAATGTTGCAATATCTTCACGGGTTGTGGTTTCATCAAGCGAAACACTAATTTGTCCGTCAACATCGGTGCGTAAGTTAACATTAGCTGCTAATGCACGAGCAACAATGGCCTCTTTGTTAAAATCTTCTTGAGAAATAGCATTAAAAGTTAAAGTATCAAAGTAATTAGTATGAATAGCGGTTAAACCATTCATTGACGTGCCTAAACATAAAATATCGGCAAAACGATGAATGCGATTAGCGATAGTTTTAAGTCCTTGAGGACCATGATAAACCGCATAAAATGCTGCCATATTGGCCAATAAAACCTGCGCGGTACAAATGTTTGAGTTGGCTTTTTCGCGGCGAATATGTTGCTCGCGCGTTTGCATTGCCATACGTAATGCGGCATTGCCACGCGCATCTTTAGACACACCAATAATACGACCCGGTAAAGAACGTTTATATTTATCGCTAGTGGTAAAAAATGCAGCATGAGGACCACCGTAGCCCATAGGTACACCAAAACGTTGCGTTGAACCAATAACCGCATCAGCACCTAATTCGCCCGGCGCTTTTAATAACACTAAGCTCATAATGTCGGCGGCAACCGCAACAATGGCTTTATGTTCATGTAATTTGGCAATTAAATCGCTAATATCAGTGATTTCACCTGTGGCACTTGGGTATTGTAATAACGCACCAAATACATCGTGATCAGCCGCTTCATTTGCAGAGGCAATAATAAGGTCAAAACCAAATTGTTCGGCACGGGTTTTAACCACGTCGATGGTTTGTGGGTAAACATCTGCTGAGACAAAAAATAAATTAGATTTTTTGTTTTTCGACACACGTTTTGCTAATGCCATTGCTTCTGCGGCAGCGGTTGCTTCATCAAGCAATGAGGCACTAGCTAAATCTAAACCGGTTAAGTCTAAACACATTTGTTGAAAATTTAATAATGACTCTAAACGACCTTGGGCAATTTCAGGCTGATAAGGCGTGTACGCTGTGTACCAACCGGGATTTTCTAACACGTTACGGGTAATTACATTGGGCGTTAACGTACCGTAATAACCTAAACCAATGTAAGAGGTGTTTACTTTATTTAAGCTCGCCAGTGCTTTTAAATCACTCAGTGCTTGTGCTTCTGTTTTACTTATCCCAATGTTAGGTAAATCAGTTAAACGAATATCTTGGGGTACAATTTCATCAATTAGCGCATCAACCGACTCAGCACCAATGTCGTTAAGCATGGCTTGAATTTCTTGTGCATTAGGACCAATATGGCGGCGAGTAAAATCTTCTCTTTGCTCTAATTCAGCTAACGTTTTGGCTATAATTACAGCAGATTGTTGAGTAGTCATAAAACAGCATCTCTTAAATATTTGGTAAAAAATAAAGCCTCATCTTCTTATTATTATAAAAGAAAAGAGGCTTCAATATTCTTTAGCTAAGACAATCGGCGTTTAGACAAAGCCGTCAAGTTATGAGCCCTTGATCTTAGTGCGCTATGTGATGGGGCGAATAACGAAAACAATGTAGTATAAACCTGATTGACGACGCTAAAGTTAGTCTTCGTCGATTGAGTTTTTATAACCCTCAGCATCTAATAACGCTTCAAGTTCACTCTCGTCTTCTAATTTAACTTTAAACATCCAACCATCACCAAAAGCGTCAGAGTTTACTAACTCAGGAGAGTCTTCTAAGTCTTCATTTACTGCAATTACTTTGCCCGAAACTGGGGCATATATATCTGAAGCTGCTTTTACTGATTCAGCTACCGCAACATCATCACCTGTACTTATTTCATCATCAACATCAGGCAATTCAACAAAAACCATATCGCCTAATAAGTCTTGAGCGTGCTCAGTAATACCTATAGTAACAATACCGTTACCTTCGCTACGTACCCATTCGTGTGATGTTGCATATTTTAATTCTGAAGGAATGTTGCTCATTTTTATTTTTCCTATTTTTAAATAATTCTACGGGTTAAAAAGATGCCACTTTTCAATATAGAGCATCTTTTTCGTTAATCAACTATTTATCCAATTCTCTGACAAAATTTTAATCTTTAAAAATTATTCTCTTAAATAATTTAGAAAACTTTTTTACCATTACGAACAAAACTAGGTTTCGTGACGGTTACTTTAACTAATTTTTTACGCATTTCAACTTCAACAATATCACCCACTTTAACGCTACGTGGTACACGCGCCAAGGCAACACTGTGTCCTAATGTTGGTGAAAATGTACCTGAGGTAACCTCTCCGTCACCAAATTCAGTAATAACTTTTTGATGTGAACGTATAACGCCTTTTTCTTCTAGTACTAAACCCACTAATTTAGGTTGATCACCCGAGGCTTTTTGCGCTGCTAGTACATCACGACCAATAAAGTCACGGTCGCTTGGTTCCCATGCAATTGTCCAAGCCATGTTCGCGGCGATAGGTGAAATAGTTTCGTCCATATCTAAACCGTATAAATTCATACCAGCTTCTAAACGTAAAGTGTCACGCGCACCTAAACCAGCTGGAGCAACGCCAGCGTCTAATAATTTTTGCCAAAAATCAGCGGTTACGGTTTCAGGTAGAATAATTTCATAACCGTCTTCACCGGTGTAACCCGTAGTGGCAATAAATAAATCGCCCACTTGCACACCAAAAAACGGCTTCATGCCTTCAACAGCGGCTTGTTGCTCAGCCGTTAATAAGGTGGCGACTTTCGCTTTAGCATTTGGGCCTTGTACGGCGATCATGCCAAATTCAGGACGTTCGGTAATGGTAATATCAAAACCTTGTGCTTGTTTATTCATCCACGCTAAGTCTTTTTCACGGGTAGCTGAATTGACCACTAAACGATAATCAGTGTCGGTGAAGAAATAAATAATTAAGTCATCAATTACACCGCCGGCTTCGTTTAACATACCGGTGTAAAGTGCTTTACCCGCAACGGTTAATTTAGCCACATCATTAATCACTAAACGACGTAGATAAGCTTTCGCATCGTTTCCTTGTATATCGACAATGGTCATATGTGAAACATCAAACATACCAGCGTCAGTACGAACTGCATGATGTTCTTCAATTTGAGAACCATAATTAATTGGCATTTCCCAGCCATGAAAATCAACCATTTTGGCGCCAGCGTCTAAATGCTTAGCATGTAATACGGTTTTATTGACCATTATATTTCACCTACAAAGTTGTATGTTAATTGTGATATTTAGCCCGACTAACAGCCTTGCTAACAAACACTAACTAAATTTTGTGCAGATTATAGCGCTGGAATTATGAACATTCAACATAAAACCACTACAATTCAAATTTAAATCTGTATTTTATATTTAAACCGAATTTAATTTCACTTTGTGATGACTTTTAAAATTAAACATCGTCGCTCCTTGCCATCCATGGCTCCGCGACATACCGTTCGTCCTGAACATCGTCGCTCCTTGCCATCCATGGCTCCGCGACATACCGTTCGTCCTGAACATAAAAAGAGCAATTAAGCTCTTTTTTATGAAGTTTATTTTTTTCTTGGCGTTTATACCAAGTTACTAACATTAATTTTTCAATGGATCTTGCTTTTTTGCCAATTCAGGCAAATGCGATTTAAAGCCTAATGCTTGTTTGACCATTTGTTTTTTAATGGGTGCAAAGTTATCTAAAAGAGACAAACCTATTCCTCGTAATAGTTTAACTGGTGCAGAGGGTAACTTAAGAGGTTGTTCGCTAAAAATATTTTTAATCGCCGCCATTGCCGCGATCATTTCTGTTGCTTCACTTTTTCGCCAGCGCGAATATTCGCCTAAAGCAATACTACAGCTTAAACTTTTTTGTTGGGTGTGTTGTTTTAGTATAGTTTGTGCCAATGATGCAGCATCAAGCAAGCCTAAATTAACCCCTTGTCCAGCAAGCGGATGAATAGTATGCGCAGCATCACCGACTAAGATGACTTTGTCTTTTACAAAGTCATGGGCTAAACGCATGGTTAAAGGAAAGCTCACGCGTTCACTTTTAAGGGTAACTTTACCTAATTTGCCATCACTGGCTGCGGTAAGTTCTTGGCTAAACTCTTCATTTGATAATGCTTGTAAGCGTTGCGCTTCATCTGGGGTAGTTGACCATACAATAGAGCAAGTGTTTTGTTTAAACAGCGGTAAAAAAGCTAAAGGGCCTTCAGGTAAAAACACTTGCCATGCAGTATTATTATGTCCTTGTTGGCATTCAACTGTGGCAACTAAGGCATGATGATCATAATCTTGAAACGCAATGGGCATAGCCATTTTCTCGCGCACCCAAGAATGAGCGCCATCAGCACCAATCACCAAACTAGCTAATATAGGTGAATCATTGGCAAAGCTGGCAAATACTTCATTATCGCCAGCGGTTATATTGGTTAATGCTTGCTCGGTAAAAAGATGAATACCGTCATCCACTTGCGCTTTTTGCCACAACGCGGTACGAATAACTTTATTTTCGATGATCCAGCCAAGATCTTTTTGATCAACATCAGTATTATCAAAGTTTAACTGCCCGTAACCGTATTTATCCCAAATATGCATGTGTTGATAAGCTTGTAAACGTTGATTTTCAATCGCTTTCCACACGCCCAAATTAGCAAAAATTTGCTGGCTTGCTAAATTAATCGCGCTTACGCGTAATTCAGCGTCTGTTGACAGAGCACTAGGTTCTTGGCGATCAACAATAGCAATGGTGAGCTGTTCATTAAGGCTTTGCTGACGCAGCGCTAGTGCTAGCGTTAAACCCACCATGCCACCACCAACAATTAAAATATCAAATTTTTGCATTTTGTTTTCTTTTATATTTTCTTATTTAAGAGATCTTGATTCTTGTCCGGATGACGTTAATCAATAGCCCATTGTTTTTCTCACTAGTGCATTTTTAAGTGGATTAACATAATTAAGTACTTTTAAACCAATATTTCGTCCAACTACTAATGGCGGCAGTTGATTTGAAAATAAGGTAACTAATGAATCAGTAAGGCTGATCACTTGTTTTAAATCTTTAGTGCGCAAATCACTGTATTGGTTCAATAAGGCTAGCGAGCCGATATCTGAATTATTACTTTCATCATTAACTAACGCCTGTTCTATCAACTCAGCCATTTGTTTTACGTCACGCAGTCCTAAATTAAAGCCTTGTCCAGCAATAGGATGAATAGTGTGCGAAGCATTACCAATAAGTGCCATACGGTGATAAGTTTGTTGTTTCGCCTGAATAAGTGCTAATGGATAAACATTACGCTTACCCACATAGGTAATTTTACCGAGCCAAGTACCAAAGTTTTGTTCAAGCTGCTGGGCAAATTTATCGTCACTGAGCTCTGCCATTTTTTGTGCCTGCGTTGGCGGTAATGTCCATACTAACGAACAGCGCCCTTGGCTATTACTATCTATATTAGGTGCAATAAAATTAGTCATCGGCAGCATGGCGATAGGTCCATATTCGGTAAAGCGTTCAAACGCTTTACCCTGATGATCATGCTCGCAAGCAACATTAGCGATAAGTGCTGATTGTTGATAATCGTTCTGACTAACGGCAATATTGGCAAGTTGTCGACAAATAGAGTTGCCGCCGTCACAACCTAACAATAACTTAGCCGTTAATTGCTGCTGTGAATTAAGCGTAATATCCACTTGCTGCGCTTTAAATTCAATCTTGCTGATCGCATCTGGGGTAAACCAAGTAATGTTGTTGCTATTCTCAATACTATTTACTAAGGCTTCACCAATAACTGACATGGCAACCACGTAACCTAGCGCATTAACATTATAGTCTTGAGCAGATAAACGGGCTTTACCATAATGACCGCGATCAGAAATATGAATGTCTTTTATTGCACAAGCTTGTTTTTTTATGGTTGACCATGCGCCTAATTGTTGTAAATAACTGGCACTACCATGTGCTAAAGCCAAGACACGATCATCAAAGGTTTGTTTTATTGATTGCTTTATTGCGGTACTTTCAATAATCGCAATAGTTAAAGGAGTGCCATTTCGGTGTTTTAAAGACGCTAAGCTTAATACCATTAAACAGCCGGACAAACCGCCGCCTGAAATTACGATGTCAAAATGTTGAGAATACATATTACAACCCAATTGTAGGTCGGCATTTATTCCGACAATTAAATAATTATATTAGCCATTATTATTTAATGCACTGTTTTTCAATATCTGCCACTGATTTAACTGCTGCTGCGGTTAAATTTTCATAACCACTATGAGTAATAGCAGGCTCAGTAACTAAAATATTATCTTCAATACGAATACCAATACCTCGCCATTTTTTATCAACACTGTCATCATCAAGCGGAATATAAAGGCCGGGCTCTATAGTCATTACCATGCCAACTTCAAATTTTCGACATTGTTGTTTCTCGGTATTTACTTGATAGTCGCCAACATCATGTACATCTAAACCTAACCAATGCCCTAAACCGTGAATAAAGTATTTTTTACAGGCTTTTTCTTTTATTAATGTGGTTAAATCGCCGGTTAAAATACCTAACTCAATCAAGCCTTGCGTTAATATTTCATTCACTAAAACATTTAACACGGCAAATGTATTGCCTATTTTGACCTCGTTAATCGCGGCATTTTGGGATTTTAGTACCAGTTCATAAAGCGCTTTTTGTTCTACTGAAAATTTACCATTAACGGGAAAGGTACGGGTAATATCGGCAGCATAACCAGCCAGTTCTGCGCCGGCATCAATTAACAATAAATCATTATTCTTTAAGGTATCGTTATTGTCGGTGTAATGGAGAATATTAGCATTATCACCACCCGCAACAATACTGGCATAAGCTGCATGGCGTGCACCATGGCGTGTAAATTCATGTAATAACTCTGCTTCTATTTGATATTCGAACTTGCCTGCTGATGTTTTTTGCATAGCGCGTTGATGGGCGCCACAACTGATTTTATTACCTTGGCGCATAATAGCAATTTCACTGTCACTTTTTATCAAGCGAAGTTCATGAACAATAGCGGCACAATCAATTGAATTAGTTGGCGCTTTCGCTCCTTGTTTAACCGATTTTTTTACTTGTGTAAGCCAAGCCATTACCTGCATATCAAAGGCTTGATTCTCACCTTGGCAATATAACAAATGCTCTTTATTTTTGATCAACTCAGGTAATGAACCGCCAATTTCTTCTATGATAAAACTGTCATCAAAGCCATAATTAGTTTTTGCTTTTGATGTACCAATTCGACGGCCTTGCCAAATTTCAGTAAGCGGGTCTTTGTCACGGCAAAAAATAAAAGCTTGGTTATACTCCCCCTTAATCATCACCAACAATGCATCAGGCTCATTAAAACCAGTTAAATAATAAAAATTTTTATTTTGACAAAAGGCATATTCAGTATCATTACTACGAGTAACTTCACTAGCAGCTTTGAATATTGCGATACTATTTTCAGGCATTTGCGCAAAGAAGTTGTCACGGCGAGTAATAAACTCACTCAAAGGTAATAAGGTTTGCGCAAGCTGTTGAGAATTATTGATATGGTTCATGATTATTTTTCTTAATTTCTTTTTGTAATTACTTTATTAAGGAGTAAGAAACGATTGCTCTAAAAATAGCGATGTTAATGCAAGATAGTTTTAGCGGTTGTTTGCTCGGGTGAAACACCATGCTCAGCAAAACACAATAATGCTGATATACGTACATATTCACTAATTTCAAAAAATGCTTGTTCACTGTCTTCATCTTCGTCAATATCATCAGATAAATTAGCAATTTCAACAAAATCACTCAGTACGTCTTGTACATCGGCTGAAAGTTCATTAGTGTTTTTTTGTTGTAAACCAAAACCTAAAGTAAAACCTTGTACCCAATTGCATAACCCCTGACTGCGTTCAGCTAAAGTATCATCGTCATCAGCAATTAACGGGGTAAACGAAAAGTCATCATTTAAAATAGCTTGCCACAACTCATTATATAAACGTTGAAATGCTTCGTTAAGTGAATTTGGTAAGCTGTCACCATTATTAAGTAAGTCAGTGATCAAGGCCAAATAACTACTGTTATCAGTCGCACTTTTATGATCAGCAGGTTTATCATCAGTGTTGCCATAAGAGCCTTCAAAAGTGAAACCACCACAAATTAAACCGGTGAGTACACCATGTACTTCACTGGCATGTAGTTGCACGCCTTCAGAAGAAATAAGAGCTTGTAAAGTGGAAAAATCAAAGACGGTAGTGGTTGAATTGTTGTTTGTCATAAAGGTGAAATAAAAGTAATCATATATGCTTACTATCCTACCATTGGCAAAAAGTTGATACCAGAAAAAGCCAATTTCAATCGATATGTTCTTCGTAACTAGTGTCTTTAGATACAAAATGTACAATTATTGTTTAAAAAACAACTGAACAGTCAAGCGATTAGGAAAAACTACATATTTAAGTTTAAACCTATCGCTAAAGTTAGCTATAATCAGCTTTGAACCTTCTGGGGTGTTAGTGTGTTAACTATGTCCCTGAGCCGATAAGTTTTATTTCAGGATGTACATCCTTTGCTATTGCGTAAGCCCGACTCGTATCGGGAAACCTGCGGTGAATGAGCTACTTCCGCCTTGAGCACACGGTGTTCAAGGGCTGACGTTGACTACGGCACCTTGGAAGTTTCCTTTATTATTTCTGCAATTGTATTCTTTCATTGTATCGTCAATATTCTCTTATCCAACGAGTTAATCTAGCGATGCTTTGGTTTTTAAATTTTCAAAATTAGGCCGTGGTAATTTCTCCAAAAATGCATACATAAACATAACAAAAAGTGTTAATGCCGCACCACTAATAAACAGCCAAAAACCACCAAAGTGATCTAAAATAATACCACCACCCAAAGGCGCAATGGCAAAACCAAAATCATAAAACGATGCCGCCCCAAAATAAGCGCCGCGCAAGTGTTTTGGCGCAAGACGATCAATATGAACATTCATTGTTGGAAATAAAATAGCTTCGGCTAAACTCATCACCACAATGGCACCAATCCAACCCCAAAAAAAAGTTAACGAATTATTAGCTAACCACACTTGCGATACCATTAACAATAACAATAACAAGCCGATTTGAATACGATGAACAATAGACAAACGTGCCATTAATTTTAATAACACAAACTGACTCGAAATGATCACCACGGCATTGGTAAAAATTATTGATGAGATCAATGCTAACAAATTAGGGACTTTAGCTCGTGTTAAATACTGAATAAGCGAACTGTCCATTTGCGCATAAATAAACATACACAAAATATTGGCAAGGATCAAACACTGTAAAAGTTTGTCTTTTAACAACACACGCATAGTTTGTTGAAAATTATGTGTGCTTTTTTTTGCAGCTGAATTCAACTCTTTTTCATTTTTAGCAGCACTTATTTTCTTTTGATGATTAAAGCCCCAAGCAAGTAAAACCAATAAAAAAGCAAAAGCCATCGCGGTAATATAAAAACTAGATTGTTCGCCTGTTAATCCAAACCAAACACCAAGTAAAGGCCCAATCGCACAACCAACATTTACCGCAAAATATAGTGACTGCATGGCCAATTCGCGGGTTTTGTCATCGTCAATAATATCGCCAATAAGGGCCGAAGTTAATGGTCGCCATAACGATGTAGCAATTGAACAGAGTGTAATAACTACGGTATAGCCTTGTATAGAATTAACCTCTGCTAATAATGAAAATGAAATGATATAGAGCGCACCACTAACGTACATTAGTTGATGACGACCAAAGCGATCCGACAAGCTACTACCGATAAAGCTAACGAAAACAGACACTACGGCAGCAGTTGAAAGAATTAATCCAACCTCTGTGGCACTTAACGCAAAGCGTTCATATAAAATAACCGCTAAAAATGGCCATACCATGTAATAACTACCACGGGTAATAAACGAACCAAATAACAAGATCCACATTAAACGCGGAAATTGTTTTAAACGGTTAAATGAAACATCGCTAGACACGGGTGACCCTTTTTATGAAAGCTATGTTCCCGTAAATTGTTGCTAGTCAAATAAATCGTCACAAATACAATGTTTTGTACAGCATTCATGCCGTCAATATTGATGGGCTGAAGCCCAACCTACGCAGGTTTTACGCGATAATTATTAGTTGAACAACAGTTAAGTACAACATAGCCTTTATGAATTATGTTTTTTAGTTTGATTAAATTAACTTTATTTAGAATAAATCACAGTAGATATTAAGTAAATAAAAAACTTTATAAAATCAAGGTTGGATATAATTTTTAAATTCATTTAGCCATCTAGACGTAAAAAAACTTTCCTATTTTTAATTTTGCCGTTAGAATTAACACAATTAAATATTTTTATAACTTTGGGTTGTTTTTAAAAATTCACTTTTAGTGAGTGTTTATATAAATACCCTAATGTTTCAATTAATACCGAGGATTTATGTCCAAACATCTTTTTACTTCTGAGTCAGTTTCAGAAGGTCATCCAGATAAAATTGCCGATCAAATCTCTGATGCGGTACTTGATGCGATTATTGCCAAAGACAAATATGCCCGTGTTGCCTGCGAAACTATGGTTAAAACAGGTGTAGCAATAATCTCTGGCGAAATTTCAACGTCGGCTTGGGTTGATTTAGAAGACCTAACCCGTAAAGTGATCAACGATATTGGCTACACTTCTTCAGAAGTCGGTTTTGATGGCGCAACATGCGGCATTATCAACTTAATAGGTAAACAATCACTTGATATTGCCCAAGGTGTTGATCGCTCAAAACCAGAAGATCAAGGTGCAGGCGATCAAGGCTTAATGTTTGGTTATGCCAGTAACGAAACCGACGTGCTAATGCCTGCGCCACTAACTTATTCACATCGCATCGTTGAGCGTCAAGCACAAGCACGCAAATCAGGTTTATTACCGTGGTTACGCCCTGATGCAAAATCACAAGTAACTTTTGTTTATGAAGATAATAAACCTGTCGCTATTGATACTGTGGTGTTATCGACACAGCACAACCCTGATGTAAAACAATCAGATCTAAAAGAAGCAGTAATGGAGCTTATTATTAAGCACACCTTACCTGAAAAATTATTAACCAAAGCGACTAAATTTCATATTAACCCAACCGGAAATTTTGTGATTGGTGGCCCAGTAGGAGATTGTGGTTTAACTGGCCGTAAAATTATTGTTGATACTTATGGCGGTATGGCGCGTCATGGCGGCGGTGCTTTTTCTGGTAAAGATCCTTCAAAAGTTGACCGCAGTGCAGCTTATGCTGGTCGATATGTCGCTAAAAATATTGTTGCTGCGGGTCTTGCTGAGCGCTGCGAAATTCAAATTTCTTACGCTATAGGTGTAGCTCAACCCACCTCAATTAATGTTGAAACTTTTGGTACTGGTAAAGTATCACAAGATAAATTAGAGAATTTAATACGCGATCATTTTGATTTACGCCCTTATGCCATTACCAAAATGCTTAATTTATTACACCCCATGTATCAGCAAACAGCCGCATACGGTCACTTTGGTCGCACACCTGTTGAAACAACTGTTAATGGTGAAACTTTTACCACCTTTAGTTGGGAAAAAACTGATAAAGCGGATGATTTACGTAGTGCCGCTGGTTTGTAAAACACATTTAATCATATAAAAGACAATACTAAAAAATCCCATTATGTTTCTGAGTTTCTCTATATCACGATGTAATGGGTTTTCCTCTCCCTCCCCCTGCAATTACATGTCTATGTAAGTAACTCAGGTATTCATTATAATCATCATCGAGAGCTTTTAATACGAAAGTCTGGTATTTTTTACAAAAATCCCCGCTCAAAAACACTGCGGGGATGACGATCCTAAACCAAGCGCAAAGGCACTTTATTTTAAATTAAAACACCTAGTTACACTTTTACCACAAAGTGTTATTTACTGCTGTATCGAAAACAAGCCATTTTGTCAAATAAATTTTTATAATCAAAAAGTGCAATTGTCTATTTTTTGTACTAAGGTTAACTAATCTAATTTTTATTATCTTGAGGTATTTGAAGTAAACATGGAAGTATTTGACATCAGGACGCTTGCCTTAACAAATTTACTCTTAAGCACATTGCTCGGCTTAGGAGCATTCTTTTTTGCACGTGTACATAATTCTTTCAGTAGTTTTCGTCAACTTGGCCGTGGCTATTTTTTATTCGCGTTAGGTTTTGTACTGCTGGGTTTAAGAAACTATATCAGTGATTTTTTCTCTATTATTGTCGCCAATGCTTTGGTTGTTGCTGGCTTTAGTATACTTATTATGGGTATTTTAAAATTTTTACAATACCCAACTAATCAATGCAAAGCGATCACTACCATACTTATCGCCTCACTAATAACAAGCTTTAGTTACTTTACCTATATTTACCCCAACACTAATATTCGTATCGTAATAGTAAGCGCAATTATCGCTTGGCAGTGTTTATATATTTCATATAAAATATTTATTCATAAAGAAACATTAACCAGAATTCTAATACGTTTTCTTGGCTACACTTTTTTGTTTTGTAGTATGGTTTTTAGTATTCGTGTATACCTTACTTTATTTCAACCAAGCTTAGATAATTTCATGAATGCAAGCAATATTCATGCATTTTCGTTAATAGCCCAACAACTTGTAGTGATCACCAGCTGCTTTACGTTGTCGTGGAGTGCCAGTCAGAAATTAGCGAATAAATTAGCTATTCAGGCAACGATAGATCCACTAACAAAGCTTTATAATCGCCGCGCCATGGAAGATTTTGCTAACAAAGAAATATTGCGTTCGCAACGAGAAAGCACACCGCTTTCTATCATTTTAATGGATATCGATTTTTTTAAACGCGTTAATGACACTTATGGTCATCAAGTGGGCGATGAAGTATTACGAGAATTCAGTTTACGTTTAAAAAATAGTTTGCGTGAATATGATGTATTATCACGTTATGGCGGTGAAGAATTTATTCTGTTATTACCAGACACTGACCCTTATACCGCGATAACCATCGCTGAAAAATTAAGGGTAACGATTGCACAACCCGTTTTTGATATTGCCACACAACATCAACTTTCAGTTACTTCTAGCTTTGGTGTTGCCACTATTCAAGGGGATATTCAAGACTGGCAACAACTAGTTGCTTTTGCAGATAATGCCCTATACATTGCAAAAGGCAATGGTCGAAATCAAGTGCAGCTTCACTCTGCGGATGTTCACAGCATCAAAAAGTCAGAAATTTTAAATTAACGCTTAGAAGTCAACCAGCGCTGAATTTTTTGGCGGCGTACTGCTAATAAAAACACACTTATGGCAAAATAAATTAATGGTTCACTTACTTCAGATTTAACTGACCAATAAAAATGCACACCAACAAGTAATAAAATAACATAGCTAAAATTATGCAGCTTTTGCCAGCGCTTACCTAACTTACGTTTTAATGAATTTATCGAGGTTATAGCTAACATAAATAGCAATAAAAAAGCGATCATACCAATAGTTATGTAAGGTCGTTTAATAATTTCACTAAGTAATAAACTAAAATCTAATTGCAAATCAAAGACAATAAAATTAAATAAATGTAACAACGCATACGTAAACGCATAAAGCCCAAGTAAGCGCCTAATATTCATCAAAAAGCTTTGTTTAACTAACTTTGCTAATGGCGAAATACATAAGGTTATAAGCAATAAATTAAACGCGCCAATACCAGTGTAATGGATAACCGCCTCAACAGGATCAGCACCTAATTGATCCGTAAAAGCATTGTGATATAAATTAACAATGGGTATTAATGCGGATAAATGAATAGCTACTTTAAGTAGCCATATTTTAGTTTTAGTCTTCATTTTAAAAAAATAACATTTAATAATATTTGTGCAAATTCATGCCTTTATATAATCCTGCTACTTCCTCAGAATAACCATTAAACATTAACGTTTTGATGCGATTACGCGCAAGTAAACCGCCAGTGGTTAAACGACGTTCGCTCGCTTGGCTCCAGCGCGGATGATCAACTTGAGGATTAACATTGGCGTAAAAACCATACTCGCGCGGAATAAGTATATTCCACGTATTAGCTGGCTGATGCTCAACAAATTTGATCGCCACAATCGATTTAATGCTTTTAAAACCGTATTTCCATGGCACCACTAAACGAATAGGAGCGCCATTTTGTGGTGGCAGTGTTTTACCATACAAACCCACACTCATTAAGGTTAACGGGTTCATGGCTTCATCGATGCGTAACCCTTCAACATAGGGATAACTAATACCGCCGCCTAAACGACGATTTTTTTGCCCTGGCATTTGCTGAGGATCATACAGGGTTTCAAAAACCACATAGTTGGCGCGCGAATTGGGTTGCGCTTTTTGTAATAATTTAGCCAGAGGAAACCCTAACCATGGAATAACCATCGACCAAGTTTCGACGCAACGCAGGCGATAAATACGTTCTTCTAAATCAAAGCTGGTAAACAAATCATCATAGTCAAGTTGATAAGGGTTGTTACAATGTCCTGAGATAGTTAACTGCCAAGGGTCAACTTTAAATTGTTGCGCTAACTGCGCTGGCTGACTTTTTTGTGCACCAAACTCATAAAAATTATTATGGCTGGTCACTTTAGCTTCTGGAGTAAGTATTTGTGGAGTTTCTGACGCTTTTTTATAATGAAGATGAGTTACTTTAAAAGGTTTAACAGGATCTTTTTTGAATAAATCAAATAGCCCTGCTTGGGCGTTCGTCGAATGTGCCAACAAACCACTGGCACCAATAAAACCTAATGATTTAAGTAAAGTACGTCTGCCTTGATAAACCGTTTCGTCGGTTACATCATGGTCTTTTAACTGGTAAGATTTTGGTGATTTTATTAACATAAAAAATTCTCAACACTAGTGTGTTATTTACTATTTATTAAGTATAAAGAACTAGAGTTGAGAATGTACGCTAATATTTCGTTTGTGATACTTTTGTTAACTTTATCTATTGTTAACAAACATGAAAAAACAAGAGAAAGTCCCTAAATAAAAGCTCTAAATAAAAAGCTTAGGCAATTTTTTGCAAATAATTTACGATATCTCCAGACTCGTACAACCATTGTACTTTTTCATCTTTTTCAATACGCAAACATGGCACTGTGCGTTTACCGCCTTCGCTAATTAACTCTTGGCGAAAACCATCATTACAACTAATATTACGTAATTCAATTTTTAACGCATTACGTTTAATTGAACGTCGTACTTTAACGCAAAATGGGCAGGCAGGAAGTTGATAAAGCGCTAAATTTTCAGTGCTTTTATCTAATTCTTGTTGTTCGTCAACGCCGCGTTTAACCGCTTTAGGCGAAAAAATAAAGCTTAACAACAAAATTAACTGACCTATTGGCCAACGAATTATAAACATTATGATTTTCATGGTGTTCCTATTTACTCACTATTTAATAGCTAATTACTACAAATTTAAAAAAGCCATTTTAACATAAATCTATTGGCACCCATATAATTTAATACAGCGCAACTATTCCCAACTTGTTGCATTAGCTTGCGCCCAACTATCGCGCCAATTTTTAGGCACAGTATTTTCATCATGCAAACAGTTTTCAGTTAAAGACTCGTACAGTTCAGCAAAATTATGGATTTGACTATTGTGAGTACGTTGATTCATATGCCGTGGTTCTATTTGGTTCAAATGTTGCAAACCAGCAGCAGCTAAAAACTCCATCAAATTTTCGATCATCGCTTGATGAAATTGGAATACCCGCTGCCCTTTTTTATCAACATCAAGCGCGTTATAACGTCGCGCATCTTGCGTAGCTATACCCGTTGGACATTTATCGGTATTACAATGACGAGACTGGATACAACCTAGTGCTAACATCATTGCTCTTGCAGCATTAACTGTATCAGCACCTAAAGCAAGTAATCTAAAAATATGAAACGCTGAAAAAGTTTTACCTGAAGCAATTAACTTAATGCCATTACGTAAACCACAACCAATAAGGGCATTATGTACAAACACTAAACCATCGCGTAATGGCGTACCGACTGAGTTAGTTAATTCAATAGGCGCAGCCCCTGTACCGCCCTCACCACCGTCAATAGTGATAAAATCTGGTGTTATATTGGTGATTGTCATCGCTTTACAAATAGCTAAAAAATCTTCTTTACGACCAATACATAATTTAAACCCCACCGGTTTACCACCCGAAAGATCGCGTAATTGTTGTACAAATTCAAGTAAACCAATGGGAGTTGAAAAAGCATTGTGTGCGGCTGGAGAAATAACATCTTCGCCCATCGGCACATGGCGAATATCTGCAATTTCTTGGGTCAACTTTATTGCTGGTAAAATACCACCGTGGCCGGGTTTAGCACCTTGTGATAATTTAATTTCGATCATTTTAACTTGTTCAGCTTTCGCTTTTTGAGCAAACAATTCTGCATTGAAATTACCTTCGCTGTCACGACAACCAAAATAACCAGTACCAATTTGCCAAATAAGATCACCGCCATATTGTAAATGATAAGGACTTAAACCACCTTCACCGGTATTATGAGCAAAGCTCCCTAATTTAGCCCCTTTGTTTAGCGCCATAATAGCATTTTTACTTAATGCTCCATAACTCATCGCGGAAATATTTAAGGGTGAAGCTAAGTAAGGTTTTTTACAATTTTTACCACCAAATTTTATCCGCGGATCATGTTCAATCACTTTTTTAGGCGCTAGTGAATGATTAACCCACTCATAACCATTACGATAAACATCAAATTGTGTACCGAACGGACGCGTATCACGAACGCCTTTAGCTCGTTGATACACTAAATCTCTAAATTCTCGATTTATAGGGCGACCATTAATATTAGACTCGACAAAATATTGTTGAATTTCAGGACGAATAGATTCAAAAATATAACGAAAATGCCCCATAACCGGATACAGCCTTAATAAAGTATGGTCACTAAAGTTCATATCGTAATAGCCTAAGCAAATTATCGGTAAAATAAATATTAATAACAATAAAGCGTCAGCCCAAAATAAACTTAAGATCAACACGATAGACAAACTTAAAACACTTAAAGCAATAAACCACTGCCCTGCTGATAAATTACGCATAAYTTCCTCTTTTTATTAATATGGGTCTGAATAAGACCTATTTTGTCATATTAGTATTCAAAAAATGATATTATTTATTGATCACTATAACTAACTTAAACACGAACAAATAATGAATCGAAAAAAGAAAATTAATGAAACACTAAAGAAAAAGCAAAAAAAGGCAAATGCCAAGCTGCAKAMMAGYAATAAGCCTAAGTATATTTCAAAGGCTGAACGTAAGAAGTTAGCTTTAGAGCAAGAACAAACTAACGATTGATCAACTAAACGGTATTAAATTTATATGAAAACGGAACCACAAAATCAACCATTACAGCTTGAATGGCTTGCTTTACATCGAGATAATGAAAAATACGAACATTATTCGCTACTGATAAAATTAACAACTATTACGTTAACTTTTATCGGCATAATAATGCAGCAACCAGCCTTGTTAATCATTAATTTCATCTTTATTTTATGGTTACAAGACAGTATTTGGAAAACGTATCAAGGGCGTACAAGCGAAAGAATTTTGCTTTTAGAACAAGCAATCATTGATGATAAACAATCAACGACAGCTTTTTCTTTTTATCGTCAGTGGCAAGAAAAAAGGCCTAATATATTCAACTTGGTACTTGAATATATTAAAAGTTCAATGAGACCAACGGTTGCTTATCCTTATGTGGCACTGATCATTTTAACGTTAATTACTCCCTAAAACATCGGCTGACTTTTCGTCTTTGTTTTGTTCTAACGTTAGCTCTTTTAAACGATTTTCAATACTTTTATCTGCCACCATTGACAAAGTTTGATAATAGCGCCGAATATTTTCTACATAATGAATCGGTTCATCGCCGCGAGCATAACCATACTTGGTTTTTTTATAATATTTCTTCTGCTTCAGCAGTGGTAAACGCTTTTTAACATCAAACCATCTATCCGGATCGCCACCTTGGCGCTGGGTAATAATTCGCGCATCATTTAAATGACCAAAACCAATATTATAGGATGCTAATGCAAACCAAGTGCGATCAGGTTTAGGAATTCTATCCGGAATTTTATCGATCATTTGTTTAAAGTATTTAGCTCCTCCGCGCACACTTTGCTCTGCGTCTAAGCGGCTTTTTATACCCATTTGTTTAGCTGTTGGCAAAGTTAACATCATCATACCGCGCACACCGGTAAACGATCGTGCATGGGGGTTCCAATGAGATTCTTGATAGCTAATAGCCGCCAGTAAACGCCAATCTATTTCTTGACCATATTTTTCAAAAATTGATTGATATTTGGGTAATTTTTTATTGATCGCTTTAATAAATAAACGCGTATCAACATAATTAAACTTTTCAATATGACCATAATATTTATCGTCAAGAGCAAGCAAAGTGCCATCGTGATGCACTTGCCCAAAAAATTCGATCAAGCTCGCAAAAATAGAATCGTCACCTTGTTTATTGATCATCCAAGCTAGCGGTTCTTTCTTACTCAAGCTAAAGCCAATGCTGACTTCAGGATGATAACGACGGCTAATAGCTAAGGTATTACTGTCAACCACGGTATAATCTATTTCACCGTTTAATACTTTTACCAACAATTCTTCACTATCAAACTCATCTGTTTCTTGCCAATTTAGGTTGGGATGAGTTAACTTGAGTTGTGCTAAATTTTCGGCATGGCTAGATTTTGTTGAAACTAAAAAACTCCCCGTTAAGTCACTTAATTTTCTTGGTCTTATATTGCCTTGTTTAAAAATTAGTTTTTGGCTTATTTCATTATAACTCGGCGAAAAGTTATATTTTTTTAAACGCTGTGGAGTCACTGATAAACCTGCTGCCAAAAAATCGACCGCACCACTATCAAGTAAAGGAAAAAGATCCGACAAATTATAATTAGGGACTATTTTCAATTTTACCCCTAAATAATCAGCATATTTTTGGGCTAATTCATATTCAAAACCCGCAGGGCCTTGAGCATTTATATAATAGCTATTAGGGCCAAACAAAGTGCCAACTTTAACATAACCACGGTCAAGTATACGCTGTATGTTTGCATTGTTATTTTTCGATTCACAGCCAACAAGTAATAGGCTCAAAAAAGCTAATACATTAATAAAAATAATTTTTTTAAGCTGATAAACAATAGTTATTTTATTCATAAGTTCCTATTGTGAGGCTAAAGTTAATTTTCATTCAAGCTTTTTTATAGAAAACCTCAAACTTTTATAACTAACACCGTACTTTTTTTAATCATTAACGTCATCACAAACCGCATTTTATCTACCAAACGGTCAAGTTTTAAGTTTATTTTAAAGCTTACACTACTTCATCTTTTCAACTATAATACGCGCGATTTTTACCCTATCCATAGCGATCAAAAAAAGCTATCAAAAAATTTATTGGTGAACAAGTTTATGACGATGTTGATTGAAACTCTTCGCGGCGCTCCGGCACTCTCTAATTTTCGCACTAGCAAACTACTCGCTCAATGTGAAGAATTACAACTGCCAGTTACCGACATTTATGCAGAATACGCTCATTTTGCCAATTTAGCCAAAGCATTAAGTGAAGAAGAATTAAGTGTATTAAAACAACTTTTAACATACGGCCCAAGTATTGATGTTCACCAAGTTCAAGGAAAATTGATATTAATAACGCCGCGCCCAGGAACCATTTCACCATGGTCGTCAAAAGCCACCGATATTGCTCATAATTGTGGTTTAGTCAACGTTAACCGCTTAGAGCGTGGTATTGCTTATTATGTACAATCAAATAAAGAATTATCAGTTGAGCAACAACAAAGCTTAAATAGTTTATTACACGATCGCATGATGGAAGTTGTTTACACCAGCATGGACAAGGTAAGCGAATTATTTGCTAGCGCTGAGCCGACGCCTTTACAGCCAATTGATATTTTAAACCATGGTCGTGCCGCTTTAGAAAAAGCCAATGTTGATTTAGGTTTAGCACTTGCCGACGATGAAATAAATTATTTAGAAGAAAACTTTAAGAAGTTAAATCGCAACCCTAACGACATTGAATTATGCATGTTTGCGCAAGCCAACTCGGAGCATTGTCGTCATAAAATATTTAATGCCGACTGGACTATTGATGGCAAACAGCAAGAAAAGTCATTATTTAAAATGATCCGCAACACCCACGAATTAAACAGCGACTATGTATTAAGTGCCTATAGCGATAATGCGGCGGTAATGGTCGGCAGTAAAGGCGGTCGTTTTTATCCCGATCCTACCAGTAATATTTATGGTTATAGCCATGAAGATATTCAAATTTTAATGAAAGTTGAAACCCACAACCACCCCACCGCTATTTCGCCTTATCCCGGTGCTGCAACCGGTAGTGGCGGAGAAATTCGTGATGAAGGTGCTACAGGCATCGGTTCTAAACCCAAAGCAGGTTTAGTCGGTTTTAGTGTATCAAACTTGCGTATTCCTGATTTTGAACAACCGTGGGAAACTGACTTTGGCAAGCCTAGCCGCATTGTTTCAGCCCTTGATATTATGCTCGAAGGACCGTTGGGTGGCGCAGCGTTTAATAATGAATTTGGTCGCCCTGCCATTTTAGGTTATTTCCGTACCTATGAAGAACAAGTCAATTCTTTTAATGGTAGTGAGGTTCGCGGTTATCATAAACCGATAATGCTTGCCGGTGGTTTAGGTAATATTCGTGACGAACATGTACAAAAGCGCGAGATTTGTGTTGGCGCCAACTTGATCGCCTTAGGTGGCCCGGCGATGAATATCGGTTTGGGTGGCGGTGCTGCTTCTTCAATGGCATCAGGTCAATCAAGTGAGAATTTAGACTTTGCTTCAGTACAGCGCGAAAATCCCGAAATGGAACGTCGTTGCCAAGAGGTTATCGACAAATGTTGGCAGCTAGGTGATAAAAATCCGATTTTGTTTATTCATGATGTGGGTGCCGGTGGTTTGTCGAATGCCTTTCCTGAATTAGTTTCCGATGGCGGTCGTGGCGGTCAGTTTGAGCTACGTAATGTACCTAATGATGAACGCAGCATGTCACCATTAGAAATTTGGTGTAACGAATCACAAGAGCGTTATGTCTTAGCTGTTTCGGATGCAGATTTACCAACATTCACGGATATTTGCCAACGTGAACGCGCACCGTTTGCTGTGGTAGGTCGAGCAACTGAAGATGAACACTTAACCGTAACAGATGAATATTTTGCTGACGATCCTCAAAGAAATGCACCGATTGATTTACCCCTTGAGGTGTTATTAGGTAAAACCCCTAAAATTTATCGTGATGTTAAAACCGCAAGCGCTCAAGGTGATAATTTTAATAGTACAGACATTGATTTAACGGATGCTGCCGAACGTTTATTACGTTTACCCACTATTGCCGAAAAAACTTTTTTGATCACCATTGGCGATCGCTCGGTAACAGGTATGGTTAACCGCGATCAAATGGTTGGCCCATGGCAAGTACCCGTAGCTGATTG
This sequence comes from Gammaproteobacteria bacterium, assembly GCA_002401725.1. Taxonomy (GTDB): domain Bacteria; phylum Pseudomonadota; class Gammaproteobacteria; order Enterobacterales; family Alteromonadaceae. Next base: position 21,991 of record NVTW01000027.1, read on the forward strand.
CGGCGTAACTGCGGCATCGCTAGACAGTTATCACGGTGAAGCGATGTCGTTAGGCGAACGCACACCTGTAGCGTTATTAAACTATGGTGCTTCTGCACGTTTAGCGGTAGCAGAGTCATTAACTAATATTGCCGGTACTGATATTGGCGATTTAAATCGCATTAAATTATCAGCCAACTGGATGTCGCCAGCGGGTCACCCCGGTGAAGATGCAGGGCTTTTTGAGGCAGTAAAAGCCATTGGTGAAGAACTTTGCCCTACGCTTGGTTTAACTATTCCGGTAGGTAAAGATTCCATGTCGATGAAAACGACTTGGACAAAAGAAGAACAAGAAAACGGTGAGCAAATGTCTGTTACCTCACCTATGTCGTTAATTATTACCGCTTTTGGTCGTGTTGAAGATATTCGCAAAACCGTGACCCCACAGTTAAGAACCGATCAAGGTGATACCAAGTTAGTTGCTATTGATTTATCCAAAGGTAAAAATCGTTTAGGTGGTTCATGTTTAGCACAAGTTTACAAAAAATTAGGTAATGAAACCCCCGATGTTGATGATGCACAAACACTAAAAGCGTTTTTTAAGGTGATGCAAACCTTAGTGCGCCAGCAAAAATTAGTCGCTTATCATGATAGATCAGACGGTGGTTTATTTACCACTGTTTGTGAAATGGCATTTGCCGGACACACAGGTGTTGATATTGATTTAAGTAAATTTAACGGTGACAACGCCGCCATTTTATTTAATGAAGAACTCGGTGCCGTGATTCAAATAAAAGCCAGTGATATTGACGCTATTCATCAACTCATCGAACAACAGGGTATTAGTGATTGTTTCACTGATATAGGTGTTTTAAATAACGAAGATGTTATTCGTTTTACCCGTAACGGTGAAGAAGTACTTAGTAATTCTCGTACTTATTATCGTACCGTTTGGGCTGAAACAACCCACAAAATGCAATCACTACGCGATAATAGCGAATGTGCACAGCAAGAGCATGATGTTAAATTTGATACCGAAGATCCCGGTTTAACTGCTGAACTGACTTTCGATATTAATGAAGATATTGTTGCCGATTTAATAATTAAAGATGCTAAAAAAAGCACTAACCCAAGCGTAGCAATTTTGCGTGAACAAGGGGTTAACTCGCACGTAGAAATGGCAGCTGCCTTTGACCGCGCAGGCTTTATTGCGATAGACGTGCACATGTCTGATATTTTATCGGGTCGTACTGATTTAGCCGACTTTAATGGTTTAGTCGCTTGTGGCGGTTTTTCTTATGGTGACGTATTAGGCGCTGGTGAAGGCTGGGCAAAATCAATTTTATTTAATGATCAAGCACGGACAATGTTTAAATCGTTTTTCCACCGTGAAGATACTTTTAGCTTAGGGGTTTGTAATGGGTGTCAAATGCTGTCAAACCTTAAAGAACTTATTCCTGGTGCCGAATTATGGCCACATTTTGTGACTAATAAATCAGAGCGTTTTGAAGCACGTTTTAGCTTAGTTGAAATTCAAGAAAGCCCATCAGTGTTATTTACTGATATGGCAGGTTCAACAATGCCTATTGCTGTTTCTCATGGTGAAGGTCATGCCGAATTTACTAACGATGCTGCTATTGATGCCGCCAATAACTCAGGCACAGTATCTATGCGTTTTGTGGATAACTATGGTGAAATTACCGAAACTTACCCTGCCAACCCTAATGGTTCAGTTGATGGTATTACCGCATTAACCACCACAGATGGTCGGGTAACTATAATGATGCCGCATCCAGAGCGAGTATTTAGAACCGTTGCCAACTCTTGGCACCCAGATAATTGGGGTGAAGATTCACCTTGGGTACGGATGTTCCGCAATGCTCGTAAATTTATTGGTTAATCATAAAGTTTTTCCTAATAAAAACTTACTAGAACAATTACCAAGCCCTAACAAATTTCGTTAGGGCTTTTTATTTTCTTTGTATACTATTGTTTTTTGTTGCTTGCACCCTTATCTTCTATGTAATCATCTAGGAACTGTTTAAGCGTTATGTCAAATCCTCGTATTTATCAAAACTCTATTTTTACTCTTAATGAAACTATGGCGCTTAACGAAAATGCTTTTGGTCACGTTGTTCGCGTATTACGATTAGTAAAAGGCGATACGATTATTTTATTCAATGGTAAAGAAGCCTGTCAATATTCAGCAAAACTAGTTGAAGTGAGTAAAAAAGCAGTACTTGTTAAAATTATTCATCATGAAGAAGTTAATAATGAATCGCCACTTAACATTCATTTAGGTCAAGGTATTTCACGCGGTGATCGCATGGACTTTACCTTGCAAAAAGCAGTTGAATTAGGGGTTAACAAGATTACGCCCTTATTTACTGAACGTTGCGGTGTTAAACTCAGTGGTGATCGTTTAGCAAAAAGACGTCAGCAATGGCAAAAAATAGTCATTGCTGCTTGTGAACAAAGCGGACGTTGTATGGTACCAGAAGTTGCAGAGCCTATTGCTTTAGCACAATGGTTAGCACAACAAACGTCAGCATTAAAATTAAATTTACATCCAAAAGCACACCATTCTATTTTCACCTTAAAAGCACAAGCTCATCGTATACGTTTATTAATTGGTCCCGAAGGTGGTTTAAGTGATGATGAAATAAATCAAGCTAACGCAGCTGAATTTCACGACGTATTGTTAGGACCAAGAGTTTTACGCACAGAAACCGCAGCACTAACAGCAATAACATCGCTACAATGTCGCTTTGGCGATTTAAAATAACGGTTTAAATTAACTCAACAGAACTTTAACGGAAACAAAAATGACAACATCAAAAAAAATTAAACTTGGTATCGTAATGGATCCTATTGCTACGGTTAAAGTGCATAAAGATTCCACCATGGCAATGATGCTTGAGGCACAAAAGCGTGGTTATGAACTTTATTATATTGAGATGAAAGATCTGTACTTAGATCAAGGACGTTGTTTTGCCAATACGTGTACGGTTAAAGTCTTTGATAATGAAGAATGCTGGTATCAGCTAGGCGAGCCACAAAATATTGCCTTAAGTGAATTAGATGCGGTGTTAATGCGTAAAGATCCTCCTTTTGATACTGAATATATTTACGCCACTTACATGCTTGAACGTGCCGAAGTTGAGGGTACACTCATAGTTAATAAGCCACAAAGCTTACGCGATTGTAATGAAAAACTATTTACCGCTTGGTTCCCCGAGTTAACACCACGCACATTAGTTACCCGCAACGCTGGACAAATACGTGATTTTCATCAAGAGTTAAAAGATATCATTATAAAACCACTTGATGGTATGGGTGGCTCTTCTATTTTTCGCATCAAAGAAGATGATGTTAATGTTGGTGTGATCATCGAAACATTAACCGAGCATGGTAATATTTATGCTATGGTTCAAGAATACATGCCAGCAATTAAAGACGGTGATAAACGCATTTTAATTGTGAATGGTGAACCTATGCCTTATTGTTTAGCACGTATTCCAGCACAAGGTGAAACTCGTGGTAATTTAGCTGCCGGTGGGCGTGGCGTTGCACAACCACTTTCAGCTACGGATAAAATGATTGCTGATAGCATAGCGCCAGAATTAAAAAAACGTGGCTTATATTTTGTTGGACTAGATGTTATTGGTGATAAAGTTACCGAAATAAATGTCACTAGCCCGACTTGTATCCGTGAAATAGAAGCGGCATATCCAATTAACATCAGCGGTAAGTTAATGGATGCCATAGAAGAAAATATTATCGATAGATACGCTAGATAAGCAAGCCAAAAATATCCACAGGAAGAACGATTAAATTCAAATAAAGCGACTAAAATAAAGCAACTAATAGGTGAAAGGTATGGACAGTTTAGAAAACAATTTACTGATAGCAATGCCGACATTAAATGATTCGTTTTTTGAAAAAACCGTTACTTATATTTGTGAACACAATGATAAAGGTGCTATGGGACTAATTATAAACGTTCCTATTCATATCACGCTAACTGAGTTATTAAGTCAAATTGATGATGAAAAAAAAACCAGCCATATATTAGCGCAACAGGTGCTTTCTGGTGGACCAGTATCTCAAGACAGAGGTTTTGTGTTGCACGATCCTCAAGATGGCTGGACAAGCTCGTTAGCACTGAGTAATGAGGTGATGATCACGACCTCTAAAGATATTTTAATGGCATTAGGTACTGAGCAAGCGCCGCCTAATTTTATCATTACTTTAGGTTATGCCGGCTGGGGACCAGGACAATTAGAACAAGAAATAATTGAAAATTCATGGTTAACAATTCCCRCCACAGGCGATATTCTTTTTAACACTCCTGTAGAGCAACGCTGGCAAAAAGCGACGGATACATTGGGGATAGATTTAGCTCATTTATCAAACCAAGTAGGTCACGCTTAATTTAAGAAATGGTATTTATGAGTAAAACAAAGCAAGGCCAACGCACGTTAATAGGGTTTGATTTTGGTAAAAAATACATAGGGGTAGCTGTTGGTCAAGAAATCACCCACAGTGCGACACCACTAGGATCAATAAAAGCCAAAGACGGTATTCCTCATTGGCAGTCATTAAAAAACTATATCAATGAATGGCGACCCGATGCCATTATTGTTGGTTTGCCTTTAAACATGGATGGTAGTGAGCAACAACTTACTCGTGATGCACGAAAATTTGGCAACCGTGTTGGTAGCCAATGTAATATCCAAGTGATCTTTCAAGATGAGCGTTTAACCACCGCCGATGCAAAAGAACAATTATTTGCCCAAGGTGGTTACCGTAATCTAAAAAAAGATAATATTGATGCGATGTCGGCGGTATTAATTATTGAAAGTTATTTTGAGAATCACTTTAAAAAACACTCTGATAACCAATCTGGAAGTCTGCATAATAAAAATGATTCACTGAAATAGCGATGAATATTGCTGAGATCATTAGCCCACTTATTTTTATTGCCAGCTTGGGATTTATTTGTGCAAAAACCAAATGGTTAAGTAAAAACCAACTTGATGGCATCAGTAAATTAACCTTTAATATTTTCATTCCCGCTTTCTTATTTTTTAGCATGGCTAATGCAAAACTTGATCAAACCTTAGACTTTGGTTTTTTCCTCGGCTTTTATTTCCCCGTTTTACTGTGCTTTTTTATCGCCGCCACAAGTAATTATTTTCTCAATGCTAAATACCACCACGACTTACAAGCTTCGGCAGTTTTTGCTTTAGCCAGTAGTTATTCCAACACTGTCATTGTTGGTTTACCGATATTGGTGATGCTTTTTGGTGAACAAGCGATAATATTAATATTTGCTATTGTCACCTTTCACAGCGCGCTGTTATTTACCCTAACCAGTGCGCTTAGTACGCAAAATCAGCAATTAAAATGGTATGAAACATTATTAAATACGTTTAACAACCCTTTGTTGATCAGTATATTAGCTGGTGCACTAATTAACTTATTAGGTTTAACTTTACCAACAATAATAAATGAAAGTTTAAAGCTACTGACTAAACCAGCAATTACCTTAGCGCTGTTTATTTTAGGTGCATCACTAACCTTTTATCCTTTGAGAAAAGGTTTAAAGTTTGTTGCCTTAGCGACATTAATTAAACTGCTGTTATTGCCTTTAATCGTCTATTTAAGTGCCAGTTATTTCTTTCATTTATCGCTTATACAAATAAAAGTGTTGGTTGTATTAAGTGCTTGCCCCACAGGTGTTAACGCTTATTTAATCGCTAAAAATGCCCATACTCACGAACAAACCGTTGCCACTACCGTCGTGGCAAGCACGTTACTATCGGTGATCACTTTGTCTTTTTGGTTATGGTGGTTAAGTTAAGCAGAGTATATTGTCACCAAATGTAAACCACGTCATCTCCGAATGTAAACCACGTCATCTCCGAATGTAAACCACGTCATCTCCGAATGTAAACCACGTCATCTCCGAATGTAAACCACGTCATCTCCGAATGTTTTTATCGGAGATCTATGACTATCAAAAAAAAACAGATCCCCACCTGCGTGGGGATGACAGTATTCCTGCGTGGGGATGACAGTATGCCTTCGTGAGGATGACAGTATGCCTTCGTRGGGATGACAGTATGTCTTCGTGAGGATGGCATGAAAGATTTAACACTGAACACATAAAACTATTTACTAGGCTCTAAACCATCAATAGTTACGCCACTTAAGCCGCCTATACCGCCTTGATCATTACTACGTAATTTGATCATTAAGCGTAAATCATTTGGCGAATCAGCATGATGCAGCGCATCGGCATAATTAATAAAGCCACGTTGGTATAAATCAAACAAAGCTTGATCGAAAGTTTTCATGCCGAGTTCATTTGATTTTTGCATTACTTCTTTAATACTACCTATATCACCTTTTTTAATTAATTCAGCAATATAAGGCGAGTTAAGTAAAATTTCTATCGCGGCAACACGACCATTACCATCTTTTGTCGGAATAAGCTGTTGCGCGATGATACCGCGCAGGTTTAACGATAAATCAAACAATAACTTATCATGTTGATCCGCTGGTACTAAATGCATAATACGATCTATTGCTTGGTTCGCATTATTCGCATGCAGTGTAGCAATACACAAATGCCCTGTTTCAGCAAAACTTAACGCATGTTCCATAATTTCGCGACTGCGAATTTCACCAATCAAAATAACGTCTGGCGCTTGGCGTAATGAACTTTTTAACGCCGCGTCAAACGATATAGTATCTAAGCCCACTTCTCGTTGGGTGATCATGCTTTTACCGTGTTCATGTACATACTCAACCGGATCTTCAATGGTTAAAATATGGCCACGAGAATTTTTATTACGATAACCAATAAGCGATGCCATTGACGTTGATTTACCCGTACCGGTACCACCAACAAACAATACTAAACCCCGTTTAGACATCACCACATCTTTTAATACCGACGGTAAGCCTAATTCTTCAGTGTCGGGAATATCAGTAACAATACGCCGAATAACCATACCTGCCATATCTCGTTGCCAAAAGGCAGAAACACGAAATCTACCAATATCATCAATTGAAATAGCAAAGTTACATTCTTTGGTATCGGTAAACTCTTTGATTTGTTTTTCGCTCATTGCATTATGCACTAGAGCTAAAGATTCGTCTGCTGTTAAAGTATGTTCATCAATGGGTTGCAACTCGCCGTTGATTTTTGCACTGACCGGTAATTTAGCCGATACAAACATATCAGAGGCATTTTCCTGCACCATAGTTTGTAGCAATTTATGAAAATTCATCTTATTTCCTTTTTAAACAAAGCTTACTAGAAGCCTGAAAATTGATTTTTATCGGTTGCTTTGTTCATAGCATCTTGTTTGGTGATAATGCCGCGATTGACTAAATTTTGTAAACATTGATCCATGGTTTGCATACCGTGTGACATGCCGGTTTGTATGGCTGAATACATTTGTGCCACTTTGTCTTCTCGAATTAAGTTACGAATAGCGGGTACGCCGATCATAATTTCATGGGCGGCAACACGACCACCACCCACTTTTTTGATTAATGTTTGTGAGATGACCGCACGTAAAGATTCTGACAACATTGAACGCACCATCGATTTTTCTTCGGCGGGAAATACATCAATAATACGGTCAATAGTTTTTGGTGCTGAGGTAGTATGCAAAGTACCAAACACTAAATGACCCGTTTCAGCCGCAGTCATCGCTAAGCGAATGGTTTCCAAATCTCGCATTTCACCCACCAGAATAACATCAGGATCTTCACGTAATGCTGAGCGCAGTGCATTGCTAAAGCTCAAGGTATCGCGGTGAACTTCACGCTGATTGATCAAACACATTTTATTTTCATGCACAAATTCTATCGGATCTTCAATGGTTAAAATATGATCGTTTTTATTTGAGTTAATATAATCAACCATCGCCGCTAACGTAGTTGATTTACCTGAACCCGTAGGGCCAGTAACTAAGACTAAGCCACGTGGGGTGTCAGAAATATCCCGAAAAATATCAGGGCAACCCAAATCATCAAGCGTTAACACTTTTGAAGGAATAGTACGAAATACCGCTGCAGGGCCGCGATTTTGATTAAAGGCATTAACACGAAAGCGCGCTAAATTAGGTACTTCAAAAGAAAAATCGACTTCTAAATTTTCTTCGTACTCTTTGCGCTGGCGATCATTCATAATATCATAAACTAAAGCGTTAACATCTTTAGCTTCAAAAGCAGGAATGTTAAGCTTACGCACATCGCCATCAACACGAATTAGCGGTGGTGTTCCCGTTGATAAATGTAAATCTGACGCATTATGTTGCACACTAAAGGCTAATAGTTCGGTAATGTCCATAAGTATCCCTTTTGATTGATGATTTACTCTCAATTATTTTACGTTTACAGCGAGTAAACAGAGAATAAGAAAATAAAATTAATGATAAATATTAAAGATAATATAGCTGCTATTGAACAACAAATCTTGCAAGCTTGCCAGAAAAATGACCGTAAATTTAACGAGGTATGTCTACTTGCAGTGAGTAAAACCAAACCTAACGCCTTAATAGAACAAGCATATCAAGCTGGACAGCGACATTTTGGTGAAAATTATTGTCAAGAAGCGCTAGAAAAAATAAATCAATTAAAGCACTTAAATGATATTTACTGGCATTTTATCGGCCCTATTCAATCAAATAAAACTAAATTAATTAGCGAAAATTTTACTTGGGTACACAGTGTTGAGCGCTTAAAAATAATTGATCGATTAAATACTCAACGGGGTGAATATTGTGCTGTTTATTCAGACAAACCGCCATTGAACATTTGTTTACAAGTAAACATTAGTCAAGAACCCAGTAAATCAGGCATTATGCCCGAACAAGTGGATGAATTTGCCAAGCGAGTAACACAAAGCGCTCATTTAACCTTACGAGGTTTAATGGCAATTCCACAAAAAAATGCACCAACGAGTACTTATCTGTACATGCAAGACTTGTATAATCAATTAAAAACACAATATTCAAGTGTAGATACGTTATCATTAGGCATGTCTAATGACCTTGATACAGCTATTGCAGCAGGCTCGACTATGGTGCGTATTGGCACGGCTATTTTTGGTGCAAGAGATTATCAAATTTAGTATTTGTACTATAAAGTTTATCGAAAAACAGGAATGAATTAATGACAAAAATAGCCTTTATCGGTGCAGGTAACATGGCAAGAGCCATAGTTATTGGTTTAGTTAATAATGGTACAACAGGCAGCGATATTATGGTGGCTAATCCGTCAGCAGAAAAACGTCTCGCCTTAGCTGAGCAATTTAAAGTAGAACAAAGCGATGATAATATCGAGGCGGCACAATTCGCTGACGTAATAGTGTTGTGCGTTAAACCACATTTAATTAGTGATGTTTGCCAACAAATGGCTAGTGCGCAAGCTAATGGCGCTATTGACCTATCAAACAAAGTATTTATTTCTGTCGCTGCCGGTACAACAGTAGCTCAAATTCAACAAGCATTAGCTGGACACTATCCCGTGGTAAGAGTTATGCCAAACACACCGAGCCAATTGGGTTTAGGTATGAGTGGTTTGTTTGCCTCAGCAGAAGTCTCTGGACAGCAAAAACAGCTAAGCGAACAACTAATGACTGCCGTTGGAAAAATTATTTGGCTGAAAACAGAAGCACAAATTGATGATATTATTGCGGTTGCCGGCTCTGCCCCTGCTTATTTTTTTTTATTTATGGAAGCGATGGAAAAACATGCACAAGTGTTAGGTTTTTCCACGCAAGAAAGCAGAATGTTAGTGCAACAAACCGCCTTAGGCGCAGCACAAATGGTGGCTCAAAACGATGTACCTATTAGTCAACTACGTGAAAATGTCACCTCAAAAGGTGGTACAACTCAAGCAGCTCTAAAACAATTTAATGACGATGGTTTACAACAACTAGTTACTAACGCCATGAATGCCGCTATAAAGCGCGCAAAAGAAATGGCAAAGTAAGTGAATAAAATTAATTTTATATTGAGGAATAATGAGTGGAAGCAATAAATTATCTTTTAAAAGTGTTGTTTGATGCACTATTTACGGTGTTGATTTTACGAGTATGGTTACAGTTAGTACGCGCTGATTTTTATAATCCTATCAGCCAGTTTATTGTCAAAGTAACTAACCCCGTTGTTATACCTACACGTAAGGTTATTCCGGGATTAGGCGGCATCGATTTAGCAACGGTATTAATCGCCTATATTGTTGCAACATTAAAATTTGTGGTGATCCCTTTTATTAATGGTGGCGCTTTAGATATTCCCAGTTCAATGGTTATTGGCTTGTTATTTTTTGTCAAACAAATTGGTGTGCTCGCTTTTATGGCAATGTTGATCATGGCTATTATGAGTTGGGTGGTACAAGGCTATAATCCAACCATGATGATCTTGCAACAATTAACCGACCCCTTTTTAAAACCAGTGCGTAAAATTATTCCGCCGATCGGTGGCTTAGATTTATCAATGATCGTGGTATTTATTGGTTTAAATTTTCTTAATATTTTTCTATCGGGATTGATCCCTTATTGGCGTATGCTTTAATTGTGACTAAAAAATCGATTATCAGCTAAACCATTAAATTAAATGCGCAATAAATAAGCAGTTCTTGAGGTCTAGTTTATAATTAACGTAGTCAACATCTTCTTTTGGGTTCTTATGGAGAACAACCAATGAAAAATTTATTTAAACAAGCAATAAAAACAGTACTACTTTTAACTTTATTGATCGGCGTTACGATGACGGTTTCTGCCGAAAACATGAAAAAATTGGGCTCAATGAATGTGCATTACATCGCATTAGGCTCTACTTTTCTCACTCCAACCATCGCTAAAACTTATGGTATAGAGCGCAGTCGTTATAATGGTTTGGTTAATATTTCAGTGCTTGACGGTGCACTTAAAGGTAATCCAGCTAAAACCGTTATAATATCAGGCACCGCGCGCAATAATATTGGTCAATCAAAAACCTTAGATTTTAAAGAAGTAAAAGAAGGAAATGCTATTTATTATTTGGCGCAAATTCATTATAGCAACGAAGAAACGTTTCATTTTAATATAAAGATTGATGATGGTAGCGGACAAAAAACATTAAAATTTGATCAAAAATTCTACGTTGATTAACTCTTTTTAAAACACATTACATTCAATTCAAAGGGCTTAAGTGCCCTTTTTTATCGCGCTTGTTCGAACCGAAATAATTCACACCATTCTTTCATTGCTGTATGATCACAGCGATTTTAATTAGCTTATTTTTAGAGAATATTTATGCAAAAAATCGTTTTAGCTACCGGTAATCAAGGAAAAGTTAAAGAACTTGCCAATATGCTGCAAGATTTAAACATGACGGTTATTCCTCAAAGCAATTTTAATGTTACTGAGCGTGCCGAAACGGGCACAACATTTGTAGAAAATGCCATTATTAAAGCACGCCATGCCGCAAAAATTACCGGTTTACCTGCTATTGCTGACGATTCTGGTTTAGCGGTTGATTATTTACAAGGCGCTCCCGGCATATATTCTGCTCGCTTTGCTGGTGAAAATGCCAATGATGAAGACAATATAACTAAGTTGTTAGCTGAATTAAAAGATGTCCCTGCTGCGCAACGCAGCGCCCGTTTTTTATGTGTGCTGGTGTTTATGCGTCACGAAGAAGACCCCTCACCAATTATTTGTCAAGGTGAATGGCAAGGGATCATCACCAAAGCAAGATCTGGCGAACAAGGCTTTGGCTATGATCCTATTTTTTATGTAGAACAACAACAAATGACCTCTGCACAGTTGCCTCGCGATATCAAAAATCAGTTAAGCCATCGAGGTAAAGCACTCCAGCTTTTAAAAGAACAGTTAGCAAAACAATTAAAAATACTACCAAAAGCACAAGCACAGACAGGTTCATCTCAATGCTAATTGCTCCACCGTTATCGCTTTATATTCATATTCCTTGGTGTGTAGAAAAATGCCCTTATTGCGATTTTAACTCACATGCACTTAAGCAAGCGGTACCAGAGCAAGATTACGTAAAAGAATTAATTAAAGATTTAGACAGCGACATTAAACGCTTTAAGTTAAATAAGCGCCATTTACACACTATTTTTATTGGCGGTGGTACGCCGAGTTTATTTTCTCCTGAAAGTATTAACAGCTTGCTGGCACAAGTATTATCTCGCTTTGATTATTCTCATAATATTGAAATTACTCTTGAGGCAAACCCCGGTACAGTTGAAGCAGATAAATTTATTGGCTTTAACCAAGCAGGCGTGTCGCGTTTATCAATTGGCGTGCAAAGCTTTGCTTCTGATAAACTGATTAAATTAGGTCGCATTCATGATAGCGAGCAGGCCAAAAATGCCGCAAAACTAGCGCATAGTGCTGGCATCAAAAGTTTCAATTTAGATTTAATGCATGGTTTACCTGATCAGTCTTTAGTTAATGCCTTAGACGATTTAAAAACAGCGATCAACTTAAAACCTCAGCATTTATCTTGGTATCAATTAACCATAGAGCCAAACACTGCTTTTTATTCTAAACCGCCCGTTTTACCGCAAGATGATGAATTATGGAATATTCAACAACAAGGCGTGCAATTATTAACGGCGGCAGGTTATCAACAATACGAAATATCAGGGTATGCTCAACAAGGATTTGAATGTCAGCACAATTTAAATTATTGGCAATATGGGGATTATTTAGGGATCGGTTGTGGTGCTCATGGAAAAATTACCGATGCCAACAACAATATTATTTATCGCACCGTAAAAGTTAAACACCCCAAAGGTTACTTAGATCAAAACCGCGATCATTTAGATCAATTAACCCAAGTTGCTGAAAATGACCGCCCTTTTGAATACATGATGAACCGTTTACGCTTGTTTTCGTCGTTTACATTACAAGAATATCAAAACACAACCGGATTAAATGCCACGAGTATTTTACCAAAACTTAATATCGCCACACAAAAAGGCTTGCTGAAACCATCCGCTGATCAACAACAATGGCAAATAACCGCTAACGGTCATCGCTATTTAAATAATTTATTAGAGATTTTTTTGTGATAGAAAAACCATCCTTATTAGCAAATAAAAAAACGGACGATGATGATAATATCTTCATGCAGCACGCTATAAAACTAGCAATGCAAGCAGCAGCTATTGATGAAATTCCTGTTGGTGCCGTAGTCGTTTTACAAAACAAAATTATCGGTGAAGGCTTTAATCAATCTATTAGTTTACACGATCCATCCGCACATGCTGAAATGATCGCCATTCGCCAAGCAGGTAAACATTTAAATAATTATCGCTTAATTGACTGTACCTTGTACGTAACGTTGGAACCTTGTGCAATGTGTGCGGGTTTACTGGTTCACAGTCGTATAAAACGTTTAGTTTTTGCTGCTAATGATCTAAAAACTGGCGCTGCTGGTAGTGTGTTTAATTTAGTTACCAATGAAAAATTAAATCATCAAATAGACATAAGTTCAGGTATATTGGCAGAACAATGCAGCACCCTGTTATCTGATTTTTTTAAACGTCGAAGGAAAGAAATAAAAGCAAAAAGAGAAGCAAATGCTTCTCTTTTTTAGGTATCCCCATATACTAACCAATTAAAAACTAAATTCATCTTCGTCTAAAGCCATCATAGAGCTAGCACCATTTTCGACACAAGCAGCATGACCTGCGGCTCTTGGTAACATACGTTGAAAGTAAAAACGCGCAGTTTTAATTTTCGCTTGATAAAAAGCTTTATCTTCACCACCTGCTGCCAATTTTTGTTGGGCAACTTTAGCCATTTTCGCCCAAAAATAAGCCAAGGTTAAATAGCCAGAATACATTAAGTAATCAACCGAAGCTGCACCAATTTCGTCAGGATTTTTCATCGCTTTCATACCGACAGTTTCCGTCATTTTTTGCCAATCGCGGCMAWANMTTCWKSATCRSYKGAATAAATTCTTGCATTGCTTCATCCGCAGCATTCTCAACACAAAACGCGGTAACTTCAGCACCAAAAGGTTTTAAAATTTCGCCTTTAGAGCCTAAAATTTTACGCGCTAATAAATCAAGTGCTTGCACGCCGGTTGTACCTTCATACAAACAACTAATTTTAGTGTCGCGCATTAACTGTTCCATGCCCCACTCTTTAATAAAACCATGACCGCCAAATACTTGCACGCCATGACTAGTACATTCAAAGCCCAGTTCAGTTAAGAATGCTTTAGCAATTGGCGTTAATAACGCCAGTTTTGTGTCTGCTGATGCTTTTTTGGCAGGATCTTTTTCAGCATGCATAATATCAACGAGCTGCGCTAAATAAGACACTAGCGCGCGACCACCTTCGGCAATAGATTTTTGTGTTAACAGCATGCGACGTACATCAGGATGAACGATAATTTTATCGGCTGGGCCATTAGGATTTTTCACCCCCGATAACGAGCGCATTTGTAATCGGTCTTTCGCGTAAGCTAGTGATCCTTGAAAAGCAGCTTCTGCGGCGGCAACACCTTCATAAGCCACACCTAAACGTGCCGCATTCATAAAGGTAAACATACAAATTAAGCCGCGATTTACTTCACCAATTAAATAGCCTTTGGCACCATCAAAGTTGATCACACAAGTCGCATTGGCATTGATGCCCATTTTATGCTCAATTGAACCACAACTCACCGCATTACGATCGGCTTTATTACCCTCATCACTAACATTAAATTTAGGCACAATAAATAAAGAAATACCACGACTTCCTTCTGGCGAGCCAGGAATACGAGCAATTACGATATGAACAATATTATCTGATAAGTCATGATCACCCGCCGAAATAAAAATTTTAGTTCCCGTTAACGAATAGCTACCATCATCATTTAACTCAGCTTTAGTGCGCAACATACCTAAATCAGTACCACAATGTGATTCGGTTAAACACATTGTGCCAGTCCATGTACCTTCAACCAATTTTGGCATAAACATGTTCTTTTGTTGTTCACTACCATGGGCATCTAGCGTTGCTAAAGCGCCATGACTTAACCCAGGATACATAGCAAAACTATGATTTGCGCTAGAAAACATTTCAGTAATCGCAGTATTTAATGAATGGGGTAAACCTTGTCCACCAAAATTAACTGGCTGTGCCAACGTTGGCCAACCACCTTCAACAAATTGCTTATAAGCATTTTTAAAACCTTTGGGGGTGGTAACCTCACCATCATTCCAATGACAACCTTCAGCATCACCTGATTGATTTAAAGGTGCAACAACTTGTTCTGAAAATTTACCTGCTTCAGCTAATATTGCATCTATCATATCTAGGCTGGCATCTTCGTAGCCTAAGTGTTGATAATGTTGTTCGCAGTTTAATAATTCTTGCATGACAAATTTAATGTCACGTTGGGGAGCGTTATATTCAGGCATTAGGGTTATTCCTCATTACAGGGTTAGCAATAAAAACTAATTTGAGTCCTTTTTAAATCACAGGTGGTCGGACTTGTTTGGTTGTAATTAAAGCATTTTCAACAATAATTTCCCAGTAATATTTTAAAATCTGTATAGATCTATTAATAATAGAGCTTTATCTAATAAATACTGCGCTTTATCGTATTTAATATTATAGATACTTGAATGAGCTATAAGAGCGACATAGAATGGGCTCAAGTGATGAAAGTTAATTTTTTGTGAAAGCTTTCATCTCATCTAACTAAACAATAAAAAAGAAAATAATAAGTAAACAATAGGAACAATATGAAAACCACATTAATTGCGCCACTTGCGATTGCTGTCTCAATAGCATTAACAGGTTGCCAAGATGACAATGTCGCTAAAAATGCTAGTGAGCAAACAGTTGCAAAAACCAGTCAAGTAGCCACAAAAAATTCAGCAGAACAAACTAACCCATTTTTTAGTTCATTTAATACCCCTTACGGTATACCACCATTTGAGCAAATTAAAAAAGCTCATTACTTACCTGCCTTTGCACATGGCATCAAAGAAAACCGCAAAGAAATTAATGCAATAGCCAATAACAAAGCTGCACCTACCTTTGAAAACACCATTGAAGCCATGGAAAAATCAGGTGATTTTTTAAATACTGTTAGCAGTGTGTTTTATGGTTTGACTGGCTCGATGTCTGATGATGAAATGCGTGCCATAGCGAAAGAAATTTCACCAAAACTGTCAGCATTAAGCGATGATATTTCATTAAATAAAGCGCTGTTTGCTCGCGTTAAAGCTATTTATGAGCAAAAAGATCAATTGAATTTACGCGTTGATCAAAAGAAACTGTTAACTGACAGTTATAAAAGTTTTGTTCGTGGTGGTGCCAATTTAAATAAAGCAGATGAACAAATATTTCGTCACTTAAATGATAAATTAAGTAAACTCAGTTTAAAATTTGGTGAAAACTTATTAGCTGAAACCAATAACTGGGAAATGGTTGTTGATAATAAAGCCGATTTAGCCGGTTTACCTGATGATATAATTGCAGCTGCAGCAGTAACCGCTAAAGCTCGTGGCCACGAAGGAAAATGGGTATTTACTACCCATCGCCCAAGTAAAAATCCGTTTTTAACTTACTCAACAAATCGTCAATTGCGTGAAAAAATCTACCAAGGTTATACCATGCGTGGCGACAATGACAACGCCAACAACAACCAAAAAATTGCCGCTGAAATAGCCAGTTTGCGTTTTCAAAAAGCACAATTATTAGGCTATCCTACTTGGGCAAATTTTGTGTTAGAAAATGCTACAGCAAAAACACCTGAAAATGTATTCAATTTGCTTGATCAAGTGTGGCCTGCTGCATTACAACGTGCCAAAGAAGAACGTGCCGACATGCAAAAAATGGCCGATGCACAAGGAGCTAAGTTTAAAATTGCGGCGTGGGATTGGTGGTATTATTCAGAAAAAATTCGTAAACAACGTTACGATATTGATGCGGCTGAAACTAAGCCTTATTTTTCATTAGAAAACACCCTACAAGGCGTTTTTTACACGGCGAACCGTTTATGGGGCGTAACATTTAAAGAACGTGACGATTTACCTAAATATCACCCTGATGTACGTACCTTTGAGGTCATCGATAAAGACGGAAGTTTTATTGGTATTTATATGACAGATCATTACGTACGTAAAAGTAAACGTGGTGGTGCGTGGATGAGCAGCTTCCGTAAACAATACAAAATGTATGGTAAAGACGTAACACCTATTATATATAATGTTACCAACTTTCCTCGTCCGGTTGGCGATAAACCAGCCTTATTAACCTTTGATCAAGCCTCAACCCTATTCCACGAATTTGGCCATGCCATTCAAGGTTTATTGTCAGACGGTTATTATCGTTCGCAAACAGGTACCTCATTACCACGCGATTATGTTGAATATCCTTCGCAAGTCATGGAAAACTGGATGACAGAACCAGAAGTGTTAGCGCATTTTGCCAAACATTATAAGACTGGCGAAGTTATTCCTCAAAGTTTAGTGACTAAAATTCAAGCGTCTGGCAAATTTAATCAAGGTTTTGGCACGGTTGAATATTTAGCCGCATCATTACTTGATATGAGCTGGCATTCATTAAAAACCGCTGAACTTCAAGATTCAGAAAAGTTTGAACAAGATGTGTTGAAAAAAATTGGTTTGATTGATGAAATAGCCCCACGCTACCGCACTGGCTATTTCTCTCATATATTCTCTGGTGGTTATTCGTCAGGTTATTACGGTTATATTTGGTCAAACATTTATGATGCTGATACTTGGGTAGCCTTTAAAGAACATGGCATATTTGATCAGAAAACAGCACAAAGTTACCGTGAAAATGTACTAGAAACTGGTGGCACAGATGATCCAACGGTGATGTATCGTCGTTTTCGTGGTAAAGATCCTAGTGTAAAACCATTATTAGAACGTCGCGGTTTTACTAGTAATAAAAAATAATTTATTGAAAATACATTTTTAGAAACAGTGAAAAGGGAAGCTAATATGGTTTCCCTTTTTAATTTTTAATTTTTCATAAAAGATAAAAAACAACATGCCTATGTAGATCACTCAGGTATTTATTATAATCGTCATCTTCGAGTCATTTTTATCGAAGATCTCGTACTTTTTGACGTAGATTCAGGACAATATGCTCCATGCATTGTCTTAATAAGCTGCATCCATGCAGCGTCCGCTTAAAAGACTGCGGGAAAGACGATCCTGAGCCAAGTGCATAGGCATGAAAAATAAAAACTACGCTTGATTATACGGATTAAATGCAGGTTCTTGTTTTTGGTTTAAACTTTCTAAATAAGCAAAAGCCGAGGTAAACGCTGTTTCTTGAAATTTTTTCAAGCCGGTATCTCTAAAATCAATTTCTAACTGACTCTTATTGAGTGCATTTTTAATAAAGCTTGCCGATAATATGTCTACATCTAAATCTGCAATCAGTTGAATAGCTGCTTCTAATTTAAAACCGATAGGACCACCAGCAAATTTTCCTTTAAGAGCACGCCCCTTTATCACTACTTTATCAATATTATAATCTTCAATTAGTTTTGAAAAAGTAAATTGAAATCGTCGTACTTCTTCAGCATCACCAGCATTGTTAATGCTAATTCTAGGAACACGTATATGCGGAATATCGTACAAACTATTTTCTGAAGAAATTAAACAAATAATGGCATCATTGCCTTTGAGCTCTACGCCACAAATTTTCATGTGTAACCTTTTTCTTTTAACTGGGTAATTAATTGCAGCGAGTTTAACTTATCTATCTTCTTTTTTCAGCTTTATGATCAAATCAATATGTGGAATTAACTCTTCAATTTCTTGTAATTGTTCACGTAATGATAACCATTGCACAAGCTCTAATTTACCAGAATCTAAAATAGCCTTTTTTAGCTCTGAAACCAACGATTGTTCATCTTTCTTATCAATAAAATCGTTAAGCATTAATAAGTTATCAAGCTCTTCTTGAGTGATTATCTCATCATTTTTTTTTGCCATATTGATACTTACCTTTTAATTTTTGAGTCATATATACCCGTATAAAAACAAGTATAGCTAGCTTTACTGCAAACACACCAATATAACACTTGAAAACGGTGTTATTTCAGTTAGATAATGGCGATCATTAATAACGTCCGAGGTTTATTATGAAAAAAACAGCAATCGTTACCGGTGGTAGTTCAGGCATAGGCTTGAGTATCGTCCAAAAGTTTATTAGTGATGGTTATCAGGTATTTAATCTTGATATTCAAACCGGTCAATACGGTGAATTTATGCACTGCGATCTCACCGATGAACTCTCCGTAACCACCACTATTAATGATATTGCCGCTAAACATACTATAGATGTATTAGTTTCCAACGCAGGTATGCATTTTTCGGCTAATATTGAAAATACCACTATGGCTGATTTTGATAAAGTTTTTAATCTCAATGTAAAAGGAGCTTTTAATGCGATCAAAGCAGTGTTACCTAATATGAAAGCTCAGAATAATGGCGCGATCATTTTAATATCATCGGATCAAGCCTTAATTGCCAAGATTAATTCTTTTGCCTATAACTTAACAAAAGCTGCACTTGCCTCGATGGCAAAAACTACCGCACTCGATTATGCCAAATTTAACATTCGCGCCAATGCCGTTTGTCCTGGCACCATAGAAACGCCGCTTTATCATCAGGCAATTGAAAGTTATTGTAAAAAATCAGGAGCAGATAAAGTAACAGTGCATAAAGAAGAAGCACAATTACAACCATTAGGTCGCTTAGGGCAAGCCGATGAAGTGGCGGAGTTAGTCTTATTTTTGGCTTCTGATAAAGCTAAATTTATTACCGGTAGTTTGCAAGTAATTGATGGTGGTTATACTTGCCAGTAATGTAGGACATGTAAATTTAGGCATTTTATGAAAATTATTGACCCGCACATTCATTTATTTAGCCTTGATCAAGGTGATTATCATTGGTTAAAAGCAGATAATCCACCATTTTGGTCAGATAAAAACAAGATCTGTCAAAACTTTACTGAGCATGATTTAAGGTTAACTGAACATTTAGAATTAGCCGGTTTTGTGCACATTGAAGCAGGATTTGATAATAATAAACCGTGGCGAGAAATTGCATATTTAGAACAACATTGCCACTTACCTTTTCGTGCAATTGCTTATATTGATTTATTATTAAATGAAACTAACTTTAAACAACAGTTGCAAAAATTGCTGAAATATAAATCTGTAGTGGGTTGTCGATACATTTTAGATGAGCAGGCTTTAACTGTACTTTCAGCAAAAAACACACTTAAAAACTTAGCGCTATTGGCTCACCATAATTTAATTTTCGAAGTGCAAATGTCGCTAAATGCGAATACTGCCGTAACAAAGTTAATGCAACTGTTAACGCAATTACCAGCACTTAAAACTATTATTAACCATGCGGGTTGGCCATCGTTAATGGATAAAAAAAGCCAGCAATGGTTAAATAATTTACAACAACTCAGCCAATTTAATCACTGTGCAATAAAATGCTCTGGTTGGGAAATGACTAATAGAAATTATCAAGCAACTTGGCTAAACGAGAATTTATCACTGATTTTTACCATTTTTGGTGCTAAAAATATGATGTTAGCCAGTAACTTTCCATTATGCTTGTTTAGCCATAACAACTATCAAGCCTATTGGCAGTCAATAATATCGAGCGATTTTTTTCAAACATTAACGGAGAAAGAAAAAAGCGCATTGTGTTATGACAATGCGCTTAGTTGGTACAGTATGCGTGGGATCCTCAATTAATACACCGTGAGGATGACGACTAATATAATTATTTACTTGATGGTAACATGTGGTGAACGCTTCACCACTGCATCATTTAATTCAATACCCAATCCTGGCACTTCACTTACTTGAAAAAAGCCATCAACAGGTTGCGGGTCTTGTAAACATAATTCGCGATTCCAATCTTTAATCGCATAAGTATGATGCTCATGAATTAAAAAGTTTGGAAT
>NVTW01000028.1 GCA_002401725.1 Gammaproteobacteria bacterium
TGGTAGACACAAGGGATTTAAAATCCCTCGCTGAATAAGCGTGCCGGTTCAAGTCCGGCTCCGGGTACCATTTCATCAACAAGATGTTGAGTAGTTTTTTAGAATTGTTTTTAAGGATTAAGTGCGTTAAAATGCGCGCTGTTTTGAAGTAAGCTATATATGAAGCGGCTGTAGCTCAGCTGGTAGAGCATCACGTTGCCAACGTGAATGTCACGAGTTCGAGTCTCGTTAGCCGCTCCAAATTTAGTTATGTGAAAAGTTATTGAGATCAAGGTATTAAGTTAAGCATCACGTTGCCAACGTGAATGTCACACGATTTACCGACAAGAATGAGTCTCGTTAGCCGCTCCAAATAAAGTATTGTAGGTTGGAATTTATTCCAACAAATAATAGGAATAGTTTATTTGTTGGTGGAATTTATTCCTACATAACTTTCAAAAAAACAAGCTCTATTATGAAGCGGCTGTAGCTCAGCTGGTAGAGCATCACGTTGCCAACGTGAATGTCACGAGTTCGAGTCTCGTTAGCCGCTCCAATTAAAGCAGGAAAAGTTAAAGTAACTCAGTAGGTAAAGAGCATCACGTTAGCAACGTGAATGTCACACGATTTACCGACAAGAATGAGTCTCGTTAGCCGCTCCAATTGAAACATTGTGGTTGGAATTCATTCCAAAAAACTACAAAAGTAAATAAAAGTAGGCAAACCAAACCTACTATAAAAAAATTACCCCAATCTTATAGGTTATGCCCGGGTGGTGGAATTGGTAGACACAAGGGATTTAAAATCCCTCGCTGAATAAGCGTGCCGGTTCAAGTCCGGCTCCGGGTACCATTTTATAACTGCAACATCTATTCAGTTATTTCAAAAGTTTCCTCTTTTAACATAAGCTCTGCAAGCCTTACTCCATAAGCTTTATAAAAATGTCATCAAGTACAAACCTATCCCAATATTATCGTTAAATATCATCAGTTATTAACACTGAAAATTCATCTCAAAATTATGCTATTTTTTGTTCGAGAAGTCTTTATACCGATTTATGACGCGTTGAAACGGTCATAAAATAGCCATTTAGTAACCATTACCGCTCATATTGACACAGATATGAACCGTAATCCTCCTGCCCCTGTCCTGTTCATCAAGTTCAACAATTGTAGCTCCTGTTCATAGTGGGGCGCTTAGTTTGACGATTTCGAATAGTACTGTTGCATACTTAAGCATAAGAAATAAGTTGGTCGTAAATGATCCCGGTTTATTATGGTACTAAAGGTTAACTAAGTCCTTTACTGTCATTTTAAGTTTTTGCTTAATTAGCTTAATCGTTTATTTTCATGAATTGATCCGTGAATAGATCTTCTTTTGGGTAATACCCAAATGCACTAGATTCGGTAACACTTACACCTAAAGATTCAAACAGCCTTTTTATTTCCAGTTTTTTGAAGGGGGGGCATCTAGGATCTATACAAACTTCTTCAATAAAGTCTTCTTGGGTGTCAATAAACAGCATATCACTAAAGTCTTTTGGAGATGCTCTATTTGCCAAGCCATTAACTGTCGTTGGCAAAAAACCTCTATTATCAATTATTTCATCAAATTGCCGAGCATCAACTTTACCAACTTGTATTACTGCCCGTATTTCATTTTCGTGTGAGAACGACATGTCCTTTATAAGATATTTTTCGCGAGGAAGGTTTAGAAAGTTAGTATGTGAATATTTGAGTTTACTTATATCAATTTCAATATTTAAGCTTTTCAATTTACTCTCAAGTTTATCATATGCACGTTTACGTCTTCTTATCCGGTTAAAAATTTTTTCAAGATTTACATAGGTAACCTCAGCGACATAAGCATCTCCGGTTGCTAGATATTCTTCTTTTGGTGATTTTCTATACAAATTTGTTGTCGATGTGTTTTTATAATATAAACCAATGGAATTTCTAAGCTTTCTTATGGATGTTTTTATTCTAACACCTTGAAAATCATTTGAATATAAAGACCACATTGCTACAGATTCTGCTTTTGTGGTCCATGAACTTACAAAGCCAGAATGCTTATCTAAGTTATGTGATTCCAATGCTTTATCAAAATTACCTTCCCAGTGCGATCCTATAGAACCTCTACATGGGCCAGCAGTTACTTGCAATCCATGAAGAATATTGTCTAAAGCTTCATTATCATCTTCAAAACATGCTAGTTTAGCAATTCTTAACTTGTTAGTACGCAACATGGCTAAAACTTCAAAAACGTTAATAATACGGTAGATAGGAGTCGATTTATCAAGTTTAGATTTGTTGTTTTTTCTCATTTGTTTAATAGACCTTTAATTAGGTAACATCAATATAAAAACTAATAGGAACACAATATTAGCACGTTGTTGTATATGTCTGCATAATTGAAAAGTGATTAAAACAGAGATAACCCAGTTGGGTTATCTCGATAATATTCATGCTACTGACTTCTTCAATAGTGGCTTTAATCGACCACGTACAATCTCACTAATACTTAACTCATGGGTAGTAGCATAAGCTTTCAAATACTCGCACTCTCTGATGCCTAAGTAAAAACTAAGCCGTACCTTCTTCTGTCGAAGCTTAAACTTTGGTCGGCCACCAATGGAATGTTCAAGCTCTTTAAGCGTCTGTAGCTGCATGGTTCCTCCCAATACTAGCAATATCCTCATAAACTCGATGATGAGCAGTACTCGTTTTATTTAATTGATATTCGCCTTTTTGATTATGGACATTGAGCAACCATTCTTCACCATCAAGGGCAACACGCTTGGATCTTGTTCATCATTTTCGCAATTTTTTAAGTGGTAATTCACGTGAAAATATAAAATCTTCGATTAAAATATCTAGAAGATGAGGATTATAATAAATATTCATCCTCCCCTAGTGCGCATTTGTATTAACTTTTAGTTATTACTTGTTCTAAAGGTAATTCTTCGCTATTAAATTGTTGTTCATCAAATTGATTTTCAGATTTACCAACCACAACCGCAGTCATCATATCACCCGTAATATTAGTGCAAGTTCTGATCATATCAATAATACGATCAATAGCGGCAATAAATGCTATCCCTTCAAGTGGCAATCCAATTACTCCTAAAGTAACCGATAACATAATTAACGCGCTACCAGGCACGCCAGCGGTACCTATTGAAGCAACTGTTGCGGTAACCACAATTAACATATAGTCGGTACTGTCAAGCGAAATACCATAAACTTGAGCAATAAAAATAGCAGCTATTGCTGGATAAAAACCGCCGCAACCATCCATGTTCATTGTTGCGCCTAAGGGTAATACAAAAGATCGATAAGATTTAGAAACCCCCATTGATTTAGAACATTGCGTACTGGTGGGTAAGGTGCCATAACTTGATGAGGTGGTAAATGCGACGATTTGTGCAGGAATCGATTTTTTAAAAAATTGTATTGGGTTTAGCTTGGCCATAAAGGTGATTAAGCCACCATATACAAAAATAATATGAATAAAAGCAGCTAAATATATAGCGCCAATAAATTTACTAAGCGGCACAAGTGTTGATAAACCGTATTCACCTACTAACCATGCCATTAAACCAAAAACACCGATTGGTGTTAATTGTATAACCATACGAGTTAGTTGAAACATCACTTCAGCACCTGCTTCAATTGCTTTTTTTAACGGTTCGGCTTTTTTACCTACTTTATTAATGGCAATAGCAATTAATGCGGCAAACACGATGATTTGTGGTACTTTTCCTTCACTTAATGAGGCAAAAGGATTAACCGGCAGCATATCTTGAATTACTTGAAAAAATCCGGGTACATGGCGTGTTAACACTTCCGTTGAAACGAGTTTGGTTGTTCCTGCCATATCAATTGATGTACCAATCGCTAAACCAATTAGTGATGCCATGGTGCCAGTAAACATGAACATTAAGAAAGTTTTCAAACTTAAACGTTTTAAACCAACTTGAGCACCAAATGAAGTAATACTAACGGTAATAGCACAAAAAATTAGTGGTGCGACTAACATCTTTATGAGGCTAATATAAAGTGTGCCGAGTGGTTTTAGTGCTTTTGCTGGCTCGCCAAAAATAATACCAATACTTACGCCAAGAATGAAACCTACCAATACTTTTTGCCAAAAAGGGATGTTTTTAATCGTTTTCCACACAGTTATGCTCCAATTTATTATTATATCAATATGAATAAATATGTGTTTATTTGAAATGAACTAAATATTTCAATAACRTCGTTGCTTTCAATCATAATAGCCAGCGATCACTCAATTAAGCGTTTTGTTCTTGAACAATTTATCTCATTAATGTTTGATCACCAACATACTAGTATTGATATTATTCTTATTTGTTGAGAATGATTAGCTTATGAATAATTTTAAGTTAAGTCTATTTTTTCATCGCTTTAAAGTAGTGATTGAACGCAAATAAACAGTTGCTACAGTACTTTAACTATATGATAACAAATAAGTAGTTTAAAAATCATAGTCAATAAAATTAATGGTTGTTTGGCGCCGTCTATCTATTGTTAATGTAGTCGCATCAGGTCGTGAATAATGTCCGACTGGATCAAGGTTTTGCTATTGGTATCATTAAACGGGAGTAATTACTAGCAGATGAAAATTTCATTAGAGCGGAATTTTTTGTTAAACAAGCCGCAACTGATAGCTGAGATTTAGTTGTTTTTCCTAAAATGTTTAACACTGGATTTTTTATGGATAGTGCAAAAGTTGCTGAGCCATAGGGTGGTGAATTTATTCAATTCATATTAACGGTCATTTTTTTTGCTGATATAATGTTTTCGGTAAGAGGAATAAAAATAACCAATTTAACTCCTTTTTGTTGTGTATCAATTACTTTTATTTTCCCTTGAAGCTTTTGATGAACAATACTACGAACAATGCTTAACCCTAAGCCTGAGCCACCATCGTTGCGTTTTGTTGTATAAAAAGGATCAAAAATATTATTAATATTTTCTTGAGGAATTCCACAACCATCATCACTATACACAAATTCTAATTGGTCTTGAATTATTTGTGCATTAATAGAGATATTATGTTGCTGTTTTTGTGTAAAACCATGACTCATTGAATTCATCATAAAGTTAGTAATAATTTGGGCAAATGCTCCAGGAAAACTATTCATGAGAATATTTTTATCACAGTTAACCTCAATAGATATTTGATATCTCTTTAATTGTGGCTGTAATGAATTTAATACTTCATAAATATAGTCATGTAAATTAAAACGTCGTTTATCTTCACTACTTTGATCAACTGCAACTTCTTTAAAATTGTTAATTAATTCGGCGGCTCTATTTAAATTATTCAGTAATATTGGTATTAATTGAGAAGTTTTAGCAATGTAGTCAGACATTGCATTACGGGTTAATTTTCCAGAGTCTACGAACTCAAAGAGTGTATCAGTATAAGTTTCTAGTGTGGATATTGCGGTGACAGAGATCCCAATGGGAGTACTTATTTCATGAGCAACGCCAGCAACGAGTTTACCAAGCAGAGACATTTTTTCGCTTTCAATTAAATGTTCTTGCATTGCGTTTAATTTATCTAATGTTAGCTTTAATTCTTCATTTGATTTAGCTAAATCATTGGTTCTTATTTTAACTTTATGTTCTAATTCTTCTTTGTTTTGAAAAATGGTATGAGCCATATTTGATAATAAGTCGGCTAATTCCCTAAATTCCATGTATCGAATTTCAGGCATTGAAACATCAAAATCACCCTGAGTATAACTAGTGACTAACTCATGCATTTGATTAAAAGGAGTTGAAAGGCGTTTAGTGATCCAAATCACAAATATTACACAACTAGCTAAAATTATAGTTACAATCAGTGTAAAAGATAAAATTGCTCTGTTAATTGGTTTCGTTACAATTGATAATGGCTCCCCGTAATTTAATGAAATAGTGTTTTGCCCTATTTGAACGGGCCAACTTTTTATCATCCATTTAGAATATTTTGGTAAGTTTGATTGCTTTGCTATAGTTGATTTTTTTTCTAGCTCAAGACTAACTAGTTGTGAATCAGTTAAATTCATTTCTTTAAGAAATTTAGAAATAGGTACTAAAGCTAAAATAACCCCGTTTATTTGCTGTTGATTTGGATCCCCTTCAGTATTTTTAATTAATGGCGCAGTTACCACAATATATTGATCTTCAGAATAAATAGTCTTGTTAAAGTATTCATTAACAACATTATTGATACCTTTGTGATAAAACATAAAAACTTGCGATGAAAAATTTTTATGTTTAATAATGCTAGTTAAAGTTTCTAGTACTGGGGTTAATTCCATCAAACTATATTGTTCGGGAAAAGATTCGGCAGGCCAATTATAAATGTCATATATTTGTATAAAGTCAACAATAGAATTGTGTTCTAATAATACCGACATTTGATTGCGTGCGGCATTACCAAATACACCATTATCGGTTGCTAATATTATATTTTGATCATGGGCTAGTTGATCTATGTTTGTGGTGAGTAATTCTAATTTATGTTCAATTTGTTGACTCAACATCCGTGCTTTTAGCTCTATTTTATCTTCAACTTGTGTGCGGTTGTTGTCACCTAATTGAGTAATTAATATGATGGCAACAATTAATGCTGGTATGCCTGCGGCGGATAAAATAATAATTGATATTAATGATTTAAATCGTTGTTGCTTTTTAATTAACATTATTTAGTTGCGCTCACTTTTGAATATTAATATATTGAAGCTCTCGTAAAGCAGATTTTTGCATTATTTTTACAACTTTATCTGGATTTACGTTGGCAGATAAAAAATAATCAAAGCCTTTTTGCAAACTTAACCATACTGCAGATAATGCAGGCTCAGGAGCAATTACTACAGAATGCTGTAACAATTGTAAAATAAGAGCATAATCACTTTTTTCGCTCTGCTTTATTTTATCTTGCACCTTTTGAATCGCTGGTGTTAAGTTAAATTGTTTGTACAATTGGTATTGAAAATTTTCACTTAAACTCAGAGTAACAATACTTTTAATATGTTCGCTATGATGTCCTTGCAAAGAATTTTTGGGAAATATCCAACTGATTGAACTCATGTATGATTTCATCGGTTTACCTTGAATACTTGGCAATTTCGTGAGGCCCAAATTATCACCTAATGCTTTTTTTAATTCAGAGTAAGCCCAATCACCATTAATGCTATAAACATATTTGCCCTGAATAAACTTTTTGAAAGAACAATCATAATCACAGTTCAAATTTATCATTCCAGAAGTAGATAATGCTTTATAAAAAGTCATCGCTGCTTTCATATTTTTATTATTAAATATGGGGGTGTTGTTTTTAATCGGTAGGGCATCAAATGCTGATAAAAAAGGTAAAAAATAATAAACTTCTCTATAGTTCCAACCGATAGGATTAACCATTATTTTTTTGAAATTAATATTTTGATGTTGAATTTCTTGCCAAGTAGTCGCAGGGGAGGTAACGTATTTTTTGTTGTAATAAAAAAGCAAATTATTACCAACAATTAAGGGAATGCCATAAATTTTATTGTGTGACGATACTGTTTGCCATGATTGTTTTGATATATCTCCAATATCAAATTCCTCAAGATTAATTTTAGATAAAGCCAATTGTTGTCGGTAACTAATAAAATCAGCAGGAGCCAATACTATATCGGGAGGTATTTTTTGTATAATTGATTTTATCAGCGCTGATTTAAGATCATTTGTAGGCATGTAAGTAACTTGAACTTCAAATCCCATACGGTCAGCCAAATGTTCTAATTCTTGCTTTATAAATTTTGCTGCTTGTTCTTTTTGATGCCATATAACTATGGGTTTTGCTGTCGCAGAAAACGACAATAAAA
Organism: Gammaproteobacteria bacterium; assembly: GCA_002401725.1. Taxonomy (GTDB): domain Bacteria; phylum Pseudomonadota; class Gammaproteobacteria; order Enterobacterales; family Alteromonadaceae. The sequence continues at coordinate 7,862 of NVTW01000028.1, forward strand.
AAAAACTAAGTACAAGTATAGATACTACTTTTATTTTATACATAACAATTTGGTTATCGTAATATAATATTTATTCACCTTAACAGTAGTAGACATCTGTGCCGGTAAAATCCTCATCTAAAATTACTTTTTAGCGGTAGCAGGATGAATTAATTTTTTATAGATTAATCAATTATGGTGACATTACATTGATTTATAACGTATTGTAATATTATTTATAACAATCCTGAGCTAAGTTCATAGACATAAAAAATATAATGGCAACAAAAAACAATGTAATTTATTTGGATTTGTTATTGATTAATCAAATAATGGTGCCATGTCAATTTAAGTACATTTTTCATAATATGCTTCGACAAGCATAAGGCCTTTGGAAAATTTTCGATATGCAGTAAAGATCAACTGGGGCTGCTATTTAAAACCTTGGTTAGATAATACTAATCCAATAGCCACAAGTTAATGGTGTTTTTATATGCTCAATGAAGTAGAAGTTTTTAGTTTAGTATTTATTTTAGTGAGCCTATTTGCATTAATAGCTTTATATAAAAGAAAGCGTTTTAAACAAATAACATCACAGCCTTTAAGTGATGAATATAAACAACTTTTGTTTGCTCGCTTGCCTATTTATAAACAACTTTCGCCACAACTAAAAGCGGATCTTGAGCACAAGATTGTTTGTTTTCTCCATACTAAACAATTTATTGGCTGTGATTTAACCATTACCGATGAAATTAAAGTCACTATTGCTGCAGAGGCTTGTTTGTTGATCATAAATCGTTCAAGCAGTTGTTATGCTCAGTTGAAGTGGATTTATGTTTATCCGTCGGTGTTTATTGCCAAACAAGCACAACGCAATGAATACGGTATCGTTTCAACTAAACATCGGCATCTTTTAGGTGAGTCTTGGGCAAACGGTAAAGTTATTTTAGCGTGGGACAGTGTTGAGTCGGGCATGGCAAATTTTCATGATGGTCAAAATGTTGTTTTACATGAATTTGCCCACCAACTTGATCAAGAAAATGGCAATGCCAATGGTGCGCCTCTACTATATACCAAAGACGGTTACCGTATTTGGTCACAAGTGTTTAGTGAAGAATTTAAGGCTTTACAGCAATCACTAGCAGAACATAAAACTAGCTTAATTGACCGTTATGGCGCAACTAATCCAGCAGAATTTTTTGCGGTAGTAACTGAATTGTTTTTTGAATGTCCTGAACAACTTGCCCAACAACATGCTGAATTGTTTGGATTATTACAAAATTATTATCGTTTAGATCCCAGAAGTTGGACGGGAATAGAGTAGCGCGACATTGATTTTTCGGTGAAAAAAAGGCTTGTATGAAAGGTAAGCCTTTTGTCTTTTCGCTGAATTGACTAGTTAATTGCTTTTTGTAAATTAGTTTTATGAGTCGATTGAAAAATCACCATTTACCTTGTTAACATGTAATCCACCTGAGCCGCTTTCTATAATGTTTAAATTACCCACATTTTCAACATTGATGTCGCCAGAGCCATCATCGATAGTGACCGTTTTTGTTACTTTTTCAACGGTTAAATCACCGGAAGCATCAGTGATTTTTGCATTACCTTGAATTGATTTTGCATAAATATTGCCAGATCCATCATTAATAGTAACATTACCGATTATATGTTTTAGCTCGATATCGCCCGAGTTATCATCAATATCAGTGTTACCAACAATATGCTTAACATTTATATCACCAGAACCATCGTTAATGGTTAAATCACCCTTAATATGGGCAACTTCTATTTTGCCAGAACCATCCTTTATATCAACGCTATTGTTAGTGTTGTTAACGAAAATATCACCAGAACCATCGTTAATCGTTAAAATACCATTAAGGTGAGTAACTTCTATTTTGCCTGAGCCATCCTTTATATCAACACTGTTGTTAGTGTTGCTAACCAAAATATCACCAGAACCATCGTTAATGTTTAGTGCTAAATGTTGAGGAACAAAAATTTTAACATTAACTCGCGGAGAGTTTCCTTGCCAAAAACCAGAACCATTTTTTATTTTGGCAATTAATGTCGCTTTATTGCCTCGTTTATTTAAGGTAAGTTTATAATTGTCTTTTGAATCAGTGTAAATATCAGCAATTACTTGAATTGATTCAATACCGCTTTTACCTTGTACCGTTAATGAACCGGCACCCGTTTCAATGTTTAATTGTTGTAGTTGTTGGCTATTAAGCGTAAGTTCTTTTTGCAGATGTATGTCGGCATGTGCGGTATTAATTGCAATTACACAGCCACTTAATAATGATGCTGTCGCTAGGGCGATTATTGTATTAGTTGCTTTCATGGGTAAGTCCTTGGTCATTTGTTATTAAACATGAGTTTATTGTGGTTTTAATAGCATCAAGTTAATCACAATATATGCCAGTTTTATTCTACTTTAAAATCAATAGATTAATGTTTTTATTTTCATTATTCTGTAACAGAGAATGTCTAAAAATTAATAAAATGGCTAAATTGACCAATTAGCGCATTTTTTCAATATTAGATTTTGATATTGCCATTTTTATAAGTCTTATTTGCTTTATGCTGAAAGATAAAAAGCATACAATTGAATGAGTGTTCCACAAAAAATAATAAAACTTCTTTAAATACTGGTTTAATACAATGAATTATAATGAAATTAATAGCATTCTTTTTATTTGCATGGGCAATATTTGTCGCTCGCCAACAGCCGAAGCGGTATTTCGTAGTAAAGCTGATATCTTAGGATTGAAGTTAACAATAGATTCCGCAGGAACTTTAGGTGCCCACGCCAGAGAAAAACCCGATCAACGTGCGCAAAAAGCAGGTATTGCTCGTGGTTATTCATTTGACGGCATTAAATCACGTAAAGTAAACAGTAAAGACTTTGAAAAATTTGATCTTATTTTGGCGATGGATGAAGACAATGTACTTAATTTACGCAAAGTAGCACCATCGCATTTACACCACAAAATTGCACTCTTTTTAGATTTTGCTGAAAATCACCAAGATAATGAAGTACCAGATCCTTATTACGGTGGTGCAAAAGGTTTTCATTATGTTTTAGATTTAATCGAAGATGCCAGTAATGGTTTACTCGAACATTTAAACAACGCACAGTTGCAGAAGGCTTAAAATGCGACACGGGCATTTTAATAGTACTGAAGCAAAAGAATTTAATTGGCAAGTGTTGAAGTTACTCTGGCCTTTTTTACTCGAATATAAATTAAGAGTTGCTTTGGCGGTTGTTTGTTTGATATTCACTAAAGTCGCGAGTGTTTATTTACCTTTTATTTTAAAAGATATTGTTGATACCTTAGATAAAAGTCAAGATGTTAGTGTTGATCAATCTTTGCTGATGGTACCTTTTGGCTTAGTGGCTGCTTATGGTTTAGTGCGTTTAACGACGGTAATTTTTGCTGAAATACGTGATACTTTATTTGCCCGAGTCACCGAACGTGCTATTCGTCGTATTGGTTTGCAAGTATTTAGGCATTTGCACCAGCTTGATCTCGATTTTCATCTTAATCGGCAAACCGGGGGCTTATCACGCGATATCGACCGTGGTACCTCGGGCATTAGTTTTTTAATGCGTTTTATGATTTTTAATATTATCCCCACCTTGTTTGAAATTACTATGGTGATTGGTATTTTATTGATCRACTATGGGATATGGTTTGCGCTGATCACACTCTCTTCTATTGTGGTTTATATTACTTATTCAGTTAAAGCCACTGAATGGCGTACCCGTTATGTACGCGCGGCTAACAAAGCTGACTCGGCAAGTAATACCCGTGCAATAGACAGCTTAATTAACTATGAAACCGTTAAATATTTTACCAATGAAGATTTTGAAGCCAAAGCTTATGATCAACAGCTCACTACATGGGAAACGGCAAAACTACAAAATAGATTGTCTTTATTTGCGCTAAATGGTGGTCAAGCGGTTATTATTGCTATCGCTATGACAGCAATGCTAGCTTTAGCGGCTTATCAAGTGAGTCATCAACAAATGACCATAGGTGATTTTGTCTTAATAAATGCCTTTATGATGCAGTTATTTATACCACTTAATTTTTTAGGTTTTGTTTATCGAGAAATGAAAGGCTCATTAGCCAATATTGAAAACTTTTTTGGTTTGTTGAAAAAATCACCTAAAGTAATTGATATTAAAAATGCTCAAACATTAAAAGTTAGCGGCGCAGAAGTTACTTTTACTGATGTTTGTTTTCATTATCAAGCACAACGTAATATTCTTAGCGATGTTTCTTTTACTGTACCTGCTGGTGAAAAAGTTGCCATAGTGGGGGAGAGCGGCTCAGGTAAATCAACTATCGTAAAGTTATTGTTTCGTTTTTATGATGTTACCTCAGGTAGCATTAGCATTGATGGACAAGAGATCACGCAAGTAACTCAACAATCATTAAGGCAGCAAATTGGCATAGTTCCGCAAGATACCGTGTTATTTAATGATTCGTTACTTGAAAATGTTCGTTATGGTCGTCCTGATGCTAGTGATGAAGAAGTATATAAGGCGATAGAACTTGCCTATTTGAGTAAGTTTATTGCAGCATTACCTGACGGAGTTAATACTGTGGTAGGCGAGCGCGGTTTAAAACTTTCAGGGGGAGAAAAACAACGCGTTGCTATTGCCCGTACTATTTTAAAAAATCCTAAAGTTTTAGTGTTTGATGAGGCAACTTCATCTTTAGATAGTCAATCAGAGCAAGCTATTTTAACAGCGATTAAAAGTGTTAGTAAAAATCATACCAGCTTAGTTATTGCCCATCGATTATCAACCATTACTGATGCTGATAACATTATAGTTTTGTCGGCAGGTAAAATTGTCGAACAAGGTGATCATCAAACCTTACTCGCTAAAAAGAGCCACTATTATAAAATGTGGCAAATTCAGCAAACAGTGAATGAACAAGCAAACGATAAGTAAGCAAAAAGTGAATATGCGGGAGATAAATAGAGTAAATGACCATAAATAACGCACAACACCTTGTCGTTGAACATACCAAACAATGGTTAGCACAAGTCATTATTGGTTTTAATTTTTGCCCATTTGCAAAAAAAGAATTTGTAAATAACACTATTCATTATCATGTATCTGTTCAAAAAAAATTAAAAGATGCTTTGTTAGAGCTTATTGAACAATGTGTGTATATCGAAAATAATACGCACATTGAAACGGGACTGATTATATTTCAACAAGGTTTCAAAAACTTTGAACAATATTTAGATTTAGTTGATTACGCCAATGAATTATTAGTAGAGCAAAATTTTGAAGGTGTTTTTCAGTTGGCAAGTTTTCATCCTGATTATTGTTTTGCCGATTGTGATTTTGACGATGCCGCCAATTTCACCAATCGCTCACCGTATCCAACATTGCATATAATTAGAGAAGCGAGTATGGAAAAGGTTTTGTCAGTTTATAAAAACCCTGAACAAATCCCTGAGGATAATATTGCCCTTGCCCAGCAAAAAGGTGGTGATTATTTTAAGCAAATATTGATGTCTATTAAAAATACAGGTGAAAATTAATGCCTTATTTGCAAGAGTTTTTAGTTATTGCTGCCATTCATTTTTTAGCTGTTGCTAGCCCAGGACCTGATTTTGCTGTAATTTTAAAACAAAGTGTTCGTTATGGTCGCCGTAGCGCTATTTTCACAAGTTTAGGCATTGGTAGCGGTATTTTACTCCATGTTGCTTATTCGTTAGTGGGTATTGGTATTTTAATCGCCAGTTCTGAATCCTTATTTACCTTGTTAAAGTTTATCGCCGCCGCCTATTTTTTATACCTAGCTTGGCATGGGTTACGGGCTAAGCCTAATAATGATGAATCATTTGATTTGAATATTAAAACGCTCGATCATCCGAGCGATAAAAAGTCTTTTATTACGGGTTTTTTAGTTAATGGTTTAAATGTAAAAGCAACGCTATTTTTTGTTAGCTTGTTTTCAATGGTGATCGCAACCAGTACACCTTTTGCCATTAAATTAGGCTATGGCTTGTATATGGCAATTGCTACCGCTGCATGGTTTAGTAGCCTGTCTTACTTTTTGAGCATAACTAAATTTCGTCAATTACTGATCAAAAAAGGTTATTGGTTGGAGCGTGTCATGGGCATAATACTACTTGCGCTGGCAATAAAGTTACTATTTAGTAGCTTGTAGTCTTTTATAGTTTTAATAGCACAAGTTGTATTGTTTGCGTTATTTAATTAAATAATCATTGAGCCTAATTACAGGATCTGTTCCTGACACTAATAGCTCACTGCCAAATTCTTTAACATCAAGTTTGTGATAATTAATAGCAAATGCCATCGCTTGTAAATGGCTACTTTTGTGACCATCAACAATGATATTTCTTTGCTTAGATGATTTTATTTTATGAATGGCTTGTGGAGTGTAAAGTTCCATTTTAATATTCCTTTTTTAGCTTTTTAGAGTAAGCGTAATGTCTAAGTAATTAACTTTAGTTCAAAAGCAAAAATATGCCAGTAAAAGGGGTAAAGATTTATACTTCTTTATTTGATATAATTTTAATAATTTTGTTTAAGGTTATTTTGAATTCGTGGAAAAAAGTTCAGTAGTTAATGTTGGCGGCAATCTAGAAAGTGCTATTCAAGGTCAATATCAAATTGATATTGCCAGTGTTTTAAAAGAAGCATGGCAAAAAACACAACAAGGTCGAAGTGCCATCAATGGTGGTTTAGCACTCATCTTTGTTTTGGCTATGGTTGCTTCTTATTGGGTTAGTAGTTATTTTGGCGGCATTGAACAGGCAATTAAAACACCGCAAAGTTTATTGTTTATTCAAGTTATTGTCAGTTTAATTATTTGGCCATTTCTTGCTGGTATTGAAATGATGGGGGTTTTTCACTCTGTTGGCGTTAAAACTCATAGCAAACTAATATTTTCATTTTTAAAACGATCAAGCTGGGTGGTGTTATGCAGCTTGTTAACCTTTGTTCTAGTCAGTGTTGGTTTGCAATTATTAGTATTACCCGGGGTATTTTTGTCAGTAATATTTTCTTTAACCATTCCCTTAGTCATTGAGAAAAAACTATCCCCAATAAAAGCGATGGTTATTTCAGTACAGGCCTTACGTTTTCAATGGTTTAAGTTGTTAACGCTTTATGTGATTTTAAGCATAATATTGGCGCTTACGTTAATTCCTTTATTTGCTTTTCAGCAAGCAAATTTGGCTTTTATTGGTGTGGTAGTATTTGTTTTTTGTTTATCGTATTTAGCGCCAATGTTCTACAATGTAAAAGGTATATTATATCGTGAAATTTTTGGTTTAACCGTACAAGCTAATGACAACATATCATCAAATAATGATGTCTTTATAGCATAGGAGGCTAGTAGTTAATGATTTATCGTATTATACAAATAGCACTAATATTGGCGTTTTCATGGATGATCGTAAAACCAGTGGTAGATTTAAATACCATGCAAGAAATAATTTTACCGATCCAAGCAATAACCAAAAGCACGCCCGTAAAACCGAAAAAACCTGAAAAGCCTTTACATTCAGTTAAATTACCTGATTTTGCTCATATTGCTAATATACAAGAGAAAAAACGTCAGTTTTTTGATTTTTTATCTCCGGCTATAAGAAAAGAAAATCAAAAACTTTTATCGCAACGCCAACAGCTATTAGTTTTACAAAAAAAAACGGTGGCAGAGCTAACCGATCAAGAATTAACTTGGTTAACCACCCTAGCTAAAAAATATCATTTAAAAAATCAATTGTCTGCTAATGAAAAAATTGAACAATTATTAGTATGTGTCGACGAAGTGCCTGAAGCTTTAGTGTTAGTACAAGCAGCAAATGAGTCAGCATGGGGAACTTCACGGTTTGCACGTATTGGTTTAAATTTTTTTGGAATTTGGTGTTATCAACCTAAATGCGGCATGATCCCTAACGGGCGTAGTGGTAATGACAAACATCAAGTTGCTGCCTTTAAAAGTGTTGCGCAGGCGGTAGGAAATTATTTTTATAATATTAACACTCATAAAGCGTATACAGTGTTTCGAGAAATACGCCGTCAATTACGCGCAGAAAATCATCCATTAAAAGCAGAAATACTCGCATCAGGTTTGTTAGCTTATTCTGAACGCGGCGAACATTATGTGGTAGAGATCACTAAAATGATCGAACAAAATCAAGCGTATTTTACACCATCAGAAGTTGTGGTTAGTGAAGATTAATTAACTTTTTAAACCATCAATTAATTACCTTGTTTAAACTCGCTAACTACTTTGCTGATTTTTTCTAAAAATTTGCGTCCTTGACGAGAAGATTGCGTAATGGCAATAAATAATATATCAATAACAAATTCTTGTGCTGTTCTTGCCAATATTGATGACAACCTAATAGACTCTTCTTCGGCAACCGAATAGAGTTTTACCGCTGCATTATCTGATATGGGGTTTTTGCCGTATTTGGTTAGCGAAATTATCTGACAATGATTTTTTTTGGCTTGCGTGGTAATTTCAACAATTTCACGGGTTAAGCCAGATTCGCTGATCGCAAAGACTAAGTCATCTTTAGTGAATGTCGTCACATAAGCCAGTTGTGCATGACTGTCTGCATCTGCATTGGCCGCCATGCCTAATTTTTGTAACTTATAACCAAAGTCTTTACCTACTAAAGCCGAACCACCCAAACCACAAATAATAATTCGTTTTGCCGATTTTATTAACTCTACAGCGTGTTCAAATGATTGTTGTTCATTCAAATTCTTTGTTTCGTTAAGAACCGACATTTTGCTGTTGAGCATTTTTTCTGCGATTTGTTCAAGGCTATCTGTAAGCGTTATTTTGCCATGTAACTTCGTCTCTACAGTTTCACTATTTAGTGCATCAATTACCGCTAATTTAAAGGCTGGATAACCCTTGTAGCCTAGTTTTTGTGTAAACTTAACCACGCTTGACTGACTCACTCCCACCACATTGGCAAGTTCTTGTGATGAAAGCTCTCTGATGGTGTTAGACGATTTTAAAATAAAATCAGCAAGTTTGTTTTCACTTGTAGATAATGAAGTTTTAATCGCTTTAATTTTTACGAAAGTAGACATGGCTATATTTTCTTGAGTTAGTTTTTAATGTTATGGTATTTAGTTATTTATAATAAACCAAAGTAAATAGTAATAAATTATTCGCTTTTATAGCATTGTTTTACCCTGTTTTGCTAGTCATTGGTAATAAAATGTTATTTTTTAGTAAACTGCATGAAGGTAAAAATTAGGTATCTCGAACTTAAAGAATAACATTCCTATGCACTTGGCTCAGGATCGTCTTTCCCGCAGTCTTTTAAGCGGACGCTGCATGGATGCAGCTTATTAAAAAATGAATGGAGCATATTGTCCTGAATCTACGTCAAAAAGTACGAGATCTTCGATAAAAGCGTCTCGAAGACGATTATAATAAATACCTGAGTTATCTGCATAGGCATGAAGAATAATGTAGTAGTAATGAGGGTTTAAAGGTAAAAGCTGTTAATGACAATGGTTCAAGAAAATAAAATCAAATTATTTAAGCGGGCATTAAAAAAATATTTTGAAGATAAGCAACTGATCACTAGTAATATACAGCGCTTTGCTTATGGCACCGATGCGAGTTTTTATCGATTAGTACCACAATTAGTGGTGCAAGTAGCTAGTAAATCGCAGCTCATAAATATGATTAAACAAGCAGATAAACATCATGTTGCGCTCACCTTTAGAGCAGCAGGTACGAGTTTATCAGGCCAAGCGATAACTGATTCAGTTTTAGTTGTTTTATCAAACGCTTGGAATAGGTTATCAATCTCTGCTAATGGTAACGAAATTTCTTTACAACCCGGAGTTATCGGCGCGCAGGCTAATAAAGCTTTATTACCTTATGCTCGTAAAATAGGTCCTGATCCCGCGTCGATTAATAGTTGTAAAATTGGTGGCATTGCTGCAAATAATGCTTCAGGTATGTGTTGTGGAATTAAACATAATAGCTATCATACTTTGGCCAATATAAAACTGATTTTCGTCGATGGTAGTATTCTTAATACCGCAGATAAACAATCAAGAAAAGCTTATTTAGACAATCATCCTCAGCAAATTCAACAATTACAGCTTTTAGCTGAACAAATAAAGCAAACCCCTGATTTATTAAAACGTATACAGCACAAATATCGTCTTAAAAACACTACCGGTTATGGTATTAATGCGTTGATTGATTTTGATGATCCTATCGACATTATTAGCCATTTAATGATTGGCTCTGAAGGCACTTTAGCGTTTATTGCCAATATTACTTATAAAACCATTACAATTAAAAAACACAAAGCCACTGGCTTGTATCTATTTGATGATATAAATATCACCTGTCAATTAGTTGCTGAACTAGCAAATCAGCAAGTAGATGCAGTAGAAATACTTGACGCCAGAGCTTTAAATTCAGTGGCAACATCACTGAGTAAACTACTTGATTTCAAACAAGCTAAAGATAATTATGCGGGTTTATTAATCGAGTTTAGTAGTAATTCGGTCGCTGAATTAACTCAAAAACAGCAAGCGATTGAAGATAAAATTCATTTTTTTAAAGATCATTTATTACCCAGTAAAATTTTTAGTCAAAAAGATGATGAAATAAACCAATTGTGGAAAATTCGCAAAGGCATGTTTCCAGCTGTAGGTGCAAACCGCAATAGTGGTACAACGGTGGTCATTGAAGATATAGCGTTGCCAGTAGCTAAACTTGCTGAAGGTGTAGCACAGCTCCATCAGTTATTTACTCAGTTTGGTTATGATGAAGCGATAATTTTTGGTCATGCCTTAGCCGGAAATTTGCATTTTGTCTTTACACAATCATTTGACAGTGAAGATGAAATTTCACGTTATCATCAGTTTATGGCTGCGGTAAGCAAAATGGTAGCGGTTGATTATCAAGGTTCACTTAAAGCTGAACATGGCACAGGGCGCAATATGGCACCTTTTGTTGAACTTGAATGGGGAACTGATTTGTATCTGATCATGAAACAAATCAAACAAATTTTTGATCCACAAGGAATATTTAATCCAGGGGTAATTATTAACGAAGACAATAATTGCCACATTAAAAATTTAAAAATAATGCCACAAGCCCATGAACAAATAGATAAGTGCATTGAATGTGGCTTTTGTGAATCGGTTTGCCCATCAACTAATTTTACCCTGACACCACGCCAACGTATTGCTGTTTGGCGACGTATCAGCCAATTAAAAAGGTTATCTAAAAGTAAAAAGTTCTCTGTTATGCAACGAAACGAATTAAAACAGTTACAAAAAGACTATCAATATTTTGGTATTGATAGTTGTGCAGCAACAGGGCTTTGTGGACAAGAGTGCCCAGTAGGAATAGATACTGGCGAATTTATCAAAGCACTTAGATCTGAAAACATTAACCAAAATAAGAGCGTTGAAAAAATAGCCTTACAATTGGCCAATAAGTTTGCTGTTGTCACTACTATTGCCAAGTTTGCTTTAAATGGTAGTGCGGCGATGAATAAAATATTAGGTGCTAACATCACTTATAAAACGTTTGCCGCAATGAACCGCTTAACTCACAATTATATTCCAAAATGGTATCCTGCTTGGCCTAAAGGTGCAGTTAAATCTAAGATAAAAGCAACTCACTTCACCCCCAATCACTTTACTGACAAAGTGGTCTACATTCCCAGTTGTGCAAATCGTATTTTTGCCGCAGATAACCAAGCGGCAGATCAGCGCTCATTACCCGAGGTTATGCAGTCACTGTTATATAAAGCTAAGGTTGAAGTAATTATTCCTATTGGCGTGAATAATTTATGTTGTGGCATGCCGTGGGCTTCAAAAGGATTTAACACCATAGCCGCGCAAAAAAGACAAGAGTTTATAAGCTTAATTACACAAGCATCAGCACAAGGGAAATGGCCGGTAATTACTGATGCAAGTCCTTGTGCTTTAAGCATCAATGGCGCAGAAAACCCCAATATGGAAATTTATGAAGCCAGTGAATACATTGCTAAATTTATTTTGAATAAACTAACTATTAATAAAAGTAATGATACTTTTATGTTACATAAAACCTGTAGTAGTAAAAAAATGGATAACGGTATTTATCTTGAGCAAATTGCTCATGCTTGTAGTGACAATGTTATTATTCCTGATAATGTTAACTGTTGTGGTTTTGCAGGCGATAAAGGCTTTTATCTGCCAGAACTTAATGCGAATGCTTTGCAAGCTTTGCCAAAGCAAATTCCTAGTCAATGCACGCAAGGTCTTAGTAATAGTCGTACCTGCGAAATAGGCTTAAGTGAGTATAGTAAAATAAGCTATCAATCTTTTTTGTATTTGCTTGATCAAACGAGTTCTTAATAACACTACTTACTTTCCTATCTAACTGATAAATATTAGTTAATTATCTTTATGGTGTTTTTGTTGTTTGAATTTAGTGCAAGCCATAACCTTAGTTTATAGTTAGAACTACAATTGGAATAATAAGGCGCTAAAATAGTTTATTCGTGTTAAATTTTAATTAATGATAACGTGCAAATACCCTGCGTATATAGGCTTTAGCGTAGTTTGAAAACTATTATTCTCATTTTGTATTCTTAAATTACACCTTTAAATTACTCTGTATAACTAAAAACGGCTAATTTTGGAATAAATTATTATTTACATATCATTTTTAAGTGTTATTTTATTGTCTAGTTTATAAAAAAATAATAAACGAAACTTAGTAAAATTAAAAAATAAAGCTAAGTAAAACTAATAAATAAAAGTTTGAAGCTCAGGGAAATGTTATGAAAAACTCAAATAGAAATACATTAAAGCATTCGTTGCTAGCTATTGCAGTAGGCACAAGCTTAACACTAATGGGTGTTAATAGTGCATATGCAGCTCAAAGTGGTGCTATTAAAGGTAAAATCACGGCTGCTGCTGGAACTTCACTTGCCGGGGTAATGGTTACCGCTACAAGTGCGGTTATGCCGAAACCACGGACAGCGGTTACAAGAGCAGATGGTAGTTATAACTTGCCATTATTATTACCAGGTACATATCAACTTACCTTTACGGCTAAAGATGGTTCGGTAACGAAGAAAAGAATAGAAGTGTTACTTGATCAAACCTCTAACTTAAGTTTTGTTTTACAACCTCAACAAAATGATATTGAAGTTATTACCATTACTGGTGGTGGTGTCATTATACCTGAAGGTGATTCTTCGTTAACTAGCTCTGTTGGTGCAAAAGTTGTAGATTCGGTGCCAATTGGTGATGATTATCGTGACTTAATGAAGCTTATCCCTGGTGTTCAGTATTCAGAAAATACTGTTATTGGCCCATCTGGTGGTGGTTCTGGTCGTGATAATAAATATGGCTTTGATGGCGTTAATGTATCATTACCTATGTTTGGTACCTTGGCTTCAGAACCTTCCACACATGATATTCAAAGTGTATCTATGGACAGAGGTGGTGCAAAAGCCGTAGGTTTTAATCGTTCAGGTGGCTTTGCTATTAATACCATTTCTAAATCAGGCACCAATGAATTTCATGGTAGTTTAGAATATAAAATTCAGCCAAAAAGTTTCGTTAATGATAAAAAAGACACCGATAACACTAAGTTTGAATTAGATAAAACATGGATCACCGCTAGTGTCAGTGGTCCGCTAATTAAAGATGAATTATTCTTTTATGGCTCTTTTTATCGCCCAGAGGTAAAAAAACAAAATAAAGAAACTGCTTATGGTCCGGCAAAAGATTATAAAAGTACACGCGAAGAATATTACGGTAAGTTAACTTGGGCACCAACGGAAGATTTGCTCTTAAATGCAAGTATTCGTACTTCTGATAAAGAGGGTAAAGGTTTATCGGTAGGTGCCTTTGATGCTGACAGCACTTCAGCGGGGTCAATTGCAAACCAAGATATATATATTATTGATGGCTCATACATTATTAATGATGTTACGACGATTGATTTTCAATACAGTGAATTCAAATTAGAGACGGTTGCTGGCCCGGACACTTTATTTTCTAATGTTGTACCGGCTATTGGTGCTTCTTTAGATTTAAGTAATTTAGATCAACTGGGTTTATTCCATGTACCAAACACTAATGATGATCCCGGTTATGATAATGGTGCGGCACAAGTACTCATTGATCAATATGGTTATATTGATGTGAATGGTAATCGTGCTGGTGGTGGTGCCATTGGTGGTGATTCAACATTAAATGAGCAAAATTTTTATCGAGATAGTTTTGAAATATCGCTTGATCATGAAATGGACGTAGGTGACTCTGTTCATTACTTACATTTTGGTTATAAATGGCAAGAAGGTACTGAAGAATTAAGTCGTTTATCTAATGGTTGGGGTTCAATTGGTTTTGTTGGTGGTGCAGTGGTTGAAGATTTTGATAACGGTGGTGTTCCCGTTTATTATGCAACGTCTACTCAACAAATGAGTTTTTTAGATGAGTCGGGTAATAAAGTGTTGCCAATTGTATCAACCACTGAAATGTTTAATTTCGAAATTAACGATACTATTGAATGGCAAGATTTTACCTTCAATGTTGGCGTATTAGTGTCAAAAGATGTGCTTTATGGTCAAGGTTTAAAAGCAAACTCAAGCAATGTTTCTGGATATGAATTGGCGCCAGGCAATAAGTATAAAATGCATACTACTGAGTGGAAAGACTTGATCCAACCACGTTTGGGTGTAAGTTGGCAGTACAAAGAAGACTCTACCGTTTTTGCTAATTTCGCCTCTTATAATCCAGAAGCAACCTCGTTAGCTCGTGCAGCATCTTGGGCGCGTAATACCCGAAGAACATTAAATGTATATTTTGACCAAACCGGTAATTATATTGGCAATACTGAAGCGCGCGGCTCATCAGGTAAATTCTTTCAAAAAGGCATAAAACCTCGTCGTATTGATGAATTTACTATTGGTACTACTAAATCTGTTACCGATGAATTGTATGTGCGTGCCCATGCCCGTTACCGTAAAGGGCAACATTTTTGGGAAGATACTTGGAATGGTTCACGCGGTTATGGAAAATATAAATCACCATTTGGTGGTGTGCCTGACGATATTGCCGCGAAAGGTTTGTATATTCCTGAATTGCAAAGTTACCGTGATGAAGTTGGTGGTTCTTCTTATGTTATTGCAGAGTTAGATGGTGGTTTTACTAAATACTATGAACTTAACGTTGAAGCAACGTATCAAACAGAACGTTTTTATTTAAACGCCTCTTATGCTTATAGTCATTATTATGGTAATTTTGATCAAGATAATGTTAGTGGTACTGTCGATGCTAACCGTTTTATCGGATCATCATTGTTAGCTGATGGTCGAGGACGTCAATTATGGGATGGTAAATACGGACGTTTATTGGGTGATAAACCGCATATATTTAAGGCTTATGGTTACTATACTACTGATTGGGAAGCTAATATTGGTGCTTATCTATTAATGCAATCAGGCGATGTTTGGGAAAAATGGGATGGTAGTGTTTATGGTTATTCTAGCGATACTATTCGTTATGCTGAGCATGCCGGTAACCGTCGTAGCCCAATGCATTGGCAAGTTGATTTGAACTATACCCAAGACTATAAAATATCAGATAATTACACACTTAAATTCCGTGCTGATTTATTTAATGTATTTGATCGTCAAACAGGTTATAGCTATAACCCGTATGTAGATAGCACTACTTTTGGTGAACCACGTCGTTTGTTTAACCCACGTCGTTTACAACTATCGGCTAAAATTGAGTTTTAATCGTATATAACTCTTGATAAAACTAAAGCTCTCTATAATGTATAGAGAGCTTTTATTTTGATTAACCCTCTAAAATCACACATTATTTACGTCACTAAGTGTTTTTATTCAGGTACACTGGATCAGTCTCTGTGGTAAATTTTAAGAATATTTATTAATACCAATAATAATCGTCAAATAAACATTATGCTAAAAAAAATTATATTACCTTTTGTGTTCATATTAATATCAACTTTAGCTTTAATTAGCTGTAGTAGTAATATCGATTATGAATATGTGCGCTCTAATAATTCAAGCGAGCGCATCAAATTTTTAGTGATGCACTATACCGCTGAAAATTATCAAGGATCATTAACCGATCTTGTTGAGAAAGGCCATGGCGTAAGTTCTCATTATTTGATCCCTGAAAGTAATGATGCCAGCTATGGTGATAACGAATTACAAATTAAACAATTAGTGAAAGAATCAGCTCGGGCTTGGCATGCAGGTAATAGTTTTTGGCAAGGGCGTAGTGATGTTAACGACCAATCTATCGGTATAGAAATTGTTAACGTACCTGAATGTAAACAGCCAACACAAAATAATATTGCTTTAGGTCGAGGAAAAGATAAATCAGGTGATCAAATTTGTTTTTATCCAGATTATGATCCAGTGCAAATTCAATTGTTAATCAAATTAGCAAAAGATATTTTAGCGCGTAATCCTGATATATCACCGACGCATGTCATAGGACATTCAGACATTGCACCAGCAAGAAAAAATGATCCTGGGCCACGTTTTCCTTGGTATCAACTTTACACCCAAGGTATTGGCGCTTGGTACGATAAAGAAACCGTTACCAAATATTGGAATAAATTTATAACTAAACAATTACCTAACATTGGATTGATACAAAAAGCGTTACGTAATTACGGTTATCGGGTTATTGAAAGCGGTGAATATGACCAGCAAACTAAAAATGTTATTTCGGCGTTTCAAATGCATTTTATTCCTTGGCAAGTCACTGGTCGTGCTGATGAAAAAACAACGGCGATACTTTTTGCGTTACTTGATAAATACTTCCCTAAAAAAACGCAAAAATTATTAGCGCGTTATCAGCAAGAATTAACCCCTAAACCCGTTATTGTCACTGCGATTAAAAAAGGGCAAATAGATGAAGTTTTTCCTACTAAACAACGTAGTAACCGTGAATTAGTTAATGACAGAGCCATATTTAAAAGTTATCGCCGTCGCGGTGAAATTATTATTAATAATAATAATGCTACCTCTGCTGATATTTTTGTAAACGGGCAAAAGCTTAATATTGCTGAGCCGTTATTGCCTTATAATAGCTATCGTTATAGTTTGAAAAAACGCACTAAAACAGGTGATAACACGCTAAGAGTTGAAAATGTTTTACCGCAAAATGCAACGTTTAACATTATCATACCTTATCCAACACTTATTGATAATAGTCAGCACTGGCGTAATATCAATCGTTTTAAAAAAGTCGATGCGTTAATTCAGCAAGATGTTGCTGATGGTTTTCCCGGTGCGGTATTAGTTGTAATTAAAGACGGAAAAATTATTAAAAACAGTGCTTATGGTTATGCGCGCAAATTTGCTGATGGTGGGCAATTGTTAGCTGAGCCGATTAAAATGACCACAGATTCATTGTTTGATATTGCCTCTAACACCAAAATGTTTGCCACTAACTTTGCTTTAATGAAGTTAGTCAGTGAAGGCAAAATAGATGTTAATAAAGCCATTGTTGATTACTTGCCGTTATATCGTGGTGCTGGTCGTGAAACGCGCTTAGTAAAAGATATTTTAACTCACAATGCTGGTTATGCTCCGCAAGTTCTATTCTTTACCCATAATAATAAACTTGGCGAGCAATTTTTTTCACAAAATGCCGTTAAAACTAAGCAACTCATTTTAACTAAAGTACCCTTTGCCGTGGGACGTCATAGTAAACGTATGTACAGCGATACCGATTATATGTTGTTGGGGATGTTAATTGAACGTTTAACCGGCATGCCGTTAGATACTTATGTTGAAAATAATATTTATCACCCCTTACATCTAGAAAATACGATGTTTAATCCCTTACAAAAAGGCTTTGTTAAAAATCAAATAGCCGCAACTGAAATTCAAGGTAATACTCGCGGTGGTCGTGTTGATTTTGAAAATGTACGACACTATGTATTACAAGGTGAAGTGCATGACGAAAAAGCCTATTATTCATTGGGTGGTGTTGCTGGTCATGCGGGTTTATTTACCAGTGCGAAAGAATTGGCAGTATTAGCACAAACACTGTTAAATCGTGGTGGTTATGGTAAAACGCAGTTGTTTAAGCCCAGTGTGATTGACCAGTTTATTAAGCCTGATGATGGTGATGGTAGTTATGGGCTAGGCTGGCGACGTGCAGATAATGGTGTTAGAACATGGCAATTTGGCCCTTATGCTAGCCCGTCAGCCTTTGGTCATACTGGCTGGACAGGTACAGTAACGGTTATTGATCCCGAACATGATTTAGCGATTATATTATTAACCAACGCTCGTCATTCTAAAGTAGAAGGTGATGATAAAAATTACCACTTTAAAGGTAAAAAATTTGAAACCGGTAAATATGGTAGTGTAGTTTCATTAGTCTATGAAGCGGTGTTAGAGCATTAGCAAAGATGATGATCACCGTCCTCCTGACGAAGGTCAGGATCTTTAGTAGATATAAGTAATAAAAACAAGTCAAAAACATGAATAACTCAATGAACACCTTAACACCATCAGCTTTTCGTGCTTTAGTGCGTAGCGGCAAATTTACGGCTAACACTTCAGGTGTTGCGCAAGGTTTTGTGCAAGGTAATATTGTTATTTTACCGCAAGACTGGGCGCAAGATTTTTTATTGTTTTGTCAAAAAAACCCTAAACCATGTCCATTAATTGGACTGTCGAATAAAGCAGGTGACTTTTTATTAACTGAGTTAGGCGAAAATATTGATATTCGCACCGAC
This sequence comes from Gammaproteobacteria bacterium, assembly GCA_002401725.1. Taxonomy (GTDB): domain Bacteria; phylum Pseudomonadota; class Gammaproteobacteria; order Enterobacterales; family Alteromonadaceae. The sequence continues at coordinate 26,650 of NVTW01000028.1, forward strand.
GTACCGAATTATCGCGTCTTTGAGCATGGTAAAATAGTTAGAGAAGTTAGTGACATTCAAGATTTATGGCGTGACGACTTAGTTACCTTTGTGCTGGGTTGCTCTTTTTCATTTGAAGAAGCGTTACTTGCTGACGGGCTTGAAATTCGCAATATAAGCGAGCAAAAAAATGTCCCTATGTACACTACTAATATAGCCTGTAAAAGTGCTGGGCGATTTTCTGGAAACATGGTGGTGAGTATGCGTCCGATGTTGGCAAAAGATGCCATTAGAGCGATACAAATATGTTCGCGTTTTCCCGCGGTTCATGGTGCGCCAGTGCATTTAGGCGAGCCGAGCTTAATTGGTATTAATGATTTAGCACAAACTGATTTTGGCGATACGGTAACCATTAAAGCTAATGAAATTCCCGTGTTTTGGGCATGTGGCGTAACCCCTCAAGTTGCCTTAGCTAATGCTAAACCGCCATTTTGTATTACCCATAGCCCCGGTGCTATGCTAGTAACTGATATTGCTAATAGCAAATTAGCAATATTGTGATCTTTTTGTCAACTTAAAAGGTCGTAGGTTGTGGTTGAGGAACGAAACCCAACATAACCTAATTTCAGTTATTATTAACAGACAAGAAAAATGTATTATAAATGAGAGCAAAAATGCTATTAAATTGCGATTTAGGTGAGAGCTTTGGACACTGGCAAATGGGCATGGATGAACTCGTTATGCCGCATATTGATCAAGCCAATATTGCTTGTGGTTTTCATGCCGGCGATCCCTTAATAATGCAGCAAACTATTGCCTCGGCAAAAGAACATGGTGTGAGCATTGGTGCTCATCCTGCTTATCCTGATCTGCAAGGTTTTGGTCGCCGTTCACTTAAGTGTTCAAGCGATGAAATAATTGCTTTTATGCATTATCAAATTGCTGCGCTTGATGGTATGGCGAAAATGCAAGGTGTTGAAATAGAGTATGTTAAACCACATGGTGCGTTATATAACGACATGATGGCGAAAAATGAAATCAGAGTAGCTATCATGCAAGCAATTGCTGATTTTCATCGTCCCATTGCACTCATGTTACAAGCAAGCGCTGATTTTGCTAAGCACCAACGCCAAGCACAACAATATGGTTTAACCTTACTAAGTGAAGCTTTTGCTGATCGCTGTTATGACGATGATGGTAAGCTGCTAGCACGTACTCAAGCTGCTGCGGTGCATAATAAAGAAAAAATGTTGGCTCAAGTCGAACAACTTAATAATAATGGCACTGTTACTACTATTAGTGGCAAAATTTTAATGTTAAATCCAGACAGTTTGTGTGTGCATGGCGACAACATTGCTGGTGTTAAAGCAATTGCACAAATTAAACAGTTATTAGCAAAATAGGGCGTTAGTAAAAGTGAAAATAGAAATCGCTGGCGAAAATGCACTGATCCTTTATTTTGATGATAAAGCTAGCCCCGAAGTTGCTGCAAAAATTTATCAAGCGCAACAATTAATACGCGAATATTGTGCTGAAGTATTGATTGATTTGATCCCTTCTTATGCTTCTATATTAGTTATTTTTGATTTATTTAAATGTGATCACCTATATTTAAAAGCCAAATTACAACATTGTTTAAACAAGTTACAAGTGAGTAATGTCATGGATGGTCGCTTGGTAGAATTGCCCGCTTATTATGGCATTGAGTGTGCGCCTGATCTCGCTGCGTTAGCACAGCGCGCCGAGCTTTCTATTGAGGAGGTTATTACTATTCATCAACGCCAAGAATATCGGGTGTATGCGATAGGCTTTGCCCCCGGATTTGCTTATTTAGGCGATGTAGATGATCGTATTGCCGCACCGCGATTAGCCACCCCAAGAATGAAAGTACCCAAAGGTGCTATTGCCATAGCAGATAAACAAACTGCGGTTTATCCTAGTATTTCACCTGGTGGCTGGAATTTAATTGGTTTGTGTCCAACGGCTATGTTCAATGCTGAAAAAGAACCGACAATGCCCGTAAGTGTTGGCGATCGCGTTAAATTTTGTCAGATTAATAAAAGTGAATTTTTAGCGCTTGGTGGCCAGTTAGGTGATCAGTTAAGAGATCAATTAAGAGAACAGTTAAATGAAAAATTAAGCGAACAGCGATGAGTAGTTTCATTGTTCAACAAGCTGGCATGTTGTCATTGTTACAAGATGCAGGGCGCTTCGGTGCTCACCATATAGGTTTAACAACCGGTGGCCCAGTAGATAAATTAGCCTTTAAATGGGCGAATCGTTTATGTAGTAATGAATTAGATGCAACAACCATTGAAATAACCCTTGGTGGTATTGAACTCATTGCCCAAGGAAAAAGTAAAATTGCCGTAACTGGCGCTGATGTGCCATTAACCATTAACGGAAAAATGAAAGCGTTATGGCGCTCGCATTATGTTAATGATGGCGATGTCATCAATCTTGGTTTTGCCAGCAAAGGTATGCGTGCTTATTTAGCGGTAACTGGTGGTTTTCAAGTAAAAGCCAGTTTTGGCAGTGCTGCGACAGTATGTCGTGAAAAAATAGGTGGTTTAGACGGTGGAAAACTTAACGCGGGTAATGTACTTGCTATAACCGCCGTAGATCCTGCACGCATCAATTCTTCTAATGTAATACTCGTTGAAAAACATCGTCCAACTTATTCAACGGATATCGTTTTACGTACCATTTTAGGTTATCAACAGCAGAATTTTTCGGCACTGGCGAAACAACTTTTTTTCAACAGTGAATTTACCGTAAGTGAGCATTGTGATCGTATGGGCTATCGTTTAAATGGTGAAAAAATTAGCGCTAATATAGAAGGTATTTTATCAGAAGGCATATGTGCTGGTGCCATTCAAATACCTGCTGATGGCCAGCCAATTGTTTTACTTAACGACAGGCAAACTATTGGTGGTTATCCTAAAATAGGTTCGGTGATCGCTTTAGATACGGCAAAACTTGCACAACTAGGGCAAGGTGCCAAAATTAGCTTTGCACAAATATCAATAGAAGATGCTCATAATATTAACCATTTAGCACAATGTTTATTTTATAATACTCAGCTTCAGCAATGTGATTAAGATGAAAAAAATCAAGACAACTTCTGATCTAAATATGAATGAATTTCAGTTAAGTCAAACGATAGAAAACTTGCTAGTGCAACGTAATTTGCGCGGAATGCAACAAATTCAACCTGCCCTTACTGCGGGGTATTGTTTACGTGCTGCGCAAATGCTCAAAGATGTTAAAGGTAACATATTAATTGGTACGGGGTTTCCGGTGGTTGACACTTTTGAAACCGATGGCCCTGTTGGTGCTTTAATTTTATATAAAGCATTACAAATTTTAGGCGCAAAACCAGTATTAGTCTGTTGTGCAAGTATGACTGAACGTTTGCAAGATGATTATGTGGTTCATGCCATTGGCGATAAAACAAGCGCTGAAAGCGATACCCAACAAGCATTAGCTCATTATAAACCGCAAGTGGTTATTTCAATTGAGCGCCCCGGTTTAGCTGCCAACGGTTGTTATCACAATATGCGTGGTGAAGATATTAGCGCGCGTGCTGCTTGTTTTGATTATTTTTTGATGCAAGCTGATTGCCCCACCATTGCTATTGGTGATGGCGGTAACGAAATAGGCATGGGTAAAGTAAAAACCACCTTAACTGAGCTTGATATTATTCCCGCGATAACGAGCTGTGATGAACTTATTGTTGCAGACGTTTCAAATTGGGGGGTGTACGGCATTTTAGCCTTTTTAAGTTTATGGTCAGGACACGATTTGTTGAGCGAAATTTGTCCTGAGCAGATACTACAGTATTTATCTAAACTCGGTAGTGTTGACGGCGTAACACGAAAAAATGAACTAACAGAAGACAGCTTGCCTGCTAGCGAAGGTATTGCATTGATCAAACAAATTAGAGCCTTAATTGGGTTTACAGATTAACTTTTATGGTAGAGAAATTATTTAATGAATATTGTCTATTTAAATGGCGAATTTATGCCGGTAGAGCAAGCGAAAATATCTCCACTTGATCGCGGTTTTTTATTTGGCGATGGTATTTACGAAGTGATCCCATTTTATTTTGGCAAAATGGTCGGTTTTACCGCGCATATTGATCGAATGATCAATGGCTTAGCTGCTATTGGTATAAACTTTGATTGGGATCATGCCAAATGGCGTGAGCTTTGTGAACAATTAGCAAAAAAAAATGGTGGGCAAGCACTCGGCCTTTATTTACATATTAGTCGAGGGGCTGATAACAAACGTTTTCACGGTTACCCTGAAAATGTACAACCGACAATTTTTGCTATGGCATTTGCAATACCAATACCTGAACAGCCAGATAAAAGCACTCGTAAAGGTTATGCGCTAAAAAGCATTGAAGATTTACGTTGGCAGCGTTGCCATATTAAATCAACCGCATTATTAGGTAATGTTTTACATTTTCAAGAAGGGCAAAATGCTAATTGCCAAGAAGTGTTACTTTATAATGAAAAACATGAACTCACTGAAGCCAGTGCGTCGAATATTTACATCGTAAAAAATGGTGTGGTTATTACACCGCCACTTGATCATCAAATTCTTGCGGGTATTACCCGTAAATTGGCATTAGATATTTTGCAGAAAGATAAAACCATAGATGTTGAAGAGCGTATTGTAACTCTGACAGAAGCACAACATGCTGATGAAATTTGGATCTCAAGTTCTTCAAAAGAAATAGCACCGATCACTATATTAGATGGTAACCCTGTTGGCAGTGGCAAGGTTGGCGATGTTTGGCAACAAGCAGCGACACTTTATAGCCAACATAAGTTTGATTATTAACCGATAAGCATCATTTAGAATTTTGTCGGATGACGAAAGCAAAAGGATTTTGCTATAATCGCGCGGTTGTCTAATTAACCGCGTGGAAAAATTTTGTCAGTTGTTGACTCTTCTCAAAATCAACAAAGCACTAATGAACCTTTACCTTCATTAAAATCGCTTTTTTCTTTATTAAAAAAAACCAAAAATAGCGATCACGGTCGCTTAAAAAGTCGTTTGCATGGCATAAAAAAAATAACCGATGAAAATAAAAAACAACGTGCGTTAATAATCATTGCAACGGCTATTGAACAATCTATTAATGCTAAAAAAATAAAATTAGAGAACTTACCAAAGATCACTTATCCCGATTTACCGGTGTCAGATAATGTTGATATCATTAGCGACGCCATCAAACATAACCAAGTGGTGATCATCGCGGGGGAAACCGGCTCAGGTAAAACCACACAAATTCCTAAAATTTGTCTTGAATTGGGTCGTGGCGTTGATGGGTTAATTGGTCATACTCAACCACGGCGTATTGCTGCTCGTACAGTTGCTAGTCGTATTGCTGAAGAGCTAAACAGTAAAGTTGGCGAAGTGGTTGGTTATAAAGTGCGCTTTACCGATCAGGTAACGGAACGCAGTTACATAAAATTGATGACTGACGGTATCTTATTGGCTGAAATGCAAAAAGATCGTTTATTGCGCCAATACGATACCATTATTATTGATGAAGCCCATKAMMRTWSMTTWAMWAWWSWTTTTNAWYTTWKKSWAWWKWARACRWWTTYTMMYSCNRTYRWGCYKMKCNSRWRGTTRTKATYANYTSKRYKWCTRTYKWTCCACAGCGTTTTGCCGAGCACTTTTGCGATACACAAGGTAAACCTGCACCCATTATTGAAGTGTCTGGTCGTACTTATCCTGTTGAAATTCATTATCGCCCACTTTTATCTGAAACGGCTGATGAAGAACGCGGTAGTAATGAAAGAGCTAATAATGAACGAGAGCCACAAGATATTATTTCAGCAATTTTAGCGGCGGTTGATGAGTTATCACATATCAGCCATGGCGATATATTGATCTTTTTAAATGGTGAACGTGAAATTAGAGACACCGCTTACGCGTTAGAAAAAGCGCAGCTTCGCCATACCCAAATATTACCCTTGTTTTCACGCTTAACGGTGCAAGAGCAAAATCGCATTTTTGCACCGCATAGTGGTCGTAACATTGTACTGGCTACCAATGTTGCTGAAACTTCACTAACGGTTCCCGGTATTAAATATGTGATTGATCCCGGTACAGCACGGATCTCGCGCTACAGTTACCGCACTAAAGTACAGCGTTTGCCGATAGAACCAATATCGCAAGCCAGTGCTAATCAACGTTCTGGTCGTTGTGGACGTGTTTCTGCGGGTGTTTGTATTCGCTTATATGCTGAAGACGATTTTAATAATCGTGTTGAATTTACAGATCCTGAAATATTACGCACTAATTTAGCCACCGTTATCTTGCAAATGTTGGCGTTAGATCTTGGTGAAATTGGTGATTTTCCTTTTGTAGAGCCGCCTGATAATCGCAATATTAATGATGGTGTGCGTTTATTAGAAGAGCTGGCGGCACTTGATAATAGCTTAAGTAATAAATCTCACAATAAACATAAATTAACCAAAGTAGGGCGTTTACTGGCCAAGTTTTCTATTGATCCACGTCTTGCGAAAATGTTACTAACCGCGATAGAAAATGGCTGTGCGCAAGCGGTTATGGTGATTGTTGCAGGGGTAAGTATTCAAGACCCACGTGAACGGCCGATGGAAAAACAACAAGCAGCAGATGAWAAACATAATCGCTTTAAAAATAAAGATTCTGATTTTATATCACTTTTAAATTTATGGCAGTATGTAAGCGAGCAACAGCAACAATTAACTAATAATCAATTTCGCCGTTTATGCCAAAAAGAGTTTCTTTCTTATGTGCGATTACGTGAATGGCAAGATATTGTTAGTCAGTTAACCCAAACCTTAAAAGAGCTGAAAATGCCACTTGGGCAAAGTTTAGCGATAATTAATAAGAATAATACTAACAATAACAATAACAATGATGATACTGATGCTTTATCAGATCAGGCTAAGCAAAAATTACAACAACAATACGATACTATTCATCAAGCTATACTGTCTGGTTTATTAAGTCATTTAGGGCAATTAGATGAAAATCGAGAATATAAAGGTGCACGAGGAACACGTTTCTATATTTTCCCCGGCTCTGGTTTAGCAAAAAAATCTCCAAAATGGTTAATGGCAACAGAATTAGTAGAAACCAGTCGTTTATTTGCCCGTATGGCAGCAAAAATTGAATTGCCGTGGATAGAACCCCTAGCGCAACATTTAACGAAGCATAATTACAGTGAACCTCATTGGGAGAAAAAACAAGGTTCGGTCATGGCGTATGAGCAAGTGTCGCTTTACGGTATGATCATTGTTGCCAAACGCAGCATTCAATTTAAACAGTTTGAACCACATACGTGTCGTGAAATTTTTATTCGTGAGGCTTTGGTTAATGGCGATTGTGAGTTAAAAGAAGCCTTTTTTCAGCATAATAATAATCTTATTCGCCATATTGAAAAATTAGAGCAAAAAGCGCGTCGTAAAGACTTTTTGATTGACGAAGAACAGTTGTTTGAGTTTTATCAACAAAAAATTCCTCAAGAAGTGGTTTGCTTAGTTAGTTTTAAAGCATGGTGGCAAAAAGCCAAACAAAGCTCATCACCACAAGAAGCAGCTAAACAACTACATTTTAGCAAAGAATTTTTACTTAGCGACAAAGCAAAAACCTTATCAAAAGTAGACTATCCGGATACTTGGCGACAAGGTTCGTTAACTTTACCGTTAACCTATCATTTTAGTCCCGGTGATATTGATGATGGCGTTTCCATTACTATTCCTATTGGGATATTAAATCAGTTAGAAAATATTGGTTTTGAATGGTTAATTCCGGCATTGCGCTTTGAATTAGTAGTGGCGCTGATCAAAGCGTTACCAAAAAGTTTACGGCGAAACTTTGTACCCGCGCCTAATTATGCCGAGGCGTGCTTAGCGCGCTTTTGTGACGATGAAAAATCATCAACACTGTCGATCACAGAAGCACTCGCAAAACAATTATTACGCATGACCGGTGTGCGTTTACCTGAAGATGCTTGGTTTGATGTTGAGTTGCCAGCTCATTTAATGATGAATTTTAAAGTGGTTAACGAGCATGGTAAATTACTTAAACAGGATCGTGATTTAATTACTCTTAAAAATGAGTTACAAGGAAAAGTTAAACAATCTATTCAAAAAGTGGCTGAAAAAGGTATTGAAAAAACTGATATTACTCAGTGGACTATGGGGGACTTGCCCAAAGGTTACGAGAAAAAAGTCGCTAATATTACCATTAAAGCGTTCCCAGCTTTGGTTGACCATAAAACGAGTGTTGCCATTGAATTATTTGAACAACAAGCTCAGGCTGAGCAAGCCATGCTTAATGGTATAACACGATTAATTTTATTAAATATTCCTTCCCCAATTAAGTATTTACAGCAAAAGTTGCCTAATAAAGCCAAGTTAGGTTTGTACTTTAATCCTTTTGGTACTATTAACGATTTGCTTAATGATTGTGTTAGCGCAGCTTGTCGTTATTTATTACAGCAATTACCAGAACTACCGCACAATGAAAACGAGTTTAAGCAAGCGCGTGATCACATTCGTAGCGATATTGCCGATTGTGTGTTATCAACGGCGATCAAGTTAGAACAAGCGTTAAGCCTGAGCCATGATATTCGCAAAAAATTAAAGGGTAAGGTTAACCTCAATGTTATTCAAGCACATGGTGATATTAAAGCTCAATTAGATAGCTTTATTTTTAAAGGTTTTGTGAGTGAGTTAGGTGTACAACGTCTTGATGATGTTATTCGGTACTTAAAAGGGATAGTACGGCGTTTAGAAAAGTTAGCGATAGATGCCAACCAAGATAGATTAAAAATGTTAGAAATTGACAATATCACTCAACAATATCAGAGCCTAATTGCTAAAGTTAAGGCTAAACAGCCGATATTATCTCAAGAAATTGCTGATATTCGCTGGATGATCGAAGAATTACGTATTTCATTTTTTGCACAAAACTTAGGTACTGCTTTCCCTATATCGATGAAGCGTATTAGTCATAAAATTAAAGATGTTTCTTTTTAATGACTCTAATTTGACAGATAAACTTAGGATGCGTATAAAAGAGGTCAGGGTTTTTTAGTGGTAACTTTAAGGAAAATAAATGGTTGATTATGATGATAAACGTAACTTTTATCGAATGTTACTTAATAGCGAAGTGGTGATAACAGTTATTGATGATGAGGCAAATAGTAAAATATTAGCAACATGTCGTGATTTAAGCGCCACAGGAATGGCAGTAGAAATGAGCCATCCACTTGAAATGGGTACTGAAGTACGGATGAGAATAGATTCGATGAATAATAACGTCCAAGCTTTTGATGCTAGTGGTAAAGTAGTTAGAGTGCTTGAAGAAGGTGCTGAATGCTATTTAATTGGTATTACAATTCAAGATCTAGATTAAAATCAGTTTTAATTAACCCGTCTTTAGGCGGTTTTAAAACTGATTGTACTTATTTATACACTTTTTTGACAATTTTCCACAACAAGCTTGTCAGCTACGCCTATACTTGTTTTATTAATTTAATTAATTAACAAAAATAATAGGAGTTGCCATGAAAGTTTGTACTCAAGTTCATGTGAGTGGCACCGTACAAGGTGTTTTTTTTCGAGCCTCTGCTCAACAACAAGCCATTGAATTTGGCATTAGTGGTTATGCACGAAATCTCGCTGATGGTGATGTTGAATTAATCATTTGTGGAGAACAAAAAAATATTGATGTTATGCTTAAGTGGCTTGAGCATGGGCCTGAAAATGCTGAAGTTGAAAATATTCAAAGCAAGCAAGTGCCATTGCAAGAATTTAACCATTTTTCTATAGGTTAACTTTTTAATCACTATTTTAGAACACTATTTTTAATTGATTTTTATAGGAACATAATTGAGATATATTTCAGTTAATGATCAACAAGCATTAGTTTTTGCTGAAACTGATGCCCCTGCCATAAGTTTAACTCAATGTTTAATTAAAGTTCATGCTATCGGTGTTAATCGCGCCGATATATTGCAACGGCAAGGTAAATATCCACCACCAGGGGGAGAGTCTTTAATTTTAGGGCTAGAAGTTTGTGGCGAAATTGTTGAAATTGGCTCAAGTGTCAAAAATTGGCAAATAGGAGATAAAGTCTTTGGACTAGTTGCCGGCGGTGGTTATGCCAAATATGTAGCGATTAATTATGAACATTTAATGCGCTTACCAGAATATTTCTCATACCAACAAGGTGCTGCGGTTGCCGAAGTGTTTTTAACAGCCTATCAAAGTTTGTTTTCGCTTGCTAATTTACGACATAAACAATCAGTTTTGCTTCATGCTGGTGCTAGCGGTGTTGGCACTGCGGTGATCCAATTAGCAAAAGCTAAACAATGCTATGTGGTTGTTACCGTAAGTAACGCAGATAAAGCACAAGCTTGCTTAGCTTTAGGAGCTGATGTCGCCATTAATTACACTGATACCGATTTTGTCGCTTGGACAAAAGTACATCATTCACAAGGCTTTGATATTATTGTTGATGTGGTTGCCGGTGAGTATTTAAATAAGAATATTAATGTTGCGGCGCTGGATGCTCATATCGTTATTCTCGCCATGCTCGGCGGTCGTTTTAGTAAAGAAGTTGATATTGCTAAGTTGTTGATGAAAAGAATTACTGTGCAAGCCTCTACATTAAGAAATCGCAGTGATGTTTATAAAACGCAACTAGTTAATAACTTCGTTGATGACTTTTTCGTAGCGCTTGCCGATGGCAAAATAAAACCTGTGATCGGTCAAGTGTTTAATTGGCAGAATGCTGATGCAGCCCACCAATTAATGCTCGCTAATGCCAATATTGGTAAAATAGTGTTAACGGTGGATTGATATTTATAGGATAGAAAATATTCATTTCTTTCTCACCGCCATGAAAATGATGCCCTTGCTGAATAAACATATATTGGTTTCCCCCTCCGTAGGAATGTAATAATGCTCTTGCTGGTTTCCCACCTCCGTGGGAATGACAGTATGAAATAAAGGCACCAGTCATCCCCGAATGTTAAAGCCCCGTCATCCCCGAATGTAAGCACCAGTCATCCCCGAATGTAAGCACCAGTCATCCCCGAATGTAAGCACCAGTCATCCCCGAATGTTAAAGCCCCGTCATCCCCGAATGTTTTTATCGGGGATCTATACGTCATTAATAAAACGAAAGCGCTTAATAGTTTTACACTCGCGCTCAATAGTTTCATCAAACATGGCTAATGGACGTGCCCAAACACCTAAATCATTTCCTTGTTCATCGGTATATAACGGTTTGTAAATCACTAACCATTCTTGGGTTTCACTGTGTCTAGCACAATGTAAAACTTGATAATAATTTCCTTTGAAATGTTGGTACTTACCTAATTTGATCATCAGTTTGTTCTTTATTTGTTTTTGTCTAGTTGCTTTTTGTTAAATTGTTCTCTGGTAATTGTCGCTTATATTGTTGCCACCAAGAATACTGACCTATTGTTGCCATAATCAAGAATGCGACGTATAACACCGATGTTGGAAATAATCCTTTTTGTAAATAAATAACGATAGCGACCACATCGACGGCTAACCAAAACGACCAGTTTAATAAATGACGACGGGTAAGTAACCATTGGGCAATTAAGCTGGTTGTGGTGGTAAACGCATCAGCATAAGCAAATGATGCATCGGTGTAATTATCCATTAAATAGCCTAAAACTAACGTACTTGAAATACTTAACAGTGTTAATGAAATAAACATTTTTAGTGGTGTTTTTTCGATAACAAGCTCTTGTTGACTATTTTTATGTTGTCGCCAATTCCACCAACCATAAAATTGCAGACTAATATAAATAACATGCAGTAAAGTGTCGGAATAAAGTTTGTTTTGATAAAAAACCCATACATAAAGTGTGACTTGAATGAGACCAAAGAAAAAATTCCAGATATTACGTTTTATCAGTAAATATACACAAATAAAGCCTGATATTGAAGCGATCACTTCTATAACACTGGCACCTAAAAAACCGATGATAAAATCATGTAGAGTCATATGATTCTTATTGTTTTTAATTTATTAAGTTATAAAAACATAAAACTGAGTTTAGTGCTATGTTTAGAAGATGCTAGTTGAATATTTTAACCTTTTGATTTTTAAAGTTGATGTTAATCGTTGAATCATGAAATTAAATTGTGCAGAAGTTAAACATATTATTTTAATTGGAATTTTGTACTTTAGCGGCTTTAATATTCGCGCTGAAGATAAAACTAATGTGATCACTTTAGCACAAGCAAAAGCGCATTATACACTTGAAATCCTTAAGCATATAACTTGGCCTAATGAGATTGAGTTAAAGCAATTTAACATTGGTGTGTTGGGTAAAAACAAAAAACTATTACAAGCATTAAATAATTATACTAAAGTTAAATTACTCCGTTCTAAGCCATTAAATTTCGAATCTATTAACGATATTAGTGTACAAAAAAACGCCTATTATTCAGCGGTAATTGTTACTGGCAATAAACGTTCGTTAATTTCTAAAATAAATAAACAATACCCCTATTCATTAATAATAAGCGATGGAAAAGTTGATCGAGAAAAATTAATGGTGAGTATTGTTTCTTTTAATAAGCATCAACAAAAACAAATAAGAATAGAGTTTAATCGTGAAAATATTGTCAAACGAGGTTTTAAAATTTCAATTAAACTGCTCGGTTTTGCAGGGACTAAAAAAGATTTAAGTGCTCAATTAGAAGAAAATCAACTGTTTTTGCGATCATTACAAACTGAAGTAAAAGCGATTGAATCTAACTTAAAAACATTGAATGGTTCGATGAAAAGCAATAAAAAAGCGCTAAAATTGACACAAATTGCCTTGGCAAAAAAAAATAATGAACTAATTACTAATCAAAATCAACTTGAAGCTTTACAGCAAGAAAAAAGTGCAGCGCACACGCAAGTCACTGAGAGCCTTAAACAGTTAAAACAACAACGTGAACAAATCAAAATTAAAGAGCAAGAATTAATACAACAAAAGAATAAATTAAAGCAATTAAATCAAAGTATTGAAGATAATAATATTATCCTCAAAAAACAACAAACAGCGCTTAATAAAAAATCACAAATGATAAAAGTAAAAGAAAATACTATTAGCCGGCAAAGATTATTATTATATTTTACTGCGTTGGTTATTTTTGTCATTTTATTCTTAATTTATTTTGTTTTGCGGCTTAGTAAAATGAGAAAAAAAACCAATGACGAGCTGGTGACATTAAATGAACAACTTTATGAATTAGCCACTACCGACAATATGACACAGCTGTTTAATCGTCGTCATTTCATTGAATCAACACAAATGCAAATTGCACAACAGCACCGTACTCACATTGCGAGTGCATTATTAATGATAGACATAGATTATTTTAAAAATGTAAATGATACTTATGGCCATGCTATGGGCGATCGAGCAATTATCAATATTGCGAAAATTTTACGTAAAAACTTACGTGAATACGATATTGTCGGGCGTTTAGGTGGTGAAGAATTTGCGATGTATTTAAGCCAATGCCCAATAGTAAAAGCCCAAGACATTGCCGAGCGTTTAAGAGCTAAGGTCGCTGACGAAAAAGTTAGTTTTCAGCGAAAAGAAATCAGTTTAACTATTAGTATCGGGATCTCGACTGTGGCTGACGATGATGATATTCATCAAGTGTTACTGCGTGCAGATAAAGCCTTATATCAAGCTAAAAATTCTGGTAGAAATAGAGTTGTTGTTAGTTAAATTTATTAGAAAAATTTCGTGTAAATAGCTTCRCCCCATATTATCCATAGCAAAATCAACGCAATAAAAACCCCTGCAGAAGCTAAATCTTTAGCTCGTCCGATTAATTCATCATGTTCAAGGGTTATTTTATCGGCTAAAGCCTCTATAGCTGAATTGATTATTTCGCTAAACAATAAAAATAATAAACTGGCAATAAGCATTATATGGTGTAAGTTTGATTGCGCTAAATAAAAAGAAAAGGGCAGTAAAAAAATGGTTAGCGCTAATTCTTGACGAAAAGCTGATTCATATTTAAAAGCGGCTTTAAAGCCTTTATATGAACAATTTGCCGCTTTAAAAATTCGCATAATACCTGTGCCATTTACTTTGTTTGTTTTTGCTTCTTTTGGCAGGACTATTGTTTCAGTGCTTTTTTTTAGAGACTTATTCATTAATACTTTTATTTTAAATTTCAAATGAATTGCAATTATAAGCTATTCTGGTTGTTGTGCTAATAAAATTAATTGTAATTGGAACATAATTAGAATATTTAGTGTTTTTATGTTAATTAAATTATCATTTAATTATGTTTTGATGGGCGTATAATAATGTTCTATTAATCGTTTTTATAACTGGAGTGCTTATATGTCGCATCGCGCGCATCTTTTTTCATTACGAATTTTTCACGCCATACGAGAAGTGTTAAATGAATCACCGTATAGCATGCCATTATTTTTKAARGATTTATTGGCGGGMMTTACKGTTGGTATTATTGCTATTCCGCTTTCTATGGCATTGGCTATTGCTGTTGGCGTAGCACCTCAATATGGTTTGTATACAGCAATAATTGCAGGGTTTATTGTTCCTCTTTCGGGTGGTTCACGTTTTAGTGTTTCAGGTCCTACYGCKGCTTTTGTRGTTATTTTATATCCTATTGTTCAACAATATGGTTTAGCTGGGTTGTTGATCGCYAGYGTTTTATCTGGTYTCATTTTAATTGTAATGTCGTTAYTACGATTGGGACGTTTTATTGAATATATTCCTGAAGCTGTCACCTTAGGTTTTACTGGCGGTATTGCTATTGTTATTGCGACATTGCAGTTAAAAGATTTTTTTGGTTTAACTGTGGTTAAAATGCCTGAAAGTTATATTGAAAAAGTTGATGTGCTTTTTAATGCCTTACCTCAACTGTCAACATCGACTACTTTAGTCGCGRTGACAACCTTAATGGTTATGTTAATTTGGCCACGCTTAAAAACCCCTATCCCTGCACATTTACCTGCGGTAATTATCGGTGCTTTATTAGCTTTTTATTTAAATCAGCAAGGTGAACATATTGCGACTATTGGATCTACTTTTCATTATGTATTATCTAACGGTGGTATTGGTAGTGGTATCCCAGCCGTTTTGCCCAATTTCGAATGGCCGTGGCAGCATAACCAAATTGGTGAAACGGGGTTGGTTTTTGATTGGGTAATGGCGAAAGATATGTTATCAGCTGCATTTGCGATTGCCATGTTGGGGGCTATTGAATCATTGCTATGYGCSGTGGTATTAGATGGTATGAGTGGTAAAAARCATAGTGCTAATAGCGAATTAATGGGKCAAGGTATAGGAAAYATTATTACRCCATTTTTTGGYGGTATTACYGCAACMGCWGCCATTGCTCGTTCGGCGGCTAATTTTAAAGCWGGYGCTGTYAGTCCGTTTGCGGCRATGATACATGCRCTWGTGGTGTTASTRTCATTAGTTTCATTAACRTCATTRYTMKCMTAYTTACCTATGGCTAGCATGGCMGCMTTATTRYTAATWGTKGCWTGGAATATGAGYGAAGCACCTAAAGCAMTACAYTTAATTAAAARKKCACCTAARAGCGAAATTTTCGTTTTACTGACCTGTATGTCGTTAACGGTAATTTTTGATATGGTTATCGCTATTGTTGCAGGTATTGTGTTGGCTTCGTTATTATTT
>NVTW01000003.1 GCA_002401725.1 Gammaproteobacteria bacterium
AATGCCTTGTTCAGTTAACTCCTGTAATGCTCGTCGTGCGGTCATTCTGCTAACATTAAATTGCAGCGCCAATTCATTTTCAGAGGGCACTTTAGCGTGTTGTGGCCATTGTCCCGATTCTATTTGTTGGCAAATGTATTGCTTTATAATGATAAATTTTGCTTGTTTCATACGATTAATAATGAGCCTTACTAACTTGTATATACAATTTCTCACATCCCAGTTGTATATACAAGTTATTCAGAKAAATAATAATTTTTATAGCTAAATGTGGATGCTTTTTTTATAATTATCGTATTATTATGATAAATAATTTCGTTTAAATAAATCGAGGAAAAAACAAATGACTTTGAGCGTTGCTTGTCCTAACTGTCAAAAACAGGTGCAATGGTTACCTAAAAATAGCCATCGTCCATTTTGTTCAAAACGCTGTCAATTAATTGATTTAGGTGAATGGGCGGCAGAAGAACATAAAATATCGCAACCTATTCAAGGAGCAGTGCAAGTTACCGAAGAGATGTTGGATGCGTTAGAAGATGAGTTTTTACAACATAACAAATTTTTTGTTGAGCCAGAATAGAGTCTAGGGTCTAGGGTCTAGGGTCTACAATAATTATCGCAATAAGCATTTATCAAAAACAACTAAAATTGATGACATTGCAATAATTTAATAATAGTTTGATTAGCTTTTGGAAAGTCTAATTTTTTTAAATCATCCAACGAACACCATTGCTGCAATTGTCCTTCTTGTGCGCTTGGTTCACCGATAAAGTTATCCACAATAAAAACTTCAAGTGACACTTTTTTATCGCCATAATCATGTCTAATAACGGTTAACGGTTGGCAAGCCAGTACGTCAATATTAATTTCTTCTTTTAGCTCTCGTGCTAATGCTTGCGCGACTGTTTCATCATTTTCAACTTTACCACCCGGAAACTCCCATTTTCCACCTTGGTGAGTATCAAGCTTACGTTGAGTAATAAAAAATTGTTTTTGGCGATAAATAACGCCTACCGCAACATGTACCGTTTTAACCATGATCTTTCCTTTAAAATATCTT
The DNA here is from genome assembly GCA_002401725.1 of Gammaproteobacteria bacterium. Taxonomy (GTDB): domain Bacteria; phylum Pseudomonadota; class Gammaproteobacteria; order Enterobacterales; family Alteromonadaceae. The sequence continues at coordinate 1,061 of NVTW01000003.1, forward strand.
TATTATTTTTTCAGTGAAATATAGCCAATAAAAAAGTGAGCAGATGCTCACCTTTTTATTTTTACTCTATATCAGTCATACCAAATTTATTTCAGCATCTAAACTAAATACCCTAGCTCAATTTACCATGGCATTGTTTGTATTTTTTACCTGAACCACAAGGGCAAGGTTCATTGCGACCAACGCGCGGCATTTGATTAGCTTGTTCGCTCTGCCCACTAGTTTCATGAGTAAATGCTTTTGGCGCTTCATCTGCTTTACGTGTTTGCTCTTCTACCGCTTCAACATCAGATTCTGCTTGGATTTGTACTTTACATAAAATACCAATCACATCAGATTTTAAGTTATCGAGCATTTCTGAGAACATTTCAAACGATTCGCGCTTATATTCTTGCTTCGGATTTTTCTGTGCATAACCACGTAAATGTATACCTTGGCGTAAATGATCCATCGCTGCTAAATGCTCTTTCCATAAGGTATCTAAGCATTGCAACATTACCGCTTTTTCAAATTGACGTAGTACATCCGCACCTACGGTTTCTTCTTTATTTGAATAAGACTCTTCTACGGCAGTAAATATGCGCTCACGTAAGGTTTCTTCATGTAACTCATCATCGTCTGCTAGCCATTTAGTAATAGGTAAATCAACCCCTAATTCACCTTTAAGTTGATCTTCTAGTGCCGGTATATCCCACATTTCAATTAATGATTGTGGTGGAATATGCGAACCAATAACATTTTCAACAACATCAGCTCGAATAGCAGTGATGGTTTCGCTAATATCACCTTCATCGAGTAATTCATTACGTTGCTCGTAAATAACTTTACGTTGATCGTTAGCAACATCATCAAATTCAAGTAATTGTTTACGAATATCAAAATTGCGTCCTTCAACTTTACGTTGGGCATTTTCAATACTACGCGTTACCCACGGATGCTCAATTGCTTCACCATGTTCCATGCCTAATTTACGCATCATATTTGAAATACGCTCAGAAGCAAAAATACGCATTAAACCATCTTCCATTGAAAGATAAAAACGTGTAGAACCCGGATCACCCTGACGACCAGAACGACCACGCAGTTGGTTATCAATACGACGCGACTCATGTCGTTCAGTAGCAACAATATGTAAACCACCTAAAGCAATAACTTTATCATGTTCGATTTGCCATTGATCTTTAATTTTTTCAATTTGCTCATCTGTCGGGTTTTTCAACTTAGCCAACATCGCGCCTAAATTACCACCTAAAACAATATCTGTACCACGACCCGCCATGTTAGTGGCAATAGTTACTGCACCAACGTTACCCGCATCAGCAACAATTTGAGCTTCTTGTTGGTGAAATTTAGCATTAAGTACATTATGTTTGATTTTTTCTTTTCTCAAAAAATCTGATAAAAATTCAGACGTTTCAATACTAATGGTACCCACTAATATAGGCTGACCTGAATCAACACATTTTTTTATATCTTCAAGAATTGCTTCAAATTTTTCGTCACCCGTTAGATAAATCAAATCMGACATATCGTTACGGATCATCGGTTGATTGGTTGGTACAACGACCGTTTCTAAACCGTAAATATGACTAAATTCAAAGGCCTCAGTATCGGCAGTACCCGTCATGCCTGATAATTTATTGTATAGTCTAAAATAATTTTGAAAGGTAATAGAAGCCAAAGTTTGATTTTCATTTTGAACATCTACGCCTTCTTTAGCTTCAACTGCTTGGTGTAAACCTTCTGACCAACGACGACCTTCCATAGTACGACCAGTATGTTCATCAACAATAACAATTTCACCCTCTTTAACAATGTAATCAACATCTTTTAGGAATAATTTATGGGCGCGTAACGCAGCCATAACATGGTGCAATAAAGAAATTTTTGCTGCCGAAAATAAAGATTCGCCTTCTTCTAGTAAACCTTTTTCTTGCATTATTTCTTCGATACGAATTTGACCACGTTCGGTTAAATAAATTTGCTTAGATTTTTCATCAATAGTGAAGTCACCAGTACTTTCAATGCCTTCTTTATCTTCTTCTTCTTGACGATCTAATGTTGGCACAACAGTGTCAATTTCACGATAGAGTGCTGAACTGTCTTCTGCTTGTCCTGATATAATTAATGGCGTACGCGCTTCATCAATTAAAATTGAATCGACTTCGTCAATTACCGCAAAGTTTAATTCACGCTGGGCACGTTCTTCTGGTGAAAACGCCATGTTGTCACGTAAGTAATCAAAACCAAATTCATTATTAGTACCGTAGGTCACATCTGCACCATAAGCAGCCTGTTTTTCATCTGGTGACATGTTAGCAACATTACAACCAACGGTCATACCTAAAAATTCAAACAATGGGCGCGCCCAATCGGCATCACGTGTAGCAAGGTAATCGTTCACGGTAATAACATGCACGCCTTTGCCTGATAAACCGTTTAAATAAGACGGTAAGGTCGCGGTTAATGTTTTACCTTCACCGGTACGCATTTCAGCAATTTTACCTTGGTGTAATACCATGCCACCGATCATTTGCACGTCAAAATGGCGCATACCAAACACACGTTTACTGGCTTCACGCACTACCGCAAAAGCTTCAACTAACAAATCATCTAGTTTTTCGCCTTGCTCGACACGGCTTTTAAATTCGTCGGTTTTTGCTTTTAATTCTTCGTCAGTTAAGGCTTCTATTACCGCCTCTAATGCATTTATTTTATTGACTTCTTTCTGGTATTGCTTAAGTAATCTATCGTTTCGACTACCAAATAACTTTGTTAATATATTTACAAACATCTTTTAAAAACCAACTCTAGAGGAAATTTCCCATTTAAAAAAATCAATAACGACTAAATCCTTCGTTATCAGAACTTGTTTTGTTATCTATATGCTAAATCAATTACAATATAGATCCTTCGATTTATTTTTTTGCTTTACGATAGACATATTTCAAAGGATTAATCTGTCTATTTTTTCTTAAAATTTCGTAGTGCACATGCGGCCCTGTTGAACGTCCTGTACTGCCCATATGGGCAATTACTTGTCCTTTTTCAACCACTTCACCCACAGCAACTAATATTTCTTTGTTATGCCCATAACGCGTTTTAAGACCATTACCATGATTAATTTCTATTAAATTGCCATAACCATAACGCTCACTAGCCCAGCTAACAACCCCTGAAGCGGTAGCGATAATATCAGCATCTTCTTTGCCTGCAAAGTCTAGTCCCTTATGCATCGCAGGTCGGCCATTAAAGGGATCTTTACGGACACCAAAATAGGAAGATAACCAACCGCGCTTAATAGGTCGACCAGACAAGTAGCTATTATTACTTATATGGTGCCCTAACGTTAAAGATTCAAGTATTTTTAATTGTTTTTCTTGATGAAACAACTGTCGCTGCATTGTTAACACATCAGCAAACAGTTCAGTAAAAGACTTACTGACAATATTAGCACCCGTTAACAAAGGGCCACCACTGGGCGGTAAAGTAGAAAAATCAAATTCTTTTTCCGGAATATTCGCCTCTAGTGCTAAACGTTCACCTAACGCATTAAGGCGTAGCACTTGGCTTTGTAATTCAGCTAACTTAAGGCTTAATGCAATAGTTTTTTGCTTGTTGTCGGTGCTTGGAGTGGATAATGCTAAAGATTGTTCACCCACTAAATGAGTGAGAGAGAGAGCTTGTTTGTCATTATAATTTGGATTATTTATAGGTGCTTGCGAGTGATTATTAGGAATAGCATTAATTGAGACTAATAAATACACCACGAGCCCTGAAAAAAGCGCAAACGCTACTAGCGCTGATAACCAATGAGCTTTTTTCAAGCGCATTGAAAATCTAACGTTCTTTCCGCGATATAGTAGTGTTAAACTCATAAAATACTTATTTTCTCATTTATTTTCTTAGCTATCTARTATAAATAAGATATAGCTAAGAAAGGCTCACTCAAAAATTATGCCTAGAAAAACGAAACAGCCTATAGACAGATCATCATTATTGCAATCTTGTGGTGGTACTTTGGCTCAAATTACCGCAAAAACTAATTTTTTGACTAAATTGGCAACCATTGTACGACAAACTTGCCCTGATATTCCAGTTGATGCGTATCAAATTGCTAATTTTAACCAAGGTGCAATTATTATAGAAGTAAAATCATCGGTGTGGAGTCAACGTTTACAGTTTGAACGAATGAATATAACACAAGCATTAACCGAAATATCTCATGGCGAGTTTACGAAGATAGAAATTAAGGTTAATCCGTACGGCGCTAAAAAAACACCCTCAGAGCAACCGCAACAGCATAGATATCATAAAATAAGTAAGGCAGCCGCAGCACATATTGAAGAAGTGGCACAATCGGCACCAACAAGTTTACAAGAAAAATTGCGCCGTTTAGCTAAATTAGCAAGATAGCTGCAAACACAAACAAAAATGCGCTCATTTAGAGCGCATTAATCGCAAAAATAAAACTAATCTAAATGGTTAAATAGTTAAACGGTAGCAAGATTAGTTTCTAAATATTTAATTGGTGCTTGCGCTTCATCTTCATAAGTAACCCACTGCCACGCATCGGTGCGTTTAAATACTTCACGCAATAAAATGTTATTTAGTGCATGACCTGATTTAAAGGCATTAAGTTCACCTAAAATACTCACACCACCCATGTATAAATCACCAATGGCATCAAGTATTTTATGTTTAACAAATTCATCGTCATAACGTAATGCATCTTTATTAAGCATACGATATTGATCTAACACGATGGCATTTTCTAAACTACCACCTAAGGCAAGGTTATGAGCGCGTAAATATTCAATGTCTTTCATAAAGCCAAAAGTACGAGCACGGCTGATTTCTTTAATAAAAGAGCAGCTCGAAAGATCCATCGACATACTTTGTTCAGTGTTAGCAATAACAGGATGATCAAAATCAATAGCAAAGTTAACTTTAAAACCTTCGTAAGGTTTTAACTCTGCCCATTTATCGCCGTCTTCAACACGAATTGTTTTGGTAATACGTAAAAATCGTTTAGCGACATTAGTCGTTTCAATGTCTACCGATTGTAATAAATAAACAAAAGGTAACGCACTACCGTCCATAATAGGAATTTCAGGTGAATCGACATCAATAATTAAGTTATCAATACCTAAGCCTGCAATAGCAGATAACAGGTGTTCGACGGTGGAAATCTGAACACCTTGTTCATTAACCAAACAAGTGCATAAAGTCGTTTCACCAACTGCCTCTGGCGTTGCTGGAATATCGACAACAGGATCTAAGTCTACACGACGAAAAATAATGCCTGTATTGGCAGGTGCAGGACGGAGAGTGATCTGCACTTTTTCACCTTTGTGTAAGCCGACACCTGTCGCTGAAACACTTTCTTTTATGGTACGTTGTTTAATCATTTTTTAACCTATCTCACGCTTTTCTTGAACCACATCGCTTTAGTACCAACAATCATCTTATTAATTAGCCTATTCTTATGAATTAACCACATAAATGAATAATTAACCAAGCACTAAATTAGCGGAGGCATAATATACCAAAAAAACTTAATAAAATCAAAAATCCAATATTTGCATTACCGTTTTTATGTGATCATTTAACAGCAGCCACTTAAACATCTACTTAGTGACCGCACTTTAGTCTGCTTGCTTTCGTAAAAATGCTGGAATATCTAAATAATTTTCAGATAAGGCTTCACTTGCTTTCGCTGGCATTGCCTGTGCATTACTTTCTGGCATAGTGACAGGGTTAGCATTTAGCTCTGGTTGTGGTGTTGCTACAAACTCTTGACCAACGACTTGTTGCTCTACCTGTAGCGGTGGATTAACCAAGGTTATATCAGGTTTGCGTTCTGCACCAATACCTGTTGCAACTACCGTTACGCGTAAATCTTCAGTCATTTCAGGGTCAATTACTGCACCAACCACCACCGTAGCATTTTCGCTAGCAAAAGCTTTAATCGCATTACCAACAGTTTCAAATTCGTCAATACTAATGTCCATACCTGCGGTAATATTTACCAAAATACCACGCGCACCCGCTAAATCGACATCTTCAAGTAATGGACTTGAAATAGCCGCTTCTGCGGCTTCTTCAGCTCTGTCTTCACCTGATGCCATGCCTGAGCCCATCATTGCGGTACCCATTTCTGACATTACGGTGCGGACATCGGCAAAATCGACATTGATTAAACCCGGACGAGTAATTAACTCAGCAATACCTTGTACTGCACCAAGTAATACATTGTTAGCCGCTTTAAACGCGTCTAATAATGTTGTACCAGGCCCTAATACTTTTAATAATTTTTCATTAGGAATAGTAATTAACGAATCGACATGTTTCGCTAAAAACTCAATACCTTGTTCCGCATAATTCATGCGTTTTTTGCCTTCAAATGGGAATGGTTTCGTTACTACCGCAACGGTTAAAATCCCCATTTCTTTGGCAATTTCAGCCACTACTGGTGCAGCACCAGTACCTGTACCACCMCCCATACCAGCAGCGATAAAAATCATATCAGCGCCTTGCAGCGTTTGTCTGATCGTTTCCCTATCTTCTTCTGCGCTACGGCGACCAATTTCTGGGTTCGCACCAGCACCTAAGCCTTTAGTTACGTCCGCACCCATTTGCAGCGTAACATTGGCTGATGAGTTACGTAACGCTTGTGAATCTGTATTTGCAGTAATAAACTCAACACCTTCAATGGTTTGACTAACCATGTGTTCTACTGCATTACCACCACCACCACCAACACCGATAACTTTTATGATAGCTTCTTCGTTGTGTTCTTCCATCAATTCAAACATATTATTTTCTCCGTCTTTTGTTCCACCAAAAACTTTACTTACATTTTTTTTGCTTACTTTCTAAGCTATTACTGTTTGATTTGCACTAAATTTTTTAAAAAGCAGGAGATCTTAACAACTTTATCCGATACTTTCGATATAAACCTAACGTAAAATCAATAAAACAGTTTAACTGCTTAAAATTCGCCCTTAAACCAAGCCCCCACTCGGGCAAGTAAACCACTCACCCCTTCAGATTGCTTGTTTTCTATGCTAACTTGCTCTTTTGCTTGCAAGCCATAATGTAATAAACCAATTACTGTTGAGTACATTGGATCATTAACATATTCTTTTAGTCCTTGAATTTCTGTCGGYTGCCCTATTCTTACTGGCATTTGAAATATTTCTTCAGCAAATTCAATTGCCCCTTCCATTTTTGCCGTACCACCCGTTAATACATAACCCGCAGCAATTTGATCTTCTAAACCACATTCTTTCAATTCTTCATGAATTAATTCAAACAATTCTTGATACCGTGGTTCAACGACTTCTGCTAGCGTATGACGCGACATCGACCGCGCTGGACGACCACCCACACTAGGCACTTCTATGCTTTCTTCCATGCTAACTAATTGCTTTAATGCGCAGGCATATTGCACTTTAATATCTTCAGCGTGACTTAGTGGCGTTCTAAATATTTTGGCGATATCGCTAGTCACTTGATTACCCGCCACAGGGATCACTGCGGTATGACGCAATGCACCATTAGTAAAAATAGAAATATCCATCGTGCCTGCGCCCATATCAACTACACAAATACCTAATTCTTTTTCGTCGTCGGTTAACACGGCATAGCTAGAAGCTAGGGCAGAAAAAATCAATTGATCGGCATGTAAATCACAACGTTCAACACATTTAACAATATTTTTAGCCATATCATTGGCACAGGTAATAATGTGTACTTTCGCTTCCATACGTACACCTGACATACCTATAGGGCTTTTAATGCCATCTTGGCAATCAATGCTATATTCTTGTGGCAATACATGCAACATACGACGTTCTGCTGAAATAGGTACKGAACGCGCAGTATGTATAACATTATCAACATCTTCTTGAATGACTTCTTGGTCGTTAATGGGCACCATACCATTTTCGTTTTGACAACGAATATGTTTGCCTGAAATGCCTAGATACACTGAACTAATGTGACAATCAGCCATTAATTCGGCTTCATTAACGGCGCGCTGAATTGATTGAATCACTAAATTCAAATCATTAACGCCGCCTTTGTCCATACCGCGTGCAGGTTGATTTCCTACGCCAACAATACTGAGTTTATTGTCGGGAGTGATCTCTCCTACCACCACGGTTATTTTTGCCGTGCCGATATCTAATCCAACTACTAAATTTCGTTCATTCACTTTAGACATTTATTTTTAACTCATCTTTTTTTATATTGCGGTTATAAACCCCAGATTTAGCTRTTGGTTTATTCATCGGTTTTGCTAAGGGTTTCCATCCCACCGCCACACCAGTATCATATCGTAAATCCACATAATCAACTTGTTGATTTTCTTTCCTGTTTTTCTTTATTTGTGGGTATAAATCTATAAATCTGGCAATGCGCTCAAAGCGTTCTTCGCGCCCTAAATTTAACAGTACGCCATCATTTAAGGTTAGTTGCCATGAAAAGCGCTCTGACAACACCAATTCATCAATAGATAAGTCGTTATATTTTAATAATTTATTAAAATTATTAAARTTTTCCAAAGCAATATTTTCACTTCCTTCAGGGCCAAAAAATTGCGGTATTTTTTGCGTTAATTGCTCAATATTCGCTTGAAAAACATTACCATATTGGTTCATTAAAAAATCACCATTCCACAATGCAATAGGAGTTTGATCAACTAGGTATATTTTTAATTCATCTGGCCATTGTTTTCTTACCGACACTGAATATACCCAAGGTAGTGTTGCTAATTGTTGTTGCACTTCATTCACATCAACTTGAAAAAAATTGGCTAAATTAATCTCTGCTAACGATTTAACTACATCATCACGTTGCGTGTATTTAATATCACCGGTAATAGTTAATACACTGATCGGTAAATGCTCATCAACCACCATTTTTTTACTTAAATACCAAGTGCTCATTAACACCACAATAATAACGGCAATGAAAAAACTAACACCAAACCAAAAACTCCAATGCAGTTTAATCGCAGCACTACTATCAGTACTATGCTCTGCTGTAATGTTTGAAGTATTATTGGCTAGCTTATTCGTCATAACTTTATTGTCCCTGCCCTTGAATACTTAACTCAACAATTTTTGTCACTAACGTCGAAAAATCTAAGCCCTGTACTTTCGCCGCTTTGGGCACTAATGAAGTTTCTGTCATCCCCGGCACGGTATTTACTTCTAATAAGCGCCACTGATTTTCAATACCTCCAACACTTAAATCACGCATTAAATCAACRCGCCCCCACACATTTGCCSCYGTTGCTTTAAAYGCTTGTAAAGCCAGTTGCTGCACATACACTTGTTCAGCTGGTGATAAATGACAAGGACAGTGATATTGGGTTGTGGTCGATTGATATTTTGCTTGATAATCATAAAATTCACGAGGCGTTTCCATGTGAATAACAGGTAAAGCTTGATCGCCTAAAATTGCGATGGTGTATTCAGGGCCGTCTATCCACGCTTCAACTAAAACGGCATCATCGTATACAAATGCGGCTTGTAGTGCTTTATCTAATGTTTGTGCATTTTCTGCTTTTGCCATGCCAATACTAGAACCTTCATTAGCAGGTTTTACCATGACTTTGCCCTGTAATTTAACCATAATACTTTGCGCATCGGTGCTACGATAATTTGCTCGATTGACAATAGCAAAAGCTGCCGTCGGTAAACTAAGCGCTTGAAAAATTTGTTTTGAACGAATTTTATCCATAGATAGCGCAGAGCCTAATACCCCAGACCCCGTATAAGGAATGTTTAAATACTCTAATGCACCTTGAATACAGCCATCTTCACCACCACGACCATGCAGCGCAATGAAAGCTAAATCTATTTTTTTACTCTGCAATGCGCTTAATGGCTCCGCTTTGGTGTCTACTAAGTTGATGTTAAAGCCCGCTTGCGTTAAACCATTCGCAATGGCTTGGCCTGATTTCAATGACACTTCACGTTCGGCTGAATCACCACCATATAATACGGCGATATTTATTGCTGCTTTATCCATCTTAATTCGCTTCCTTGCTAGATTTTTCTTGGTGTTTTATTAATTTTGCATTAAGTAAAGGATCCGCAATTAATTCACGGGCAATAGCACCAATATTGCCAGCACCCTGAGTAATAACCATATCGTTATCTTGTAACTGTGCCGCCAGCAGTTCAGGTAATAAGTTTTTATCACTAATATAAATAGGTTCAACTTGACCACGTTGGCGAATACTACGCGCTAAGCTTTTTGAATTAGCATTATTAATTTCATCTTCACCTGCGGCGTAAACATCTAGCAAAAACAAGGTATCTACTGCTGAAAGCACTTCAACAAAATCATCAAATAAATCACGGGTGCGCGAATATCGATGCGGTTGAAAAACCATAACTAAACGCTTGTCAGGCCAGCCTTGACGCATTGCAGCAATGGTAGCTTTAACTTCGCTGGGATGATGACCATAATCATCAATAAGTACCATTTCACCTTGGGCTGTTGATAAATCAGCTAAATGTTCAAAACGACGACCAATACCCGCAAATTCACTTAATGAATTGATTATTGCTTGTTCGTCAATACCTTCATCTTCGGCAATCGCAATCGCAGCTAATGCATTTAAAACATTATGTTCACCGGGTAAATTTAAACTTAAATTTAAATCGTTTTTACCTGCCCGTTGTACGGTAAAATGTGAAACATTGCCCGTTTGACGGTAATTGCAGCCTCTAACATCTGCTTGTTCACTAAAACCATAAGTGATCACCGCACGGCCAATGCGTGGTAATAATTCTTTAACCACAGCATTATCAATACAAACAACCGCAACACCATAAAAAGGTAAATTATGTAAAAACTCAATGTAGGTGTCTTTTAACTTATTAAAGTCACCGCCGTAGGTGTCCATGTGATCTTCATCAATATTAGTGATCACTGCGGCCATCGGTTGTAAGTGTAAAAATGAAGCATCACTTTCATCGGCTTCGGCAATTAAATAACGGCTAGTGCCTAAACGCGCATTAGTACCAGCACTATTTAACAAGCCGCCAATCACAAAGGTTGGATCTAATTGCGCTTGCGCAAAAATACTGGCCATTAAGCTTGTTGTGGTGGTTTTACCATGCGTGCCCGCAATAGCAATACCGTGACGAAAACGCATTAACTCTGCCAACATTTCAGCGCGGCGTACCACGGGTATGCGCAATTTTTTCGCCGCAACTAACTCTGTATTTTCTGCATTAATGGCTGTTGATACCACAATAACACTAGCACCTTGAATATTATCGCTATGATGACCAATGGTAATTTCTGCACCCAATGCGATTAAGCGAGCAACCACAGGATTTTTACTAATATCCGAACCTGAAATTTGATAGCCTTCGTTTAATAATACCTCGGCAATACCACCCATACCCGCTCCGCCAATACCAACAAAGTGAATACGTTTTATGCGGCGCATAGCAGGATTAATTGATTTAATTTTAATATTCATTAATGACTCTCTTTAGCCGCTAAGTCTTTAATGGTATTAACAACTTGTATCGTGGCATCACTATGAGCTGCATCATGCGCCGCTTTCGACATTTTCTGTAATACCGTGTCAGATATAAATAAACTATTTAACATTTGCGCTAAGCTGGTGCCGCTAAAATCTTTTTGCGCAATTAATTTAGCCGCATCACGCGCCACTAAATACATCGCATTTTTGGTCTGGTGATCATCAACCGCATGAGGTAAAGGAATGAAAATAGCAGGCTTAGCTACCATGGCTAATTCCGACACCGTTAACGCTCCTGCACGACAAATTACCACATCAGCCCATTGATATGCCTCTGCCATATTATCGATAAATTCAGTCACTTTAATATTTTCGCTAGCTAATCCGTAAGCTTGATAACTTTGCGACACTTGTTGTTGATTACCTGCGCCCGTTTGATGCCAAACGCTGATATTTTGCACTTTAATTTGGTTCATCGCTTTGGGTACGGTTTCATTTAATATTTGCGCGCCTAAACTCCCCCCAACGACCAACACTTTTTTACTACTTGCTGGATTTTGTGAAAGCGTATTTTCGCTCTCAATAATGTCGCTACGCAATGGATTACCAATCACTTTATATTTAATAGACGCTTTAAATGCTCCTGGAAAAGCACTTAATACACAAGTGGCAATACGTGCTAAAAAGCGATTACTCAGTCCTGCCACAGCATTTTGTTCATGCAAAACCAATGGTTTTCTTAATAACCATGCGGCAAAACCACCTGGCGCACTAGCATACCCGCCCATCCCTAAAACAACATCGGGTTGCACTTGGCGAATAATACGGATGGACTGCAACACCGATTGAAATAATTTAAAGGGTGTTTTTAGCCATGTTTTCCAGCCCTTATTACGTAAGCCAGCAATATTAATAAAAGAAATAGCAAAACCATGTTGCGGTACTAATTGTGCTTCCATTCGTTTTGCCGTACCTAACCAATGAATATTCCAGCCTTGCTCTTGTAATTTTTTTGCTACAGCAATACCTGGAAATATATGTCCTCCRGTGCCGCCAGCCATCACTAATAAAGTGGGGGCATGTTCATTTTGTTGAGTTGTATTGTTACTCATTTTCGCCCTCCTTTAACTGGGGTAAKACTTRTTGCTTGAATACTTTGCACTCTCAGTTCATGATCAATTCGCATTAAAATCACTAACGCCAAACTCATCACTATCATTGAGCTGCCACCATAACTAATTAACGGCATGGTTAAGCCTTTAGTAGGTACTATACCTGCACTAGCGCCAATATTAACTGAGGCTTGAAAACACATCCAAATACCAATAGCGTAAGCAAAGAAACCCTCAAAATATTTTTCTTTTAATAACGCCCGACGTCCTAACAACATGGCTTTAAAAACTAAAGTGGCACTTAATAAAATAATGACTGAAATACCAACAAAGCCAAATTCTTCGGCTAATACCGCCATAACAAAGTCACTGTGTGCTTGCGTTAAATAATCTAGTTTTTGAATGCTATTACCTAATCCTTGACCAAATATCTCACCGCGACCATACGCCATTAATGATTGCGTTAATTGATAACCCGTACCAAAAGGGTCTTGCCACGGATCTAAAAAGCCCGTAATGCGCCGCCAACGATACGGTTCAAACACCACTAATAGTGATAACGCAGCAACACCAACCAAGGTAATACTAATAAATTGCCACAATTTAGCACCCGCTAAAAATAACAACCCTAAAGTGGTCACAAACATCACAATAATGGTGCCTAAATCAGGCTGTTTTAAAATCAATAAGGCAAGAATAAAAAACACCACTAAAGGTTTAAAAAAACCTCTGAAATTTTCTTGTACTTCTTCTTTTCTACGTACTAAATAAGCCGATAAATAACAGAAAAAAAATAGCTTCGCAGGCTCTGCCGCTTGAATCGTAATAGGGCCTAATGAGATCCAACGTTTAGCACCGTTGACGGTATGACCAATAACCAGCACTGTCACTAACATAGCGACTCCGATCATTAACAAAGTACTACTGGATTTTTGCCACCAACTCATCGGAATTTGCAACGCAATGGCTGAAATTAAAAGACTTAAAACAATATAAATAAAATGACGAGTAACAAAATGAAAAGGGTCATGATAAACCCGCTCTGCCATTGGCATTGATGCGCTTGCCACAATGATTAGGCCAATGGTATACATTGCCACAGCTAACATTAAATAGGTACGGTCAAAACTTGCTTGTCCTGCCGCAGAATTTTGCACTGTTGGTTCAGTTAATTGGCTAAACCATTGTGATAATTTCGGGAATTCAAACTGCTTATAATTACCGCTAACTTTACCTTGTTCACCATTGTACTGATTAGCCATTTTAGCGTTAATGTTTTCACTGACGATAGTTTTAGTCATTAAGCTGCCCTCTCTCATTTTGAGCTAGAGCACTTTTTGAGTTATTAGCTTTTTTACTAACTATTTTTTTGTTAGCAATTTCTTTGTGAACCGCTAGGTTTTGCACTGCCTCGATAAAAACATTACCGCGTTCAGCAAAGTTTTTAAACATATCTAAACTGGCACAAGCGGGCGATAATAAAACAATATCGCCTTGTTTAGCTTGTTGATTAGCCAGTTTTACCGCCGCAATTAAGCTAGTAGTTTTTACTGAACTAGGGGTTAAACAAGCAAGCTTATCCGCATCTTTCCCTAGGGTAATTAGTAAAGCGACTTCTTTATTAATTACGGGTGCTAAAGGTGAAAAATCTGCGCCTTTACCTTCACCACCTGCAATCAAAATAAGCTGCTGATCCGTTTGCTTCGTTTTAGCTAAACCTTCAAGTGCCGCTAACGTTGACCCCACATTTGTGGCTTTTGAGTCATTGATCCAAATAATGCCATCATCACTGGCTACCACTTGGCAACGATGTGCTAAACCAATAAAGCTAGGTAAAGCTTTTACCATCGCCGCTAAAGACCAACCAATAGTTTGTCCGAGGGCTAATGCCGCCAAACAATTTAACGCATTATGGATACCTGAAATCGGTAATTTATTAACAGCGATGAGAGCCTGATCAGCAAACATTAACTGTAATTCATTTTGTTCAATGGCTAAACCAAATTGAGCTTTTTGTGGTGCATCACTACCAAAACTGATCACGTGCTGCTGCTCTGTACTATTACATGGTTGGGTTAACACATCATCACGGTTAATCACTAAAGTTTGCGCTTGTTGATAAATACTTTGTTTGATTTTTTGGTAATTTTGTAGCGTTTTATGGCGATCTAAATGATCGTCACTGATATTAAGTATACTCGCGCCATTCGCTTGCATGCTCGATAAGGTTTCTAACTGAAAGCTAGACAACTCTAAAATAAGCGCATCGCAAGATAAATACTTATTATCAATAAGTAAGTCCATAATGGGCGTACCGATATTTCCAGCTAAACACACAGTTAAACCAAGCTGTTCACCTATATGTGCTAACAAAGTGACAACGGTTGATTTACCATTAGAACCCGTTATGGCTAAAGTGGGTATTTGCACATTATCAGCATTCAATACTTGAAAAAATAACTCTACATCTCCCAAAACTTGGCAATGTTCATTTATATAAGGTGTAATATCATTGTTATTTAAATCAATCCCTGGACTGACAATAATAATATCTGCAACACTAATTTTTTTGCTGTCCCAACCACCTAAACTAAGGTTTACTTGTGGAAAATCAGTATTAAATTGCTGTTGTTCAACCGCAGTAGCTCGACTATCGTTTACTGCAAACGTTAGTCCTTGACTCGCTAAATAACGCACACAAGAAAGTCCCGTAAGCCCTAGGCCTAACACGAGAATATTCTTGTTTTTAAATTGCGTTACTAACGTCATTGCACCCTTCTTTATTATTTACTTATTTTTATCTAACAATTTATCTTACTTTGCTGTTATCTAAGTTTTAACGTGGCTAAACCAATTAGCACTAAAATTAATGAGATGATCCAAAAGCGCACTATTACACGCGGCTCTGGCCAGCCTTTTAATTCATAATGATGATGAATGGGAGCCATTCTAAAAATTCGCTGCCCGCGTAATTTATACGAGCCTACCTGTAAAATAACCGAAACGGTTTCCATCACAAAAACACCGCCCATAATAAATAACACTAATTCTTGACGTACTAATACAGCAATAACGCCTAAAGCAGCACCAAGAGCTAACGAGCCAACATCGCCCATAAAAACTTGCGCTGGATAGGTGTTAAACCATAAAAACCCTAAACCTGCGCCCACCATTGCGGTACAAACCACCACTAATTCACTGGTCATGGCGATATGCGGAATATGTAAATAAGTAGAAAAATTAATATTGCCCGTTACATAAGCAAATAAGGCAAAAGCACCTGCCACCATAATGGTTGGAACAATCGCTAAACCATCAAGACCGTCAGTTAAGTTCACCGCATTACTGGTACCGACAATGACAAAATAGGCGATGACGATAAAAAACATGCCCAGTTGTGGCATAAAGTCTTTAACAAAGGGAATTAATAGTGATGTTTCGGCAGGCGTTTGCGCAAACTGATAAATAAATATTGCCGTCGCTAAACCCGCAACTGTTTGCCAAAAATATTTCCAACGGGCAATTAAGCCATTAGCGTCTTTGCGGATCACTTTTCGGTAATCATCAACAAAACCAATAAGTCCAAAACTGACAATAACAAATAGCACGATCCAGACATAAACATTTGATAAATCAGCCCAGAGCAACACACTAATAATAATAGAGGCTAAAATAAGAATACCGCCCATAGTCGGAGTACCCGATTTTACTAAATGGCTTTCAGGGCCATCTTCACGTACTGTTTGACCAATTTGCATGCGTTGCAAATAACTAATCAATATAGGGCCAAAATACAAAGAAATTGCTAACGCCGTTAATGTGCTAACAATGGCTCTAAAAGTGAGGTATGAAAAAACATTAAGCCATGAAAAGTATTGTGTTAAATAATCGGCTAACCACATTAACATGATTGTTGTCCTTTAGTYTTAGCGTGTTGAGTTAAYGGGTAAGCTGTTTTTATTTCTGCAACCACATATTCCATGTGTGCACTGCGCGATCCTTTCACTAAAATAGCAATGTGTTGTTGTTCGCTATTAAGAATGTTTTGTAAGTAACTTAGTAATTGTTTACGAGAGCTAAAATGACAGCCATTGTGCTGTTTATTTGTTTCAAAAGTAGTCTCAACCGCTTTATTAACTTGCCCTATTTGTTTTTGCTTAACGGCAATAAAAGCATCACTACTACTTTGACTTAACACCCCTAAAGTTAAAACATCGGTTAATTGTTGCTGTGCTGCGTATTCGCCAACTTCTTGATGGTAACGGCGTGCATCAGTACCTAATTCGCCCATGTCGCCTAAAATTAAAATTTGCCTCGCTGGATAGTTGGCGAGCAAATCTATTGCGGCTTTTACTGAATCAACATTAGCATTGTAAGTGTCATCAATAATGCGACATTGATCGCTTAATGCGGTTAAATTTAAACGCCCTTTTACGGGAGCCATCAGTGCTAAACCTAAGCGAATATCATCTAAGCTAGCACCAAATTCTAAGGCGATAGCCGCGGCAGCAACAGCATTACAAGCGTTATGCTTACCGGGTACGGTTAGCTCTATATAGCTAGAACCTTTATAGGTATTTAATTTGAAGCTCGCACAGCCATTATCATCAAGTACGACATCAGCACTATAACAATCGGCTTTATTGTCTGTTGATGGTAAACAAGAAAAACGACGGACGGTTTTATCGGTTAAACGCCACAGCCATTTATTAACATAACGGCTGTCTTGGTTATAAAGTGCAATACCATCGTCGGCTAAACTCTCGAAAATTTCGCCTTTAGCACGAGCAACCCCACACAGATCGCCAAAACCTTCTAAATGCGCGGCAGCAATATTGTTAATTACCGCAACATCAGGTTTAACTAAGTTCGTGGTATAAGCAATTTCACCAAGATGATTAGCGCCCATTTCAACCACCGCAAAATCATGATCTTGCTCTAAGCGTAATAGGGTTAGCGGTACACCAATATCGTTATTAAAATTACCTTGGGTGGCGAGCACTTTACCTAAACGCGATAAAATAGCAGCAACCATTTCTTTTACCGTGGTTTTACCACTGCTACCGGTAATACCTACGGTTTTAGGTGCCACTTTGGCTTTAACATAAGCGCCTAATTTACCTAGAGCTATATGGGTATCTTTAACCACAATTTGTGGTAAATTATCCGCAGCAGAAAACGCTTGCAGGTGATCAACAATTACCGCGACACAGCCTTTTTCAATCGCCTGAATAATAAAACGATGTCCATCAAAATTTGCCCCTTTTAAGGCAAGGAATAATTGATCATTTTCTAATGAGCGGCTATCAGTATTAATGCTATTAACGACTAAGTTAGCTACCGCTTGGCAATTTAATTCGCCATTTACGGCTTTGCTAATTTCTTGTAATGTCAACGGGATCATAGCGTCTCCTGCTTAGCATTATTTACATTAACGTGCGTATTGATTTTTACATCATAAAAACTAGCAACGGTTGCTCTTTCGCTATAAGTAATAATTTTATCACCTATAATTATGTTGTTTTCATGTCCTTTACCTGCCAACAACACTACGTCATTAACTTTCGCTTTAGCCAACGTTGCCAGTACGGCTTGTTGACGATCTAACATTACGGTTATTTTTTCTGCGTGTTGACAACCCGCTAAAATATCAGTSGCAATTAATTCTGCGGCTTCACTGCGTGGATTATCATTGGTAATAATTAGGTGATCGGCATTTTGCTCAGCGATTTGCCCCATTAAAGGTCGTTTACCTTTATCGCGATCTCCACCGCAACCAAACACTACCCATAATTGCCCTTGGCAATGTTCTCGACAGGCTTGTAATGCATTTTTTAAGGCATCAGGAGTATGCGCGTAATCAACCACAGCGGTTGGTTTATTTTGTTCAGCAAAAGTTTCCATGCGTCCTGTTACCGCATTTAATTGCTTAATTGCTGCGCAGATCTGAATTAACGGGATATTTTTAACCATTAAGACTGCGATTGCTGCAAGCAAATTATCAATATTAAAATCACCCAATAATGGACTATAAACGGAGATTGAATCTAAATGCGTAACTAACTCAAAACTAACCCCGTTTTGCAGATGTTTAATATTTTCAGCAACAACATATTGAGTATGCTGTTTAGCTAAATTTGTTTGTGTTTTTGCATATAAAATA
This sequence comes from Gammaproteobacteria bacterium, assembly GCA_002401725.1. Classification (GTDB taxonomy): domain Bacteria; phylum Pseudomonadota; class Gammaproteobacteria; order Enterobacterales; family Alteromonadaceae. Next base: position 19,854 of record NVTW01000003.1, read on the forward strand.
TAAGACTGTTGCTGCAAATCTTTTAACCAAACGGATGTTTGTGGATCATCAACATTTAAAATGGCTATTTGCTTAGCTGAATTAGCAAAAATGGCTTTTTTCGCCTCACTATAAGCTGCCATCGTGTGATGATAATCAAGGTGATCCCGACTTAAATTTGTAAACACCGCAATATCAATAATATCGTTCGTTATACGTCTTTGGCTAAGGGCATGTGAAGAAACTTCCATGGTAACGTTTTGCAGCTGGTCGGCTTTAAAGTCAACCAAATATTGATGYAGTTCAGTTGCCCCTGGCGTAGTATTAGCAATAGCGGTAAGGTTATCAACACGACCAACCCCTAGTGTGCCAATAATGGCACATGACTCTTGGTTAGCTTCGAGTAGTTTAGCRATAATTTGRCAAGTGCTAGTTTTACCATTAGTGCCCGTTACACCAATRACSGTATAAGCTTGTTGCGGTTGTTTATAATACTGTTGGCATAACGCAAATAAATTCTGATTAAGCTGATAAAACTGCACAATTAACACACTTTTATTCGCAATACGGCTGCGAATTAACTCACCATGCTTTTGTGCTTGCGGGCATTCAGACAAGATAATACTTGCCCCTGATTTTACTGCTTGTTCAATATATTCACGACCGTCTTGGTATTCGCCAATGACAGCACAAAAAACATCATTTGTTTTAAGTTTACGGGAGTCGTTAACCAAGTCTGTAGTAATAGCAAACAAAACTTTATCTTGTTCGCTAATGTCAATATTAAATACTGACAAGGTATTAATTAAAGAGTCATGTTCACCATTAAACATTGTCATGCTCCGTAGCGATCACTTGCTGGTTGCTTGCCATTTTGGTTTTATTTTTATTAGGATTATTCGAAGCAGACACCCGAACACTAGGCGCAATATTTAATACTTGCAATGCGCCCTTCATTACCCGTGAAAATACTGGCGCGGCAACTTGRCCCCCTTCATATAAATCACCACCAGGTTCATTAATAACSACAACCACCACTAATTCAGGTTTTTCAATGGGTGCAATACCCGCAAATAAACCAACATAATCATTACCATAACCGCCAGCAACGGCTTTAATACCAGTACCTGTTTTTCCACCCACGCGATAACCGGCTACTTTAGCTTTTTGTACATGCTCGTTAACTACCTTTTCTAACATCGCACGTACTTCTTTGGTTGATTGCGCAGAAAACACCCGTTCAGGTTCAATAAACGATTGAGTTTCTGCAGTTTTTTTCACTATGCTAAGGGGTATTTTAACGCCGCCATTAGCAATAGTGGTGTAAAGACGGGCAAGCTGCACAGGCGTTATCGCTAAACCAGCACCCCATGATAATGTTGCTAACTCAAACTTTGACCAACGGGGGCGATCATGCATTATCCCTGAACTTTCACCAATTAAGCCTGTACCTGTATCTTCACCAAAGCCAACGTCAAAAAAGGCACCTAATAAATAATCTTTAGGCACCGACAAAGCAATTTTACTAGTCCCCATGTTTGATGAATGTACTAAAATATCAGTAATACTTAGTTTGCCACGATTGATAGGATCTGAAACGCGTCTGCCCCCTAAACGCATCCAACCAGGGCTAGTATCAATAATAGTATCGGCTTTTATTGAACCAAAATTTAATCCCGCTAATATAGTTAACGGCTTCATCGTTGAACCTGGTTCGTAAACATCGGTAATAGCAAGATTACGAAATCGATGAATAGCCACATTTCTTCGATTATTAGGGTTATACGATGGACTATTGACCATAGCTAATATTTCACCAGTATGAATATTAGTAACCACAACCGAACCAGATGTCGCTTTAAAGGCACTGACCGCACCTTTTAATTCTTTATAAGCAATCGCTTGAATGCGTTGATCAATACTTAACACAATATTTTTAGGTTGTTGTGCTTTTTTTACTGATAAAATTTCAATTTTATTACCTTTAGCATCCTTGCGAAAACGAGTAGTACCACCTTTCCCCGTTAATAAATCATCATAAACACGCTCTACTCCTTCAATACCTTTATCGTCAACATTAGTAAAACCAACAAGATGAGCAGTAATTTCGCCCGTTGGATAAAAGCGTTTTGATTCTTTGCGCAAGTGAATACCAGGAATTTTCAACTTACCAATGTAGTTAGCAATGGTGGGGGAAACTTTACGCTCTAGATAAACAAACTGCTTATTAGGATGACTAACAATGCGATTAGTTAACGTGGTAACATCTTGACCAAGCACTTCTGCTAACGCTTTCCAATATTCTGTTTTAGCGAGCGCTCTATTTTTTAACACCACTTTAGGATTAGCCCAAACAGTTTCTACGGGTACACTAATAGCTAATTCATAACCATTTCTGTCGGTAATAGAGCCACGCTGAACATCACTGGCTGATACTCGTAAAGAGCGCATATCACCTTGTTTTTTCAGCATGTCTGGTTCAAGTATTTGAATATAAGCAGCGCGAGCCATTAACCCTAAATAAATACTCGCAATCACCCCAAGCACTAGATAAAAACGCCAAGAGGCGATACCTAGTTTAAACTTGTCTGAGGTGCGTTTTACAGGTTTATTCATGTTAGATTCATTGAGTGCATCGCACCCTTATTTGTTCCTAGTTGCTTCTTTTGTACTTGTTTTGTCTTTGTGCTATTTTTTATTTAACTTATGGCAAGCGCACTATCACTTCAGTATCTGGCGTTGGTCGCTGCATTTTTAGTAACTTACGCGCTTTATTTTCTATATCACTACTTTCAGTTAAACTACTTTGTTCTAATAATAAATTACGGAATTCAATATCTAATTCGTCACGCTGCGCTAATAACATTTCAACTTGATTAGTAGTTTGACGATTTAAATGAGTAAAATAAATCACTGCAAATGCTGATAACACCACCAGTAACAGCAACAAGTACGTTACTATATACTGTTGAATATCTCGCCAAATATCAACGACTAAGACTATTCGCTGCTTGGCCATATTTACTTAACCTTAAAACATTTAATCATCTGTTTTTGCCAAACGTTGTGCCACTCGCATTACCGAACTCCTTGAACGAACATTGTCACTCACTTCAGTTTTACTCGGTTTTAATTTACGTCCTACTAACATGAGTTTTTTACCTTTTTGTAATTCAACTTCAGTAATAGGAATGCCGCGTGGTACTTGTTTTCCCTGCGAGTGTTTTTTCATAAATTGTTTAACTAATCTATCTTCCAGAGAATGAAAGCTGATCACCACTAAGCGCCCACCTTCGGCTAGTACTTCTAACGATGCGGCTAATACTTGTTCAATTTGTTCTAATTCACTGTTAATATAAATACGAATAGCTTGAAAACTGCGTGTCGCAGGATGCTTTTTAATTTCGCGCTGTGGTGCAGTCGTTTTAATTAATTTTGCTAACTGCGAAGTGCGCGTTAAAGGTTGTTTTTCACGAGTATCAACAATGGCATTAGCAATTCTCCAGGCATGTTTTTCTTCACCAAAGGTGCGTAATACCCAAGTAATATCTTCAACATCAGCTATTGCTAACCACTGAGCCGCCGTTTGTCCTTTACTGGTGTCCATACGCATGTCAAGTGGACCATCTTTCATAAAACTAAAGCCACGTTCTGCTTCATCTAATTGCGGAGATGACACGCCTAAATCTAATAAAATACCGTCAACTTTATCACTAACCTGATGTTTTTTTGCAACCGCTTTTAATTCAGCAAAACCCGCATGTTCAATACAAAAACGCGGATCATCTTTAAATTTTTCCGCGGCGTCAATAGCGCGAAGATCGCGATCAATCGCAATTAAACGGCCTTGTTCATTAAGATGCGATAAAATCAAGGTAGAATGACCACCACGACCAAAAGTGCCATCGATATAACAACCATCGGCTTTAAGGGCTAATCCGTCAATTGCTTCGCTAAGCAAGACTGAAATATGAGAATTTTCTGTTGACATTTTTGGCTATCGCTTAATTCTTGTTATATCGGTTAAGTTACTGTTAAATATAAGTTTACTGCTATAGTGAAAGTTCAAGTAAGCGCTCGCTTAGCTCAATTTCACCCGATTGTATTTGGCTAACACCTTGTTGCATTTGTGCTTGCCATGCACTTTCATTCCAAATTTCAAATTTATTTAGCTGACCAACTAACATCACATTTTTAGCTAAGTTGGCATATTTACGTAATGGACCATTAATGAGTAAACGACCATTTTTATCCATTTCACAATCACTGGCATTACCTAAAATCATTTGTTGAAATAAACGCTCTTGTTTATTCATGCTTGATAATTGGCAGAGTTTTAATTCTATTTCTTCCCACTCGGGTAATGGGTAAAGCAACAAGCAAGGATATTGAGTATCAATAGTGCAAACCATTTTACGGTCACAATCGGCCACTAGCTCGGTACGATACTTAGTCGGTATCGTAATTCGATGCTTGCTGTCGAGCGTAATTGCACTGCTGCCTCTAAACATAACCTTGGTTTACCCCTCCATTTAATAACGTCAATCTATTGATAATAAAGTGATTTATAGGATTTATTAGGGCATAAACAATTGGCTTTTAATTAACCCGCACCTAAGTTCCACAATTCCCCACTTTTTTCCACATTTATACAGTTTAGAGAGTAAAGTAAACATCTGTCAAGCAAAGAATCAGCTTTTTAAGCACCCGATAGGTCAAGAAAATAAAGGGCTTTAACGAAGTTGATGAATTTGTGGGCTTTTGTGGATTAATCGCCCAGAATATAATAAAAAAAAGTTAATTTAGGCGATATTTTCTAAGAAAAGTGTCTGCAATTTGCGACAAACAAGCCAAATAACAACAAAATATGATAAAAGTATTACAAACAAACAAAACAACTCATTAATAAACACCGTAATACCTATAAACAGACCGAGTAAAAACTCGCAAAAAACATAAATAACYTCTATGTTAGTTAATAGTTGTTTACGTTGAATTAAGTCTATTTATGTTGGTCATTGCTCACCGTGGCGCTAGTGGTCACGAACCAGAAAACACATTACGCGCGATTAAACATGCYTTGGCTGCTGAAGTTGATGGTATCGAAATAGATCTACATGAAATAGACGGCAAGATTGTAGTGATCCATGATCGTTGGTTACATCGTACCACTAGCGGTAAAGGACAAATTAGCGATCATAAATTTGAACATTTACGCTCGTTAGATGCCGGTAAAGGTGAAACCATTCCGACGTTAAATGAAGTATTTGAATTGGTTGCAGGGCAATGCGTTATTAATTTAGAGTTAAAAGGTGTTCATGACCTTAACTTATTATTTGAACATTTAATTTATGCTCAGCAACACTGTCATTTTAACGCTGAGCAATTATTAATTTCTTCATACAATCATCGCTTATTAAAAGTAATTAATGAACAACAACCACAATATCCAATAGGTGCATTAATTGCTTGTTATCCCTTAGATTATGCGCTATTTGCCGAGCGCTTAAATGCTTATTCCGTACATCTTAATGTTGATTTTATTAGCAAACACTTTGTTAAAGATGCTCATAATCGCGGCTTAAAWGTGTTTGTTTATACGGTTGATGAAATTGCCGATATAGATGCCATGAAAGCACTAGGCGTTGATGGCATTTTTTCTAATTACCCTACCGAAAGCAAAAGCCATATTGCCCACCGCAATAACAACAAACAAAGCCCATTTATTTAACGCGAATTTAACACTTMTAATTACATTTTCCCATTGCGTAATTTAGCTGAGAATATTGCATAAACTCGTGGCATGGCCAACGTATATTTAAATGGTAATAAAGATATTGCCACTAAAATTAATAATAAGCGCCAGCAGGTTAATGATGATTTTTCACAATGACTCASGATAGAAAATGAATGAGGAAAAACCTTACACGCTCAGAGTTTACCACAAAACCTCCAAGATAAATGGCAAACTATTACCATACAAGTTCATCAAGGCAAAGCAAGTACATCTAACAAACAAAAAGTAATAAATATTTTAAAAAACAATATGCTGTAAAAATTGAACTTGTTTTTAAAGTAATAGTCTATTAATAACCTTAAGCTAAGATATTAAATATTTGTAAATAATATGACTATRAATTGGTTTAATCAAAGACTTACCAGTAACGTTGATTTACCATCAACAACAAGTAATTTATTAACTAATCGTGCTTTTATTTTTGCTTTATTAATTCATTTAATCTTAGCTTTGCTGCTTACTAATTTAGTTTCTCCCACCATAAAAACCCCCTCAGTACACAGTGTAAAAAAAGATAAAATTAAAGCAATACAGAGCTATTTATATCACCAGCCTGCCATAACCCAGCAAATAACATTAGAAAAAACACCTGTAATTAAAAAGCCAGTCAAATCGAAACCAATACATAATAAATATCAAACAGTTAAATCCAAGCAAGATAAAAACATCCCTATAAATATAAAAAAAATACCATCGTTAGTAGCCCCCAAATTATCAGCTCCACCGCAATTACCGACTCCCGCAGCAACAAGATCTAAAAACAGTTTATCATTTTCAGCATTAGWACAATTAAAACAACTACAACAACAGCTTGATCAACAATCTATTAATAGCGAGGCTGATTATCATAATAGAGCTAGAGGAAAATCTATTTTCAACGATTTACCAGCTGCAGTTAAACATTCAGAAAAACAATTTACCGAGAGTGAAAAAAGAGAAAAAATGATCACGCATTATGGCGGAGGCATCAATATTGTGAAAAATGATGATGGTAGTTGTACTTTAATACAAGATTTAAGTAATGTTGGTATGACAGGCATAAAAGCAAGATCAAGCTTTAAATGTGGTCAAACTAAAATGGAAAAAAGCTATGCTGCACACATGGATAAAGTRCTWAGAAAACTAGGTAAGAAAACGAGGTAAAAAAAAGTAGTACGTAAAAGCAAAAACGCCGCTACAAAGCGACGTTTTATTGATAAACCAATATATTTAATGTTTAGCTCAAAGCTAGAGGAAATTAGTTCTAGAAAAAAGCGCGCAACCTATGCCAATAGGTGAGCACTTTTGACAACGAAATAATGAACTCTAGCAAAGAGATCAYATTCAATTAGGCTTCTACTTGTAAAATAACTTGATCTGCTTTTGAAACGTAACTTTCCATTTGATCAAAATTCAAATAACGGTAAGTATCAGCAGCCGTCGCATCAATTTTACCCGCATACTCAAAATATTCTGCTGGTGTAGGCAACTTACCTAAAATAGCGCCTACTGCGGTTAATTCAGCCGAGGCTAAATAAACATTAGCACCATTACCTAAACGGTTAGGAAAGTTACGCGTAGAAGTCGACATTACTGTAGATTTGTCTGCCACACGCGCTTGGTTACCCATGCATAAAGAACAACCTGGTGTTTCTATACGAGCACCAGCACTGGCATAAATAGAATAATAACCTTCAGCCGTTAACTGATCTCTATCCATTTTAGTCGGTGGTGCTATCCACATTTTAGTTGATAATGTGCCACCGAATTGCTCTAGTAGTTTACCCGCAGCACGAAAATGACCAATGTTAGTCATACATGAACCAATAAAGACTTCATCAATCTTTTTACCCGCAACTTCTGATAATAACTTCGCATCATCAGGATCGTTAGGGCAACAAACAATAGGTTCTTTTATATCGGCTAAGTCAATTTCTATAATATGCGCGTATTCAGCATCGCTGTCAGCAGACATTAATGATGGATCAGCTAACCATGCTTCCATGCCTTTAATACGACGAGTGATAGTACGTACATCGCCATAACCTTCACTGATCATCCATTTAAGCATAACAACGTTAGAGTTTAAGTATTCCGCAACGGCGGCTTCTTCTAATTTAATTGAACAACCTGCGGCAGAACGTTCTGCAGAAGCATCAGATAATTCAAAGGCTTGCTCAACTGTTAGCCCTTTAAGACCTTCAATTTCTAATACGCGACCAGAAAACTCATTGATTTTACCTGCTTTTTCAACCGTTAATAAACCTTTTTGAATAGCAGTATAAGGAATAGCATGTACTAAATCACGTAAGGTAATACCCGGTTGCATTTCACCTTTAAAGCGTACCAAGACTGATTCAGGCATATCAAGTGGCATAACACCTGTAGCCGCAGCAAAAGCGACTAAACCAGAACCCGCAGGAAATGAAATACCTAAGGGGAAACGCGTATGAGAATCRCCRCCAGTACCRACTGTATCAGGTAAYAACATACGRTTTAACCAAGAGTGAATAACACCATCGCCRGGGCGAAGTGAAACACCACCACGGTTCATAATAAAGTCAGGTAACGTATGGTGAGTAATAACATCAACAGGTTTAGGGTAAGCTGAGGTATGGCAGAAAGACTGCATGGTTAAATCAGCAGAAAAACCTAAACAGGCTAAATCTTTAAGYTCATCACGCGTCATTGGACCCGTTGTATCTTGTGAACCGACTGTAGTCATTTTAGGTTCACAGTATTGACCTGGACGAACACCATCAATACCACAGGCTTTACCGACCATTTTTTGCGCCAAAGTATAACCTTTAGTTGACGCAACAACTTCTGCTGGTTTTTTGAATAAATCAGTTTCACCTAAACCTAATGCTTCGCGCGCGCGCGTTGTTAAACCACGACCAATGATCAAAGGAATACGACCACCAGCTCGAACTTCATCAAGCAATACTGGGCTTAATTCAAATTCAGAAATAACTTCACCCGCAGCATTTTTTACAACACCTTCATAAGGGTAAATATCGATAACATCGCCCATTGCCATTTTTTGAACGTCTAATTCAATCGGCAAAGCGCCTGAATCTTCCATGGTGTTATAAAAAATCGGGGCGATTTTACCACCTAAACAAATACCACCACCGCGTTTATTTGGCACATGAGGAATATCATCGCCCATAAACCATAATACTGAATTAGTTGCAGATTTACGTGAAGAACCAGTACCTACAACATCACCAACATAGGCTAATGGAATACCATCTTTTTGTAATTCTTCAATTTGCTTAATTGGACCAACAGCACCCTCTTCATCAGGATTAATACCCTCGCGGCCAATTTTAAGCATGGCTTTAGCATGCAGTGGAATATCAGGACGWGACCATGCATCAGGTGCAGGTGATAAGTCATCAGTATTAGTTTCACCCGTGACTTTAAATACTTTAACGGTAATTTTTGTTGCTACTTTGGGTTTATTAGTAAACCATTCACCATTAGCCCAAGACTCAAGCACTTTTTTAGCATGAACATTACCTGCTTCAGCTTTTTCTTGTACGTCATGAAAAGCGTCAAACATTAATAACGTTTTTGAAAGACCTGCCACGGCAATTTCTGCATTAGTACCGTTGTTACAAGAATCATCTAATAAATCGATCATCGGAGTAATATTATACCCCCCTAGCATAGTGCCTAATAATTCAGTCGCGTGAGCAGCATCTAAAATAGATGAGTTTACTTCGCCTTTAGCGATAGCCGCTAAAAAACCTGCTTTAACATAAGCAGCATCATCAACCCCAGGAGGAATTCTGTCGGCTAACAATTCAAGTAAAAAATTTTCTTCACCTGCGGGTGGGTTTTTAATTAATTCAACTAATTGAGCAACTTGCTCAGCATTTAATGGTAAAGGAACAATTCCTTGCGCAGCTCGTTCTGCGACATGTTGACGATATTCTTGAAGCACGGTATTTACCTCTATGATGGGAGATGTTTACCTCAATAAGAGCTAAGCACCTAATAATAAGAAAAATCATGAGGCGTATTATAGGCTAAAAACAGAAAAAACAGAACAAAACTCGTGAAAAACAGCCAATCATAAAATATATAATTGCTATAAATACTAACTATACCCCAATCATTTAAACTGCAGATTGCAGCTTACTTCAAAGGCTTGTGCTATTTGAGGCAAGCTAACTAATTTGCAGGACATTCAATATTAGCCGCTAATGAGGGCATCAACATATTGGGCGATTCAAGTTGATGATTAAAGCTTTCAATCCCTGCTAACACTTCCATTTTAAAACCATAACTTTTACATAAGTCTAATGAACGGCGTATTAAAAATGTCGCTAATACCGAAAAATCGGCTTTTCCATTAGCTACCACTTCGAGACGATATTTATGCGCCGTTATTTTAGTTTGTTTAAATTGCACGTGATGATCGAAATCCCATTGTGCTTGACCATTTTTAAAGGGCTTATTAGCACACCCCATAACTGCAAAGATTAAACATACAACTAATATTATTTTGAACATTCGCAGCTCCAATCAAAAACGGCATGATAACGTTATTCTATCATGCCGCATAAAAGGTGTACGGGTATTTTATTAACGTAAATATTTTTGTAAAAACTCACCCATCACTTTAAACGCCGCTAAGCGATTATCATTTTCATCTAAATAATGTGTGGCATGTTTAAGTTCAACATAATTAACTTTAACACCAGCACGTTTAGCTTTTTTGGTAAAATCAACGGATTGATTATAATTTACTTGGGTGTCGTAAGTACCATGAATTAACAGCATCGGTGCGGTTATGCGCTCAACATAATTAATGGCAGAAACTTTTTTAAGTTTACTAATGTCATCATTATCTTTAGGATCGCCAATAGTTTTTTTAATAAAAGCTCTCATTGTTGGGTATTTATATTCATCTTCAACTAACGCAAGCACATCACCAATACCAGCAATACTCACCACACAATCAAACAACTCAGGCTTTTGAAAGGCTGCGGTTAACGCCATATAACCGCCATAACTCGCGCCAACAATACAGCTTTTGTTCGTATCTACAGTATTTTGCTGTGCCAACCAATCTACAGCTTCATACACATCTTGTTGTGAAGCTTCGCCCCATTGGCGATAACCTTTAGCCATATAATTATTACCAAAACCGGTAGACCCCCTAAAGTTTACTTGTAATACCGCATAACCTTGGCTGGCAAAATATTGTACAAAGGGATCAAAATATTGGTAATCCCGTGATTGTGGACCACCATGCGGATGCACAATTAACGGTGGTTTTTCACCGGCTTTTAAATTAGCCGGCAATGTTAAATAACCATTTAAGGTCATGCCTTTTTTAGTGGTAAATTCAAACGGTTTTACCTTGGCTAACTGTTTACCTTCCAAATCCGGATAAGTACTAAACCAAAAACCACCCGAACGTTTTTGTAAATCTAGCCAAAAATATTTTGACGGTGAATCATCACGCTGTGCTAGTACCAATACTTTCTTTCTATCGCTACTAAAATCGACAATAAAGGTATTGTACTGTTTAAAACTTTTTTTAACGATGCGATTCAACTTGGCATCAGCAGGGTTAAAGTAATAATTTTTTTGAAAGTGCTCTGAATATCTTACGCCAATAACTTCTGTACCTTCGGGGTTTAAAATAGCACTTGAAATATCATATTTATCATTAGCATATAATAATTTATCAAATTTACCTGTTTTAATATCGTACTGCCATAATGCTTTGCGATAAAGTTCATTATCACTGATCACAATGGCTTTATTTCCCTTAACCATCACAGGACTAAAAGTAGCGCCAGTATAAGCTTTTTGCGTATGTAGTTTTTTCCAATCTTCATTGTTATTTTGACGATACCAAATAGTAGTCGTATCTTTTTTTCGGCCGACACCAAAAACCACATCGCCTTTAGTATTAGCATACCAACTACTGACTTTGTAAGTATTTACAAACAATTTTTTAAATTCATTAGTGTAAACATTAACTTTAAATACTGACCAAGCTTTATCGCGTTCATCATAAAGTTTAAGTAGAACATGCTCTTTATCACCCTCTAACAATGAAACAATTCGACTAGAACTCATTACATCCATCCACGACGATTGCCCTTTAGTATTTCGACGTTTTAGTAATTTAAAATCAGAGCCGTCTTTATTTACTGAAAATAAGCGATTAACACGAATTCTATCGCCTAAAAATCGTTTTGAATAACTAGCAAAAATGATAATACGTTCATTATTAACCCATGTTATGCCATCAATACGATTTTGTGATTTTTTTAGTTTAGCGATTGTTGACAATTGTGTACTACCAAAATCGCTCACCACAACTTGTGGTCCTGCGGGTGAATTATACAAAGCGGCAATATAGTTACCATCTGGTGAAACAGTAGGATGTTGAAACATCGCTAAATGACCAAATTGCTTGTAGCTAAGCTGCTGTTTTGGCGCTGAAATAGCATTAAAAGATAAACTACAAAAAAGAGTAATTAAGAGTAAAATTGTGTGCTGTGTTTTATTCATAGAGTATTGCGTCCAAGCTATTATTTTAATATTGAATTGACCAAATATATTTTTAATCAACTGCAATAAGTTGTTACAAAATTATCAAGCTTGTGTTTATACCGATTTACAAACGAAAAAACCAGCTTTTTATCAAAAAGCTGGTTTCAAAATTAACCGTTATCATCTGTAGGTCGGAATTTATTCCGACAAATGRTTTATTTTATTTCTTTTTTTTCATTGCTTTAGCGTTAGGCAAATCGGTGATTGAACCTTCAAAGATTTCAGCCGCTAAACCAATTGACTCATTTAAAGTAGGATGGGCATGAATAGTTAAGCCAACATCTTCAGCATCTGCACCCATTTCAACCGCTAAACAAATTTCACCGAGCATTTCACCAGCATTAATGCCAACAATAGCACCACCTAATACACGACCTGAGTCTTTTTCAAAAATCAGTTTGGTTTTACCTTCAGTGCGATCTGAGGCAATAGCGCGGCCCGATGCTGCCCACGGGAAGTTAGCTACTTCAACGTTCAAGCTTTGTTCTTTGGCTTCACGTTCAGTAACACCAACCCAAGCCATTTCTGGATCAGTATAAGCAATTGACGGAATACAACGTGGTTCAAAAGTATGTTTTTTACCTGAAATGACTTCAGCAGCAACATGAGCTTCATGAACGGCTTTATGGGCAAGCATAGGTTGACCAACCACATCGCCAATAGCAAAAATATGATTAACATTAGTGCGTAATTCGTTAGTTACCTTAATAAAACCACGCTCATCAACATTAACACCTGCTTTATCAGCAGCCACTAAATGACCATTAGGTTTACGACCCACGGCCACTAAAATTTTGTCATAACGAATAGGTTCTGCGGGAGCTTTTTTACCTTCAAAAGTCACGTATAAACCATCATCTTTAGCTTCAACAGCAACCACTTTGGTTGAAAGCATAATATTGAAGCGTTTTTTAACATAGTTGTTATACACTTTAACAATGTCTTTATCGGCTGCTGGTACAAGTTGATCCGCAAATTCAACTACAGACACGTTTGAACCTAATGAGCTATAAACTGTACCCATTTCTAAACCAATAATACCGCCACCAAGTACTAACATTTCAGCTGGAACATCTTTTAATTCTAAAGCGCCAGTTGAATCAATTACGCGTGGATCATCGGTTGGAATAAACGGCAAGTTAACCACTGATGAACCAGCGGCAATAATCGCGTTGTCAAAGGTAATAGTGGTGTTGCCATCAGCACCTTCTACTTCAATGGTGTTACTACCGGTAAATTTACCGTAGCCCGAAACGGTAGTAACTTTACGTGCTTTTGCCATGCCGCCTAAACCGCCAGTCAATTGAGCGATAACACTGTCTTTCCAGCTACGAATTTTATCTAAATCAATTTCAGGTGCACCAAAAGTAACCCCGTGTGCTGCCATTTCTTTAGCGTCGTCGATCACTTTAGCTACGTGCAATAATGCTTTTGAGGGAATACAGCCCACATTTAAACATACCCCACCTAACGTTTTACGGCTTTCAACTAAGACGACGTCTAGTCCTAAATCTGCTGCGCGAAATGCAGCTGAATAGCCACCAGGACCCGCACCTAAAATTACTACTTGAGTTTTGATCTCGTTACTCATGCTAACCTCATAATTAATTTAATTTAGATAGCAAAACAGCATTTTAACTATCTTTATTTTATTCTATTTACAATGGTTGGCGATTTTACGCTAGTTTTGCAAAATCGCCAATTTAAAATTAAGTTAACCGTCATCTTCGAAATGTTTTAATCGAAGAACTCATGCTTTTTGACGTAGATCCAAGACAATATGCTCCATGCATTGTCTAATAAGCTGCATCCATGCAGCGTCCGCTTAAAAGACTGCGGGGATGACGATCCGGAGTCAAATGTATAGATATGTTACAATATTAATTTACGAATATCTGACATTACACCGGCTAAATGTACGGTAAAGCGTGCTGCAATGGCGCCATCAATAACACGATGATCATAAGACATTGATAACGGTAACATCAGTTTAGGCACAAATTCACACCCATTCCACTTAGGTTTCATTTCAGATTTTGACACCCCTAAAATAGCCACTTCTGGCGCATTTACAATCGGCGTAAATGCTGTACCGCCAATACCACCAAGGCTTGAAATAGTGAAACAACCACCTTGCATATCAGCCGCTTTTAATTTGCCGTCACGCGCTTTAATACTCATTGCTAATAATTCACGTGATAACTGATGAATGCCTTTTTGATCAACATCACGCACCACTGGCACAACCAAACCGTTAGGCGTGTCAACGGCAACACCAATGTGAATGTATTTTTTCAAAATCAAGCTTTCACCGTCTTCACTCAAGCTAGAATTAAATACAGGGAAAGCACGTAAAGCATCTGCTGCCGCCTTTAAAACAAACACTAATGGCGTAATTTTGAAACCTAATTTTTGCTTTTCACAAACCACATTTTGCTCTTTGCGAAACGCTTCAACGTTAGTGATATCTGCTTCATCAAATTGAGTAACATGCGGAATAGTTACCCAGTTGCGATGTAAAAATGGCCCTGATATTTTTTGAATACGGGTTAGTGGTTTAGTTTCAATTTCGCCAAATTTAGCAAAATCAATTTGTTTCGCACTGACTACTTGCAAACCACCAGATCCGACTCCTACTGAACTATGCGCAGTAGCTTTCGGACGAGAAAGTTCATATTTAACATAAGATTGCACATCATCTTTTAAAATACGCCCTTTATTACCGGTGCCTTTTACTAAACTTAAATCAACACCAAATTCACGTGCTATGCGGCGAATTGACGGGGAACTATAAATAGCAGATTTAATCGCATTACCAACACCAGGGTGATGTGGAACAGGTGCCGATTTTGCGGGGGCGGCTTGTGGCATAGGTTGTGGTTTAGCTTGTGATGCAGTTTTGCTTTCTACAACTACTGGTGCTGGAGTTTCAACCGGATCAGCAATTGGCGCGGCATCTGTAGCGGTTTCCAACTTGATCACCACACTACCTTGCTTAACCTTGTCACCAACGCTAATAAATACTTCTTTTACTGTGCCCGCATGTGAGCTTGGCACATCCATAGTCGCTTTATCGGTTTCAAGGGTGATCAAACCATCTTCTTCGGCGATAACATCACCAACAGCCACTAATACTTCAATAACATCTACTTCGCCATCTTCACCAATATCAGGCACAGCAACGTCAATAATTTCACTGGCAGCTGTAACGCTTGTTGTAGCTGCTGGTGTTGTAACAACTTGAACCGCTGTTTCAACTTCATTACTCGTAACTTTTGCACTAGCAGCTTCAGCACTTTCTGCGTCAACCGCTTTTATTTCACCAATGATGTCACCTTCTTTAATTTTATCGCCGACACTTACCGATAAACTGATTAACTCACCCGCAAATGGCGCAGGAATATCCATTGACGCTTTATCGGTTTCAACCGTAACTATACCTTCATCGGCTGCAAGGTTATCGCCAACAGCAACACAAATTTCAATAATTTCTACTTCTTCGCCGCCAACATCAGGGACTAGAATTTTTTCAATATTAGACATTTTATTCTCCTAGTCTCTAATTACGCGTAAAGTGAATTAACTTTTTCAGGATTGATTTCAAAGCGTTTAATGGCATCACTAACAACGTTCATTTTAATTTCACCGCGTTTGGCGAGTTCATAAAGTGCCGCTACAACAATGTAATTTTGATTGACTTCAAAATGCTGACGTAAATTAGCCCGACTATCACTACGACCAAAACCATCGGTACCTAACACTCTATAATCGGTATCAATAAAACCACGGACTTGCTCTGAATAACCTTTAACATAGTCAGTTGCGGCAATTGCAGGGCCTTGTTCAGCGGTAATTACTGTTGAAATATATGGTGTTTTAGCTTTGCTTTCAGGGTGAAGCATATTCCAGCGCGTAACGTCTTGCCCTTCACGGGCTAATTCATTAAATGATGTAACTGAATAAACATTTGCTGAAATACCGAAGTCATTCGCTAAAATTTGTGCCGCTTCTCTTACTTGCAGTAAAATAGTACCTGAGCCCATTAATTGTACATTAGCTTTTGCTTTGCCCTTACTTTTAACTTGTTCTAATTGATAAATACCTTTGATAATTTTATCACTGATATCTTTTTCTTCTGGTATGGCTGGGTGTTGATAATTTTCATTCWTTAACGTCATATAATAGAAAACATTTTCGTTATCTTCATACATTCGGCGTAAACCATCACGCACAATAACCGCCACTTCATAACCATAGGTTGGATCATAAGTAACACAATTTGGGATCAAACCCGCTTGTACATGTGAATGGCCGTCTTGATGTTGTAAACCTTCACCATTAAGTGTGGTTCTACCGGCAGTTGCACCTAATAAGAAACCTTTTGCTTGGCTATCGCCTGCTGCCCAGGCTAAATCACCAACACGTTGAAAACCAAACATAGAATAATAAATATAAAATGGGATCGTGGTCGCATTACAGGTTGAATAAGAAGTACCCGAGGCAACCCAAGAAGCCATTGCCCCTAATTCATTAATGCCTTCTTGTAACACTTGGCCTTTTTTATCTTCACGATAATAAGCGACTTGATCGGCATCTTGCGGCACGTATTTTTGACCTTCGTTAGCATAAATACCTACTTGGCGAAATAAGCCTTCCATGCCAAAGGTACGCGCTTCATCAGGAATAATAGGCACAATGCGTTTACCAATTTTTTTATCTTTTAATAAGCTATTTAATACCCGAACAAACGTCATGGTTGACGATACTTGGCGATCACCACTGCCTTTTAAAATAGCATCAAAGGCTTTAAGTGGTGGAATTTCAATTTCTTCTTGTGCTTTTTTACGACGTGCAGGTAATGAACCACCTAATGCTTCACGACGGGCTTTCATGTATTTATATTCAACACTGTCTTCTGGAAATTTGTAAAAAGGTAGCTCTGCAATTTCGTCATCTGCAACAGGAATATTAAAACGATTGCGGAAATATTTAACCGATTCAATGTCCATTTTCTTCACATTATGAGCAATATTTAATGCTTCACCAGAAGCCCCCAAACCATAACCTTTAACGGTTTTTGCTAAAATAACCGTTGGTCGACCTTTGGTTTCTTGTGCTTTTTTATAAGCAGCATACACTTTAACGGGATCATGACCACCACGATTTAAGCGATAAATGTCTTCATCAGACATATTCGCCACCATAGCCGCCGTTTCAGGATACTTATTGAAGAAATGCTCACGGGTGTATTTCCCCCCTTTGGCTTTACAGTTTTGATATTCACCATCGACCGTTTCATTCATTAACTGTAATAATTTACCTGAGGTATCACGTGCTAATAATGCATCCCAATAGCTACCCCAAATAACTTTAACCACTTCCCAGCCTGCACCACGAAATGTTCCTTCTAATTCTTGAATGATTTTACCATTACCACGCACAGGGCCATCTAAACGTTGTAAATTACAGTTAATGATAAAAGTTAAATTATCTAAACTTTCTCGAGTAGCTAAACCAATGGCTCCTAACGCTTCTGGCTCATCAGTTTCGCCATCACCCAAGAAACAATATACCCGTTGGTTAGAGCAATCTTTAATACCACGATCGGTTAAATATTTTAAAAAACGTGCAGTATAAATAGCTTGTAAAGGACCTAAACCCATAGAAACCGTTGGAAATTGCCAAAAGTCGGGCATTAAATGAGGATGCGGATAAGAGGGTAAACCATCGCCAGCACATTCTTGACGAAAATTATTCATTTGGTCTTCGCTTAAACGACCTTCAACAAAAGCACGAGAATAAATACCAGGAGAAATATGCCCTTGAGCAAAAATAAAATCGCCGCCATCTTGATCAGTTGCAGCTCTAAAAAAGTGATTAAAACCAACATCGTAAAGCATTGCACTAGAGGCAAAGCTACCAATATGTCCACCGAGTTCTAAATCTTTTTTCGAGGCACGTAATACTAACACTAGCGCATTCCAACGAATTGCCGCACGAATACGCGCTTCAATAGTTTGATCTGCTGGCATATGTGGTTCTTGCCCCGGCGGAATAGTATTTACATAAGCCGTTTTTGCGTCAAACGGTAAATGTGTACCACCACGACGTGAACGTTCAATCAATTTTTCTAATAAAAAGTGTGCGCGATCTGGGCCTTCATTCGCCAGTACCGCTTCCATTGACTCTAACCACTCTTGGGTTTCTACMGAATCAATATCAATTTTTGGAAGCTCAGACATAGACTTGTCTCCGTTGTTTTTATAAATAAGATTTTTATTTAAGGTTTTATTAATATTAAATTTTTATTTGTTCATTAATTTGCATTAAAGATAGTTGTTATTCTTTAATACGGTAATTTTTATTGGTGTTCTCATTTTCGAAGCAGGACAATATGCTCCTGCATTGTCTAAGAAGTTACATCCATGTAACGTAAGCTTCGACCTACAAGTGTAAGCGGCGCATCGAACGTTCCATTCGGCTATGTTCTTGATTTAATTTCAACAGCACTTCCTCTATAAAGGCTAAATGTTGATGACTAGCTCCCCACGCTCGTTGTGGTTTACCACTAATAATCGCTTCTAATAAACGCGTTCTATAATCAGTTATCTTGGCAAATATATCGGGTTTTTTAGCCAATACAGTTAGATTTTTTTCAATATTATCAATAAGTAATATCGACATGCTGCGCGCGAGATGCAAAATAATTGCATTATGCGATGCTGAACAAATCGCTAAATAGAAATCAAATACCGCTTGCGCTTCAGCGCGAAAATCATTTTGTTGTTCGCTGTCTAATTGTGCGTTACCAATGGCTTGGTGCTTGCGTTCTATTTCTGTAAAATCAGCTTTAGTACCACGCATTGCAGCGTAATAAGCTGACATTCCTTCAATACCTAAGCGAAATTCTAATAAATCAAATTGCGCTTCATTATTATTGGCAAGTAAGTTAAATAGTGGATCAGACAAGCCAGAAAGAATATTGTCACAAACATAAGTACCACCACCTTGGCGGCGTATAACTAAATTTTTTGTTTCTAATTTTTGAATTGCCTCACGCAACGATGGCCTTGAAACATCAAATAATTTAGCCAACTCTCGTTCCGGCATTAATTTTTGCCCCGGCTTTAAACTACCTTCAATGATCATGGCTTCAAGTTGCACCAAAATAATATCTGAAAGTTTTGCCTGTTTCACCGGCTTTTTTAAATTGGGGTATTCCATAATTTAAGTATCAATTGCCTACATTTTAAGATCTATTTATCTAATGCTTATTAAATCACTATTACAAATCAGAATGGTAAATTGGTCTTACCATTTATATTTACATGTCATAAGATAGCAAAATAATTACAAAAAGTAAAATTAAGGAGAAAACTTTAACTATGAAAACGGGAGAGAAATAGGGATTTTTCTTTTATAAAGATAAAGTTAGAGTGGTGATCTTACCAGTGCCACGCAGTATTCCGTCATTCCCTGTATATTCCGTCATTCCCTGTATATTCCGTCATTCCCTGTATATTCCGTCATTCCCTGTATATTCCGTCATTCCCACGAAGGTGGGAATCTCATGACATAAAAACGATCCCCGATAAAAACATTCGGGGATGACGGGAGTAAAAAAAGATCCCCGATAAAAACATTCGGGGATGACGGATGTTAACATTCGGGGATGACGGAAGTTAACATTCGAGGATGACGAGAGTGAATTCCTCATCATTCCCACGCAGCATACCCGTCATTCCCACGCAGTATACCCGTCATTCCCACGCAGGTGGGAATCTAATACTCCAAATCTAATTAACCACACCTAAAATAGTCAATGCCGAAATAACCGCCAGTAATAACAATAAAGTGCGCTTAGCTAAACGCACTAATAAACAAGGTTCCGCGGTACAATCATCGTCATCAATACTGTAATCTTCAGCAACCTTCGCGACTGATATTAAAATTTGGTTAGGCGTTGAAGTGAAATTGAATAAGCTTTCTAACCACGTCGGTAATGCCTTAGAGAAATGCCCTACAAACATATAACCGAAAGCAGTAATACGCACGGGTAACCAATCAATAACCGCTAATACTTGCTTACAGCTTTTTAATACACCATCACTAATCGTTATTTCGTCATCATGATTTTGCTCTACTAAGGTGGTTAACAAGCGATAAAAAACAGCTCCTGCGGCACCAAAAGCAACAAAAAACAACATAATAGCAATATAGTAACGATAGTTTAGCCACACTAATGATTGACCAAAACCTTGATCTTCTAATCCTTTTTCTTTTAGTAATTGCTGACGGTTCATTTCACAGGTAGTCATTTCACCACGAAAGGCTGAACGCAAGAAACATTTATAAGCATCGCGAGATTTTACACAACCAAAACAGACAATCAGTATTAAGGTTGAAAGTAAAAATTTAAGTATACCATCATCAATAAACTCCATTAGCAAACCAACTATTGCAATAGGTAAGACAATAACGGCTAATGTTTTTGTTTCATTTTGTAAGAAATTAGCCTGTTTATCGATTTTTTTCCACCACGTTAAATACATACGGTAGTAATGATTAAACTGCCAAACCGATAACGATAAATGCCGTTCTGCCATTAAGGCAATTAACAAACTAATAAGACTCATAATAAGTACAACTTTCCAAAACGAAAACTATAGTAGACCTTATTGTAAACATTGGCGAAAATATTGCCAATTAAATGATGCCCCAGGATCGGTTTTTCTTTGCGGAGCAATATCACAATGACCCACAATGTTAGCGTTTACTATCGCGGGATAATAATATTGTAATGTTTTGGTTAATTTAATTAACTGCTGGTATTGTTGCTCGGTATAAGCAATTTCATCAGTACCTTCAAGTTCAATACCAATAGAAAAGTCATTACATTGATCTCGAGAGCAAAAACTTGATACACCAGCATGCCACGCTTTATTATTAAAATTTACATACTGAATTATGGTACCGTTGCGTTGTATTAAACAATGTGCCGACACCCTTACATTCTTTAAATCTGCAAAGCTTTGATCGCTACTGAGATCAAGTTTACCTAAAAACAAATGCGTAATATGATCACCACCAAATTGCCCTGCCGGTAATGAAATATTATGCACAACCAGCAAACTGATCTCGTCATCGGCATTACGCCAAGAAAAATGCGGGGATTTTTGCTGTTCAACAGCAAGCAAACATCCCTTTTCTATATTAAATAAGGTATTATCGTTCACGCTCATTTTATCATTTATGGTTATTTATCAACTTTAGCTATTATGCAACAAGACAACTCAACAACACAATTCGGACGAGTTTTTATATGGCTAGCTTGGCTACTAGCACTTGGCTTATTAGCTTTTGTGTTTCAAGACTTACTCGAAACACAAAACAACCCGAATACAAATCCCCAGTCGGCATTAAATCAACAAGGTTTAGCTGAAGTTACTTTGCAGCAGAATCGTTATGGTCATTACGTAACAACCGGTACTATTAATGAGCAAATGGTTACTTTTTTGCTCGACACTGGGGCAACAGAAGTGTCAATTCCAGAGAATCTTGCCCAACAACTTAAGTTACCGCGCTATGGTAATTATCAAGTAACTACGGCAAATGGACAAGTAACAGTTCAGCAAACGAAAATAGATCAACTTAGCATTGGTAATATTTTCCTTTATAATATTCGCGCCAATATTAATCCCGGAATGCAAGGCAAAGAAATTTTGCTTGGCATGAGCGCATTAAAAAAACTAGAATTTCAACAAACCGGTAAACAACTAATTTTACGAGAACGACATGCTTTCTAATGCTCTAAAAGATGATATCAGTAAAACCATAACTTGGGCTTTACAAGAAGATTTAACCGCCTCTGCACAAGATTCTACAACAAATAATATGATCGATATTACCGCAGAGCTTATTCCCGTCAATGAAACCGCCATTGCCACAGTTATTTCACGCGACGAATGTATTATTTGCGGTGTTGCATGGGTTAATGAAGTTTTTGCACAATTAGATCAAATTTCAGGATTAACCACTAAAATCACTTGGTTTGTTAATGACGGACAACACGTAAAAGCCAACACTACCTTATTTGAATTAAACGGTAATGCTCGTACTTTATTAACCGGCGAACGTACCGCACTTAATTTTTTACAAAGCTTGTCGGGCACCGCAACCATCACCAGTGATTACGTTAAAGCCTTAGCCGACACCACCACAAAATTACTCGACACTCGTAAAACCATTCCCGGTTTACGTAGCGCACAAAAATACGCGGTAACTTGCGGCGGTGGTGTAAATCATCGTATTGGTTTATTTGATGCTTTTTTAATTAAAGAAAATCATATCGCCGCTTGCGGTGACATTAATAAAGCGGTAACTACCGCCAAGCAAAATCATCCCGATAAAACCGTTGAAGTTGAAGTGGAAAGTTTAAATGAATTAAGCCAAGCAGTTAACGCCGGTGCTGATATAATTATGTTAGATAATTTTAGCACCGAAATGATTATACAAGCAGTAACATTGGCCGCAGGTAAAGCCAAGCTAGAAGTGTCAGGAAATATGACCTTAGCCACCTTAGCTAATTATGCAAAAGCCGGTGTCGATTTTATTTCAGTGGGTGCATTAACTAAACATCTGCATGCTGTTGACTTATCGATGCGTTTTAAGTAATTAATTTTTAATTATGTAGTTAAAATAATGCATTTATAGATGACCATAAAAGCAGCACTTAAGATAATGTTAAGTAATAACATCTCACTATATGCTGTTCTTTATAAAAAAACGTGCTATACATTAATAAGTTTAAGCATTCACTTGCTAAAAACTGCCAAGCTGATCATTAAATTTAGTTAATATAATGTTAACGAATATTAATAATCATAGAAAAACTAAATTAAAACAGAAAAAACAGAAAAAAATAGCAACATTATTTTACATTTGAAAAATTTTGTCGCAATATGAAGTCAGCCCCCGTAATAATGTATGGAATTAAATATTATGAATACAAGTATTAAAACATTAAACAAAGCTAAGGGTTTTACCCTTATTGAATTAATGATCGTTGTGGCGATTATCGGTATTTTGGCTGCAGTGGCATTGCCTGCTTATCAAGATTATACAAAATCTGCTCGTTCAACTGGTATGACATCTGCTGCGGGTGTATGGACTACAAAAGTTCGCGTTGCCGTGCAAACAGGACAAATTACTGCCGTGACAGGTATTACTCTCGGGGCTACTGGTTTACCTACCGCAACAGAATTACAAGTAGATAGCAATGTAGCATCTGCTGCTGCCGCCGCTGGTGTATTAACGCTAACAGGCTCAACAGGTCAAGGTGCGGAAACCTTAATAGTAACACCTACTATTGCAAGTGGTAATGTTACTTTTGCTTATTCAGGTACTTGTGTAACCAATGGTAGCTGTAAAGGTTTATAATATATACCTTTAATATAAAAAAAGACTCATATAGAGTCTTTTTTTATATCTGCGAWTATTTATCTTAAGAATTACTTCGGTTTTATTGAATAGAAAAATATCAATGAGCTTAACTTGAATGGAAAAAACTAAAGGCTTTACCCTGATAGAGCTCATGATTGTGGTAGCCATTATCGGTATTTTAGCCGCGATAGCTTTACCCTCTTATCGTGACTATACCAAAGCAGCCAGAGCCGCAGGCATAATAGCAGCTGCAGACATATGGACATCAAAAATAAAAGTTACAGTACAATCTGGAGAAATTACTACTGAAGCAAGTATTGCTTTGGGTTATAAAGGATTACCAATCTCATCAGAACTTACTATTGATAGGAATGTAAGTGCAGCGTCAGTAGATGGTAGTGGTTCGTTAACGCTTACCGGATCTACCGCTCAAGGTGGTGAAACCCTTATTATAAAACCTCAAATATCAAGCGGTAATGTTACTTTTTTGTTTTCCGGTACATGTGTAACCAATGGTAGTTGTCGCGGAATGTAACTGAGCAAAAAATGTTTCATTCGTATAATTTTTCATGCCTATGCACTTGGCTCAGAATCGTCATTCCCGTAGTCTTTTTATCGGAAATCTACGTCAAAAAAACAAGATCTTCGATAAAAACGTCTCGAAGATGACGGTTTTAATAAATACCTGAGTGATCTGCATAGGTATGTTGATTGATGGCACTCAAAAATATCACGCGACCACTTATAAAAATTGTAGCTATTTAGCTTTTTTTCATTAAAAAATACGTTACACTTAATAAAATATTAGCATTGCAAGGTTTTCTTTAACGAAATGAAAGGACTTCATCAACAATCAAGTTTGTTATCCGCTTTATCTAAACATGATTTAGTCCCTGCAGAGATGATCGAAGAAATCAGTTCTGGCTATATACAACAACAAAAAACCATTATTCGCTTTTTAGTTGAAGACAAGCATTATAGTGCCGTTCATATTGCTAAAATTTTATCGAAAAGTTTTGGCCATCCCCTTGTTGATTTAAAAGATTTTGATACCACCTTAGTTCCCGAGGGGGTACGCAACGAAAAACTCATTCTAAAACATCATGCCCTGCCACTATATTTACGTGGTAAAGTTTTATTTGTGGCAATGTCAGATCCCACCAATCTCGACGCGTTAGAAGAAATACAGTTTAACAGTGGCTATATCACCGAACTGTTACTGGCTGACGAACACAGCCTACAAGCGTGTATAGAAAAAGTATTAGAGGATGAGAGTGACGCGCTCGACATTACTGATTTAGACAGCGAAGAACTTGCCGGTATTGATGTAGAAGAAGAACACCGTGACGATGACCATGGTAGTGGTGATAAAAACGATGCCCCCATTGTTGTTTATATTAATAAAATATTACTTGATGCAATAAAAAAAGGTGCCTCAGATTTACACTTTGAACCTTATGAAAAAAGCTATCGCATTCGCTTTCGCATTGACGGCATCTTAAACGAAGTTGCCACCCCGCCGGTTTCGCTTTCTAGTAGAATGTCTGCACGACTTAAAGTAATGTCAAAACTTGATATTGCTGAGCGCCGAGTACCACAAGATGGTCGTATAAAACTCGCGTTATCAAAGAAAAAATCTATCGATTTTCGGGTTAGCACATTACCCACCATGTGGGGCGAGAAAATCGTAATGCGGATTTTAGACTCCTCTAGTGCCATGTTAGGTATCGATATGCTTGGCTATGAGCCTGAGCAGAAAGACATTTACATGGAAGCACTGGCTCGACCACAAGGAATGATTTTAGTTACCGGCCCTACCGGTTCAGGTAAAACAGTTTCGTTATATACCGGTTTGAACATATTAAATACCGATGAGCGCAATATATCAACCGCAGAAGATCCAGTAGAAATCAATTTAGAAGGTATCAACCAAGTTCAAATAAATATAAAATCAGGTTTAACTTTTCCTAGTGCATTACGTTCATTTTTACGGCAAGATCCTGATATTATCATGGTCGGTGAAATACGTGACCTTGAAACGGCTGAAATTGCCATAAAAGCCGCGCAAACGGGTCACTTAGTATTATCCACTTTGCATACTAATTCTGCCGCAGAAACGCTAACCCGCTTGTCAAACATGGGTGTTCCCGCCTATAACATTGCTAGCTCAGTCTCTATTATTATTGCGCAACGTCTTGCTCGTCGTTTATGTATACAATGTAAAGAAGAAGAGCATATTCCTGATGAAGAGTTAGCAAAACAGGGTTTTCCGGTAGAACAAGATGAAAAAATAGTGCTTTATAAACCTGTTGGTTGTGAACATTGTACTGGCGGCTATAAAGGTCGAGTCGGTATTTACGAAGTGATTAAAATAAGTGAAGTCACCGCACGTATTATTATGGAAGGTGGTAACTCGTTAGAAATTGCCGCACAATGTCAAAAAGAAGGTTATAACAATTTGCGTCAATCTGGGATCAGAAAGGCGATGTCGGGCATGACCTCATTAGAAGAAATTAATCGCGTGGCTAGCTCATAAAATAAGTACATATAAAGAAGTGCTTAAAAAACACGTCTAAATAAACACAAAAAACAACAAGGTTACTGTAAAGGTTAAAACTATGGCAATAGCAACTGCTAGAAAAATTCCTAAACCCAAAGAACTTGAGGTTTTTTTGTGGCATGGGGTTAACCGTAAAGGCAAAAAAATCAATGGCGAGTTATCGGCAATTAATGCCATTGAATTAAAAGCCCAACTACGTAAGCAAGGTATAACTCCAAGCAAAGTTAAGAAAAAGCCTAAACCTTTATTTGGTATGAGTGGCGATAAAAATATTGTCCCGATGGACATTGCTATGGTTACCCGCCAAATTGCCACTATGTTAGGTGCTGGTGTCCCTTTAGTGCAAACTATAGAAATGATCGGCAAAGGTCACGACAATGGTAATATGCGTAAATTGTTAGGAGATATAGCCAACAAGTTATCCTCTGGTATTCCCCTATCTGAATGTTTACGCGATCACCCGCTGTATTTTGATGATTTGTATTGTGATTTAGTTGCCTCAGGAGAACAGTCTGGCGCGCTAGAAACCATTTACGATAGAATAGCCACCTATAAAGAAAAAGCTGAAGCATTAAAATCAAAAATTAAAAAAGCGATGACTTATCCGATAGCCGTACTAATTATTGCTGGTGTGGTTACTTCCGTATTGTTAATTTTTGTTGTTCCTGTTTTTCAAGAAATTTTTGCGGGGTTTGGTGCGGAGTTGCCGGCATTTACGTTGATGGTTATTGGTATTTCTGAATTTATGCAAGAATACTGGTATCTAGGCTTAGCGGGAATATTCGCTTTTATTTGGTTGTTTAAACGCGCCCATCGTAATAGTTTATCATTTCGCGATAGTATGGATAGAAAAATATTAAAAATACCGGTTATCGGTGAATTATTAGAAAAAGCCGCCGTTGCGCGTTTCGCGCGTACACTATCAACCACTTTTGCTGCTGGTGTGCCACTAATTGATGCGCTAGACTCCGCCGCTGGTGCTTCCGGCAATGCCGTTTTTAGATACGCTATATTAGAAGTTAAAGCAGAAGTGTCTTCAGGCATGCAAATGAATTTAGCAATGCGTAATTGTCAAATATTTCCCGACATGGTTGTTCAAATGGTTGCCATTGGTGAAGAATCTGGTGCCGTCGATGATATGCTCGCCAAAGTTGCTAATGTGTATGAACAACAAGTAGATGATGCTGTTGATGGTTTAACCGCATTATTAGAACCTATGATTATGGCGGTGTTAGGTGTAGTTATTGGTGGTTTAATTATTGCGATGTATTTACCTATATTCCAAATTGGCAAAATCGTTTAATTACTTGTCTGAATTTATTCTGACAAGTAATACAATTGCTAGATTCCCACCTTCGTGGGAATGACGAGTATACTTCGTGGGAATAACGAGACGAAAATAGAATGACTTTTACATTGTAGAAACACCCATCATCCCCGAATATTTTTATCGGACGTGGCATGGATGCCACATATTAGACAATGCATGGAGCATATTGTSCTGGATCTACAACTGTGTATTCCTACTTTTGTTGAGATGACGAGACTAATGCTACAATTAACAATAATATAAAAGGTTTATTTTGTTAGAACTAATCAATCAAACTGTTAACACTTTCACACTTTATCCCGATTTTTTTTACGGCACGGTAATTATTTTTTCATTACTTGTCGGTAGTTTTTTAAATGTGGTTATTTATCGCTTACCTAAAATATTAGAACAAGGCTGGAAACAAGAATGTCGAGCCTTTTTAGCAGACGAGCTCGACAATAGTATTGTAAAAGCTAACAGCGCTAAAGAAACGTCTATTTCACTTTCAAAACCAGATTCTAGTTGTCCTCATTGTGGTCACAACATTAGATTTTATGAAAATGTACCTATAGTCAGTTGGTTATTTTTAAGAGGAAAGTGTAGTCAATGTCAAAACAAAATATCCATCCGCTATCCATTAGTTGAAGCCAGCACCGCATTAATTGGCTTTTTAGTAGCGCACCACTTTGGCGTTACGGCAACGACCTTTTGGGTATTACTGTTAAGCTATGCTTTAATTTGTTTAACCTTAATTGATTTCGATCACATGCTATTACCCGATCAAATCACTTTACCTTTTTTATGGCTCGGCTTATTACTTAATTTAAATGGCTTGATAGTGCCCATAAACGATGCGGTTATTGGTGCTGCCGTAGGTTACTTAAGCTTATTCAGCGTTTTTTGGTTGTTTAAAGCCATTACTGGTAAAGAAGGTATGGGCTTTGGTGATTTTAAATTACTGGCATTGTTCGGCGCGTGGCTCGGTTGGCAACTACTGGCTATTTTAATATTAATGGCGTCGGTTGTTGGTGCTGTTATTGGAATTGGTTTAATGGTGTTTAACAACCATCAACGTGAACAAGCCATTCCTTTTGGGCCTTATCTCGCCATTGCTGGCTGGATCACCTTAATGTGGGGAAATAGCATTTGGACTTGGTATTTAAATTTAATCACGTAAGCTGCTTTTACCACTATGTCTAATTTTATTATTGGCTTAACTGGCGGAATTGGTTCAGGTAAAACCACCATTGCCAACATGTTCGCCGAATTCGGTATCGATTTAATTGATGCCGATATAATCGCCCGTCAGGTTGTCGCAAAAAATAGCCCTGCCTTAGATGCAATTAAAGAACACTTTGGCACTAGTATTATTCTTAATGATGGCATGCTTAATCGCACTAAATTAAGAGCGGAAATTTTTGCTGACGAACAAAAAAAACAATGGCTGAATCAATTACTCCACCCCTTGATCCGGCAACATATATTGGCTGAAATTGATACATCAACTAGCCAATATTGTTTGTTAGTTGCGCCTTTACTCATTGAAAACAATCTCACCGCATACGTTAATCGTATCTTAGTCATTGATGTTAGTGAAAGCTGCCAAATTGCACGTACCACCTTACGAGATAGCAATAATGCGCAACAAGTGCAAAATATTATTAATAGCCAGTTATCACGAACTAAACGTTTAGCCGTGGCTGATGACGTTATTGATAATAACACCAGTAATTTACAGCAAGTACAACAACAAGTTAAGTTATTGCATCAACAATATTTAAAATTAAGTGCCACATGTTAAGTGTGTGCTAACAAAACATTTATTTCACACTATTTAGTTTAAACTATAGCCTTTTCAAATATCTATCGGTAGTATAGAAAGATTAATTTTAAATACTTAAGAATAATTTAGCGATGACCTCAATATTATATGAACATCCTCTTAATGAGAGCATTCGCAATTTTTTAAAATTAGAACAACTTTTTAAACAACTTCATCACTGTAATGCTGAAAATATTAGCATTAACCATCAAGTTTTTTTNACTGCACTTTTTTCGTTAATTGACACCTTAGAACGCAATGATATTCGTGGTGATTTGATCAAAGAACTAGAACGACTTGAGCAAAACTTGATTGTGTGGTCGCAAGCTCCAGAAATAGACAGTGATGCGCTTCAGCATAATCTAACTCAAACAATACAATTACTTAGTCAATTAAAACCAAATCAACAATCATGGTGGCAACTTAAAGAGAACAAACTTTTAGCGAGTTTAAAACAACGTTTTGCCATTCAAGGTGGTAGTTGTTTGTTTGATTTACCGCAATTGAATTTTTGGCTAAACAGCGCAGCACAACTTATTTCACAAGATCTAGCCCATTGGTTAAAGTTATTAATAACAATAGAGCAAAGCTTAGCGTTAATGCTTAAGTTTTTACGCATGCGTGCCGAGTTTAAAACCATCACTACCGATAGTGGATTTTATCAAGATAGTGGTGAAGGAATATTATTATTACGGATAAAACTGGCTAACACAGCACAGTTTTACCCTACTATTAGTGGTAATAAATTCCGTTATTCTATCCGCTTTATGATGCCTTGCAAAGAAACCGGTAAACGCTATGCTAACCAAGCTACAACGTTTCAATTAGCGCTTTGCTAGAAATATCAGATCAAAATCACCTCAACAAATCACTGGCAAACTTGCACAAGCTTTTTTATAATAGCACCATGTTGTCTTAAGATAAGAGTCGAAATGTCTTTAATTGTTGCTTGCCCAAATTGTGAAAAAAAAGTTAGTTGGAATACTGAAAACAGCTACCGTCCTTTTTGTTCAAAACGCTGCCAGCTTATTGATTTAGGTGAATGGGCTGCTGAAGAACATAAAATATCGCAACCAATACAAGGGGCGGTTACCGTTACCGAAGAAATGCTTGATGCACTAGAAGATGAATTTTTACAACATAACAAATTCTTTGTTGAGCCAGAATAAAATTTATTATTTCTGATTAAAAACCTCGCTGTTGCAATAATTCAATAATTGGTTGATTAGCCACAGGGAAATCTAATTTTATTAACTCTGCTAATGAGCACCATTGTTGCAATTGACCTTCTTGTGCTTGCGCAGTACCAATAAAATTATCCACTAAAAACACTTCAAGAGACACTTTTTTATCGCCATAATCATGATTTATGGTGATCAATGGCTGACAAGATAGTACTTCTATATTTATCTCTTCTTTAAGCTCTCTAGCAAGTGCCTGCGCGACAGTTTCATTATTTTCAACCTTACCACCAGGAAACTCCCATTTACCACCTTGATGGCTGTCAACTTTTCGCTTGGTAATAAAAAATTGTGACTGTTGATAAATAACACCAACAGCGACAGCAACGGTTTTAGTCATTTTTTTCCCAAAATAATAGAGTACAAACAAAAAGGTGAGCAACTGCTCACCTTTAATTAATTCAATGCTATTTATTTTTTCGATGCAAGCATCGACAAGTATTCATTTTATACCCTGTATACCAACAGCATCGTCTACAGATCCCCTAGTCTACCTATACACCAAGAGCATTGTCATTGCCACTAGCTATGCCGTCATTCCCACGAAGGTGGGAATCTAATAGAAATAGATCCAGGACAATATGCTCCATGCATTGTCTAATATGTGGCATCCATGCCACGTCCGATAAAAACATTCGGGAAGGACAACCTTAAAAAAGCCTTAAGGATTAGTCTATCTATAATGCATCAAACACATATTCCTACATGCCTATGCAGATAACTCAGGTATTTATTATAATAGTCATCTTCGAGACGTTTTTATCGAAGATCTCCTGTTTTTTGACGTAGATCCCCGCTTAAAAGACTGCGGGGATGACGATCCTGAGCCAAGTGCATAGTCATGATTATTAAAAAGTGTAATAAGCTGTCGTGGTTAATAAGTAATGAGTGAATTATAACCGTCAAAAAAATGTAATAATTGACCTATATCAAAGAGCTAAGTTAGTTTGTTTTTTAGCCGTCAAAAACGTGATTTAAATCACGTTTTGCTGGTTTTATGTTGTTTTCAATGTTTGTTTAGAGGGGGTTGCATCGTTGTTTCTTTGGCACAAACTTCGCATTGGCTATTTTTTTTGATAGTAAACTGCTGCCATTGATTGGTGAGTCCGTCAAATAAGCTTAATTGATTGGTAGGTATTTTATTGTCGGTTATATATTTGATAGCAGTAAGTGCTTGCATACCACCAATAATTGCTAAAATGGGGCCTAAGATACCAGCGGTTTGACAATTATTAGCTGGCGCTTTTTCACTACTTGGGTATAGGCAGTGATAACAAGCGCTATTATCATCATGCGGATCAACCATTAAATGTTGACCATCAAAACCAGTAGCTGCGCCAATAATTAACGGGATTTTACTTTGTACGCACAACTTATTGATTAAGTAGCGGCTGTTGATGTTATCGGTGCAATCTAATACTAAATCAACCTCATTAAGATAGTAATCAGCCAACTCTTGATCGAACATTTCGTCAATTACTTCTATTTCAGTCTCTGGAAATTGTTGTTGTAATTTATCAGCGGCAGCGTCGGCTTTATTGTTGTTTACTTGTTGTTCACTAAACAATATTTGTCTAGGTAAATTGCTCAATTCAATGATGTCACCGTCTACTAGAAATAATTTACCCACACCAGCCGCGGCTAAATATAAAGCGACAGGATTACCCAAACCACCAACACCAACAATTAACACCCTTGCATTTGATAAAGCAACTTGCCCTTGCTCGCCAATTTTTTTGAGCAGGATCTGGCGAGAATATTTAAGCTGTTGCTGTTGAGTTAACATGAGCTTTCCTCAGTAATTATATGATTCAGTGATGTAGAGTTAGTCAGTGTTTTTATGGCTGAGGCTTTGAATTGAATAAACACTTCGCTATCTTGTTTAAGGTTTAATTTTTTATACGACATTAACGATATTTGTGAATAAAAAGTTTGCTCCGCGCAGTCAATACCTAATAGCACACTGTGTTTTTGTTGTTGATTTGCGGGCTTATTAAGGTGCGTTATTTTACCTTTAAGATGGTTTACTATTGAGCTGTTATAAGGCTCTTGCAAGGTAATGCTGACATCACTGGCAAAAATAAAACAGCGTATTTTTTTACCTTGTGGATATAATTTTTCGGGTAACAACGGCAAATAAAGGCTTTGTTGGTTATCAAGCTGTAATTCAGTTAAACCATGAGTTTGATCATGCTGCTTAATCGCTAAGGATAAACTGGTTTGCTGGCTGATAGTTATTTCAGTATGGTGTTCATTTAATCGCTGTATTACTTGATGAATATTGCCATGTTCAACCACACGGCCTTTGGCTAACACTAATAAATTATCAGCGGTTTGTTGTAATTCCGCCAAGCTATGACTTACGTAAAGCATTGGTATATTAAGTTGTTGCTGTATTTTAATAAGCAAAGTAAGCATTTTTATTTTATTATGTTGATCAAGCGCACTGAGGGGTTCATCTAATAATAAAAGTTGCGGCTCTGCCAATATTGCCCGTGCTAAAGCAACACGTTGTTGCTCGCCAGAAGAAAGTTGAGAGGGTTGTTTGCTGACTAAGTTCTCAAGCTCAGTTAAGGTAATTATTTCATCCAAGCTTAAGGTGTTTTGTTGAGATCTTTTTTGTGCATAAACAAGATTTTCATGAACTGATAAATGAGGAAATAAGCGACTATTTTGAAAAACCAAACCAATGTTGCGTTGTTCTGCTTTAATAAAAATTTTATCTTTACTATTTAATAACGTTTTACCATTAAAAATAATCTCGCCTTGAATATGTTGCTCTAATCCTGCCAGTGTACGCAATAACGTGGTTTTTCCTGAACCAGAAGGACCAAATATTCCTGTTATGCTGTTACTGCTAATGCATTGATTAATCGCTAAAGTAAAGTTGTTACTAGTGGCTTTTGTATTTTTGATGCTGGTAAGTTTTATAATGAGTTCAGTCATATTGTTAACGACTCACTTTTTGATGATTTACTTTTTTATAATTTGAGAGGTAAACCAGCGTTAACAAAACAAACGAGGCAATTAATAGACTCAATGATAGTGTTTGCGCTTGTGCATACTCAAAAGCTTCAACATGATCAAAAATAGCAATGGATAACACTCGTGTTTGGCCGGGAATATTTCCACCGATCATTAACACTATGCCAAATTCACCGACGGTATGCGCAAAACCTAAGCTCGCAGCAGTAATAAAGCTGGCTTTGGTCATCGGTAGTACAATACTAAAAAATCTATCCAATGGTTTCGCACCGAGCATAGTCGCGGCTTCAAGATAATGATTCTCTAATTGCTCAAAAGCACGCTGAAGTGGCTGTACTACAAAAGGTAAAGAATAAAGCACCGAGCCAATAACTATTCCACTGAAACTAAAAGCAAGGGGTGAACCTGTTAGTTGTAGCCATAATTGTCCTAAATTAGATTGTGGCGCGAAGGCAATTAATAAATAAAATCCTAAAACGGTGGGTGGTAAAATGATCGGTAAGGCAATAATAGCTTCAAAAATCACTTTTATTCGGCTTTGCATATTAGCCAACCACCACGCTAATGGTGTACCCAACAAAAGTAAAATAATGGTGCTAATGGCTGCCATTTTTAAGGTGGTAAATAGAGCAATTAAATCGGCATCAATCATTGTTTTTTCTTATCAGTAAATTTACTAATCGTTAATTTATGCGCGGTTAAATAACCCCATTGTGCTATTTGCTGCTGTGTTTTTTTAGACAGTAAAAAATCACTTAACAGTTGAGCTGATTTTGCTTGTTGAGTATTTTTTAAAATAACTAACTGTTGATTTATCGGCGTGTAACAGCTTGCTGGTAGCAAATTTCCGTTAAGTTTATTGAGCTTTAATTGGCTATAAGCAACAATGCCAATTGGCACCGCTTGACTACGTACTTGTTGAAAAGTTTGGCCAATATTATTACCAATTATTAATTTATTTTTAAGTAGCGGCCATAAGCCTTGTTTTATTAAGCATTGTTTAGCTGCTTTACCATAAGGTGCTGTTTTCGGGTTGGCGATGGCTAAACGCTTGTTTTTTTGTTGCGTGCTAATAATATCTTTGTTGGTATAAATGCTGGCTAAATTTTGCCATGTAATGGTAGGATTTTGAGCGCTATAAAGCGCTAATTGCCCTAATGCATAGGTTTTTCGACTATTACTAATAATTAACTGTTCTTGCGCTAATTTTTGTGGACGTAAACTGTCGGCGGCTAAAAATATATCATAAGGTGCGCCATGTTTTATTTGTTGGTATAAGCCGCCAGTAACGCCGTTAATCACTTGTGTGGTAATGCCCGTTTGTTGGTTAAATTGTGGTAAAAGTTGTTTGAGTACTGGAGCAAAGTTAGATGATACGGCAATGCGTAATGGTTGTGCTGCGTTAGCATAATTAATGCCTGATAACATTAATGAAAAAAGTGTTAAGCAAAGCAGACGAAAACAATGAACAAACATGCTTAGCTATCCCATTGCTGTGCTTGCTTGCTATCTGACTGTTTAGCCTCTAGCCATTTTTCGCCTTGCTCGGTTAATTCTTTTTTCCAAAACGGCGCTTGTACCTTTAAATAATCCATAATAAATTCGGCGGCTGCAAAAGCGTCTTGGCGATGCATACTTGTTACACCAACAAAAACAATTTGTTCACCAATAACTAATTGGCCAATACGATGAATAACCGCTACGCGACCTATTTGCCAACGTTTTTGTGCTTGTATGATGATTTTTTCTAACGATTTTTCGGTCATGCCGGCATAATGTTCAAGGTACAAGCCGCTAACGGTTAAACCTGCATTTTTATTGCGCACGCGTCCGGTAAAAGTAACGACTGCGCCATCAACCGCATTATCTTGTTCAAGTAAATTAACTTCGTCTTGTAAATTAAAGTCTTGATTCTGAATGCTGATTTTTACGGCTGTTGAATGAGTTAATGGCATATAATGTTCCTTAGCCACCCGTAACTGGTGGAAAAAAGGCCACTTCATCATCTGCCTTTACTCTGTTATCACTGGTTACCATGTCGTGATTAATTGCAGATAATAATGCGCCATTGCTAAAAACTTGCTGCCAATGTTCATTTTTATGGGCAAGCTTGGTTTTAATATCGGCAACCGTTTGTACCTCATTGGCAGCAATAGATATTTCGCTACAGTCAAGTTGCTCACGCAATGCCGCAAAAAACACTACTTTAATCGTCATCAGTTATACTCCGTACTTATTTTTGCTAGGTTTATGGTTGGGCTGCTTGCCAATCACCTGATTTGCCACCCGCTTTGGTTAATACTTTAATGCCATGAATTTCCATCGCTGGATCAACCGCTTTGCACATATCAAACAAGGTTAAACACGCTACAGAAACGGCGGTTAACGCTTCCATTTCAACACCAGTTTGGCCGGTTAAACGGCATAAGCTGGTCACTTTTACTTGGCTGTTTTCATTATCTATAGTGAAGTCTACCTGTACTTTTGAAAGCATTAACGGATGACATAAGGGAATTAAATTACTGCATTGTTTAGCGGCTTGAATGCCTGCAATGCGAGCAACGGCAAAAACATCGCCTTTTTTGTGTTTACCTGTGGTGATCAGCGCCAGTGTTTCTACACTCATTTTAATGTAAGCTTGTGCGGTTGCGGTGCGCGAGGTCATCGCTTTTTCAGTCACATCTACCATATTAGCTTCACCTTGCGCATTTAAATGCGATAAAGTGTTCGCTTGCTCTTGTTTAACTGATTGCAGAGATGAATGTTCCATTAGCCGCGACTCTTGCAAGGTTCAACAATTGATGGTGATATTTGTGTTTGTTCAGTAAATTTTAAATGTGGGACAAAGTTACACGGGCGATGGCTGGCATCTAATTGATCGCTAATTACTTTATCCCAAGCCGTGCGACAAGCACCGGTTGAGCCCGGCATGCAAAAAATTACTGTGCCATTGGCAACACCTGCAAACGCGCGTGATTGCATGGTTGAGGTGCCAATTTCAGTTAATGAAACGGCGCGAAATACTTCACCAAAACCTTCTACTGATTTATCAAATAGTGGTTGTAATGCTTCAGGGGTATTGTCGCGGGCAGTAAAGCCGGTGCCGCCTGTGGCAACAACCGCTTGAATATTTTCATCGGCTATCCATTGAGAAACAATAGCACGCAGCTGATAAACATCATCAATCACTATTTTTTTATCAGCAAGGTTATGACCTGCACTTGTTAGGCGTTCAACCAATAATTGTCCTGAGGTATCGTTTGATTCATCACGAGTATCAGACACGGTAAGTACCGCGATATTTAGTGGCACAAATGCATTGCCGCCATGAGTTGATTTAGCCATTAAAGACTCCCTGATTTTNNNSAYYWRAWTTNSAKMYWRTKMMRTAGYTNWTTGSCNNRTTGNMCAWWGCNTMWRRTKWRKTRGTNATWRWRWAGCAATTGCGTGTTCTCCAGTGCGATTTCTTGATGAGGTACTTGTTTTAATAATGCTCTGATCGACGGTCCACGACCAGATCCTATAAATTCTGGGCTTTGAAATGCTTGTTGTAAAAACATTTCAACAAAGGCATTTACCGGTAAATAAAGCGGAATGCTATGATTTTGAAAAAAGCAGGCTTTAGCACTTAGTTCACCAATTTGTTTTAATTTTCCTAAGGCATGGCAGGTCATTAACGGTAAATCAACCGGTAAAACTAACAGTGCTTTGGGTTTATATTGTGTAATTACACTATATAAACCCCCGACAGGACCCGCCTGTTTTACAATGTCATTGACTTGTTGATGGGCATTAATTTGACTTGAGTTGCCGCTGACAACAACATTTTTAATCCCAACATCACGGAGTAATTGCTGAGAAAAATCAAGCATATTGGAATTGTTGCGCATTAATTGCGCTTTATCTTCACCCATACGCGAAGATAAACCACCCGCTAATACCACACCTAAACATTCATTATTCATAAGCCGCTTCACCTTAACCGCCGAGCATAGCTAAATGTTTAGTAGCACCCGTAATTTTTTCATGAAGAAAATGAGTCGCTTTTTTATCGCCAAGTAAAGAAACAATTTGTGCTTTCAATGGTTCAAGGTCATCACACTGTAATTGTTCGCGTAGCGATAAACCACTTTCGCCAAACAAACATAAGTGTAATTTTCCTTGTGAGCTAACGCGCAAACGATTACACGTATTACAAAAATCTTTACTGTAAGGCATGATCAAACCAATTTTACCTTGATAATCAGGATGATAAAATTCTTGTGCAGGGCCTGATGATTTATCGCTAATAACAGGTAACCAACCCGCTAAAATTAAGTTTTGTTTAATGCGCGCACCTTGTACGTGCTGAGCATCAAAAAATTCTTTATTATCGCCGGTTTGCATTAACTCAATAAACCGTAAAGTAACCGGTGTATCTTTTAGCCAGTCTAAATAGCTTTGTATATCATAAGCATTATATTCACGCATTAATACGGTATTAACTTTTACTGTGGGCGCATTGTTAGCTGATAATGCCATATCAATACCTTTTAATATGGTATTGAGTTTATTATGGCCGGTAATAGTATGAAACTGACGAGGATCTAAACTGTCGATGCTAACATTAATGGCATCAATGCCGGCATCTAACCAACTAGGTAAGTGAGTAGGTAACTTAAAACCGTTAGTGGTTAGTGCGACTTTTTTAATGCCTTGGGTTTGTTTACAAGTCGAAATTATTTCAGGTAAGTCTTTGCGTAGCGAAGGTTCACCACCAGTGATGCGAATTTTTTCGGTGCCTAACTGCGAAAATGCTTTTGCGACACGAGAAATTTCAGTAAGCTTTAAAAAATCACGTTCACCATTACACTCATAGCCGTCAGGCAAACAATAGTTACAACGAAAATTACAAACGTCAGTGATAGAGAGGCGCAGGTAGTAAAACCGGCGGCCAAAATTGTCTGTTAGCATAATGCTGCTCCGTTATTTAAAGTACATAACCTAAATAAAAAAGTAGCATTAGCTGTAGTTGTACGCGTAGATAAAAACCTACACGTAAAGTAGTTGTTTGTTAACATGTCACCTTTCCAAATGTCGGGAGGCCAGTTTGTTTCCAAACTAACCCTGGTGGTTTAAGCTGCACCATTGCAACTAACCACGGCTAAAATCACATAACAAAACCCTATATAAAGAGAGTTTGCGTTAGCGATAGTAGCTCGGCGAATAAATAGAACATTAATTATACATAATGCTCAATTTAAAAAGTATATCCTAAATTTAATAATAAGCATAATAGCTAAACAGAAAAAACAAAGCTTGATTTGCATCAAAAAAGCCTGATTACTTTTAAGCTTATTTCGGTAATAATGATCCTATTAGATTGCTAAACCTTATCATAAATACTATTTATAGAGAAAATCATGACAGATAAACCCCTTGTTGATTGTTGTTCTTCACCCGGCTTATTACCTTTTGAACAAGCTATGGCAAACATGCTTGCACTTATTACCCCAGTTACTGATATTGAAAATATTGCTATAACTGAAACGTTAAATCGCGTCTTAGCTGAAGATGTTGTTAGCCCTGTTAACGTACCACCACACCATAATTCAGCAATGGATGGCTACGCTGTTGCGGCAACTAGCCTAACTGAACAAAATTTAACTCTTAACTTGGTCGGGCGTTCTATGGCTGGCGCACCTTTTACGGGAGTTTGTCAGCAAGGGCAATGTATTCGCATTATGACCGGGGCAAAAATGCCTAAGGGATGCGACAGTGTTGAAATGCAGGAAAATTGTCAGGTTGACGGTGAAAAAATTACTTTTGCGCAAATTAAAAAATACGGTGCTCATGTGCGTAATGCGGGTGAAGATATTGCTATAGGGCAGCCAGTGTTTAGCAAAGGTCATCGCATTACCGCAGTAGATTTAGGTATGTTGGCCTCATTAGGAATTGAAAATATTAAGGTTGTTCGCAAACTCAAAGTCGCTTTGATCTCAACCGGTGATGAATTGAAAGCACCGGGACAAGTGTTAAATGAAGGAGATATTTATGAAAGTAACGCGCATTTTATTAGTGGTTTGTTAACAAAGCTTAATATTGAAATTATAGATTTTGGGATTATTAACGATGATAAAAGTGCCATTGAAAATGCTTTTAAACAAGCGGATGAATTAGCTGATGCGGTAATTTCATCGGGCGGCGTTTCTGTTGGTGATGCTGATTATACTAAAGAAGTGCTAGCGTCTTTAGGACAAATCGACTTTTGGAAAATAGCGATGAAACCGGGCAAACCGTTTGCTTTTGGTAAATTACCCAACAGTGTGTTTTTTGGTTTACCAGGCAACCCTGTTTCTGCGTTAGTTACCGCGCATCAATTGGCATTGCCGGCATTAGTTAAAATGCAAAATGCCCAAGCGATTAAGCGAGTTACCATTAAAGTAAAATCGGCTAATGATTTAAAAAAATCAGCAGGTCGAATAGATTTTCAACGTGGAGTGTTAACCGTAAACGAACAAGGTGAAACCGTAGTTAATAGCACCGGTAGCCAAGGTTCTGGTATTTTATCAAGTATTGCTAAAGCTAATTGTTATATTGTTTTAGCTGCTTGCCAAGGTAAAGTAGCGGCAGGCGAAATGGTGACGGTTGAGCTGTTTGATCAGTATTTACAGTAGGTTATATTCCCATATATGGGATAAGAATGATTTATTGATCATTAATAGGGATGTTAATTTCAAATAACACTCCTTGCCCTTGTTTACTAGTACATTTTATTGTCCCTTTAAGGCGCTGAGTTATTAGATTATAAACAATATGTAAGCCTAGTCCTGTACCGCCTTCTCCGCGCTTAGTGGTATAGAAAGGTTCAAAAATTCGTTCTAATTCAGTTTGTTCTATTCCACAACCATCATCCTGATAGGTTAGCGTTAATTGCTGATCGTTTACGGTAAAGTAAATTAAAATGGCATGAGCTTGTTGCTTAGTAAAAGCATGTTTTAATGAATTCATCATTAAATTAGTTAATATTTGACCAAAAGCACCAGGATCACTGTCTAAAATTAGGCTTTTATCACCAACCGTTTTTATATCGACACAATAGTATTTTAATTCTGGTTTAAGGCTATTTACTACCTCTTGGATATAGCTATATAAATTGAATTTTCGCTGATTTTCGGTGGATTGATCTACCGCGACTTCTTTAAAGTTTTGAATTAATTCAGCGGCACGTTTTAGATTGCTGAAAATTAAATGACTACAATCATGAATATTGTTGAGGTTATTATTTAAGGTGGATTTAGCTATTTTCCCATTTTCTATGTATTCTTCAAGTTGTTTTACTTTATCCATTAATGCGGTAGTTGCGGTAACAGAAATACCAATTGGAGTATTTATTTCATGGGCGACTCCAGCGACAAGTTGACCTAATTGAGACATTTTTTCTGCTTCAATTAACTGGGTTTGCATTATTTTTAGTTGGTTGTTAGATCGATATAAATCATCGTAAGTAGTTTGTAATTCATTAGTACGCTGTTCAACTCTATTCTCTAATTCTTGCTGGTTTTGTAAAATACGCTCAGCCATTTTGGCGAGAACTGTAATGATTTGATTTATTTCAGTAAAAAAAAGTTTGGGTCTTTGCGGGGTTAGATCACCCGAAGCATATTTTTCAATCGTTATTGCAAGAGTATTAAATAAGCTAATTAGTTTACTAATAATAAATGTATTTAAAAGTAGAATAATAATAATAATGGCGGCTGTGATTATTTGAAAGTGATGAATAAAGCTGTTTACTTTTGATAATGCTAGGTTTTTATCTTTTACTACTTTAGCCTGTATTACAATTGATTTGTTTTTTTGTTTATTTGATGATTGAAAAATATTGAGAGTTTCTTGTATTTGAATATTGTCAGTATTGTGTTTTTGTTCAATATTAATAATTTTGCTCTGGTTTAAATCTAGTGAAATCAATTGGCTGTTTTTTAATTTATGTTGCCAGTGTTGGTAGATGCGCTCTATAGAAACTAATCCCACTAAGTATCCTGTGTCTATGTGACGAGAAGCAGTAAAAATAAGAGGATAAATATAAACTAATACATGATCACTTTGAGCTAATAATTTACTTTTATTTTTGATGGGTAAAGCCATTCCTTTTTCACGTAATTCGTGGTTCAGATTAGGCGAATTTAAGACGGTTATCAGGAAGTTTTCACGGTTGTTTTTTGATAAATTATTTAATAGCTTAGCTAAGGACTCAATGTTAATTAACTCTGCCTTATTGGGGGATGCTGCTGCTATCCAGTTTGAATTATCAATCAATATAACTGAGCTCAGCATTGAATGATTAGCAGTTAATTGATTTAATTTAAATCGTGCTTTATTACCAAATGCTGCAGTGTAAGCAGACAAAACTAAATCTGCATCAAGAGACGCTTGTTGTAAGCTAGAATTTAGTAGTTTTAGTTCAAATTCAACCGATTGTGAAATATTAGCATTTTGTAATTTTAGCTTTTCAATTTGTTCATTAACTTGAATGAGTTTAAATTCATTAATGAGATAATTTGATAAGAAATACGTAGGTATTAAAGCAAACGAAAAGGTCCAAATTAATAAATTCCAACGTAAACTTCTAAATAGTTTTCCCTTCATTAGTCAAATTTCCGATCTAAAAGTTCTTGTTGATGCTCTACTGAACGCTGCATATATTTAACTGCGTCAGCAGCATTGAGTTGATCATGCATATAAAGTGAAAAGCCTTTACCCATACCATTCCATATCGCAGTGATAGACGTGCTAGCAGGCATGTTGTCACTTTGATTGAATTGTTTAAAAGAGAGTTTTAAATCACTGTTTGCGTGAGTAAGAATGTTGTTCATTACGGTATCGTTAACGGGAAAAACGGTGCCTTGTTCAAACATTATTTGTTGATATTTTTGTTGTTGAATAAAACGGCTAAATTTTAATAGAGCGTCATGTTTTAAGCCGTTAAATTTATTTTTAGGAAAGGCTAAAATTAAATTTCCACGCAATGGTTTGAAATCATGCTGTTTTAATTTTGGAAACAGAGCAATCCCTAATTTGTCACCTAATGCATTTTTTGCGGCTTTGTATGCCCAAGCTCCTGCCATCGAATAAGCAAACTTACCTTGGTAAAAGTCAGTACTAACACATTGGTAATTACATTGTTTATTAACCACGCTTATGTCAGCTAAATATTTATAAAACTGCAATGCTTTAATTGTTTCGGGAGTATTTAAGGTGATTTTATCACCATGCACGGGAAAACCACCAAAAGCGCTAATAAAAGGTAAAAACCAGTACATTTCGTTATAATTAATTGCCAATGGAGTGATTTTTTGTTTTAACCAAAATTCTTTTTGGTCAATTAATTCTTGCCAACTTATTACGGGGGTTTTTACCAAGCTCTTGTTATACATGAATAATAAATGATTTCCTTGAAATAATGGTATCCCACGTATTTTTCCGTAAAAATAACTTTGTTTGAGAATGTTTGCATTTACATTCTTATTAATTACCTCTTTAGGAATGGCTGAAAATTGCATTAAGTTTTGATAACCAAGCCAGTCTGAAGGCATAACAACCATATCAGTTGATTTTAATTTAAAACCAGATTTTATAATGGCTAGTTTCATTTCTTCATGGTCAAAAGCACTAACCTTAAGTTTTATATTAGGGTGACTGTTATTAAATTCTTGCGCTATTTTTAACCATAATGCTTGATTTTCTTTCCAGCTATGCCACAGGCTAAGCTGGGTTATGGACCAGCTTGGAAAAGTAATAAACAGCAATAATATTAATATTTTTTTCAATGAATTTTACCTTCGATGTTATTTAACCTTTTAATGCGTATAAGTTGTCTCGCCGTTTGTTTTTTTATAAATTGTGCTGCTTGCACTGCATTTAATTGATCATTTAAAAATAAATTAACCCCAACATCCATACCGTCCCAAAGGGCTTCCATTGCCGTTGATACTGGCATTGTTATGGTTTGACTTAATTGTTCAAATATTACTTTGTCGTCATTATTTGTTAGCAAATTACGACGAGTATTTTGATTTGCCGGGATCATGTGTAATTGTTGATATAACAGTGTTTGTATTTGATCACCTTGTAAAAAGTGGGCGAATTTTTTTATAACGGATGCTTTTTCACTTTGTGATGAATTATTAGGAAATGCCAATACATGCGAACCGCTCATCGATTTTAATTTGAGACCATCAAGTGTCGGTAATAAAGCAACGGCTAAGTTTTCTTTTAAACGCCGTTTGTTATTTTGGTACGCCCATAAACCATCAATATTATAAGCTAACTCACCGTTGAAAAATTGTTGATTTTTACAAACATAGTCGCAATGAATATCGACTAAATTATCGGTAATTAGTCGTTTATATGCTTTTAGTGCTTTTACTGTTGTATCAATATTGATGACGATATTACTCCCTTTAACGGGGAAACCATTATAAGCATTTAAAAAGCCAATAAAATAATACATTTTACTA
Source organism: Gammaproteobacteria bacterium (assembly GCA_002401725.1). GTDB lineage: Bacteria > Pseudomonadota > Gammaproteobacteria > Enterobacterales > Alteromonadaceae. The sequence goes on from NVTW01000003.1 coordinate 64,055, forward strand.
ATGTTTATACCTAAAGTATTAATCGATTTAGCTTGTAATTTAAGGTGTTGCTGATACATTTCTTGCCATGTTTTTGCTGGCTTATCAATTAATTGACGATTATAAAAAAGTAATAAATGATTACCAGTAAATATTGGAATAGCAAATTGCTGTTGGTTTATTTTTATCTCGTTAAGTAATTTTTTTGAAGTAGTGTCTAATAGCCAATCTTTGGGGATTTTTGCTAATTGGAGTACCTGATGATAACCGAGTAAATCGTTAGGAATTAATATCATATCAGGTGCTTCATCTTTTAATATTGTTTGGATCAATGCGGCTTTAAAATCATCAGAGGGATAACTGGTGGCGATAACGTTTATGTTAGGATTTTGTTGATGAAATAAATGAGTTATTTTATTAAATAACTTGGGTTCAAAAGGCGTTGCCCATAAATGTAAATTGATGGTTTTAGCATTAAGTTGATGAGTATTAATGAATAAAACGAATAAAAGAAAGTATGTGATTTTTATCATAAAAAATAAATTCAAATATTATTGTGCTTAAAAGTTATTCAATTAAGTATAGTTAAATTTTAAATAATTAGCATATGCATACGTATGGAATATTTTTTTTGCTATTTGTATGCATTAATGTTTTGTAAATTGTGCATAGATACCAAGATGATCAGAGACTCTCCCGAAAACTTTTTCAGTAAATATTCGCTGACTTAATTTTACTTTTAAATGACTAGAGTCTTTCAATAAAATATAATCAACACGTTTCCCTCCGTTAGAGTTTTCCCAACCCGCAATATTACCTCCTATAGTTGCATCCATCATACCGCTTGGGTTAGCTAATATATATTGGTCACGGTAACCTGAGTTTTTTGTCATGAATTTATAGCCTTGTGTGCTTGCTGCTTGGTTAAAATCACCACAAAAAAAAGTATTTGTGGTCTTAGATGTTTGCTGTGCCCAAGTGGTTAATTGTTGAAATTGTTTTTTAAATGGCTCATCTTTGTCGTTCCACCACCCTGTATGTACACTGAACAGTGTTATCGTACCAAAATGTTCAGTTGATATTTGCACTTGTGTTGCTTTACGTGATTTCCAAAAGCGATGATTGTCACGACGTTTTTTACTTAAATAACGAGACCCAGTATAAATAAAAGGGTGTTTTGAAATAACAGCAGTACCTTCTTTCCATACTTGCCAGCCATAATGACTCCAATCCATAAAAGCATGATATTTTTTATTATTAAGGTACTTTAATATTTGATTTACTGCATTAGTTGGGCTAATTCCAAATTGCTCATTGTTATTGTTTGTCTCTAAGTTATAACCCCACTCACCAACTTCTTGTAAACAAATAGCATCCGGTTTTAATTGGTTTATTGCGGAGGCAATTTTTTTGAATAATAGTTGATGTGCTTTTACTCTAATTAAAGCTTGTTGTGTGGTAAGTTTATTTTCTTCAGTATTGTGTGTGGAAAATTCTTGATACGTATGCAAATTAAGTGAAAGTATAGTAAATACGGGGAGAGAGGGAGTATGATCCTCAGGATTGGTAATGGTCTGCAAACCATTTTTAAGCCAAGTTTGACGAGCAGTGGTGCGAAAGTTATCAGGCTTGTTATTTTTATCCGAGCAAGGGTAATGCACACCTTGATAGCAGCCTAGAACATTACCTAAATTAATGATTTGTTCGTCATTAGTTAAATAATATTCTAATTCAGTTACAGGTAAGGTTATTTGCCACCAGTGTTCGCTAGTGTTGACCATATTGTTCTGTTGAAAGTTTTCATTGTTACTTTGGCGATAAACAATATTAACGCTTTGCCAAGTTGGATGATAAAAATGAATGGTGATTTTTGACTTTTTGAGAGAATTATTTGCAATTTTTTGTGAGTTATTGGCAAAAGAAAAATGACAATTAAGTAAGTATATTATCATGATAAATACCTTCAAACATTTCATTTACTGATACTCCATTTTACTTAAAACAGTAATGGTGAAGTTGTCCGAAAATACAGCATAACATCAAAAGTGTATTTGTATTTTGCAGGGTTTTAGGTAAATTATAATTTTTTCTTTTCTTGTATCCAATATTTTGGATCATGAAAGTTGGTATCTTTTGATAATTCAGGATTGTCTATTTCTATAATAGGTACACCCATCCACTTGCTTAATGGAAATACATGTGCAGTAAGCGGATGAGTTTTTATATGATGATCAAAGCTGCCATCATCAATAGCTATTTTTAGGCCGTCTTCTATCCATTGAGCTAATTTTTCATTATTTTTATTTACAAAAAAGTAAACGGTAAATGGATAATGCAAAATTAAATTATTGTAGATCATTAGATCGCTGTAAATTTTTTTACGTTGTTTTATTTCTGCTGCTCCTTCGTGAATACCGCGAGGAAAGTAATCACAGCGGCCGAAATTAACTTGTAAAAATAGATTTTCATAAACAGGACTACTTAATACAGGAAGGTCGGCAGCATGCAATATTTGTGTGTCTGGCCAATGAGTTCCTTGACAAGCGACTAACTTTTGTAATTGTTTTAGTGTGGTAACTTTTTCAAATAAAGCAAGTTTGTCTTTACGAATAATAAACTTTCGAAACCCCATTAAACCCATTTCTAAAGGTACTTTAATGGCTCTAAGCTCATTTTCTCTTGCTTTATCTGTACCTAGCCAAAAAACATCAAGTTTTTCGCCTTTTATTAACTCTTTTAATGCTCGCCCTTGTTGCATTGGATAAATAGCGGTTAGTTTTGGAATTTCTCGTCCATGAGCAGCTTTTGTTAAGGCCATAGTTAACAGCGTTTTGTAGTAGTCATGGCTAATATCAAATTGTGAACGAGCTAAGGGAATTTGTAATACGTTTGCACTAAAACTGTTAAAGCTTACTATTTGAAAAGCAACAATAAGCGCTATTTTATACAACATTGGGCTATTTTCTGAACAATTATATAGCCCAACTATAATGGAATAATAATAAAAGTGTTAGTTTATCGCGTGATAAAATAGATCATTTATTACTAATAAACGCTCTAATGTCACTGACTAATTTATTCAATGATGGATGATGAATATACATCATGTGTCCAGCCTCATAATATTTTTTAGTAACACGTTTTTCATCTATACCATTGCGATTTAATGAATATTCAGCGCCCATAAATGGTGTAGCAAAGTCGTAATAGCCAGCCGCATTAAATACCCGTAAATGTTTATTTTCACGCATTGCTTTACCTATATAAGGTGCAACATTTAAATAAGGATTGCGATAACCATTACTAATATCCCAATTCCATTTGCCATCTAAGCCAATAATATTGTATTCACGATCTATTTTAACCTTGAGATCTTTACGCAAATATTCATTAATAGCTGCGGTATAAGCGCCATCTATGCCATAAAAGCTAGGGTCGTTATCGGGTGTTTCACCAGCATTATCAAAATCGTTGCCTTTAAAGCGAGAATCTAAACGACCAACCGTTAGTCCTTGATCGCGTAATAATTCTTTTGAAAAACGCGGATAACTCACCCGCAAATTAGCTAAATCTAGATAATGTTCAGATAAGCCGGTAAAAAAAGCCAGTTGTTTGCGAATTTTATTATGCTCAGTTGGCGATAAATCATTACCTTTTAATAGCGCACTAATATATTCACCTTGGGCAAAATCGCGTGCTTGTTGGACAAAGTCGGTTAATTTTAAAGAATTGCCCGCTTTATGATGATAATGGGCGGTGGCTGCCATGGTAGGTAAATACGCCATATAAGCCATTTCGTTACCAGGATCGTAAGCGCGCACGCTAAAATCTAAAATAGTTGAAATTAAAATAATACCGTTAATTGATACATCACCATAACCACCTTCTAGTTGATTAATTAATGCGGCAGAACGGGTAGTACCATAGCTTTCGCCACCAATAAATTTAGGAGAATTCCAGCGCTCATGCTTGGTTAACCAAAGTCGAATAAATTGTGCTAACGATTTTGCATCTTCAGTTACACCCCAAAAGTCTTTACCTTTACCGACACCATCTACTTTTGAATAACCTGTGCCAATAGGGTCAATAAACACCATATCGGTTACATCAAGTAAACTTTTGGGGTTATGTTTAATCGGATAGGGGGCGGCACCATCATCTTTAGCATCACTAGGAATATCAACACGTTTAGGCCCTAAAACGCCCATATGCAACCATACTGATGATGAACCCGGGCCACCATTATAGAAAAAGGCAATGGCACGTTTAGTGTTATCTTTAACACTGTCTTTAGTGTAGCTGGTTGAAAATAATCGTGCGGTTACCTCGCCCTTTTTATTTTTCAACAAGGTTTCCCCAGCAATGGCGGTGTAATTAATTTTTTTACCATTAAACTTACCGCTGTGATGACTGGTAAAACTTTGTACTGGTTTAATCTCAGCAGGATTTTTTTCTTTATCTTTTGTGTAACTTACGGGTGATAAAACTAAACAAGTAATGAATAATAGGCTTAGTTGATAAATTTTTTTCATGCGTATTCTTATGATTTATGATGCGGTGAATAAAACATAGTTTTAAAATAGTCTTTACGCAATATTAAGGCGTTAAAAGGAGTGGTTTTTAGGACTAAATTTTGTTGAATTGGCATTATTTAATAAGATCATGCTTAGAATTTCTACAAAGCTCAACAATGTAGAAACTCTAAACTGACAATAAAATCAACATAAGAGCCAATTCTATTCGTCAAACGTTACCTTAATTTTAGTTATAGCCGCCACATCAATAATACTGACATTACCCAAACTGCGTTGTAATTTTGCTGCTGTTTTATTGGCGCCGTTTTTTTCGGCAAAGGCAATAATATCGTCACCGTTGCACATTACTTTAAGCGCAATAGTTTTATCTGATAAACGGTAAGATTTAGACGTTTTATTATATTTTACCAAATTGTTACTTTGCGCTGCTTTACACACATCAATAAGAGCGGTTGCTATATGTTTACTCATTGCCGCTTGGCTAGATGTTGCAAATAATAAAGGTAAAGTGGCTGCGATGGCTAAGGTCGTTACTTTGTTAAGTTTTCTCATGGTGTTTCTCCAAAATATTATCGTTGGTTTTAGTACTACTCGTTAGCACTTAATACCATAGTGGGAGTTTTTGAGAAAAAAGTTGTAAGCTTTTGATGGCACAATGTAAGAAAAAACTAGAGTAATTAACTTAAAAAAAACGCTAACACATTGATTGATAATTGATCCGCTTATTTATAATGTTTTAATTGTGACAAACCTAGTTACATCTAGTGCAACAATGACACATAAAAAATGACTGTAAATCAATAAAAGTTGAAATTTTATGCAACTTTGTACTTGGCAAATTATTTAAATGCCTGTTATGATACTGGTGTTATATACAGTTTTAGTTTAAGGGAAACAAGATGGCAGTTGAAAGTCGATTTGTAGTAATTCGCAATGGGGTAGAGGTAGAAACATTTATGGATAAGAAAGCCGCAGATGAATACGATAAAATGTTAGATATGGCGGACAATTTAACCGCAATGTTGGCAAACTCTACACTTGAAATAACCGAAAGTTTAGCGGAAGAATTAAGTATATTTTTAGCGCAAAATCGTGAAAATGTCTTAATAGCCTTACAAGCCAAAAAAGCTAAAGTTGAAAAAAAACCAGTAAAAGCAAAGGCGAATGTTGCTAATATTGCTGAGCAAGACAAAAAAACAGTTGCGCCAAAAGAACAACTAAACCAAGCAAGTTAAATTATTAGTTAGCTTAGGTTTTATTTATAAGTGTTTGATTATCAACTTATCCGTAGCCATCGTCGTAAAAGCTTAACCATTCAAATTAAGCAAGGGCAGATGACTGTTCGTGCGCCTAATTATTTACCGCTTAGCGAAATAGAAGGTTTTATTAAGCGAAAATCGGCATGGTTAGAAAAAAAACTCACGGCACAGCAAACGCTTTTACAAAATAAAGTGCCATTATTTACGTATCAAAGTAAGCTCTTTTACTTTGGTCAAACAAAAACACTGCTGATTGAATTTGCCGCCAAGCCGACCATTGAAATTTCTGAGCAAACATTGACCGTTGTGCTTTCTTATCGCCAACAAAAACAGCTTGTTTCACTTAACGACATCACGAAGGTAGTTAAACAAGCACTGGCAAAATATTTTAAACAGCAGTTATCGTGCTATTTATCTGCAAATATACCCATATTATCGCAGCAACTGCAATTGTTTCCTCTGCATTATCAAGTCAGGTTTTATAAAACACGTTGGGGAAGTTGTAATAGTCGCCACGAACTAAGTTTTAACTATTTACTGATCATGGCGCCGAAATGGGTTATTAATTATGTAATTGTTCACGAACTTTGTCATTTAAAACACCTTAATCATTCCGCCAACTTTTGGCTGTTAGTCGCTAAATATCAACCTCACTATAAGCAAGCAAAAGCTTGGTTAAAAGCACATCAAATAGAACTTAGTTGGCTGTAATTTAACTTAAATTTAATTTTATTTTAAAAATTCAATTAAAAACATAGGTTTATTTTTCAAAGTAGGCACAATTCTTGTTTATAAATTTCGGATTAGTCAACTTTATGACTAAAACTAAAACTAAAAATAAAAAGTATAAAAAAGATATAAGGTTAATGAAAATGAAATCGGTAATGTTTGGTTTAAAAATGACAATTATTTATTCTGCATCTGCATTTGTCTCGGTCATTGCTTTACAGTTAATTATTGGCTTTTAATTTTACCAATACTGCAAATAACATTGTATTGGTAACTTTTGTTTTTATTCTGTTTTTTATGATTTTTTATTCATATTTTATAACTTTATATTCGAAAATTATTCATTGACAGTGMTRAAATGTTCAGGCATTGTACCGCCATGCAAAAAATTAATAGCCTACTCACCATGATTATTACCACTACCACCCACATCGAGATGGTGGTCGCAGGCTAGCGTGTAAAAAAATATTTATACAAGCCCGTGACCTGAATAAGGTTGCGGGCTTTTTTGTTTTAAAGAATTATTTTATCTAATTATTTTTAAAGTGTAGTTTTCAAGAGGAAGTAAAAATGCGAGTGCTTAAATTTGGTGGTTCTTCATTAGCTAATGCCGACCGATTTATACAAGTAGCTAATATTATCAAAGAAGTTTGCCAAAAAACGTCTGTGGGTATTGTTGTTTCGGCGCCACAAGGGGTTACTAACCATTTAGTTGCATTAGCGCAAACCCCGAGTGATGAAACAGCCAACCAACAGGGATTAAAGCAATTTAAGCAAGTGATCACCGCTATTATTGATGATTTATCGGTTACTATTGATGGCTTTAATCGTCAACATTGTGAACAAGCACTTATTCAGTGGGAACATCAACTCAGTCATTATTTACAAGGTGTTGCTTTACTTAAGTTTTGCCCTGAACATATTCGCGCTCGCATTATTAGCACTGGCGAACGTTTGAGCGTGGCAATGTTAAGTGCGGTGTTAACAGCACAAAATCAAGAAGTATCAATCATTGCACCGGAAAAGTTTTTAACTACTAACGATAGCTCGCTTAATGCGGTGGCCGATTTAGTATTATGCAAAGATCAGTTTCAACATGTTTATCAAGGCAATTTAGCCAATATCGCCATTATGCCCGGTTTTATCGGTGTAAATTCTCAAGGTGAAGTGACTACGCTTGGACGTAATGGTAGTGATTATTCAGCAGCGGTATTGGCGGTTTGTACCGAAGCTCAATGTTGTGAAATATGGACCGATGTTGATGGTATTTATAATGCCGATCCACGCGTGATCCCTGAAGCAACTTTACTGGATTATTTATCGTATCAAGAAGCGATGGAACTCTCATATTTTGGTGCCAGTGTATTGCACCCAAAAACAATTGGACCTATTGCTCAATATCACATTCCTTGTTTGATCAAAAATACTGGTAACCCCACTGCTCCGGGGACTTTAATTGCGACTGAAAACGATCAAAAACAACAAGTCAAAGCCATTTCAAATCTTGATAATTTAACTATGGTAAATGTTTCAGGCCCTGGCATGAAAGGCATGGTAGGCATGGCATCCCGTGTATTTGCCACCATGAGCCGCGAAAATATATCGTTAGTGATGATCAGTCAATCATCAAGCGAATATTGTATTAGTTTTTGTATATATTCATCCGATGCACAACGTGCTAAAGCAAGTTTAGCGGAAGAATTTGAACTTGAATTACTTAATAGTTTACTAGAGCCTATTGCGCTTAAAAATGATCTTTCAATAATCTCATTGGTTGGTGATGGCATGCATCATCAGCGAGGTGTGGCAGCTAAATTTTTTAGTTCATTAGCGCAAGCACGCGTTAATGTAGTAGCCATTGCTCAAGATTCTTCAGAACGTAGTATTTCGGTAGTAATTGAGCAAAGAAAATGTACCGATGCGCTGAAAATATCGCACCAAAATTTCTTTTCACATCGCCCTACCATTGATGTGTTTTTAGTTGGCTGTGGTGTGGTTGGTAGTGAGCTGATTGCACAAATTGCACGACAACAAGACACACTTAAAAAGCAAAATATTGATTTGAAAGTCTACGGTGTTGCAAATAGTAAAGGGATGGTCTTTAGTAAATCAGGACTTAATTTACAAAACTATCAAGCGGCTTTAGGCAAAAATGCTGTTGAAGTAAACGCTGAAAATATCAAGGCGTTTGTTCGCGACAATCATTTAATTAATCCAGTATTGGTTGATTGCACCTCAAACGAACAGTTGGCAATGAGTTATGTTGATTATCTGCAAGAAGGCTTTCATGTGGTTACGCCAAATAAAAAAGCTAACACCGATTCCTGGCAGTATTATCAATCATTACGCAGTGCTGCGCAGAAAACTAATCGCCGTTTTTTATATGAAACTACGGTTGGTGCAGGCTTACCTGTAATCGACACGTTGCAAAATTTGATCAAAGCAGGAGATCAACTAATGCGCTTTGAAGGCGTATTATCAGGTTCACTGTCTTATATTTTTGGCAAGTTAGAAGAAGGTATGAGCTTATCGCAAGCAACAGCAATAGCCAAAGAAAACGGCTTTACTGAGCCTGATCCGCGTGATGATTTATCCGGTATGGATGTGGCGCGTAAGTTATTAATTATGGCACGTGAAGCTGGTATGCGTTTAGAGTTATCAGATATTAAAATTCAATCTGTATTGCCAGAAAGCTTTGACTCTAGTGGTGATGTTGCAACTTTTATGAGTAATTTAACCGCGTTAGACAACCAAGTTAGTGAGCAAGTTGCTGCGGCAAAAACACAAGGTAAAGTGCTGCGCTATATTGGCAATATTGTTGATGGTCAATGTCAAGTAACTATTGAAGCAGTTGATAGTGCGCATCCACTATATAGTATTAAAGACGGTGAAAATGCTTTGGCAATTCATAGTCGTTATTATCAGCCGTTACCTTTTGTATTGCGTGGTTATGGCGCTGGTGCTGCGGTAACAGCTGCGGGGGTTTTTGGTGATGTGTTAAGAACTTTAGCGTGGGAGCATCAAGACTAATGGAAAAATCTGCTGAAATGAATACAGCAAATAAAGTTGCTGTGTTTGCACCTGCTTCAATTGGTAATGTCAGTGTTGGCTTTGATATTTTGGGGCAAGCGGTAAAACCGATTGACGGTACTTTGTTAGGTGATATTGTCTCTATAGAGCAATCTAAGGTTAACGAACTTGTTGTTGTTGGGCGTTTTGCTGATAAATTGCCGAGTAATAAAGAAGAAAATATTGTTTGGCAATGTTTGTTACTGTTTAATGAAGCCTTATCTAAACAAAACATTGCAATTGGTCCGGTAAAATTAATACTAGACAAAAAAATGCCGGTGGGCAGCGGTTTAGGATCAAGCGCTTGTTCGGTTGTTGCCGCTTTGCATGCGTTGAGTGCTTATTATCAGCAACGTGAAAATAATGCAGTTTTTAGTGATAAAGTATTGCTGAAAATGATGGGACAAATGGAAGCAAAAATTAGCGGCAGTTTGCATTATGATAATGTCGCGCCATGCTTTTTAGGGGGGTTACAGTTAATGGTTACTGATGCTGATATTATCAGTAAAACCTTACCATCGTTCAATGATTGTTATTATGTAATGGCGTATCCAGGTATTAATGTTTCCACTAAGGCAGCGCGCGATGTTTTGCCCCAACAATATAGTCGAGCAGATTTAATTGCTTACGGACAAAATTTGGCAACCTTTGTTGATGCTTGTCATACGGGCGATAAAGCGCAAGCATTTGCGGTATTAACCGATGTTGTAGCTGAACCTTATCGTAAATCATTATTGCCGAAATATCAGCAAGCTTATGATTATTTAAGTTCGCAAGGAGCATTAGCCGTAGGAATTTCTGGTTCAGGGCCGACATTATTTTGCATTTGCCAAGCACAACACCAAGCCGAGCAATTTTCTGCTTGGCTTAAGGAAAATTATTTACAAATGCTTGATGGTGCATCAGGTATAAATGAAGGCTTTGTTCATGTTTGTCGTGTTGACGAGCAAGGTTCAACTGTTTTATAACATATCAGGTCGTAGCTTATTGCGACAATGTAAGGAAATTTACGTGAAATTTTATAATTTAAAAGAAAATGACGAACAAGTCAGCTTTGAACAAGCGGTTCGTCAAGGATTAGGTAAAAACCAAGGTTTGTTTTTTCCACAAGAATTACCACAAATTGATAATTTGGCTGCGCTATTATCACTTCCTTTAGTTGAACGTAGCGTTAAAGTGCTTTACCCGTTAGTAAAAGACAGTTTATCGGAAAGTGAATTAAGCGAAATTATTACCAATGCTTTTAACTTTCCTGCGCAAATTCAACCGATCACTAAAAATAGCGCTATTTTAGAATTATTTCATGGGCCAACTTTGGCCTTTAAAGATTTTGGCGCGCGCTTTATGGCGCAATGTTTACAGCACTTTATTAAAAAATCAGCGGCTACAAATAAAAAAGCAACAGATGAAAARWTTANYTRWWYWAACRSCAWYTTYMKKMRATACNSRYKMTKMSRKWRMAYATGMTTTTNNTGGGTTAGATAATATTGACGTGGTGATTTTGTACCCTAAAGGTAAAATTAGCTTATTGCAGGAAAAAATGTTCACTACTCTTGGTGGTAATATTTCAACTATTGCCATTGAGGGCAGCTTTGATGATTGCCAAGCATTGGTTAAAGACGCTTTTGATGACAAAGAGCTCGCTAAAACGATTGGTTTAAATTCCGCTAATTCTATTAATATTAGTCGTTTACTTGCACAAGTTTGTTATTACTTTGAAGCCGTTGCCCAGCTTAGTCGCCAAAATGGTGATAAGCCATTGCCAGAGATTGTGTTTTCTATACCGAGTGGTAATTTTGGTAACTTAACCGCGGGTTTAATTGCTAAAGCGATGGGGTTACCGATCAAACGCTTTATTGCCGCAACTAATATTAATGATACTGTGCCACGTTATTTGGCAACAGGGCAGTGGCAACCGCATGAAACTATTGCTACCATTTCTAACGCCATGGATGTTAGTAAACCTAACAACTGGCCACGTGTAGAACACATGATTAACGCAGGTATTATACCGAAGGAAAGTGTTAGCTCAACCGCTGTTGATGAAGAAGAAACACAAATGGTGGTTCGCCAAATCGCTAAGCTCGGCTATATTAGTGAGCCGCATGCTGCTGTTGCATATAGCGCACTAAAACACAGCTTAAACGACGATGAATTCGGCGTGTTTTTAGGTACTGCTCATCCGGCAAAATTTAAAGATGTGGTGGAAAGTATCTTAGGTCAACCCATTAGTTTACCGAAAGAGTTAGCCGATTGTGCTAGTGAAACTATTTTATCAATTGATATGGATGCCGACTTTACCCAGTTACGTGCTTTTTTATTAACATAAGTTTGTTATTAAAAAACATGCCTATGCACTTGGCTCAGGATCGTCTTTCCCGCAGTCTTTTAAGCGGGAATCTATGTCAAAAAGTACGAGATCTTCGATAAAAACGACTCGAAGATGACGATTATAATAAATACCTGAGTGATCTGCATAGTCATGTTAAAAAATAGGTTTGGCTGTTGGGTTTCGTGCCTCAACGCCAACCTACAATGTATACAATATATACATTTATCCTGACACAGGACAGGATCTGATGTTATGAATACCTATCTTTTAGTGATCAAAATAAATGATCATTTCTGCGGCTTCACAGTGGCAATCAAGCCCACATAAAATACAGTCATAACCATTTTTACTTTCTTCATGCCATTTATCTGGATGTAGTTTTACTAATTCGCCACCGCATTTGCTGAAATAACTTATCGCACTATTATTCGGGCTTTGTTTCCACAAATGACTTACGCCGGCTAATGCACCTTGTTTTTTGGCGGCATGAATAGACAGTTTTAACATTTTGGAACCGATCCCCAAACCACGATAAGTTTCATCAACCGTATTACATTTAAAATAACAAATTTTGTTGCTATCTACTCGCCATAAATTAGGTGTTAACCATTGATCTAGCTGCCAGCTTCCGACGGTAAAGGTTACACGAAAACCGACTAACTTATTTTGATGATAAGCAACGTAACTGGCATTGATTTTTGCCGGTGTGTTGGCTATTCCTTTTTTGTACCATGCTTGCAGGCTGGTTTTATTTAAATAGCCACCACCATGAACGGTATTTGCTAAGGTAATTAATTGTTCAAAATCATTTTGGCTGAGTGGTTGATAGCTAATATCGCTTGCTATAGGTGTTTTTTTCACGTTTTAGAAACCTTGTAGACTTACATTTTATAAGAAAGACAGGCATAGTCTGCCATTAAGTTGATTAGAAAAAAAGTAGTTAGTAAAATGTATGATCCTTTACACGATAAATCCCCTGGCTGTGGAGAAGCATATCCGAATAGCTATTGGGCAAATGTTTCCGGTGATGCACCGCAAGATGATGGTGCAATTAGTGACGATATAGAGGTTGATGTCGCCATTATCGGTGCAGGTTACACCGGACTGTCGTGCGCCTTACACTTAGCCAAAGATCACGGCATTAAAGCACATGTGCTTGAAGCCAACAAAACGGCTTGGGGTTGTAGTGGTCGTAATGCCGGTTTTATTTTAAAATCATCAGGGCGTAAAAGCTACCTCAGTATGCAAAAACAGTGGGGCGAAGAAGTAATGCGTGGCATTTATGCTGAAATGTGTGCTGGCGTTGATACGGTAAATGAGCTTATAAGCCAAGCAAAGCAACAAGGTATAGATTGCCAACCACAACAAACGGGTTATATTAAAGTTGCCCATAAACCGAAAATGTTAAATGAATTAGTCTCTTTGGCTAAGTTACAGCAGCAAATGTTTGGTTATGATGTTGAAATACTTTCACAAAGTGAAGTTCGTCAACAATATATGGATGATCATAATGCTTATGGTGCCATTCGTTATCAGGATGGTTTTGGTTTAAATCCTTTAAAGCTAGCATGGGCTTATCAACAACTGGCGCGTAATGCTGGCGCGAAAATTCATACCGCCTCGCCAGTGCTTAGCTGGCACGAAGAAAAAAATGCTATTAAAGCCACTCAACAGGTAGTTAAGCAAGTGCTTCACACCCCTAACGGCATAGTGAAAGCAAAAAAAGTTGTTATTGCAACCAATGGTTATACGCCAAAAGGTTTTCACCAGTTAACCACCAACCGAACCTTGCCGGTGTTGTCACAAATTATTGTTACCCAGCCGCTAACAAATGAGCAAATTTCGGCCTGTAATTTTATAACCTCGAATGTAGTGATGGATACGCGTGCGCTTAAATATTATTATCGAAAATTACCCGATAATCGCATTTTGTTTGGCGGGCGTGGTGCTATTACCGGTAAATCAGCAGATGATCCTTATTATGCCCAACGATTACTAGCGGTATTAAAAACTAGTTTCCCTCCGTTAGCAGAGATCAAATATGATCATGCTTGGTCAGGGTGGATCTGCATGGCGCTTGACGACCTTCCTCATATTTACCAATCGCATGAACAACTCAGTCAAAGTAATGTCTTTTACAGCATGGGCTATTGCGGTAGTGGCGTGTCGTTTTCGGTACAAGCAGGAAAACGTTTGGCTGAAAAAGTAGCGGGTATAAGCTCGCCTAATTTGCCGATTTATCAACAAGCGTTACCTAAATTTCCACTAGCGCCATTAAGACGAGTAGGGCAATGGGGGTATTTTCATTATGGAAAAATTAAGGATGAATACTTTTAATTTTAAACATTTTATAAATCAATTGGTTGGTGTTTTTTACATGCAATGCTTGGTTTTATGAGTAGATCACTACTATGCTTTAGATCAGCGCTTAGTCTCAACTATGTCTATAAAACAAACAAAAAAAATAAACTTACTATTGGTTATCCAGAAATTTTATGGTACTAATAGCTGTGTAAATATATTGTTAATTAAACTTTATTAAAGTATGAAATTATTCGTATTTGATTAAGTTGATGATATTGTTACAAATGTTTAAAATTAGCCGTTTTCGTGCTTATTATGCTTAAGGAGGAGAAATTTTGTTGTAACTAAAACTTACTTGGTAATTTAAGTCAGTTTTTAAAAAAAGTAGTAGATATAGCCATGCCAGAACAATTAAGTGAAGATTTAGCTCAATTTAAAACGATCATCTTAAGTTTGATTTCCTATGCCATGCATCCGAAACTTGATACCTTGATCGATAAGTTAACGCCAGCAGAAAAGCCTTCAGTACGCTTCTTAATTAAAGTAGAAATAAAACGCTTATCAAAACCTTGTCCCTATGTATTAGATTTTCGTACTTATTTTGAAAATTGTGAACCACTGCAATTTCAAAATATTTGTCATTATTTAGATGAAATATCAAAAACTCTCTTTTTAGCAAGCATAGAACAAAATAATGGTTTGTTTAGTATCAATATTTATAATGAAATTAATAATCAAGCCAAACAACGTCATCTAGAAGCGAAACAGCAAGAAAATATTCATCGACAAAATAGTCAAATACAAATTGAACCGGTTAAGGCCTTTAATTTAATTAATAGCAACATCTGTCGAGATCAACCGTTAAATGCTTTTTCTAAATGCAAAGTGTTTACTTATGATCCGTTAGGAATGTCTCGTAAAGGTAAAGATGAAATTGGTTTAAGTGTTTCAATATTAGATTTGAATCCACATAACTGTGTGATTAGAGCGCCCCTAGAAACTATTGACTATCAAACTAAAATTGTTTATTTATGGTTTTATGATCACGATCGTAAACTCGATTACTATCAAGATGTTGTTTTGCAGTATACGGTGGAAGATTTTAAAGAAGTACAGGGAAATACCAATACCCATTATCGCTTGAAATTAAATAAAGTTTCTGACAGTAAAATGATCGGCCATTTAGCAGATTTATTGAATAAAATAAATCTAGTCGTTAACGAGTTAAGACAAAATCAAGTACAACCCTTAGTTGATTCTATTTATGCTAAAAGTCATGAACAGTTTTTATTAACTAATACCCATGATATCGCCATGGTTTGTGCGCCGTACAAAACAGGCTGGCGTCCTTCTGGGGGCTTGCAAACTAAAAGTAACCAAGCGTTGTGGGATTTTTTCTCAGCACAAGGTAATAATGATCCATTAACTCGATTGTTTTGTAATGATACTATTCAAACGGCTTTTAACCAGCAGCAAACCTTTGATCAATATGCTTATGTGTTGCGCCATAGTTACCAAAAGGATGATCAGCAATCCGAAAAAACACAATTTATTGTGATGTGGCAAGCACAACTTGAAAACAATACCGCGGCAGAAAAATTTTTAGCGAAACATATACTAAATGGTAATTATCGCTATATACGTTTGCGCATGCAACCTATTGATGCATTATCAGATGCCTATAATCCCAGTGCTGTGCCTAGCCATGTAAACCCTGCGATGGCATTGCTTAATCGAACCTTAGGTAAACAAGTCACCAACATTCTTAAAGCAAGTAATTATTCAGTGATATTGTCTGATGTTAGTGAAATTAATTCGGTGTTGGCATTATCAAAGTGTTTAGGGGTAAAAGAAAAGTTACAATCAACCGACAGCGAAATTAAGTGCCCTAATAAATTTAAGCTGCCTGCTTTACAACGAAAATCGCCACTTGAAGTGGTACGCGTTGAAGAAAATGATTTTCGTGCAGAAGACCGGTTTGATGCCAAAATTAACGTCACCATTACCCGCTGCGGCACAGCTGCTTGTGATATCAAAGCAGTGACAAATAATATATCAACCAAAGGTTTAGCGCTTAAATTAAATAAAACCCTACAATATAAAGCTGGGGTTGAATTAAAGTTAACCTTGGAAATACCTTATAAAGGAAAAATAGTGACCTTACCAAATCAGGTATATCAGTTGATTGGTGGTCATGATCAGAAAAATTTACGCTTAGTGATCAGCACTAGCGAATCTCGTCATGCGGCGAGCTGGATGCTGCGTGAATACATTTATCAAAATATGGATACCTTGCAACCTACGGGGTTTAGTGGACAGCAAACTTACGGGCTTGAACGTGCTTTGCGTAACATTTATGCGCGCAATCATACCAACGTACCATTTTTTATTCATCAAGATAAACGACAATGGTATATAGATTCTGTGGCGTTGAATGAAAATAGTGTTATTCAAAGCTTAGCATTAGGGGATGTTGTTGCGGATGAAATGCTGATTAATTTAATTCAACAAGAAAAATTTAGAAATTATTGTTTATCAGTGATCAATAAAGTAGACAAAAAAAATCCTGTCGAAGTTTTTTATATTTTAACACTACCGCGAAACAGTAAAGGCAACACAAAACAGGCATTTTGGTTTAATGATCTTAAGCAATTACAACAAGCAGGTCGCTTACTAGAAGTAGTAGAAAAAATACGCGTGTTAGGCACTCCAACCATTTTACGAGTACAGCTTTCAAAACCACATCGCATTATGGATAAATATTTTCGTGATGAATTACAGTATTTATCACAAATTTCAGGCCGAAAAGCCGAAGAATTGGTTACCTCTATGGAGCATGTTAGTGGCATTGGCGAAATTACGGATGCAACAGAACAAATGTTAGCATTAATTGATACTTATATTGCCGTTAAAGAACCAGTTAAATTAGCGAATGTTGGCTAATTAGCCAGTTTAAAGTTTTTAATATTAGTAGCTAAAATATTGATCAGCCGTTGCTGTGATTGCATACTTGCCCAAGCGATATGAGCCGTAATGGTGAGATTATTAGCTTGAGCAGTACGTTGATATTCAAGTAATGGATGGTTTGCTGATGGTGGTTCTTGATCTAAAACATCGACAATAGCATACGCAATTTGTTGGTTTTTTAGTGCCGTAATTAGTGCTAAATCATCAATAAGCGCACCTCGGGCAGTATTTATTAATATTGCTTGGGATTTCATTAGTGACAATGCTGAGCTATCAATTAAGTTAATTGTTTGTGGGTTCTGTGGGCAATGCAGGCTAATAATATCGGCATTGCTTAATAATGCTTCAAAGCTAACTCTGCCAGCTCTGATTTTAGTTGCCCCTTTGTGCTCGCTAATTAAAATATTCATTGCCAAAGCTTGTGCTACTTTCTCGACAGACTTACCTAAATTACCGTAACCAATAATACCTAAGGTTTTACCTGCTAATTCCTCTATAGCATTACCGTGATAGCAAAAGCTTGAGTCCGTTGTTGAATTCTGCTGCCATAAACCTTGTTTTACATCGTTATTATGACTATTTATATGTTGAAAATACTCTAATAACTGAGCAAACACATATTGAGCTATGGTGGTGCCTGCATAATTACTGACATTTTTAACGGTTATATTTTGTTGTTGTGCCGCATTTAAGTCGACATTATTAGTACCTGTCGCAGCAACACAAATTAATTTTAATTTTGGTAGCTGTGCAATTATATGGTCGGTGAGTTCGACTTTATTGGTAATAATAATTTCAGCATTTTTACATCGTGGAATTATTTGTTCTTTAGACGTAAAGCCATAATTAATGAATTCTGAACATTGCTCTGCAATGCCATTAAATGAAATTGATGAGCTAAAGGTTTTGCTGTCGAGAAACACTGCTTTCATTGTTAGCCTATTTTAAACGTGAGCTTAACCGGGGCGATTATCAGCGCGATTTGACCACAACATCGGTCCGTATTTAAATACAAAACAACCAAAAGCAATAAACCACGCAAGAGCGCTAATGTCGTAAAACATTACTGCTTTAGTTGGTACTAACAGTGGACCAAAAACGCGAATAAGTGCTGCTAGCGAAATCATCATAAAAGCGATGAACATTATTTTTGGTGGTGCTAATGGGCGGCCAGTATGACCTAAAGAAACGCGTGAAATCATTGCTAAAATAATACCGCCAATACCGCCAATGGTCAGTAAATGCCAAACGTGATTTATCGCGACATCAACTTGTAAATAACTGACCCCTAAAAGGATCAAGCCAAACCAGACAAATAAAATAGCAAAATGAAACGACCATAGCAGCGGTACGCCTAAAGTTATCCATGGGCGTAATCTTAGCCATCGTAAAGCTTGTGCTAAGCCAGCAATTAATAAAATAATTGCAAATACGGTGTTATTAAAACCAATAAGTGGTTGTAATAATAATGAAAACATTGCCACCGCTAAACTGCCATTGGTGACTATTTCAAGTATTTTAATCGGTAGAACCTTTTGGGTACCGGTGCCATTGGCAGTAAACATCGGTAATACGCGTCCTGACATTACCGACATTAAAAATATCACTAGCATTACAGCGCTATAACCTGCAAACGTAACATTAAAAGTATCAGGGTAATAAACCGCTAAATGCATCTCAGTATTAGCTAAAGTAAATAAACCAAGTAAAGGAATAAAAAATAAATTGCGATATTGTTTTACTTTAATGATCGGCTGCGCGAGAAAAAAAGCAGTCAGTGGTAAAAAGCTTAAGTCGATAATTGTACTGATATTATTACCGACTAATTGAGGATATAATACTACCACTCGGCCTAATAACCATACCGTAAATAACAACATTAGTTTAGTGCCATAAATACCGCGAGTGCCAGTCCAGTTTTGCACAGCGGTAAGCAAAAACCCCGCAACAATAGCGCAAGCAAAACCAAAAATCATTTCATGAATATGCCACCAATAACCACCACCAAATGGTTGTAAGGCTATTTTTCCTTTCAAAATTAAAATCCACAACACCACAGCAATAACGCTAAATAAAGCGCCGCTAAGAAAAAAAGGGCGGAAGCCTAATCTGAATAATGGTGTAATTTTCTGTTCTTGTTGAAGGTCGGTAATTTGCATCATAAATTCACTCAAATGATCTAAAAAAGTACCGCGCTAGTATGACGATTTTCTGCAATGCTTGCACGGCAAAATAGCCGTTGCTTGCGTAAAATCAAAAAATAATGACAAAAAAACATGTTTTTTTACTAAAAAAATCAATTTTTACCAGAAATATAATTTCGCCAATCAATTAACAACTGAAATAGGGTTTCTCGCTAGCTAAGTTATATTTATTTTGTTAGTGTTAAAATTCTAAATTTATATAAATATTGAGTACAAAATGCACTTAGATTCAATAGATTTGCGACTTATTGCTATTTTACAAAACAATGTTAGTATCGCTGTTGAAGAGCTTGCTAACCAAGTTGGATTAACTAAAACCCCTTGTTGGCGGCGCTTACAAAAGCTAGAAAAAAGCGGCGTTATTCGTAAACGCGTAGCCTTACTTAATGCGCAAATGCTGGACTTAAATGTATCGGTATTCGTACAAGTTAAAACCTCACATCATAGTAGAGATTGGTTAGAGCAATTTTCAACAACCGTTGCTGCTTTTCCCGAAGTAGTCGATTTTTACCGCATGAGTGGTGAATACGACTATCTTTTAAGAGTTATTGTTCGCGATATTGCTGCTTATGATGCGTTTTACAAACGTTTTATTGAAGCAACTAACTTAACTGATGTTACCTCTAGTTTTGCGATGGAAGAAATCAAATGCTCTACCGAGTTACCGCTTCCAGATGTTTAATCGGTAAAGGTGTTTAATAGTCAAATAGGTTGATATTATGTCAAATACGCAAAAATCTTTACAACAACATTTTCAACAATTTCGGCAGCATATTATTGGTGAAAATTTAACCCATAAAATCAACCAAAAAAAACTCGCTATTATTTATGCCGACTGGACAGCCAGTGGTCGTTTATACCAACCGATTGAAGAGTATATTACTCAGCAATTAGGCCCTTATGTAGCGAATACCCACACCGAAACTAATTTAACGGGTAGTGCCATGACCCATGCTTATCATGATGCACAAAAAGTGATCAAGCATCATGTTAATGCTTGCGATAATGATATTTTGATCACTGCTGGTGCAGGTATGACGGCGGTGGTTAATAAGTTCCAACGCATTTTAGGCTTACGTATTCCAGAGCGTATGCAAGATCAAGTGCAGTTTAATGACGAAGATAAGCCGGTAGTGTTTGTTACGCACATGGAACATCATTCTAACCAAACTACTTGGTATGAATGTGATGTTACCCTTGAAATTGTTGATCCTGACGAAAATGGTTTGCCGTCGTTAACCCATTTACAAGAACTACTTGCGCAATATCAATCACGAAAATTAAAAATTGGCTCGTTCACCGCGTGTTCAAATGTTACCGGTATAAAAACACCTTATTATCAGTTAGCTGAAGTAATGCACCAACATGGCGGCGTATGCTTTGTTGATTTTGCTTGCTCGGCTCCTTATGTTGATATTGACATGCATCCAGCTAATCCACAGCAAACTCTGGATGCTATTTTCTTCTCGCCACATAAATTTTTAGGCGGCCCGGGAAGTTCAGGGGTGTTAATTTTCAATAAAACGCTTTATAAAAATAAAGTGCCTGATCATCCCGGTGGCGGCACAGTAACATGGACAAATCCGTGGGGCGAGCACAGTTTTTTTAATAACATTGAAGTACGTGAAGATGGCGGTACACCGGGATTTTTACAATGTATTCGTACCGCGTTAGCCATTAAAGTAAAAGATGCCATGGGTGTTGATAATATAATGAAACGCGAGCAGCAAATTACTCACTATGTGATGAGTGAATTAAGTACTAATAAAAGCGTGGTGATGTTAGAACCAACAATCACCGAACGCTTGGCAATAGTGTCATTTTATATTCCTAATGTGCATTATAATTTAGTGGTACGTTTACTGAACGATAAATTTGGCATTCAAACTCGGGGCGGTTGTTCGTGTGCCGGTACTTACGGACATATTTTACTCAATGTGGATCATGATACTTCAAATAAAATTACTGAGAAAATTAATCGTGGCGATTATGCTGAAAAACCCGGTTGGATCAGGGCGTCTTTTCACCCCACGACAACAGATGAAGAAGTAAAATTTGTTGTCGATGCCATTAATCAATTAACCGAAAATATTGAGCAGTGGCAAAAAGATTACCGCTTTAATCCTGCTAGCGGTGATTTTGAACATATTAAGTTAGAGGTAGAGTTTCCAAATATTAATGACTTTTCGCCACTAACCAGTAATAGTGCTAATTTTTTAACTGGTACTAATAAAAACGATAAATCGTTAATGCAAAGAATATTTAGCTAAATTTATGCTATTGTTTTTCATACTGATGCACTTGTCTCAGGATTGTCATTCCCGAGGTCTTTTAGTCGGACGCTACATGGATGCAGCTTATTAAGACAATGCATGGAGCATATTGTCTTGGATCTACGTCAAAAAACACGAGATCTTCGATAAAAGCGTCTCGAAGATGACGGTTATAATAAGTTCCTAAGTGATCTGCACAGGCATGTTGTTTTTTTAGTATARMMRKRRKWRCWWTYCSWWRMAKKACYSKMTMTYKKTKRWTAAWAYSRMAAKACGAAATAAATCTTCAATTTATACATGGTGGCAAACCGATTGTAAGTTATGTCAAAAAACACGATTAATCGTGTTTTGGCTTATAGTTATGTTCGCCACTGATGCGCTGTGGTTTCATTTGATTTTTTAGCTTTTATGTTTGTTTTTGTGCTTTTCCTTGTTTAAGTTTTATTATTAGTGTTTTTCAAAATAGGTGAATTATTATGACATTACGTTGGATCGACTCATTAGAAATAGCATTAGATTTAATTGAACTTCACCCAGAGGTTGATCCGTTAAAACTCCACTTTACTGAATTACGCACTTGGGTGTTAGCATTAGAGCGTTTTGATGATGACCCAGAGCATTGCGGCGAGCGCGTATTAGAGGCGATCCAACTAGCGTGGATCGCTGAACAAGATTAATGTTGAAAAGATTAGTCTTAGAAAAATAGTATTGAAAGGACTAGCACCGAAACATTAGCGCCTAGCCATTTCAGTCACTAACTACTTTGCTGCTCAATCAGTTTAGTTAATGGTTTGCGAATGCTATATAAAAATAACAAACTCGGGATCACCATGAGCGCCGTTAGCAAAAAGAATAGCGACCAATTTCCGCCCAGCCAATCGACCATAATGCCAGAATAAGAGCCTAACATTACTCGTCCAAACGTGCCCAATGAGGCCATTAACGCATATTGACTGGCGGTAAAGGTGCGGTTACATAAAACTGATAGCAAAGCGACAAAGGCTACTGAACCCCAAGCTGAAGTAAAGCCGTCAACCAGTACGGTAAAAGCAAATAAAGCTTTGTCTGGGCCAACCATTGCCATTAGCGCAAACAATAAGTTGCTTGACGCCATGGCAATACCGCCAATAAACAAGCCTTTTAAAATACCGTAACGCATAGTAAATACGCTGCCGATCAATGAAAATACTATGGTGACCGCCCAGTTGATCATCTTAGAATAATAGGCAATATCGCTATTAGTAAAACCTATTTCGCGATAAAACACGATCGACATTCGTCCTAAATACGCTTCGCCGAGTTTAAATAAAAAGATAAATAGTAAAATAGACAGTGCTAGCTTGGTGCCGTTACGTTGAAAAAACTCTTGAATAGGCGCCACTAAGGTGGTTAACAACCAGGCGGTAAGCTTATGAATGTGCGTTATTGGTTTTGAATATTCGCTATGAGTGGTGTTATTTATTTTTTTATTGAGTAAGCTCAACTGTTGAGAAAAAGCAACTAACAACATAACAATAAATAAGCTTAAAAAACTAAAACGATAGTCGTTACTAATTAATTGTTCAGGCCAATAAGGATAACCAATATTGGCATAAATAATACTGAGAAAAATTAACGGTAAGAGTAATAAAATAACTAAAGGACGATGACCAAAATAGGGCAAAGCGTTAAGGTAGTTTTGCTCAATATTTGCTTGCGCACTTTCTCTGTTATTAACGGGCTCTTTTACGATTAAAGCGGTGATCATTAATATAGTCATCATTACTGCCAATACTAAATAAACCTCATGCCACTGCCAATTAGGTTGATCAACTAATAAAAATGGAATGCTACCTAAGCCAGCATAACCCGTCCACCAGCCTGAGGTTGCCATTGCCGAGCCTGCGGTCATTAAGTTAGCTTCTTCTTCACCACTAACATTTTGCGACAAAATATCAATTCGATAAGCATCAATAGCAATGTCTTGCGTCGCGCCCGCTATAGCGATAATCAAGCCAAACAATGCCATTAAACTGAGTTGGTTTGCGGCATCAAGGGTGCTTAATTGTATGGCTGCAAACACGATGATTGCTTGCGTGGCTATGATCCAACTTTTTCTTTGCCCTAATAGTTGTGTTACTTTATAAAGTTTAATGCGATCAACGAGTGGCGACCATAAAAAANTTAATGCTGTAAGCGACAAAAATAAGTCCAAATAAACCGATACTAGAGCGGCTTAAGCCTTCATCTTTTAACCAACCGCTCATCGCTGAGCCGATCATTACCCAAGGGAAGCCACTGGCAATACCAAAACAAAAAACACTGAGTAGACGACGATCTTTAAAATAACTAAAAATTTGACGAAAAGAATGATCTGATGACATGAAAACAGCAATTGGATTAAGTTATGGTTAGCCTATCAAAGAGTTGTTTGTTACAGAAGTGTTTTGTGTTTATTTTAGCTTTGGTTGATTTTTATCTTTGTGCTGAGAAATAGGAAATAGTTGAGTAATAAATGTTATGCAATAGGTCGCCAGCCAATGCAATCTATAGGATAACTGCCAATGCTGTTGAAAAAATCGGTACAGGTATTTATTTCACTTTGAAAGAAAAGATCATGATGCAAAGCTTGTGAACCATGCAAGCTTATTTCATGAATTAAATGCCAAAATACACGCTCGCGAGCGCTACTGGGGGTTTCATCTTGTACTAATAATAACGTCCATTCATCCATAACATCTTTCACGAATAAATCTAATTCGGTGTAATGAATTGAATTGTTGATGACCGCTTTTATATAGGTATTAAGTTGAATTATTTTGTCATTGATAAACTGCTCAATTATCATACATCCCTTATGTTACCTTATTTGGCTAACACTCTTATTATTCTTCCAAAATAAATTCGTCCTTGAGTGATCCTGTAATTACTTTTACTACCTAAGTTATCGTAGAAATATGTTGGTTTGTCAAAGATGGAAAGTATATCTTTTGTTATAAAATAGATAAAATAAATAATTATTTAATATAATCAATGGATTAAATAAAATTAAAAAGTAAAATAAATTTTTGTTTTTCATTATTCTGCTGGCAATAACGTCGCTTTAATTAACATAATCGGTTCAACAGGTACATCGTCCCAACCTAAGCTTTCATCGTAATGAGTTTTTACTTTACCTAGTGCAGTTACAACGTTTTCACCTTCAACGACTGCGCCAAAAACGGCATAGCCCCATTTTCGTCCTGGATCTAACGTTTTGTTATCAATTAAATTAAAAAAGAACTGTCGACGTGCGGTATGAGGACGCATTTCTTTTGCCATCGCAATAGTAAATGCCTCATTTTTTAAACCGTTACCAGACTCATTAACTAATACCCCGTTGTCTTTTTTGAGGATGTAATTTTTATCGTAGCCGCCACCTTGGGCGATAAAATTGTGAACAACCCGATGAAAAACGGTGTTGTTATACTCGCCACTGACCACATAGGTTAAAAAGTTGTCTACCGTTAAAGGCGCTTTTACGCGATCAAGTTCAACGATAATAGTACCTAGTGAGGTTTCTAATTTTACTTTAGGAAAGAGGTTGTCAGGATCAATAGCAATATTCATAGTAGATGCAGATAGGGAAAGACTAAACAAGGTTAGTAAAATAAATATTGTTTTGGTGAATGATAGTTTCATCAGGGCTCTCTTTTTTACAGTTTATTATTTTACATGCCTATGCACTTGGCTCAGGATCGTCATTCTCGCAGCCTTCTAAGCGAGAATCTAGCTCAAAAAGCACGAGATCTTCGATAAAAACGTCTCGAAGATGACGAATATAATAAATACCTGAGTGATCTGCATAGGCATGTTATTTTATAATTTAATGAAGTTAATTACTTCACTATCGTTAGCAATTTTGGTAATTAACTTAGCCAATTGCTGATTATAATCGCGCTCTAATACGGCTAAGTCAGCGCTTAACGGACCATTACTTTTGCCATGTATACGAAAGGTTTTGGTGAGTGTTTTTTTGTTTTTAATGATTTGTAAACGTAGCACAATTTCATTTTTAGCCTGATATTTTATTAAGCTTTGATCAACAGAAACTAAGGCTGCATCAATAAAAATAGTCATGTTAACAGTGTTGTTTAAGCCATTATCAAGAACTAATCCTTGTTGACTAAATAGCTGTTGAAATTGCTTTTGCACAACGGTTGTCATGACTGGTGTGCTATTAATTAGCTCTGCTGCTTGATCTGCTTTTAATATTTGCATGGTATGCATGCTTGGACGCACATCGCTGACCTTTAATGACGCGGTTATTTGTGGATAAATTTGCAAAAAGGTGCTGTTGAGCTGTGGTGCAATTACCATGTTTTTATTCGTCGTACTGCAACCATTTAGGTTTAAAATAAACAGTAAGGCTAGTGAGGTAAAGATAGATAATTTCATAATAGAGTCGTTTTTTTGATAGTTGATGTTAATAGCGTTTTTTGATGGTTTTTTGTTAATCGTGGCAGATTATTTTGTCAAAAGCTTATTTTATAGCACTAATAATAACAAACTTTTTATTACTTGCGATTAAAGTAGTGCTTTTAAAAAGTCGTTCTAATTTAACATGATAACCAAGCTGGCGGTTGCCTATTATGCGTAATTCGGCACCTTTTTTTAGCACTCGATAACTGTCTTGAAACATTTGCCAAGCAATATGATCGGTTACTGCTTGTTGTTGATGAAAAGGTGGATTGCATAAAATTAAATCAGCACTTTCATCATCAATAGCCGTTAAGCAATCATTACAACTAAATTGGCACTGCGATTGATGCTGAGGTAAGTTGTTTTTTATATTTAATTGCGCTGATGCTACTGCCATAAAAGACTCATCAATAAAGGTGAGTTGTACAGAATTTTTGCTAGCAGCTTGTTGTTTTGCTAATAAAGACAAGCCAATAACACCATTACCACAACCTAAATCAATCACCTGAGAATTTTCAGCTAATGTAGGTAAGTGCTCGATAAAAAAACGTGCACCAATATCTAATTGTTCGCGCGCAAATACATTTGCATAGTTTGCAATGTTAAAAGTAGTGTTTTCAAGTAGCCAAGTTGTAACTGGGCTACTGGCGACCTGTTGTTTACTATTAAACTGGCAAAATACTAAACGTGCTTTTTTTACTGCTAAAGAGGTGCTGGTGTCGCCGAGATATTTTTCAAATAATTTTAAAGTAGAACTATGAATATCTTTGGTTCTTGCTGCGGCAATAAATAAGGTGTTGTTTAGTCTATTATTATTGGAAAATATTTTTATTTGGATAAGCTGATCTATTAACAAAGCTTTTGATTTTGGAATTTTGTACAAGATAATATCGGCCTTTTCAGGCAATTTGTCTAAACTTGTTAATAAATTTATAGGATAGTCGTTGAGCTGATTTGCCTGCTGATTTAAAATCAAACCTTGTTGGCTAACATAAGAGTCGGTAATGCTAGTAGTTTGTTGTAAACAGCAACTGAGTGACAAAGCGCCAAAACTATCATTAAAAATGACAAGGTGTTTATTGTTATCTGTGAGTAATTCTTGTTCATTAAGATAGTTAATTAAAAATTCGTCAGCAGCATCCCATGCTTGTAAACTGCGGTTAACTTGCGCTATTGGAAAACGTTGAAAAGATAACTGTTTGTTCTTGATAGTAAAAGGGCTTAGCATGAGTTAACGACTTGGTTTTATAGGCAAAAATTTTATCTATTGTGACAAAGTTTATCGATAGTAGCTAGCGAGAATTGCCCTTTAACTAGAAGATGAAAAATAATAAAAAATAAATTACTAATAATGACATTAAGTTAGCTATTTATTACTTTTTTAGCCATCTAGATAGATGGTATAATTAAAAATCATGACTAAAGTTATATTATAGTGATGTAGCTTAAAGAGACTGAATTCAGCCTCTTCAAGTATTTTTTTATCTAATAAAAACAAAATGAACATTGAGGAAAAATTATGTCTGTCGAAGCAATTATCGAACAAAAATTGCTAAATTCGTTCGCACCATTGCATTTAGATGTGGTTAACGAAAGTAACCAACACAATGTTCCTGTGGGTAGTGAATCGCATTTTAAAGTGGTTATTGTATCAAGGGAATTTGAAGGGGAGCGTTTAATTAAGCGCCATAGAGCTATTAACAGTGTGTTAGCCGAAGAGCTTGCTGAAAAAATTCATGCTTTAGCATTACACACCTACACTGAAAAAGAATGGCAAGATTATTATTCTGATGGTGTACCACTTTCGCCTAAATGTATGGGTGGTAGTAAAAAAGCCAGTTAAGTTTCATATACTTATGCATTTTAAAGACTATGTTGTACTTAACTATTGTTGTTTTTATGTTAGATTGATTTTATAAGTCATTCCCACGAAGGTAGGCCACTAATATCCACAAGACACACGTTTTTATGGGTCTGAATTGGTTGCTTAGTTCTGCAATAATAACTAAGAGAACACCGTTATTTTATAATACTGAGACTCATGCTAACATGCCAAGAAGTGTAATTAATAATAATCAATAATTTTAGCTTGGCTGGTTTTTAAAGTTCACTCAACAGTGATATATGTGCTGTTGAGTGTTCTTTTAAAAAGCTTTTCATGCAGACAGTTGGTTTATCATATCAATCAAGAAAATGTCGTATATGTTGATTCAAAATCGTAAATTTCACGGGCTTGGATAATATGCCACTGTTTGGTAACGGTTTATTACCTTCCAATACATGATTTTTATCATACCCAGTTAAAAAGATAACAGGGATAGTTGGTTTGATTTTTCTGATCTGGGTGGCAAGTGATATTCCACCGCCATGCGGCATTACCACATCAAGTAGTAGAAGATTAATATCTTCTTGATGTGCTTTGAAAATTTCGATGGCTTGTAATCCGTCTTTGGCTTGTAGAACTCTATAGTTCAATGTTTTCAGTACTTCTACCATCATTTCACGAACCATGACTTCATCATCGGCAAGTAGGATCAATTCTCCATGCCCTTCAGAAGTACTATTTTTTTGCAACGACGCCGAATATGTGTCTTTTTGTTCTATTAGGGGAATATAAATATGGAATGTTGTTCCTTTGTTTTTGATGCTGTCTACTTCAATAAAACCATCATGAGTTTTGATTGCGCCAAACACCATAGATAGCCCAAGACCAGTTCCCTTACCTTGTTCCTTAGTGGTGAAAAAGGGTTCAAACAGATGTTCTCTCTGATCATTAGAGATCCCGCAACCATTATCACTCACGCTCAGATGAGCATAGGAACGCTTCTTGAAGTAAGGATGAATTTTCAGAAATTCATCGTTTGTGAAAAATGACTCTAGAGCAATTGTAATACATGGTTCATCTACATGTTCAACCGCATCGCGTGCATTGTTGATCAGATTCATTAGTACCTGATGCAACAGTGTATGATCTCCTTTAATTTCTAACTTATTTGAACAAATTTTTTGTAGTAGTGTAATGTTTTCGGGTACAGAGGCATGAAGAAGTTTTAGCGTTTCTTTCATGAAAGGAGTGAGTGGCAATGATCCAATTTTAACCTGATTTTTTCGCGCGAAAGTAAGTAGCTGACTGATCATATCAGCAGCGCGTAAGGTTATATTTTCAATATTAATTAGCCTTTGCAGAATAGTTGTATCGAACTGAATTTCCTTTTTTGCTAAGTAAAGGTTACCGGTGATGACTGCTAGCATATTATTGAAATCATGTGCAACACCGCCAACTAGCGTGCCTATCGCTTCCATTTTTTGAGACTTTTGGAATTGCTGTTCCATTTTTTCAAATTCAGTTAAATCAGCATGAGAACCAACAAAGTGGGTAATTGTTCCTGCATTATTCATGATAGGCGATATAGTCAATATGGCAGGATATAAACTACCATCCTTTTTCTTATTGATCACTTTGTCATGCCATACTTCGCCATTTGTAATGATTTTCCACATCGCATCATAGAAAGTATTGTTTTGATTGCCGCTATTGAGGATCCTTGGTGTTTTTCCAATAGTGTCTTCCTTGTTATATCCAGAAATTTGAGTAAAAGCAGGATTGGTGTACTCAATTATACCATCGCTGTCAGTAATAATAATTGATTCACCAGATTGCTTAAGTGCTTGAGATAATTTATGCAAAGAAGCATTGGATTGTTTTTGTTTTAATTCAGCCGTAGCACGATCTGCAAAAATACGCATGATATTGATGATTTTTTGTTGATCGGTAATCGGTTTGTCATCCATGATGCCCATATGGCCGATAACATGACCGGTGTCATCCATAAATGGAATACAAACATAGCTTTCTGCATTAACATCGGCTAACCACTTATCCTTCGGAAATAATTGTTGAAGACCTTTGGAAAAACCAATAACTTTTCCATTTAAAATGTTTTCGCAAGGCGTATCAGCAAGAGGGTACTCAATATTTTCAAGGATATTTCCATCAACCCACAAGGCCAGCGTTTTCGCTGTTGCTTCAGTATACGGAAGTAACTCCGTCACAAAAGCAATTTTAATTCCCAAGGCTTTGGCCGATGCACTTATTAGCGCTTGAAAAAAACCTTCTCCTGCTGCTCTAGCGCTGAGTTGGGAAATTAACTGTAGACTTTCTGTGGCTTTTTTATGTTCGCTAATATCCTGAATAGTACCCATAGAATGCAGTGGTTTGTCATCGTTAGTAAAAATATTTTTACACTGTTCAAGCACCCATTTAATACGCCCATCAGCCATCAACAAGCGGTACTCAAGACTAAATGTTTCCTGAGTTTTTAATGCGTGTGTATGTGCTTCATCGACTATAGCTCTGTCTTTTGGGTGAACTTTATGTAATAAAATATCAAAACTTGCATTAGTATTATTTGGGGTAATTTCGAAGATACGAAAAAGTTCATCAGAGCAGTTCAGACTCTGGTTTTCCATCCCGTTAAGCTCCCAATTTCCCATGTGTGCAATTGCTTGCGCTCTGTTTAATTTATTTTTACTCTCTTTGATTTTTTTTTCGGCACTATTTTTAGCAATAAGGTTGCGTACGCGATTACGTAATGCAGCCCAATGAATGGGTTTGTTGATATAGTCAGAGCCACCAACCTCATAGCATTGGTCAACTACCGTTTCAGAGTCTTTAATGGTTACCATAATAATTGGTACTGAATCACCTTCAGGTAAAGCCCTGATCGCACGGCATGCATCGAAGCCATTCATCAGTGGCATTTTTACATCCATTAGGATACAGCTCAGTTGACATGTTGAGAATATGGCAATAGCTTCCTTACCATTTACGGCCTGTTCTACATGGTAATCTTCTTTTTCAAAAAACTGCCGCAGTGTTAGTAAAAACATTGGGTCATCATCAACAATGAGAATTGTATTTTTATTAGATTTAATCATTCGCTATCCTGTTCAACTCGATTTCTACCATTTTTATTGGTTCTGTATAATAATTCTGAAGCAAGAGGAGTCTTAATCTTATTCAATGATGTTCTTGTAAAAGTTCATCCTTGATTTTTTACTTACGGAAAACGGTGATTTTTACGAAGCGATCACACTAATAGGCTCTAACAACTATTAATAATATAGCAGAATTTTAATTAACATCAGGTAATTCCACAAAAAAACCAAATTTTATCACCTATAATCAACACCTTTGATGTGGATCAATTTTTAGCTTTATCGATATTTAAGAGCTCACTCAACAGTGAAGTATGTAATATTTGTTAGTGAAATTTATTGCGACATGGCAAGAGCTTTTGTAAGCTAACCAAAAAGCTCATGAATTTTTCACTTATGCCAACAGAAATAGAACTCAAGTATTTAATAGTTAATGACAATGTTGTTGAAAAAGTCACTAAGTTATTAAAAAGTCAGCAATTAGATTTTGTGCAATCACAGGCTAATTTAGCCAATTGTTATTACGATAGTGCCGATCTTATTTTGCGTCAGCATGATATTGGTTTACGTGTGCGCTCTAGTGAAAAATTACTTGAACAAACCATTAAAACCTCTGGTAAGGTTATTGCCGGCTTGCATCAAAGGCCTGAATACAATGTAGAGCTTACACAAGCGACACCTAATTTATCATTATTTCCTGATGAGGTCTGGTCATCAATCCCTCATTTTTCTGCACAAACAATGGCACAAATTCAAGGTCAGTTAATTACTTTATTTGCGACTGATTTTGAACGTGTTACTTGGCTGATCACTAATGAAAATGGTAGTAAAATTGAATTAGTGTTTGATTTGGGCTGTATAACTGTTGAAGGGGCTAGTGAGTCTATTTGTGAGCTTGAATTAGAATTGGTTGATGGCAAAACCCAAGATTTATTTGCTTTAGCTAAGTTACTGGCAGATCACTTTTTAATTCGCCCAGGGATCAAAAGTAAAGCCGCGCGGGGCTATAAACTTTTTGCCCAACAAACGGTTGTTATACAAAAAGAGTCTGCAAATGAAGATGAAAATAATAAATCCAATGTAAAAGAGTTACCGGTAATTACACCATTAGAGCTCATCCCGCTTAAACACTCTTTTTCTATAGAGCAATCATTTTCGAGTGGGGTTGAATTTTCATTAAATCAGTTACAAAAAATGATCGATGCTTATTGTGCTCAACCGTCGTTAAAAGTGCTGATCAAAATTACTGAATTATTAGCGTTAATTCGTCATGGTTTTTGGCTGTTTCAAGATTATTTACCCGAAAATGTACAAGTTATTCGTAGTGATTTAAGTAAGTTAATTAAAGAGTTGTCTTGGGTAGAAAATGCTACATACTTTCAAGAACTAACCGATAAAACGGGTAATTATCGAAAGAAATTAGCATACAGTGAACAATTAATTAGCCAACTAAAAGTAGAAAAAAGCCGTTTTCCCGATCCCGATAGTGTTATTGCGCTTTTTTATTCGGCACGCTTTAATGCCATGCAACTTGCTTTACTTGATTTATTATTAACGCTTAATCATCAACAAACAGCAAACGCTGAACAGCATAATAATGATTTATATGTTTTTGCCCAAGATAAATTAGAAGCGAGTTTAACGGTGTTAATGAATAATTTAATGCAACACAAAAAGCTAACTTTGCCGGAATACTTAAGTCAGCAAAAATTATTGATCCGTAGTTTATTATCAGGAAGTTGGTGCGGTAGTTTATATACAAAAAGTGAACGTCTTGCGTTTCGGAACCCATGGTTGGATGTAAAACAGGGGATGGATGAATTACACACTTTATTAACTTTGCAGCAGCAACTAAC
Source organism: Gammaproteobacteria bacterium (assembly GCA_002401725.1). Taxonomy (GTDB): domain Bacteria; phylum Pseudomonadota; class Gammaproteobacteria; order Enterobacterales; family Alteromonadaceae. Next base: position 96,940 of record NVTW01000003.1, read on the forward strand.
CAGTATTAGTGGTGAACAATTTGAAAAAATTCATCACTGGTTAGATTCTAAAGTAGACAGTTTATTATTAGCATTGGACTGCTCACGGAAGAATGCAATGAGCATGACACCTTATTGGCGTTAATTAACGGTATTAGCCAGCGATGGTTATTATTTTTCTGATTTTTGTTGGCTTTTATCAAGCAGCTTATCTTCATCTTGGATGAGTATTTCAAAATGCTTTAATAAAGATTCGACCTTTTTTTCAAGGCGTTGATTACTTTTGAGTATTTGGGCGTTTTGATATCTCAATTCACGGTTTTTAATATTAGTATCTGAAAAACCGACAAATTTATTTACAAATTGTGCACCGATAAAACCGACCATACCAACACCAATGTAAAACATTAGCGCGATTATTATTCGACCTGCTTGGGTGACTGGATAAAAATCGCCAAATCCTATGGTGCTAGCACTCATTTGTAGTGCCCAAAATGCATCTCTGTAGGTGGTTATATTGGCATTTTCGGCAGTCGCTTCAAAATGAACAAGCGGGTAAGCCAAAAGGGCAATAATAGCGTAAAGAACAATTAGGGTAATGATCAGTAAGTAAAAAGTATTATAGTTTTTTACGCCAAACTCATCGATAGAGTAAGATTTTATTTTTTGAGGTGGTATTATTTTTTTCATAAAAGCTTATTTTTTTCTTAGTTTTTGTCGTTATCAATAACGTGTTGAACTAAATCATCCATTAATTTGCGTTTTATTTCTAGTTGTTGTTCTGCTTTTAATTGATATTTTTCTGCCAAAATTTCGTAATCTTGAGGCGATAAACTTACGGTTAACCTTGGTCTTTTCGGGCGTCGATTGGTTGGTAATGCTAAAATACTGCGAATTTGATCAGAGGGGCTTAAACCCGCTTCAAGTGCTTGTTTTCTGATCTCAAACTGTATTTTTTCATCAATATCAAAAGCAACTTGCACCGCTTTTACTGCTTTTACTGACGAACTCCACTGCTCAGGAATTTTTCTACTCATTGGTTTCTCTATACGAGGCATTTTATTTATTAAATTTACGACTAAAAACCACACTTAAAGCAACGGCAATAGCGATGCCGACACCAATGTTTGCGGTTGCAGATCCAATAGCTAATCCCACGCCAACACCTAAAGCGATCCCTGCTCGGTTAAAACGAGAATTAGATTTTGAACATTTATTTTCATTTTGTGTATTCAAATTAATGTTCCTTACTATCTATATTTTGTAACTTGCTTAATTAACTACCAGGGTACATATCAACAATATCGGTTAATGGGCGATAGAGCGTTAAAAATACATCAGTATCGCCGTCTGACCATACTTCGACGTCAATACCACGTGATTCGTCACTATCGAGTAATTGATAAAGTTCGAATTGTTCGCCAGCATCTTTACCTTCATACGCTGAAAGGGTTTCGTTACGGCTATCTTTACGATGGAAAAAGCCCACTTGTGCGAAAATACCTTGTTTATATTGTTCGCTGCTCCACTGATTAGTAGTCTCTGAGTCCTGCTGGCGTGTTAATATAGCGGGTTGATCTCCTTCAAAACTTTCTTCATCAAAGATAAGGGAAAAATCATCTAAATCAAATAAGCTTTCTACATCGTCTTCTTCAATTTCTAATGAAAATTTTAGATAAACTTCATCGTCAATATCAAGGGTTAAATAGAGTTGATCATTTTGACTGTTTTTTAATACCCATTCAGTTTGGTTATTTGTTTCAAATTCATAAGTGTTTACTGCGGTAACTTGAAATTGCTGTGCGCGTAAGTTTTCAGGTAGGCCAAAACTATCGCTAAGTACGATAATATCATTGATAGTTAAGTCGCTTGGCGAGTTTAGTTTACGTTGCTCGTCAGTTGATTTATTAAATATTTTTTTGAAAAAACTCATTGTATTTATGATCCGAATTTAAGTCATATATTTAAGCAAACATACTTAAGAAAATATATAGGCAATAATCTACAGAAACACAAAAACGGAGCCACTAAAGACCCCGTTTTTATTCTTTTTCAGTTTACTTTTGTTTAGCTTTTAAGCGTGCTAATACTGAATTTGCACTGCTATCGCTGGTGCCACTAATACCGGCTGCTTTTAATTGTGCTTCAAGTGATTTATCTGAGTTTTCAGACTCTAACACTTCAGCCGCTTTCATTTGATCATCAAACTTCTGTTGTTTAGCTTTAATACGCTCTAATGAATCTTTAGCATTAAGCAGTTTTGAATTACTTGATGAAAAGTTATCCGTAATGGCTGAGGTGGCTTTTTGCACACTTTCAGTGGTTTTTACCATTGAAAGTTGGCGTTTATATTCGCCTACTTGACGTTCACTTTTCTTAACTAACTCTTTTAAACGATCAGCACTGCCACTAAAGCTATCAAGGGCTTGTTGTTGTGTTGCTAATTCACTTTCAAGGTTAGCAATTTTTTCAGCAACCGCTAAGGCTAAGGTTTCGTCACCTTTTTCCATGGCTTGCATAGCATAACCTTCGTGCTCTGCCGCTTCGCGTTTTAAGCGATCAACTTCGCGGTTTGCAGCCATTTGTTGCGCCATAACACCGGTTAAATCGCGCTTCGCTTTGGTTAAGTGATGTTCAGCATCGCGGATTTCTTGTTCAAAAATTCGGGTTGCATTAGCATCAACAATACTTTCGCCTAATTCACTGGCCCCACCACGAATAGCGGTCATTATCTTTTTGAAAATACTCATAAATTTCTCCTGATGGATTAGATTAAAAATTCGCTCATATCGCTAATAACTTCAAGTGCATTATTACTTAAAACGGTTAACTCATGCTCAATATCACTAAATGATGAACTAACAGATAACGCCCCAAAAATGACATATTTATCACCAATTTTAGAAAAAGATGATAATGGCATGGGAATGTTCATTTCGAGCATGCTTTCTTGCATTAACGAACGTGTTTCTGTTTTTACTTCGTCTTCACCCCAAAGATAGGTGATGGCGATAATTTGATCGTCGGTTACCGAAACAAAAATAGGTAATTCTTCGCGTTCAATAATGGTGATTTGTAGTACGTCAACTTCACCTGAAATTGGTTGGCAATCAAAAATCATCCCTGTTTCAGAGTTGTTTGCCAAAGTATTTAAGTGATCGGCTATTTTATGAATGTTCATATTATTCCTCTATCCTTTGTTTTTATATCAAAGCTTTCTAGGTTAAAGACATATTATGTCGATGTGCTTAATTTAGCACCTTGACATAATATGTCAACTTATTTGTCGTTAATTTTTAATAAAGTTGTTATAAAGTGTAACTTTTGCGTTTAATTCTAGTACTGATTTTATTTTTTGTAGCATTTTTAAGGTTGCAAATAGGCATCATCTAAACCTTGTTGTGATTGCCATGCTTTTTGATGAAGCTGATAAATAGTATGGCTACCTAAATAGTTAATTGGCACACTCGCTTTATGTTGATAATAATCTTTTGGAAAATTAAAAGCGCTGTTCATTAAACTAAGTGTTAACCACTGTTGTTTAACGGGTAACTTAGTTAACTTGCTTATTCTTAATTGTGGACTAGCACCTATTTTTGCGGCAATAGTCCAACCCCACTCACCAAAGCTTGGTACATTATCGTGGTATTGCTGCACCTGCGGGAAACCTGCGGCTGCAACGGTTTTGCCAATAGAAATGAATGCGTTTTTAGCATGGTACGGGCTGGTAGATTGAATACCAATTAAGCCATCGCCGCTAAGCAATTGTTTTAAACGGGCATAAAAATTGACTGAATAAAGTTTGTTTAGATCAGGATGACTAGGATCCGGTAAATCAACAATAATGGCATCAAAATGTTTATTAGCGCTAAGCAAATCATCAATAGCGACAAAGGCATCTGAATTAATAATAGTGACACGCGGATCTTGCAAACTTAACTGGTTAAGGTTAGCAATTTTATTGGCTAGCTCGTTAGGTAAATGTTGTTGAGGATGTTTAAATATGTCTAACAATTCACCGTCTAAATCCACCAAGGTGACCTGTTTTGGTGACCATTTTAATACGTCACGCAATGCTAAACCATCGCCACCACCAATAATTAAAATATTATCGTGGCGTGCTGATGCTGCTAGCACAGGAGTGACTAAATAATTGTGATAAATAGCTTCATCGCTAGATGAAAACTGTAAGCGACCATTAAGATAAAAATTTACAATAGGAGATTTGTTATTACCTAAATGGCGTTCAGTAAAAGTTAACTGTTGATAGCGAGTCTTATCATGATAAACGACTTTATCAAGATAAAGTAAGTTACTCATTTGATTCAACCAGCCATTACCGTAATGAAAAATAGTACCAATGAAAAGGGCAAATACTAAGTGAATACTTACTAATGTATAACGCCATTTTAATCGTGACCAAAAACGTAAAATAAAGACGAAACCAGCGAACAGATTAAGTGCGGCGGTTAGAGCTGCGGCTTGGCTAAGATCAAGTTTCAATAACACAAATACCCATATTGCTGCACCTATACCAGCACCAACATAGTCGGCCCCATAAATGGTACCTAAATTATGTTCTAAATGTTTTTGATGTAAAGTTTCTCGAATACGGGCAATAAGTGGAATTTCCATGCCGATGAAAAAGCCTAACAACAAACCAAAAAAATAAGGGCTGCCAAAAGTTAAGCTACTTAATTGTTTAAATAAACCACCACGTGGCATTGCGTCAGGCGGTAAATTAAAGGTATCGGCGAGCATTTGTGGTAACAACTGCGAAAAAGCGATCAAACCGCCAATAATTAAAATGGCGCTGCTGCCCAAAATGGCGATGATTAATTCTAAGTAAACAAAACTTTGAAAAGCATCTTTAATTTTACGTGCCGCAAAAGCGCCTAAGCCCATGGCAACAATCATTAAGCCGATCATTGCATAAATGGTGCTTTCCATGATACCAAGTACGCGACCAGCGTAATGAGAGAGTAAATATTCGTAGATTAAACCACAACCGGCAAGTACAGCCATAGTTAAAATTAGTTGAATATCATCAAGTAATAAACGATTTCTTTTTGAGAGTATAGTGTTTGAGAATATGGAGTTTGAAAGCATGATCTCTAATTATAAATTTGATAGTTAGCGAGGAGTTATCCTCGCTAACAAGGGAGGTATATATTGTGAATACTAAGCCATTAACGCAGTTAAAATAAGTGCAATAGCAATACTGGTTGCCATTTCAATACTAGCAACGCCAATGTTTTGTTGTTCATCGACCTCTTCAACTAAATTAATACCCCATAGTACAATACGTTTAGCAATGGTGGTTAAAATACTCACTAAAAAGGTCATTACAATAGCAAAAATTAACCAGCCAACTAAGGTTTCAACTAAGGTTGCAGGGCTGTAATCAAAAAAGTGACTTGCTGCTGTTACCGCTAAAGCGGTACTAATTAGTTGGCCTGAGTAGCGGATCGCTAATGCTTGCTGACCTTCAATAAAGGCATTTTGTAAGCACTTACCTTGGTTGTTTTTGGCAAAAGTACGCTCACGGATACGGGTAACAATGACTAACATTGCTTGTGAAATGATAAAACCACTGGCAATAGCGATAAAAGTATTAATATCTAAGCCATCAACCCAAAGTAATACTGCACGAATAACAATGGCAGTCGCAATAGCTCCTGCTGCATCAACAATACCGACACTTAAATTTTGTTCTTTTATTAAGCTGGTTTTGTCTAGTTTATTCAGTGCTAATTTGTCGTGAATTAGACGACCAATTTTTATTAATATTAAACCAAACACGCCATAAGCAAGCATGCCGATGGCTTCATCAGTTAAACTACTTGCCGCTTCACCTGTAATGGCGCCGGTAAGTACAATACCTAAGGCTAATATGCTACCAGCTAAACTAAAACCAAAGGCAAAATTGTCATGCTTTGCTAGCTCTTCTGTGGTATTTACTTTTGCGGATATTCCTGAAATAAAACGCATGGTGCCAAGCAAAATAATGGCAATGGCAATATCTAAAGCAAGGTATGCTAGTAATTGTTGATCAAATGAAATCACGTTGAGTAATTTATCCATAATATTTCCTGTATCTCGCTATATTCTGTTTGTAAACTAATGGTTTATTTTAATTTATCTGAAGTTATTTACCGCGTCTAAAACCGCGAGAAGTTGATGTTCTACTATTTCTAAAGCTGGCATTCTTGTTACGAGAAGAGCGTGCATACTTGCTTTTACTACGGTTATTTGCACGAAAGCGATTAGCACTTTTTTGTGCACTTTTGCTTTGCCCAGACAAACTTGATGCCCCAGCTCTATTTTTAGCGTATGGGCTAGTAAATTTTTGTCCACGGCTAGCAAAAGATTTACGGGTACGAGTTTCTAGTTTAGTTTGTTTGTTTAATTGGCTTGGTGAGCTATAACGACTGCGACCATAGTCATTGTAATAACTGTAATTACGTGAACGTCCCCAATCATTGTAATAAACAGGGCGTCCCATTAAATTGCCAAACATTGAATACATGCCATACCATGCCCAAAAAGAGGTGCCGCTGCTACCTGTTTGCCAATGACCATAACTTGGATTACCGACTAACTGCTGTCCAGTGCCAAAATCTTGAGCCTTGTTAGCGCGCTTACTTTGCGCTTTAGAGAGTGAATTTACCCGAGGTAATTTACCGTCAGACATATCAGCTAAAACATTTAGGGGGTCGCTTAACGCGTCTGAATATAAAACCGGATCAGCAGCTTGATAAATATTTAATAATTCATCAAACATGGCTTGGCTATTTTTGAACATTTGCGGTTGAGTTTTTACGGTATTTAAACGATCAACCAGTGCTAAGAACATCGGGCCTTTCTTGGTAGCATCTTTTTTAAATTCGTTGATCAGCGGCGCTAAATCAGGTTTTAGTTGTACAACTTTTTGCGCATATTGCTTAATTAAATTGGCATTGCGCACTTGACCATTTTCTAACGCATTGGCTAATTGTTTAACACGTTGCTGGGTTACTGGGAGTTGTTGTTCTATTTGTGCCTTTATCGGATCACCACAACCAGTTAAAAACAGCAGCAGTGTGATAAAGGTCAAGCTTAATTTATAAAGTTTTGTCATAATGTCCTTCATAGACAAGGATTTTATCAGCGAATATTATTAATAGCACTGTAGACATAATATGTCTACTTTCTTACGAATAGATAATGAATTATTTGTAAGGAAAGTTTAACGTTATATATAATAATAGCGAAAAGGTAGCCAATATAGTGACTGATATTCTTACTTTTAATAGCAATTTTAATAACTCTTTTGTTGAGTTGTCGAATTGTTATGATCAACATTGGCAATACTTTAGCGAACATCATAGTGATAAAACTAACCGTTTGTCTAGCGAACAATTAACGCATTTTAAGCAAGCACTAGCCCTAAGTGATTTTGTTTTTAAAAGTGCTTGTCAACAACCTCAGTTAATTATTGAATTATTTACCAGCGGCGACATCTATCAGCAAGAATTACCAAACTACAGTCACTTATTAAAGCAAACTTTAATTCATTGTAGCTCTGAGCAACAACTACAGCAAATTTTACGGCAATTTCGCACTGAACAAATGGTTAAAATTGCGGTTGCTGATCTTAGTTTAAATGCCTCACTTGAACAATCTTTGTTGCGCTTATCTTGTCTTGCTGATGCGTTGATCATGGCGGCATTAAACTGGTTAATTGATTTTTGCCAAAAACAGTGGGGACAACCACAAAATACCGCAGGCGAAACTATACCTTTGTTAGTTTACGGTATGGGAAAACTCGGTGGCAAAGAGTTAAATTTTTCTTCAGATATTGATCTTATTTTTGTTTACCCCGAAGCTGGACAAACCGTTGGTGCCCGCCGCAGTATTGAAAACCAACAATTTTTTATTCGTCTTGCACAAAAACTTATTGCTGCTTTACATACGGTTACCGCAGATGGTTTTGTCTATCGGGTTGATATGCGGCTTCGACCTTTTGGTGACAGCGGTCCTTTGGTGTTAACTTTTAATGCCATGGAAGATTATTATCAAGAACAAGGTCGCGACTGGGAACGTTATGCAATGTTAAAAGCACGCTTAATTGGTGATAGTAAATATCATGGGCAATTATCTAGTTTGCTGCGTCCTTTTGTTTATCGTCGTTATATTGATTTTAGCGTGATTGATAGTTTGCGACGAATGAAGATGATGATCGCCCAAGAAGTGCGCCGTAAGCAATTAAAAAATAATATTAAATTAGGCGCTGGCGGTATCCGTGAAATTGAATTTATTGTACAGGTGTTTCAATTAATTCGTGGCGGTCGTGTTAAAGCATTACAGCAAAGAAGTTTATTAACGGTGCTACCTTTGTTGGTAGAACATCAAGAAATTAGCCAAATAAGCTGCGATATATTAACCCAAGCTTATTGTTTTTTACGTCGAGTAGAAAATATTATTCAAGCACTTGATGACCAACAAACGCAAAGCTTGCCAGATAATAAATTGGATCAACAACGCTTATTACAGGTATTAAATATTGCTCAGTGGAGCGGTTTTTTAACTGAAATTGAACAGCACATGCAAGCGGTTCATCGCGAGTTTACATTATTAATTGGCGAAGAAAGTCCCAATCATCAAGCTAAAGATCAACAGTGGCAAGTTTGTTGGCATAGCTTAATTGAACAGCAAACTCAGCAAAAAACCGTTAATCAATCAATATTTTCATTAATTAACCAACTTGCGCCTAATTGGCAAGCTGAAAATGTTGTTAATGAACTTGTTGGTTTTAATCTTGAAGTGAATAAACGTGGCATTGGTCGTCGTGGTCGGCAAATATTAGATAAACTAATACCTTTACTAATGTGGCACCTAGCTAACCACAAAGGTACCGAAAAAAATGCTAAAAAAAGTGGTGAAAAAACCTTAGCAAGGGTGTTATTAGTATTAACCAAAATTGCGTCGCGCACTGCTTATTTAGAATTATTATATGAAAATGAAGGTGCGCTTAAGCAGCTTAATCGCTTATGTGATGCTAGTGAATGGTTAGCTGAGCATATTGCTAAGTATCCTATTTTATTAGATGAATTAATTGATCCTAAATTATTGCATAACCCGCCGAAATTAACGGCTTATACATTGGAATTACGGGAAGCGATGTTACGTATTCCAGAAGATGATCTTGAAGCGCAAATGGAGGCTTTACGACAATTTAAGCAAGTTCAACATTTGCGTATTGCTGCCGGTGATATTGTTGGGGTATTGCCTTTAGTGCAAGTAAGCGAACACTTAACCGCGCTGGCTGAGGCAATAATAGCTGAAGCTATTACTATTGCTTGGCAACAAGTGAGTGCGCGTTTTGGCGTACCAAAATCATTAATAGGGCAAGAGCATAAAGGTTTTGCGGTTATTGGTTATGGCAAAGTCGGCGGTTTTGAACTCAGTTACAGCTCTGATCTTGATTTGGTCTTTGTTCATGACAGTAAAGAGAATGATACTACTGATGGTGAACTACAAGGTAAAAAATCGGTTTCAGCAAGTCATTTTTATGGTAAATTAGCTCAACGTATTATGCATATTTTTAATACTCGAATGAGCAATGGAATTTTGTATGAGTTGGATATGCGTTTACGCCCTTCAGGTAACTCCGGGGTACTAGTAGTGCATATTAATACTTTTGCGCAATATCAACTCCAAGATGCTTGGACATGGGAACATCAAGCTTTGGTGCGTGCAAGAGTAGTTTATGGACATCAACAACTTATGACTCAATTCAAACAAAGTCGTCATCAAGTGTTAACTCAGTTACGAAATGAACAACAGTTAAAACAAGATGTTAGCGATATGCGTATTAAAATGCGTGATCATATAGATAAAACTAATGCTGATCACTTTGATATTAAACAAGGCGCTGGTGGTTTGGTTGATATTGAATTTTTAGTACAATATTTAGTATTGCGCTACGCCAATAAATTTAATGACATCGTTAATTATTCAGATAATTTGCACATATTAATGCACTTAAAAATGATACAGGTGTTAAGTATCGATCAACAACAATTATTAAGTGACTGTTATATACAATTACGAGATTTAGGGCATCGGGCAATATTACAAAATGAAAAACCGCAATTAACCACAAAGCTAAAGAATAAAGTTGCTTTGGTTGCTGCTGTTTATCAACTATTTTTGCACTAATTATTTTTTATATTTGTCATTTAAAACAATACATTGTTTATCCAGATACGAATTAGTATATTCCATTAATACAATGGCGCGATGCTTGTTACAAAAATAGGTAGTAACACCGCCTTCGAAATGACCATTCAAGGCTTGGCCTATTTTGTTAGCAATCTTGAGAATATCTTTATTCATTCGAAAGGGATCTTTAACTAGTAAATCGCGGTTTAGCCGCCAAATAACTTGCAAACCATCTTCTTTCGCATATTCAGTGAGCTTTTGATAAAGCGTATGGCCTTTTCTAAATGAACGTGATTTTTTAGTGCCATGCCATTTTTTAGGTAAAGGGCGAGTAACTTTACGACGAGCTCGCATTATTTTTTCTAAGTCGCCAGTTGCATCAGGTAAAAATACGGTACCATTTTTTATCCGTGGTCCTTTAGAATCACTGGGGTTAATACTCGCATAAAAACGAGATAATCCTTCTGCCGCAGCATTTTTAGATTCTGTTTTAACTTTTGGTTTTTTTATTTGATCAGGTTTCTTTTTAGCGGCTAATGTTGCTGCATCGGTTGAAACTACGCCCTTACTCACTTTAGTATCAACGTTTTCACTGCTGTCATCACTGAACAGTTCTTCATCAAGCGACATTAAAAAGCCGATATTATCGATGGCAGCAAATGCTAATCCAGCAATAACTACCGCAATAATTAATCTTTTTACCCAAAAGTTCATAATTGATCCATTTTTACTTTTTAATTAGCTTACTGAAAACTAACTATTTATACAATGATAGCTCATCTTTGTGCGGTCGAGTTTTAAATCGACGGTGTAGCCACATATATTGTTCAGGTTTTTGCATGATTGCTTTTTCTAATTCTTGGTTAATACGAATTAAATCAGTTTCATCATGATCACTGGGAAAATTATCTAATGGTGGCTTTATTTCAATGGTATAACCGCTATTATCATCATTTCTGGTTGGAATGATCATAAATGATAGAACATTAGGTTGGCGCGCAAAAATTAAAGTGCCGGTGGTGGTTGCTGTTTCTTTTACCGCAAAAAAAGGTACAAATAAACTCCGTTTGCGGCCGTAATCTTGATCGGGTAAATAAACACAAGATTCACCATCAGCTAAGGCTTCGATTAAACCTTTAACGTCACGTTTTCCTAGCATATACTTATTTGATCGGCCACGGCCTCTAAACTGGAAAAATTCCATTAATTCATTATTATGCGGTCGATAAAACACCACCATGGGGTTATTGCAACCCATGCCACGACAATTTAGTTCTATGGTCAAGTAATGCATTGCTAATAACAAGATACCTTTACCGTCTTTTCTTGCTTGCTCTAAATGTTCTAAGCCTTTTACGGTGACTTTACGCTTTATGCGCCATTGTGGCCACCACCAGCCCATGCCTGTTTCAAATAGTGCTATGCCAGTATTTTCAAAATTCTTTTTTAGCAATTGTTGGCGCTGTTGCTCATTCATATTGGGAAAACATAACTCTAAATTACGCAATGCTACTTTTTTACGACTACCACCAATTTTTAAAAATAAACGTCCTAACATTCGGCCTAAAAATAATTGCCATTTATAAGGTAACCACGAAATAGTATAAAGAATAAAAACCCCGAGCCAAGTTAACCAATATTTAGGGAGCAGAAAAGAGGCTTTAAAATTAGGTTGTAATACTTTGTTTTTACTCACAGTGTGCTGTCTACTTTGTTAATTGTGTTAGAATTAGCAGCATTATATCGTTTATGGGTCATATGATGAAAGTAGAACTTCCCGCTTTTGCTCAAGCAAGTGTATTAATTGTTGGTGACATTATGCTCGACAGGTATTGGAGTGGTGTTACACAGCGCATTTCACCTGAGGCGCCAGTGCCAATCGTACGCATTAATAATGATGAAGACCGCCCCGGCGGTGCTGCTAATGTGGCGCTAAACGTTGCTTCGCTTGGTGGTAAAGCAACGTTGATAGGTATTACTGGTGAGGATCAAGCAAGTGATATTTTAACGACCAAACTACAAGCGATGAATATTGATTGTAATTTTGTTAAACAGGCTGAACTACCCACTATTACTAAACTCAGGGTTATGAGTCGCAACCAACAATTGATCCGTTTAGATTTTGAAGAGTTATTGCATGAGTTAGATAAATCGCCATTGCAAAACTGTGTTGAACAGCAAATAAGTCAACATCAATTGTTGCTGTTATCAGATTATGACAAAGGTACGTTGTCGAATATTGCGCCGCTGATTGCTTTGGCCAAAAAACATCAGGTTCCGGTAGTGATTGACCCAAAAGGTCATGATTTTAGTCGTTATTGTGGTGCGACCTTGTTAACCCCCAATATGTCTGAATTCGAAGCGGTAGTTGGTGTTTGCCAAAGCGAAACTCAATTAGTTGAAAAAGGACAGTTACTATTAACCGAATTAGATCTTTCGGCATTATTAATTACTCGCTCTGAGCACGGTATGACCTTATTACGTAAAAATTTACCTGAATTGCATTTACCGACACAAGCCAAAGAAGTGTTTGATGTTACCGGAGCCGGTGATACTGTGATCGCAACTATAGCATTAGCAATTGCGGCTAATGCTTCGTTTTCACAAGCGAGTACGTTGGCAAATATTGCCGCTGGTATTGTCGTGGGTAAAATCGGTACATCAACGGTTAGTGATGCTGAATTATTAGCACAAATATACTCAGGTCAAGAAAGTGGCTTTGGTGTGTTAAGTGAAGAACAATTAAAAATGGCGGTTGCACAAGCGAAAAAACGTGGAGAAAAAATAGTGATGACCAATGGTTGTTTCGATTTACTTCACGCAGGCCATGTGTCATATCTAGAGAATGCAAAAAAACTCGGTGAACGCTTAATTATTGCCGTTAATAGCGATGCTTCGGTTACTCGACTTAAAGGCGCTGGTCGTCCGGTAAACCCTGTTGATAGACGTATGGCGGTGTTAGCTGGCTTGGGCGCAGTAGATTGGGTGGTTGATTTTACCGAGGATACCCCGCAACGCTTAATTGCCAATATTTTGCCTGATGTTTTAGTTAAAGGTGGCGATTATCAAGTGGATGAAATTGCGGGCGGACAAGAGGTACTAGCTGGTGGTGGTGAAGTTAAGGTGTTAAATTTTGAAGAAGGTGTTTCAACCACGGAAATTATTAATACTATTCGTTTAGAAGATTAACATGCCTATGTAGATCACTCAGGTATTTATTATAATCGTCATATCTTCGTAACGTTTTATGAAGATTTTGTGTTTTTTGACAAAGATCCAGGGCAAGATGCTCCATGCATTGCTCATATGTAGCATCCATGCCCCGTCTGCTTAAAAGACGGGAATGGCGATCCTGAGCTAAGTGCATAAGCATGTAATATAATCAATAATCAACAATCAACAATCAGTATATCAATCGAGTGTTGATACTGATCATAATGCAACCAGCTAGTGGTTTAAATATTTGAACAATTTAGCAATAAAAATAATACGGTTACAACAAACACGTATTCAACAATTGGGTTTTATTGCTCATATACATTTTGAATTAGAAGGGTGTTTTGAGCATAACTTGTCTTCATCTACGCTTTTATACGCACAAATAAATCAACTTTTTTCCCAATACAATATTGCTGGCAACTTAGTGAGTGAATATTGGTATAATCAATGGGAATTTGTTTCCCAGTTTAACGGTCAATCTCCGCTTGAAGAAGCGCATAACTTAAATTTTGTTATTACCCATTTATCCCGCTTAGCAGCAAAAGTAGGCGTTACTAAAACTCTGATACAACCTGTTGTATGGGGAGGAGACCAAGGTAAGTTAGCACAAAATTGTAAGAATGTTTTTTCTGATGACAAGCGCGCAGTGCATATTCCTAATGCCATTCAACTTAATATTAGTGCAAGCAGTTTAATAGGGGAAAATATTGTCGCCAATAGAGATTTCGGTGAACTATTACAACAATGTTTTTTACAAACCAGTTTACCTTGTTGTTTGCTATATTTACCCGAAGAAGCCGCTTTTGAACGCTTTGCTTTGAAAAGTAAATATGGGTTAGCAAGAGAGTTGTGTTCACCTACTGATATTTCTGGTGGTCACCAAGGCAGTATTGCGCTGTACCTAAAACAAGGGAAACATAATCAATTAATGGGTGAAAAAATGCTCTTGGTTGATCATAATAATCAGCCTTTAATCAGTGAATACCATTGGCAAAAAACGGCAAGAATAGAACATCGTTTAGGCGCTTCAAGCCAGCATTATGACCCTTATGCCAATGTGGTTTTTGCATTAGCCAATTTAATTAATGCCCTCGAATTATTTTATAGTAACACCAAAAATTTAGATGAGGTTTATGGTGTAGATATATTGCCATTGCATAGTAGTATAAGTTTACCTAAGTCTTTGTATAATAAAGGACAAAAACTAGGCGCGATCGAATTATTCATTCAAGATAGTTGGCTGCCTAAAAGTATTAATAAGGTACAACAACAAATGCTTGCTAATGAAAGCAGTGTAGAACAGCTTAAGCGAGAAAATAGCTTACATCTAGCCGTTTATGATCAACAATTAGGTGACCAATTTAAGCAACAAATTTTAGCTAAATACAATGTCTTGTCATTGACTCATTAGTAGTAAATAAAAACCAATAAAAAAAGATTAAAGCAGAACAAGTTATGAACATTATAAATGCGCAACAAAAAACACCTTTATTAACTGGCGACCATGTTGACAGTAAAAGGGCTGAATTAAAAAGCTATTTTCAAAATACTTGGACAACTTATAATTCTTTATTTTCATTAATTAATGCTGACGAAGCGTATTTTTTACGTCCTGAACCGTTACGCCACCCACTGATTTTTTATTTTGGTCATACGGCTACTTTTTATATTAATAAATTGATTTTAGGTAAATTTATTAATCAGCGAGTTAATAAACGCCTAGAAGCAATTTGTGCGGTTGGTGTTGATGAAATGAGCTGGGATGATCTTAATAGTGAGCATTATGACTGGCCTAGTGTTGACGAAGTGCGCGACTATCGGTTGCAAGTATCAAGTTTAATTGAGCAATTAATTGATACTATGGACTTAAGCTTACCGATAGAGCAAGACTCTCTTGCGTGGGTTATTTTAATGGGTATAGAGCATGAACGCATTCATATTGAAACCAGTTCAGTGATCATGCGTATGCTTGAGTTAAAGTATTTAATCGGCTCGGCTGAACAATACCAATACTGGCAAGCGTGTGAACATGCGGATAAAGCACCTAAAAACCCATTGCTAACTGTAACAGGTAAAAATATTGTTTTAGGTAAAGTTGAAAGCGATCAAACCTATGGATGGGACAACGAATACGGTCAACAAAAAGTGATCGTTGATGATTTTTGTGCCACAAAATATTTAGTCTCAAACCAAGAGTTTTTAGGGTTTATTGAAGACAATGGTTATCAAACTGCTGAATATTGGACTGAAGAAGGCCAACAATGGTTAAGTTATAGCAAGGCAACCATGCCAAAATTTTGGGTTAAGCGTGACAATGAGTATTTGCAGCGAAATATAACCAATGAAATGCCACTGCCGCTCAATTGGCCAGTAGAAGTTAATTACTTAGAAGCAAAAGCATTTTGTCATTGGAAAAATCAACAGGTTGAAGATCACATACGTTTACCTACCGAAGCTGAATGGCAATGTTTGCGCGAAAAAATAACCACTGATTTACCTAATTGGCAAGACGCACCCGGTAATGTCAATTTAGAATATTATGCTTCATCTTGTCCTGTAGATGAATTTGTTGAACAGGGTTTTGGCGACATTATTGGTAATGTCTGGCAATGGACAGAATCGGCTATAGACGGTTATGACGGCTTTAAAGTACATCCTCTTTATGATGATTTTTCAACACCTACCTTTGACGGTAAACATAACTTGATTAAAGGCGGTTCGTGGATCTCAACCGGAAATGAAGCCATTAAAAGTGCGCGCTATGCTTTTCGTCGCCATTTTATGCAACATGCTGGCTTTAGATACGTTAGTGCTAAATCGACTGTAATACCGGTTAATGAGGTTAATCGTTATGAAACCGATAGCGATGTTTGCCAACAGCTTGATTTGCACTACTTTCAAAAGAAAGATCAAAATAATAGTCAAAAAAACACGGCGCCTAGTTTTATCAGCGAAAATTATCAGCAGCGTATTGCTCTTGTAGTTAAAGAACTAACACAAAAATACGCTATAGCAACCAGTAAATTATTAGATTTAGGCTGTAGCGTTGGTAGAACTTCATTTGAGCTCACTGAACATTTTAATTTTATTGACGCAATAGACTTTTCTGCTCGCTATATTCAACATGGGGTGCAATTACAACAAGGTGCAAGTGTTCGTTATATTTCTGAAAATGAAGGTGAAATTGTTGATTATAACGAAATTAAATTAGCGCAATATGATTTACCTTGTGCTGGTAATATTCTATTTAGTCAAGGTGATGCAAGTAATCTAAAAGCCGTGTTTACTGGCTATGATGTGGTGTTAGCACAACAAGTATTAGAACATAACCCTCATCCGAAATTATTTTTAACTACTATCAAGCATCGTATAAATACTCATGGCTTATTAATTTTATTGAGTAATTATCATTTTGAAGAAAGTACTATGGCAAAAGAACAACGCTTAGGTGGGCTTAAAATAAATGGTGAAAATGTAACCGGCTTTTGCGGTGTTGAGCAGTTATTAAGTGATGATTTTAAATTGCTTGATCAACAAGAGATAATACAATATCTCAAGATAAATACTCGAAATTATCGATTCGCGCAACTACATATGACGGTGTGGCAAAAAATAAGTTAAGTAAAAATAGTTCATTACAAAAATGTAAATAATTTATTTCCATATAAACACTTTGCGAATAAGTAACTAAAAAMCAGCTTGGTAACACAATGATAAAAATCCACTATAAACAATTGTTATTAGAGAAAATATTAATATTTTAAAAAAGTTCAATTTATTTTCAAAAAAAAGCATAAATAAAATTGCTTTTTTTATGAATATAAACTACGAAAAGCTTCGCACGTCCATAGGGTGCTATTTTACTGCAGCCATTGTATTTATTAGGCTTTTTAAAACTTAAACAATATTTAGCTTTTTGAATTTTTATTTAATAAATTAAATAAAAACGGTCTTTTACATAAATGTTAATATTTTGCTCCCTTGTAAAGCGGCGTTAGCTGTTCTATAACTTAATGTGTCTATATTGTAAAAATGATAAAAATCATTAAACAATAAATAGATGCATTAAAAAAACATCTTACAAAGTTCAATTTGGGAAGGAAATAACATGTCTATTAAATTTCGTACAGGCACGCTAGCTTTTGCAGTAGCCGCAGCCTTAGGTACAACGCACGCCTATGCAGCAGATAATGCTGCAAAAGAAGCCGATGTAGAAAAAATTGTAGTAGTAGGTTCACGTGCCGCACCACGTTCAATTGCCGATTCGCCAGTACCAGTAGATTTAATTGGTGGTGATGAGTTAGGTAGATCTGGTTCAAGCGATATGCTTGACCAAATAGCTGCAGCCGTTCCATCATTTAACGTACGCGCACAGCCTATCAGTGATGCTGCAACGTTAATTCGTCCTGTTAACCTACGTGGTTTGTCATCAGATAGTACGCTTATATTAGTTAACGGCAAACGCCGCCACCGTGCCTCGGTTATCGCTTTTCAAGGTGGTGGTGTAAACGATGGCGCACAAGGGGCAGATATTTCAGTTATCCCTAGTGTTGCGTTAAAGCAAGTTGAAGTATTACGTGATGGTGCTGCCGCACAATATGGTTCAGATGCAATTGCTGGTGTAATGAACTTTGTTTTAAAAGATGATGCTGATGGCGGTTCACTTTCAGTTAAATCAGGCGAGTTTTACGCAGGTGATGGTGCTTCAACGGTGATCGACGGTAATATTGGTATGCCATTTACTGATGATGGTTTTGCCAACTTTAGTTTTCAATATAAAAACGCTGATGCGACCAGCCGTAGTGTTCAACGTCCTGATGCGGCAGGTTTAGCTGCTGCAGGTAATACTTCTATCAGAAATCCTGCCCAARTTTGGGGTAATCCTGAAATAAAAGATGATATTACGGTATTTGGTAATATTGGTCTTGATTTAGGTAATGATAGCGAATTCTACATGTTTGGTAACTATTCTGAACGTGATGTAGAAGGGGGTTTCTATTATCGTAACCCACATAATCGCGGTAATGTTTTCTCAGTTGATGGTGGTGCTACGTTATTAGTGGGTGATTTAGATGGTGTTGGTCAAGGTATTGATTGTCCTACTGTTGCTATCACCACGGGTAATGTGCTTGGTCAAGCTAATTATCAAGCCATTGCAGATAACAGCACTGCTGTTGGTCAAAACTGTTTTGCCTTTAACGAATTATTTCCTGGCGGTTACACGCCACAGTTTGGCGGTAACATTGTTGATACCGCATTAACTGCGGGTACTAAAGGTGAAATTAAAGGCGGTTTCTTAGATGAAGCCTATTATGACGTAAGTGCGTCTGTTGGTCGTAACGCCTCAACCTTTTTCTTAAGTAATACTGTTAATCCCTCATTAGGACCAGATCAACCTATCGGTAATAAATTTCAAACGGGTAGTTATATTCAATTAGAAAAAACCTTTAATTTCGATTTAGTCAAAGGGGTTGATGTTGGTTTAGAAGAACCAATGAATGTTGCTGGTGGTTTAGAGTGGCGTGAAGAAAGCTTTCAAATTATCTCTGGTGATGAAGCCTCTTGGAAAGCGGGTCCGCTAGCTGATCAAGGTTTTAGTATCGGTTCACATGGTTTTAAAGGTTTTGGTCCTGAATCACAAGGTACCAATACTCGTCGTAGTTATGCCGCTTATATTGATACAGAAACTTATTTTACTGATGAGTTTATGATAGGAGCAGCATTGCGTTATGAAGACTTCTCTTCTTTTGGTAATACGACAAACTTTAAGTTAACAGGGCAATATTCATTGACTGATGACTTTTCATTTCGTGGTGCAATTAGTACTGGCTTTAGAGCACCAACAGTGGGTCAGGCAAGTGTCGTTAATACGCAAACATCTATTGTTAATGGTGACTTAATTCAAACATTCTTAGCTCCGCCTACTGACCCACTATCAGCATTTTATGGTGGTAAAGAGCTGAATCCTGAAAAATCAAAAAGTTATTCATTTGGACTGGTCTATGAGAGTAATGGCTTCTTCTTTACGGCAGATTACTACAACATTAAAGTAACCGATCGTATTGCTCAATCTAGTCAAATTTCAGTTAAATCTGAAGATTATGACGCGTTAAGAATATTAGGTGTACAAAATCCTGAATTGATTTCAGCGGTAACTTACTTCTCTAATGATTTTGATACTACTACCCAAGGTTTAGATGTTGTTGCTAACTACGGTATGGAATTACTGGGCGGTGATACTCAGTTCAGTTTAGCTTATAACTGGAATGATACTAAAGTTGACAAATTTAACGCAGCTACAACGTCACTTGGTAAAGTTCATCGTTTAGAAGACGGTATTCCTCATCATCGTGCAACCTTTACTATTGCGCAAACTTGGGAAGACTTAAGCGCATTTATACGTGCCAATTATTATGGTACTTATTATGCGACTCATGCCGATGACACCAGTGATTGGGGTTCTCAAAATGCTAGTTCTGCAGTTACTTTAGATGCAGAAGTAAGTTACTTTATGAATGATAGTATTACCATCAGTGTTGGTGCGAATAACCTGCTTGATCAAAAAGCACAACGTATTAAAGATAGTGCATTTGGTGTACTTGGTGCCAAATACTACGAAAGTGGTCCATTTGATTACAATGGTGGTTACTACTACGCTAAAGTAACTTATAACTTTTAAGCTGTTTTAAGAAGTTAAGTGATTAAAAACGCTGTGTAATGAAAATTACACAGCGTTTTTGTTTTTAGCGTATATATGATTTCTTGGTTTGAAAGTATTAGATGCCGGCCTTCGCCGGCATGACGTCATGCTGAACTTGTTTCAGTATCTCTTTGCGCTTTAATAGCTTTAACTGCATTCAAGCGAGCTTTATACATTGCCTCTTTAATCGCAATGCCTTGTAACCCTTGCTCAACAAATTCTTTCGCATTAACTTTTTGTGCTACTTGCGCACAAGTTAATAAATACTCAAATTGTGGATATGGTGACTTTTCTAGCCCTAAACGACCACGAAAATCAGCTTCACAGGCGGTTAAAAAATCGCGCAATTGTGCTGGTTTACGCCAAATATCGATGGCATTGAATAATTTAATTATGGTGCTAGCTTTTAATTCAAAGGCTTTATGACTGTGCAAATGATATTCGCACACTAATAGTGCTAATTGTTTAATGTTATTTTGTACTTTAAACTCACTACAGGCTTTTTCAACTAAGGCTAAGCCTGATTTTTCATGCCCTTGATGACTCGGCAGTTTTTCTTTGTCAGTTAAGCCTTTACCTAAATCGTGACAAAGTGCGGCAAAACGTATTGCCAGAGCACTTTTATTACTGATGTTTTCATTGCCTATCTTTTGCTTGCTTATATTTTGATTCTTTGGGGTCAGCAAACTCGCTTGTTGTAAAACCATCATGGTATGAATACCACTACATATTTCAGGATGCCATCTTGCAGGGTTTGGAATTCCCCATAGTGCATCTAATTCAGGCCATAGTTGTTTTAGCGCTTGGCAGTTGCGCAATACTTCAAAAAATATGTGGCTATTATCGTCACCTAAACTAGCACTCATTTCTTGCCAAATACGCTCGGCACTAAGTGTGTTAAGTTCACCTGATAAACTAATGTCAGTCATTAATTGTAATGTTTCAGCGGCTATCGTAAAACCTAAATGATGATATCTGGCAGCAAAACGAGCAACCCTGAGTACGCGTAATGGATCTTCACTAAAAGCAGGCGATACATGACGAAGTATTTTGTCTTTGAGATCTTGTTGGCCATTGTAGGGATCTATAATTATGCCTTCGCTATTCATGGCCATGGCATTAATGGTTAAGTCGCGGCGTAATAAATCTTCTTCTATAGTTACGTCTGGTTTAGCGTAACAAGTAAAACCCGTGTAACCTTTGCCTTGTTTTCGTTCAGTACGGGCAAGGGCAAATTCAGCCTTAGTTTTTGGATGTAAAAATACCGGAAAGTCTTTTCCTACCGGAATAAAATCAAGGGTTAACATTTGTTTAGAGTTCGCCCCTACCACTAAATAATCATGATCTTTTACTGGACGGTTTAATAATTGGTCGCGCACTGCGCCGCCGACTAGGTAGATATCCAAGGGTAAGTTTTGGTAGGGTGCAAACATAATAAATTAACAAATTACAGCAATATTAATTAAAGTTTACCATAAATTAAATTGAGGTTTTACAGCAGCGTGTTGAAATGGAATAATGGCGAGGTTATTTACATTTTTTTAATGAAGTTGGCTCATGTATACCAGTTATTTTGCGTTAAGTGATTTACCGTTTTCAATTGCCCCCGACCCAGATTATTTATTTATGAGTGATCGTCATCGTGAGGCGTTATCACATTTAACCTATGGTTTAGGTACGACGGGTGGTTTTGTTTTGCTTACCGGAGAAGTAGGCACGGGAAAAACCACCATTAGCCGTCGATTAATGGAACAATTGCCGGAAAATACACAAACTGCCTTTATTCTTAATCCTACCTTGTCGAGCCAAGAATTGCTGGCGACTATTTGCGATCAGTTAAAAGTGCGTTATCGCAAAACTGGTGCAACGTTAAAAACACTGACCGATAAAATTCAAGAAAAATTACTGAAAAATCATCAAGCTAATATTGATACATTATTGATCATTGATGAAGCACAACATTTACAAGCCGAAGTATTAGAGCAACTAAGATTACTCACTAATTTTGAAACTAACACTAAAAAACTTTTACAAGTAATTTTAATTGGCCAACCAGAATTACAGCAGTTATTACAACGTCGAGACTTACGTCAACTAGCACAACGTATTACTGCTCGTTATCATTTAATGCCGTTAAATAAACACGAAGTAGCTCAGTATATTCAACATAGATTGTCGGTAGCTGATTGCTATCGCGTTATTTTTGATCAACGCGCGGTGGTAATGATCCATCAATTATCACAAGGCATACCACGATTGATTAACTTGTTATGCGATCGTTCATTGTGGATAGCTTATGGTGAGAGTAAATCTATTGTTGATAAAAAAACGGTGATTAATGCCTCAAGTGAAGCGTTAGGTGAAGAATATCAACCGACCGGTTTTTGGCATAAAACACCAATAAAAATAGCCGCAGCTGTTATGGTGTTGGCAACTATGCTTGGTTTAGGCGTGTGGTATGGTCAACAGCAAGGGCAAGATTTAAACCCTGTGTTAGTTGTAAAACAACAACAAGATTTCAACAAAATAACAACACCCAAAGTAGCAACAACGGCTGAACAAGCAGCTGTTACTGATCCCATGTATTTAGTCGTTGAAAATACCACGTTAAAACTCGCTCTTGAAAAAGCCAAAATAGCTAAAATTAATCTTATCCCTAAAGAGAAAAAAGCTTTAGCAATGGATGAATTTCAAACCCAACAACCTTTAATTTTAGGCTACAAGAGTGAAGAATATCGCCGGCAACACAATGGTAACAATATTTTTGCTAAGAGAATAAAGCTTAAAGCGGTTGATGGAGTTTCTAATGACTTGTTAAAAACCTTTCAGCAAGCAATTGATGAAACACCTAGTGAAAGTACTGAAAATGAGCAAATAACGATTAATTATAATAATATCAAGCCCTTGTCGGATATGCCGGTTTGGTTGCAAAAAGAATTACCTAATTTGAAATTTGAAATGCATATGTACGCAAGTGATGGTCAAGGTTGGGTTCGAGTTAACGGTAAAGATATTTATGAAGGTGGAAAAATTGCTAAAAATTTAAGTTTAGAAAAGATTTTGCCGCAGCAAGTTATTCTTAATTTTCAAGGCGAAGAGTTTAGTATGTCGGCGCTTTCGTCATGGTAAAATAATATCGCTTTTTTAAACAATGTTAATCAATAAAAGCTTTGCCAAAAAACTTCAATAAATCCAGTTTGAAATCTTCAGGCTTGATGCAGCGATCAATTTGATCTTGATATTTTGACTTGCTCAAATCAATTTCAGCCATAGGAATAGCTTGGTTCAAACGAGTATTATAAAAAACATGCACAAAAGGATTGAGCGGACGTTTTTTATTGAGTTGGCTGATCAAACCTAATTTTCCGGAGTTTAATTTCACCAAAGTCCCTACCGGATATACGCCAATACATTGAATAAATTGTTCTATTAATTCTTCATCGTAACTACTATTAGCATCTGAAATTAGTATTTTAAAAGCCTTTACAGGATGCACACTTTTTTTGTAAAGGCGCTCAGCAGTCATGGCATCATAACTGTCAACAATGGCGATCATTCTGCCGTATTGAGATATTGCTTCACCTGATAATTGTTTTGGATAGCCACTACCATCAAGGCGCTCATGGTGTTGGGCTACCATCATTAAGGCAATATCAGAGATGTCTTCGCAAGTCTCTAGGTATTTTACGCCTAAATTCACATGTTCTTTAACTTGCTCGTATTCTTTGTTGGTCAGGCTTTCTTTTTTACTTAATAGTTCGGCAGAAATTAGTGTTTTGCCAATGTCATGTAAAAAAGCACCGAGTGCAAGTTGCTCTATAACAGTTCTTTCAAAATGTAAATGTTTGGCAAAAATACTGATTAAAATAGAAACATTAAGAGAATGTTCAACTAGGTATTCATCGACAAAGCGTAGTCGTGACATACAAGCAAGCGCGTCTTGATTGCGAAAAACAGAGTCAACCATAGCGTTAGTACTTTGTTGAACCTCTTTTATGTCAAGCACTTTGCCCTTGGTGATCGATGATAATAATTTTTTTTGTAAATTTTTAGCATCATCATATAAAACTTTAGCTTTGCTCATTTCTACATCAAAAGGGATCTTTTCTGTTTTTTCTTCTTTTTTCTGATTTTGTTTTTTCTCGTTGAATTTTGTTACTTTCTCAGCAGATTTTTCTTTTGAAGGGTCAATAATAACGCGATCAGCACCAGCCTTAGCTAGCTTTTCAATGGTGGCGTTATTTAAAATATAGCCCTCAGACTTTACATTAACGGAACCATGCTTTTTGATGATTTCAACAACATACATACCTTGTTTTAAGTGTTTGATTGGAATTTCTTGGCGAGTTGTCATAATTATTCAATACCATTAATGATTAATTAATCACCCAAGGTAAGCTGAGCTTTGTTTAAAATGGCTCAGCTATACCTTTCTATTTGAAGAGGCAGCCGTTATTGCCATGCAGGCATATTTGCTTCAAATGCTTTAATGGTGTCTAATTTTTTTAAAGTCCAACCAACACTGTCGATACCTTGCTCTAAACAGTATTGATGAAAACTATCCAAGGAGAAAGTATAGACATGTTTTTCATTATTAGCTGTAATAGTTGCAATAGTATTTTGAGTTAAATCAACTAATAGCGTTAATTCGCTGTGCTGGCTGTAAGAAAATAATTCATTAATTTGTTGTTCTGGTAGTTTTATTGGCAATAAACCAATGTTGATACAGTTGCCATAAAAAATATCAGCAAAGCTCGGAGCCATAATTACTTTAAAACCAAATTCTTCTAATGCCCATGGAGCATGTTCGCGACTCGAACCACAACCAAAGTTTTCACGAGTTAATAAAATACTAGCATCCTGATATTGTGGTTTATTTAGCAAAAAGTCAGGATTTTCTTGAGTACCTGCGTTATCTAGATAACGGCTGTCGTGAAACAAATGTTGGCCAAACCCTGTGCGAGTAGTTTTTTGTAAAAATTGTTTTGGGATAATTTGATCAGTATCGACATTAGCAATATCTAATGGTGCGACTAAACCTGTATGGGCGGTGAATTTTTCCATGAGTGTTCCTTAAATTTTGTATTTATGAGGCGTTTAAATCAACAAAATGACCTTCAATTGCGGCGGCGGCGGCCATTTCTGGGCTCACTAAATGGGTGCGCGAGCCTCGCCCTTGGCGGCCTTCAAAATTACGATTACTGGTTGATGCGCAGCGATCACCTACTGTTAATACATCATCATTCATGCCTAAACACATTGAACAACCGGGTAAGCGCCATTCAAAGCCTGCGTTGATGAATACCTGATCTATGCCTTCTTGTTCTGCTTGTGTTTTTACACGATAAGAGCCCGGTACTACGATGGCGTCAACTTTACTTGATACTTTTTTGCCCTGTGTACTATATTTTTCAACTACCGCAGCAGCGGCGCGTAAATCTTCAATACGAGAGTTAGTGCAAGAGCCAATAAATACTTTGTTGATCTCAATGTCGGTTATTTGTGTTCCTGCGGTTAAGCCCATATACGTAAGTGCAGCTTGGCAAGATTCTTTTTCAACCGCCTCTTTAAAATCATCAGGCGAAGGTACTTTGCTGTCAATAGCGGTAACTTGCCCAGGAGTGGTTCCCCACGTGACTTGCGCTTTGATGTTTTTTGCGTCTAGAGTAACGACCGCATCAAATACTGCATTTTTATCGGATTTAAGGGCTTTCCAGTCGTTTACCGCTTGTTGCCATAATTCGTCTTTAGGGGCATATTCACGGCCTTTAACATAAGCAAAAGTGGTTTCATCTGGGGCAATTAAACCGGCTTTCGCGCCAAATTCAATACTCATATTGCACACGGTCATGCGCTCTTCCATGCTTAATGCGCGAATAGCTTGGCCTGTGTATTCAACCACATAACCTGTTGCGCCAGCGCTGCCGGTTACGCCAATAATCGCTAAAATAATATCTTTAGCACTAATGCCAGCACCCACTTGACCATTAACTTCAATTTTCATGGTTTTAGCTTTAGTTTGGCGTAATGTTTGGGTGGCAAAAACATGCTCTACTTCTGAAGTGCCGATACCAAAAGCTAGTGCGCCAAATGCCCCGTGAGTTGCTGTATGTGAGTCACCACACACAATAACGGTTCCCGGCAGTGTTAAGCCCAATTCAGGTCCAATAACATGAACAATACCTTGGTTTTTGTGACCAATGCCGAATAATTCAATACCAAACTCTTGACAGTTTTTTGCTAAGGTACGTAATTGATTAGCAGCACCTTCTCCTGCGGCATTTATTTCTAATGAACGCGTTGAAGTATTATGATCCATTGTCGCAATAGTACGTTCAGGATGACGAACGGGGCGATTATGAAACTTTAAATTGGCAAACGCTTGTGGCGAAGTGACTTCATGAATTAAATGTCGGTCGACGTAAATTAAGGGAGTTTCGCCCTCAATCGCTTGCGAATTAGAAACCTCAACTAAATGACTTTGCCATAATTTGTCGTACAAGGTTGTTGCGGTGTTACTGTTATTTTTTGTTGATGCTGTCATTGCTGATTTTCCTAAGAAGCTTGGCTGATAAATTGGCAAATATGATCGCCCATTTCAGCGGTTGAAACTGCTTTAATGTGTTGTGTTTTTTGCTCGGGAGTTAATAGGTCGCCAGTTAAAATATTATGATCTAACGCTTGTGCTACGGCATTTTCAATAGCGGTGGCAGCATCATTTTGGTTTAAGCTATAACGTAGTAATAATGCAGCTGATAAAATTTGGGCAATGGGGTTAGCAATACCTTTACCGGCAATATCTGGTGCGGTGCCACCAGCAGGTTCATACATGCCAAAGCCTTGTTCGTTTAAACTCGCCGAGGGTAATAAGCCCATCGAGCCGGTGATCATCGCACAAATGTCTGACAAAATATCACCAAATAAATTACCACATAACATGACATCGAATTGTGCAGGATTTTTCACTAATTGCATCGCGGCGTTATCGACATACATGTGTTCTAACTCAACATCAGGATAATCTTTTGCAACGTCTATCACCACTTCTCGCCATAAAACTGAACTGGATAAAACATTAGCTTTGTCTACTGAAATTACCTTGTTATTGCGTTTTTTCGCCGCTGCAAACGCTAATTTAGCAATACGAGTAATTTCAGAGCGAGAATAAATCATGGTATCAAAGCCAGCTTCTTCAGCTGTGCCCGCATTATGACGACCTTTAGGTTCGCCAAAGTAAATACCGCCAGTTAACTCGCGCATCACTAAAATATCAAAACCTGTTTGTGAAATATCACTGCGTAAAGGTGAAAGTGATGACATTACTGCTTGTAGCTGTGCAGGGCGCATGTTACAAAATAAACCAAAGTGGCCACGTAAACCTAATAAAGAGGAGCGCTCTGGCTGTTCGGTGGGTGGTAAATCACTCCATTTTGGTCCGCCCACTGAGCCAAACAATATCGCATCACTTTGCTCGCACCCTGTAATGGTACTTTGCGGCAGTGCGGTGCCGTGATTATCAATAGCACAACCTCCAACATCGTAATGGTTGAAATTCAGTGAAAAATTGAATTTATCGGCAACTGTTTTTAATACTTTTACCGCTTCTGTCATTACTTCTGGGCCGATACCATCACCGGCTAATATTGCTATGTTCGACATGCTTTTGGTCTACCTTGTTAAATGTTTTATTAAATTATTATATGTCTATGTACTTGGCTCAGGTTCATCTTTGCCCTGGCTCATGTTCGTCATTACCGCAGTCTTTTAAGCGGTAATCTACAGCAAAAAAACATGAGATCTTCGATAAAAGCGTCTCGAAGATGACGATTTAAATACGATCCTGAGTCAAGTGTATAGTCACGTTAAATTATTATACTTGTTGAGCTTTTGCTTCTTTTAAATCAGCAATGGTCATCGCGCGTCGAATGCTGTTTAATGCATATATTAATGCTTTGCCTGAAGCCTCAATTACATCTGTTTCTAAGCCATAACCGTGGAAATTACGCCCTTGCCAGGTGATCACTAAATCTGCTTGTCCTAAGCCATTTTCGCCTGAGCCTTTGTTGGAAATTTTATAATCGCTGACCTCAAAATCAAATTCAACCGCTTGCTTTATTGCACAATATAGTGCGTCAACTGGGCCATTACCTGTTGCTGAAACTATTTGACTACTTCTCTCTTTACTTGCCTTACCTGAGGTTAATTTAATGCTGGCGGTAGAGAATTCGCCACTACCGGATTGCACATTTAGCTGCTCTATAGCGTAATAGTCTTGTTGATTTTGTTGTTGTAAATTAAATACCAATGCTTCTAAATCATCATCAAACACTTGTCCTTTTTTATCAGCAAGGGTCAAAAAATCTGTATATAAGCTTTCTAAATCGTAATCATTTTCTTGATAACCTAAACTTTCCATACGGTGTTTAATAACATGGCGACCGCTGCGCGAGGTTAAATTCAATTTGGTTTTACTGATCCCAACACTTTCTGGAGTCATAATTTCATAAGTGTTGCTCGCTTTTAGCATTCCGTCTTGGTGAATTCCTGATGAATGGCTAAAGGCATTGCCACCGACAATGGCTTTGTTTAATTGTACCGGCATATTACATAAAGTGCTGACTAGCTTTGAAGTACGAGCAATTTCTTGATGGTTGATATTGCTGTGAACATTCAATAAACTTTCACGGGTTTTGATGATCATCGCTATTTCTTCTAACGAACAATTACCGGCGCGCTCACCAATGCCATTTACGGTACATTCTATTTGGCGAACACCTGCTTGCACCGCAGCCATCGAATTAGCTACCGCTAGCCCTAAATCATTATGACAATGTACTGAAATAACAGCTTGATCTATATTTGGTACTCGATTGAATAGATTTGTTATTATTCCTTGAAATTCAAACGGTAATGTATAACCAACAGTGTCGGGTATATTAACTGTGGTGGCACCCGCTTTAATCGCACCTTCAACCATGCGGCATAAATTATCAATGGGTGTTCTACCAGCGTCTTCACAAGAAAATTCGACGTCATCAGTAAAGTTTCGCGCATACTTTACTGCATGAATTGCCATGGCTTCAACATCGGCAAATTCTTTGCGAAGCTTTTGTTGTACATGCACATCTGACGTTGAAATAAACGTATGAATACGAAACTGATCAGCAACTTTTAGTGCGTCAGCACAAGCTTTTATGTCTCCTTCAACGGCGCGAGCTAACGCACAAACACGAGAGTTTTTAATGGTTTTAGCTATTTGTTGTACCGACTCAAAATCACCGGGCGAAGAGACCGGAAAACCCACTTCCATAATATCGACACCTAAACGCTCTAAGGCCTGCGCAATTTGTAACTTTTCACGTACTGATAAACTTGCTGTTAACGCTTGCTCACCATCGCGCAAGGTGGTGTCAAAAATAATCACATTATCATTTTTGTTATTCGCATTGCTTGTTTTAGTTGCCGCTGTGTTCATGTCGTTTCCTAATGTTAATCTTCTAGCTAAAATGCGGATATAAAAAAACCCGCGTGTTTAGCGCGGGTTTTCGATAAGCTGTGTTAGTTAAATAATATTTTTAAGCAATAGCAAATCGTCCGCGCAAGGTTAATGCGAGGAGGAGGGTAATTTGAATGCGGCTAATGCTGTTTTTAATCATCTTTATTTCGATATTAATGACTGTTTAAATTTAACTAAATAATTTTATGGTGTATTAATAACGTATTTTCCTAGAGCTTGTCAAATGAAACTTGATCAACTTGGTATAAGTTAATCCATTATTGTTTGTGAAATCTGTCATTTTGTTGTTGGATACTTGTTCGAGTAGTGTTTAATTATGTTAAGTTTATTTGCCTATCTTATATTCCCAACTCAAAGAAATTTCTGCATCATTCGTTGATTTTAAAGTGTTTTTACTATTGCGTATAGTAAGCCCTAATTCCCAGCGGCTATCTAATAGCACAAAACGGTAACTCGAATAGAGTTGATATATTTCGGCATAATTGTCGGAATTCAACTCATTAAAAGTAGCGTGTTTATTATCAAGATTTTGTTCTATGTAACTAAAACGGCTTTGCCAATAAGTATCATTGTTAGGTTGAGCAATAATACCCACACTAATTGTTTGCGCGTTTTTACCAAAAGTGCTGCCAATAATTTGATCACGATAGGTATAGCCTGATTTATAAATATGATGTTCATAAATACATTCACAGGTGTTTAAGTAGGTGGCACTCGCTTCTATAAACAGTTTGTAGAAACTATTTTCATCGAATATATCGGTATCAAACCCTAACAGGTAACTTCGTTTTGAGGGAATGATAGAAGCGTAATCTTCAAAGCCCATTTGATAATTTACGCTGATAGGATGATTTAAAAATTGTCCATGCCAACGCAAATCAAAACTGGCTAAATCATTGACATTTTCAAGTGAGCGAGAATCATCATTGGCGCTTTCATTAGGAATAACTATTTTTAAGAAGTCACTGACACCACTGGGACGGTTTTTACCTGCCCACATGGTTGAGCGAGAAAAACCAACTTCTAATGAGTTTATTGGACGAAAACTTAACCGACTGCTCCACAGTTTTGTATTAGGAATAGCTCGGTTTTTGCTTAATTCGCCCCAAAAACTAGTGAATGACCAAGGTCCTATCCACCTAAGCCATTTATTTTCAAACGCTAAAGCATTTTGCCTATTGATGCCCACGCCTAGTACTGGTCTGGCATTGTTCGACATTAATAAGGCACTATCCAAACCAGGACCCCACCACATAGGTACAGCACCTCCAACAATGTTCCAATTTCCTAATTTGTAAGCAATATATGAGTTGTCTAAACGAAAAGTTTTGCCATCACGGGGAGATTGTACTTGTTGAATGGCAATGTTTGCCGAAAAATTACCCTGAATAAAATTACTTGCTGTGCTCAGCTCTATTTTTTCTCTTTGTTTACTACCAAAGTACTGAAATTTAGGTGTTTTATTCGCAATAGCGATGCGAATTTTGGTTGGCTGATGTTTTTGTTTGGCTTGATTGAAATAAAACATTACTCGCTGATAACTCATCAATAAATTTTGAGGTAAATTTACGGGATTTATTTGCGTTAGATCTTGTGCAACATCACTCCAGTTTAATGGCCAGTGATTGACGGGGATTTTTAAAAGGTTGTTATCGGCAAGTAGCTGGATATCATTTTTTACATAAAGATCACCCGTGTTGATCCATGGTTCAGCATTAAGTGTAAAATTTAGGATAAAAAAAAGTATGAAGAGTTGTAAAAATTTCACGAAAAATCCTGAGTTGAAATAGGGAATAAGAACAAGTGATAATAATTATCGCTTTTTATTTGCTGCGCAGTAATTTTAATTACTGCCAACTATCCATTGAACTACGACGGCGAACAGCTAAACGAGGCAATAATAAACCCAAAATCAAGCCTATTCCTAGCACTACTGCACCATTGTAAAACCATTGTTTTTTAATAGCGCTGTTCTGTTGCTGTAATTTAGCTTGGGCAGAGGCTAATTGCTTATTGGTGTTGGTTAGTTGTAATGCTAAGTCAGTTTTATCTTTTATAAGTACGTTTATTTGATCTTTAATTGTTAATAACTCAGTGTCGAGTAAATCATTTTGCTCATCTTTGCTGGCTAATTGCGCATTTAATTCGGCAATGATGGTACGTAAACTTGGTGACGATTGAATAAATTTACTTTCAACCCAACCGGTGCGCCCTTTGTCATCAATGATCTTTTGATAATTATTTTTTACGTTGCTAATTAAGGTTATTTGACTACCAGAATTTATACTGCCTAACAAACGATATTGTTTGCCGGCACCGCTATGCATAAAAATAAATAAGTCATCAGCAATATAAGCGGTTTTTTTAGTGGTGCTATCAGTCGTGTCTTGAGATAGAGCAGAAGATTCTTGCTCTGCTGCTTGAGTATTAAAAGATAGTGATAAAAGAAACAAGATATTGATACTCAAACCTAAGAAAAATCTCATTATTTACTAACCTAACCAACAAAAATTAAAACAAGATATTAGGTGTTTGTGTATAGCAAGTCAATTATTTCAGTGCTTTAATCATAGGTGCTTGATCGTATTTATAGCGTATTACTCATTGACCTTTTAGTGCAGCAGTAAAAATAGTGTTGACAATATGAATTACACCTGTAATCTTTAATGAAGATTACAGGTGTAATTCTTTATTTGTAACTGTTGATAGTAACTTAAGAGTAATAATGACTATGGATATAAGTAACGCAGAATTTGAAGTGTTAGAAACTTTATGGCAACACTATCCCGCCAGTGCGCATGAGATCATCGAACGTCTTAATCAAAAAAAACAATGGCATGAAAAAACGGTGAAAACACTGATCACCCGCTTAGTTAAAAAAGAAGCTATTAGTTTTGAAAAACAGCAACGCCATTATTTGTATAGTCCTTTATTGGAACGTGAAAACTATACCATTAAAGAAAGTAAGAATTTAATTGAAAAACTATTCAGTGGCCGTATTTCACCGTTAGTTGCAGGTTTTGCAAAACATAGTACCTTACAAAAAGATGATATTAATGAATTAAAAGCGGTGATCGCTCGTTGGGAACAAGAAAATTCAGACCAAACACAAAGTAACAAATAAAGGGGGCAATGATGGTAAATACTTTAATTGACACATTACTGCCGTTAACCGCATTACTTTTGGTGTTATTGTTATCGCATAATTTTATCGCGCATAAACTGAGCGTCAGAGTCAGTTATGCCTTGTGGTTGTTAGTGCCCTTTGGCTTAATAAGCTACCTTATTCCTTTACCTTGGCAAACAGTTAATAATATTGAGTTAACTGAAATTCAGCGTTATTTGGTGAAACCAAGTGAACAAGTGTCGGTAATTAATACCTTGAATTTTATTTGGCTGTGGTTTGTGGGTACGGGAGTCATTATTGCTCTATGGTTGGTAAGCCATGTTAATTTTAGTGAAAAGTTACAACTAACCAAAATAGCTCAACATAATTTACCCCTTGTTATTCCTTCGCAACTTGATGTTTACCAATCGAGCCAAGCGTATAGCCCTATGCTCATTGGCTTTTTTAAGCAAAAATTGGTTATACCTGAAAACTTTTTTGAAATTTACAACCAAGATCAACAAGTATTGATTTTGGAACACGAAATTTGTCATTTTGATCGCAATGACATTTATTGGAACTTTATAGCGTTATCTTGCGTAGCGTTATTTTGGTTCCACCCTTTGGTTTGGCTGGCATATTTTAGCTTTCGCCAAGACCAAGAAATTTCCTGTGACCAAACTGTTCTGGCGCGCAAACAGACACAAAGCAGGATCAACTACAGTAAAGCATTGTTAGTGGCGGCTGAAAATGCGCCGCCATTGGCTTTTGCTCAACTATCTTTTAAAAAATACGGAGATAAACATCTTATGTTTGAACGAATTAAGCAAATTAAAGCAAATAAACAAGCAACAACCTTGGGTTTGGCAATGGTTGTAGCAACCTCAGTAACGTTATTGTCTGGGCTAAGTTACGCCGGAAACTTAAGTAGCGTGATGGGGAATAATGGTCAACAAAGCTCGCACCAACAAAAACACCGTACACCACCTAAAGTAAAAGAAGCCGTTAAGCCTATTATGCGTGTAGAGCCAAGGTATCCACTTAAAGCTGCAAATGAAAATATTGAAGGTTCGGTAGTGCTTAAATTTGATGTCGCTACTGACGGTAGTGTGCAAAATGTTGAGGTGGTGAAAGGCGAACCCGCTTATGTTTTTGACAGGGTTGCCGTAACAGCTTTAAAACAATGGCAATATAAAAGTTTGAATGAAGTATCTAAACATAATTTAGTACAACTTGATTTTCGTTTGGATGAAAATTCTACCTACCCAGATTTGGATATGATTGAAAAGATCAAAGTGACTAAATAAAAACTTGTTTATGAAATTAGTTATTAATCTGTGCTTGCCATTTCCTCGCAGGTCATATTCGCCATCACTACGCAGGCCATATCCGTCATCCCCACGAAGGTGGGGATCTCGTTGAACAAGGGATCCCCGATAAAAACGTTCGGGGATGACAATGCATATATTCGGGGATGACAATGCATATATTCGGGGATGACAATGCATATATTCGAGGATGTATAGTTTTTTTGTTTGTAACAACAATCAGGGTCTTATTAAGTGAAATTTATTTCAAAATCAAAACGAGCAAAAGCAAAGATCAAATAGGGGAGATCAATATTATCGAATTGATTCCCGAAGATAACTATACCGTATTGCCAAGTGTATTTTTGCTTATGGACTGCGCAGCTAAATTGATCACTACAATACCATGAAGGCAACAAGCTAATTCGGCGTATCCCATTCCCGCAAACATTATTTTTATGTTTATTGTTTCGTACTTAATAAAAACCACATTGTTACGCTATAATCTATTTTGTTCTTATGTGTATTTAGGTTTAGCCAAAAATGTTGATTCTATCTCCATGCCAATGCCAATGTTAAAAGTCAAACGACTATTCATGGTATTGCTGTGCTTTCTTAGCATGCACAGCTCATTGGTGATGGCTGCCAAATTGTCACCTTTACTGTCTCGTATAGGTACTGAAGAAGGCCTAGTACAAGGAAGTATTGAGGATATCCTGCAAGATGATGATGGTTTTATTTGGTTGGCAACCAAAGGCGGGCTAGATCGCTATGACGGATATGCTATTAAACATATTAAGGGGCCCAATAATATTTTTGTTGATGCTTATATTAGGCATATTTACCAAGATTCGCTGGGGATTTTCTGGATTGGCACCCGCTACCAAGGCTTGTATCGCTATGACACCAAAAAGAATACCGTACGTCATTTCTTTACCTCTAAAGCCCAATTAGAACGGCGTTCCGTTAATGCGGTAACCGATATTGTTGAAGATGATCAACATAACTTATGGATAGCATCGAAAAGAGAAATCCGAGTTTATAACCGTGTAGAACAAAAAATGCACGCCATTTTTAATAGCCGCACCATTGCCAAAAAACCGCCGAGTATTCGCCGAATACTGTTACAGGGTGATCTTTTATACATTGCCACCACGCAAGGGCTTTATGTTTTAGATACCAAGACGGGCTCGCGCAGAAAAATTGAATTTATTGATAAAAAAGGTCATTTAACCACCACCCTTAACTGCAAAGAGTTATATTTTGATGACCAACAAACCCTATGGATTGGTACTACCAAGGGCTTGTATAGTTTTGATAATAGTCGCATCAGCGAGTTGAACAACAAATCAGTTAAACTTGCTGTCGCATCAATTCGTTTAAAAAAACGTAATATTTGGCGACTATTGGCGGTTGGAAGTGAATTTTACTTGGCAACCAACGATGGCTTATATCGTTTTGATCCTGCAAATAATAACGCTGAATTTTTGTGGCGTTTTCAAGATTCTAGTTTTGCGTTATTAGACAATAATATTCGCAGCATGATCCAAGATAATCATGGCAATTTTTGGTTAGGGTCAAAATTGAATGGCGTTTATTTATGGAACCCTAAAACGACCTTGTTTCATAGTTTATCACAACAAAGTGATATCAGACTCAGTCATAACAAGGTTTATAGTGTGGCGCAAGCTAGCGATCACAGTATGTGGCTAGGCACTAAAAATGGATTAAACCGCGTAGATATTAATACTGGTGATGTTCAATCATTATTCGTCTCAGAAAATAATATTTCATCTCGAACTAGTGGCACCATTTACGAAATTAAACCTCGTAAAAATGGCACTTTTTGGTTGGCTACCGGCACTAAAATGGTTAATTTCGATCCTCTGTCGCAGCAAGTTTTACCTATTAAAGCTGCTACTGCAGCAGACCGTAAAAAGCTATCATTACGCTCATGGGATTATGTTCAAGATGATAAAGGCAGGCTGTGGTATAAAACTAGGCATAGTTATTACCGTTATGATCCTAGCTCCGGAAAGGTTGAACCATTAACGCAACTCACCAAATTATTTCCACCTGAATTATCTTCCTCGTTCATCGGCTTTTTAGCGCATAAGCAAGCGATACTCTTTGCTGTTAATAATCAGCTCTGGTTGATCAATACAGAGTCAAAACAACGGCAACTTATCTATCAGTTGCCTGCTAATATTCTTCAAGAAGGGTTAGAGCCAGATAGTTATGTGCWGACTAAAGACAACATATTATGGATAGCTATATCAGGTGCGGGTTTAATTGGCTTAGATGCCGATAACTTTACGGAACGATTTTATTTTGACAATAAGAATATTTTACCAACTAATGATATATTTTCGTTGCAATTATCGGGAGGTGATTTGTGGTTTGCCTCATCTATGGGGCTTTTTCGCATGGACATTGCTAGTCATCATGTTGAAATGTATACCGTTGCCGATGGTCTAAATAGTAATGAATTTGAAGGTGCATCGTATGCTCATTTATTTGACGATCAGCTGATGTTTGGTTCTGTCAAAGGTATTACTTGGTTTTCGCCAGCAGCAATTAAACAACAATCCAAAGTGGATTTAAAGGTTAGGATCAGTGATTTCTCATTATTATCGCGACAACTAACTATGCCGATACAAGACCTAAACAACCACCGCATCGAGCTAGCGTATGACGATATTGGTCTAAAAATCAACTATTCCACCTTAAACTATTCAAGCCAGCACAAAATACGTTATCAATACTGGTTACAAGGCGATAGCACCATTAGTTACCCAGAAACCGCTGAAAACAGTGTGCTTTTTCCACAATTAAAACCAGGGCACTACCACTTTAATGTCCGTGCTATAGCCCCTGAAAGTGGTAAAAAAGGTCAAGTGAGTTCTTTATTGATCAATATCTCCTATGCGCCTTGGTCTTCGCCGTTGGCCTATAGTATTTATGTTTTTTGTGTACTCACTTTAATTTTTATGTGGCTTCGCTATAAACGGCAACAGCAGCAACAACTATTTGAAGGCAAAGAACGTCTACAATTAGCGCTTGAGGGCAGTCGTAGTGGTGTATGGGATTGGCATACCAGTAGTAATATAATTTATCAAAATAGGGAGTTTCAGTCACTAGCCAATACGACTCATCACCAGTGCTTGTTACAAGAGCATGTTGAGCAGATCCACCCGAATGAACAAACTAAGTATTTACTGGCTTGGGAATTATTTATACAAGGAAAAACCACTAGTTTTCAATGTGATTATCGTCTATTAATGAGTGATGAAAGTTATCAGTGGTATCGAGATTTAGGTCGAGTCGTGGCCAAAAGTGGTAAGTTGCCATTGCGAGTTACCGGCACCTTCACCAATATTAATGCCACCCGTGATAATGAAGAAAAAATTAAAGTATTTGGTGAAGCGTTTAGAGAGATCCGTGATTGGGTGGCGATCCTTGATGCAAAACAAAATCCAATTGCCTTGAATAATTCATTCTGTGAAGCCATGGCGTTATCTGAGCATGAATTGTTAGAAAAAGGCTTTTATGTACAGGGATTCTCAACTAAAAAGCGTCGTCATTACTTTGAAATTTTAACTGCAATGGTTGCGGGTCAACACTGGCAAGGTGAAGAATTGGTGGTTAATGGCCAAGGGGTGGAACTGCCTGTATGGATCAATATTAGTGCGGTAGCGAATAGTAATAATAATGTCGCGTTTTTTGTGGTGGTATTAACAGATATTAGTGAACAAAAAGAAGCCGAAACAGAACTCAGGTATTTGGCCAATTTTGATCAGCTAACCGGTTTACCTAATCGCACCTTAGCATTAGATAGGATCAAACATGCCATAGTGCATGCCAATCGTGATAAGAAAAAAATTGCCTTGTTTTTTCTCGATTTAGATAAATTCAAACAGATTAATGACTCATTAGGGCATGATCTGGGGGATCTGCTCTTACAAAAAGTTTCTAAACGCTTACAACGCACACTTCGTGAGGATGATACCGTAGCTCGCTTAGGTGGTGATGAATTTATTGTGTTGTTGGAATCATTTCCATCCGTTG
Organism: Gammaproteobacteria bacterium; assembly: GCA_002401725.1. Lineage (GTDB taxonomy): Bacteria > Pseudomonadota > Gammaproteobacteria > Enterobacterales > Alteromonadaceae. Next base: position 135,042 of record NVTW01000003.1, read on the forward strand.
ATGATTTAGGAAAAATAGCCAAAAAAATGATCCGCTGCATTGATAAACCAATGATACTTGAAGGACACCGTGTGAGTATATCTTCAAGTATTGGTATTGCGGTTTGTCCAGACGATGCTAACACCTCAGCAGAATTAATCAAACATGCAGACATTGCTATGTATCATGCTAAAGAGCAAGGCCGTGGTAATTTTCAGTTTTTTATACAGGCAATGAATGTCAAAGCCAAGTTAAGGTTAAGTCAAGAAAATAAGATCAAACAAGCCTGTCAAAACAACGAGTTTATCAACTATTATCAAGCTATTATTGATGGTCAAACAGGACGATTGGCTGGTGTAGAGTTATTAATGCGCTGGCAAACTACCGAAGGCATCGTTGCTCCCAGTGAATTTATTGATATTGCTGAAGATCTAGGGCTAATAATAGCCATGACCCGCAGCGCTATTCATCGAGGATTTGCCGACTTAAGCTATTGGCGCAACGAATTAGCGCAAGATATTTATTTATCAATTAATTTATCAGTGAGCCATTTACAACAAGACAATTTAGCTGAAGATATTGCCGCAATGCTAAAACAACATCATATAGATGCGAGTACGGTTCGTTTTGAAATTACTGAATCTGCGTTTATGAAAGACCAAGCCAAAGCATTAAATACGATGAATGAACTTGTTGCTCTGGGTTTGCAGTTAGCGCTGGATGATTTTGGTACGGGTTATTCTTCTTTAGGTTATTTGAAAAAATTTCCGATCAATATCATCAAAATTGATCGCAGTTTTGTCATGGACATTGGTATTAACAGTCAAAATGAGGCCTTGATTGATGCTATTTTATTAATGGCAAAAAGTTTACATATGTATTGTATTGCTGAAGGGGTCGAAACCGCACAACAAGTCGACTATTTATTACAACGTCAATGTTATTTATTGCAAGGCTACAAGTTTTCAAAACCCGTTGCCGCTAAGGATATTCCGCCGTTACTGAAAAAGGTTTTTATTCTTGGTGAAACTTAGTTTTGATCACCTCGGATTTAATATTATTTGGGTTTTATTTTTCATCGCTTGCTGCGAAACTCGTCATTCCGGCATTTTGCGAAATTCGTCATTCCGGCATTTTGCGAAATTCGTCATTCCGGCATGTTTTATAGCCGGGATCTAGAGAATGAAACTCATGGTTCTAGGCTGACATTAGTAGGGTCAACATGTTGATATTAATACTCTATTGTGGATTTCTCTGCGGCGAAATTTATTATTTTGTTACATAATACAACACCGACACTCTTGAATTTGTCTTTTTTATAACCATTTTAGTATACATTAGTCAAAAAAATTAGAGTGTACTGTGAGTAAAGAAACTCCTGTTATTACAGCGCCATTAGCTTCTTCTAGTGCTGACCAGCCTACTAGCAATCAAGCAACTAGCAATAAATCAACGACTGATACAGAAAAAGCTTTTAGTAGCTTGTTGCCTATATTTGCTTTTGTAAAACCTTATAAGATGATGTTAGCACTGGCATTGTTAGCGCTTTTGGTTACCGCTGCGGTTAACTTGTCGTTAGGTCAAGGAGTTAAACATGTTATTGATAGTGGTTTTATTGCCGGCTCTAAAGCACAACTGCAATCCGCTATTTTAATATTAATCGGTTTAATTAGTTTATTAGCCGTAGGTACTTTTAGTCGCTTTTACTTAATGTCTTGGTTGGGGGAGCGGGTAAGTGCTGATATTCGTAAAGCCGTGTTTAATCGTATTATTACCTTACACCCAAGCTATTTTGAGGAAAATCGTAGTGGCGAATTAATGTCTCGTTTAACCACAGATACCGCTTTGTTACAATCGATTATCGGCTCATCGTTTTCAATGGCGCTGCGTAGTGTTTTAATGCTGATCGGCGGGTTGATCATGCTGTTAGTCACGAGCTTTAAATTGACGTTAGTGGTGGTCTTTTGTGTGCCGTTGATTTTAGTGCCAATGATGATTTATGGGCGTAAAGTAAGAAAACTTGCGGAAAGTTCACAAGATGCTATTGCCGATATCGGTACTTATGCGGGTGAAATAATTCAAAATATTAAAGTGGTACAAAGTTACACTCATGAGCAACGAGAGCAACAAGCATTTGCTGGTGAAGTTGAAAAAGCATTCGCCGTGGCTAAACGTCGGGTTAAGCAACGCTCATTTTTGATCGCCATTGTAATTTTTCTCACCTTTGGCGCGATCAGCGGCATGTTATGGGTAGGAGGTATGGATGTTTTAGCGGGCAACATGACGGGTGGTCAATTAGGCGCTTTTGTATTTTATGCCATTATGGTAGCAATGTCGGTAGCAACGGTTGCCGAAGTTTACGGTGAATTACAGCGTGCAGCGGGTTCAGCAACACGCTTACTAGACTTATTAAAAGTAGAAAGCGAAATTAAAGAAGTTGTTAATCCTACGCCACTTAAAACGCCAGAGAGCGCTGCGATTGAATTTAACAATGTTGAATTTTGTTATCCATCACGCCCAGATACTGCGGCATTAAGCAATATTAATTTAATCATACCTGCGGGAAAAATCGTCGCTGTCGTCGGCCCATCGGGAGCAGGAAAAACCACCTTATTTGAGTTGTTGCAACGTTTTTATGATCCGCAACAAGGCGTGATCAGTTTTAACGAGACTAATATTACCGCACTTAAAATTACGGAGTTACGTGACACTATGGGTATGGTTCCGCAGCAACCGATTTTATTTAGCTCTGATGTTTGGCACAATATTCGTTATGGCAAACCCAATGCTAGTGATGCTGAAGTTATTGAGGCAGCTAAACGCGCCCATGCTCATGAGTTTATTGAGCAACTGCCCGAAGGTTACGGAAGCTTTTTGGGAGAGCAGGGCGTACGTTTATCTGGGGGGCAAAAGCAGCGTATCGCCATAGCTCGTGCCATTTTAAAAGATCCTTGTGTGTTATTACTTGATGAAGCCACCAGTGCGTTAGATGCGCAAAGTGAGCAACATGTGCAAGCGGCATTAAATGAATTAATGGCGCAGCGTACCACGTTAATTATTGCTCACCGGTTAGCCACGGTAATACATGCCGATATTATTGTACTGATGGATCAGGGAAAAATTGTTGATATTGGCGATCACCAATCGTTACTCGCTAGCTCAACACTTTATCGGCGATTATGTGAATTACAGTTTGATAAAATTAGCAAAGTGCAGAAATAGTAAATTGATTAAGGCGAATAATCGTGAGGCTGAATAGCAGCACGTTGATTTATTTATATGACAATGAAGATAACTCAGGTATTTATTATAACCGTCATCTTCGAGACGCTTTTATCGAAGATCTCATATTTTTTGCTGTGGATTTCCGCTTAAAAGACTGCGGAAATGACGATCATGAGCCAAGTACATAGGCATGTTTATTTATTATTAAAGCGTTAAACTCATCACAATAGCATCTTCATAGCCAAAACCTTTAGCGCTAGGGTAATAGGCTGTGCGGCGGCTAATTTCAATAAAGTTATGATTCATATAAAGCATTTGTGCCGCAATGTTGCTGGCGCGCACTTCTAAAAATACTTTGCTGGCGTTAAGTGTTTTTACTTGTTGTAAAAACTGCAATAACAGTGCCTTGCCATAGCCTTTACCTTGCAATGATGGTTCAACACAAATATCCATTAAGGTTGCTTCGCCAGCAACATGCTCGCCGACATAAAAGCCAATTTTGAGTTGCTTTTTATCTAACGCATATTCACTAAAATAGCGGCCATTAATACAACTCTTAAAGGTTTTTTCACTCCAAGGATGTGAATGACAATTGTTTTCTATGGGCATTAATTGTTTAACATCAGCGGTGGTGATTTGATGAAATGTTAAGGAATTCATGCTGTTTTATCTGGTGTTTGTTGTGCTTGTAAAAGCTGCCAAAGTTGGCGTTTTAGCGTTGTTGACTGCGCAATATGGTTCAAGTTCGGTGTCGATAAAGTGTTTTCGCTTAAGGCATTTTCTATTAAGGTAATAGCTGTTGTTTCAGTAAATTGCCAGTTCAATAAACCTAGATCAAGGTACGCATTACGGGTTTTAATATCTGCTAGCGTTAAATTTATGCTTAATAAAATATCACTAAAAATTTGTTGAGTACTTAAGTCTGTTAAATTGATAGTAATATTAGTAGAACGTTGTTTTACTGCTGTTTTTTCTGTTGCAATTGGTGTTGTTGTCGCGGTAGGAAAAACACGGCGTTGCCAAAGCGTAATGCCCATTTCGTGTAAATGTGTGAATTGTCGTTGGCTAATATTCATGTAAAAGCTTAGTAGAGATAAAATAATGCATGCGTTGATAATGCCAGAATTAATACACTTGGAAAACCGTAAAGAACAAAAAAGAGAAAACAAAGAAGATGGCAGGGGTAGAGAGATTCGAACTCCCAACACCCGGATTTGGAATCCGGTGCTCTACCAATTGGAGCTATACCCCTGCAATGGCTGAGCATTATACTTAAGCCCACCACAAGGTAAAGGCTAAATTAGCTAAAAGTGTTTGTTTGTTGATTTTATAAACAAGTTTTGGTAGTTAGTAGTTAAATCTAGTAGTTAAATCTAGTGGCTAAAACGCATTTTATCTGGATACGGAAATACGTCTTCATAAACACCATTGGCGACATTTCTCTGGCATTGTTGCCAAAAACTGGCTTCAAATAAATCCGCGTGATGTTTAGCAAAGGCATGACGATATTTTAAATTTGCCAAAGCAAAAGTGGCCAACTCTTCAGGAAACATATCACCAGCATCTACCGTATACCAAGGTTCTGCTGCGTATATTTGCTCTTCGGTTACCGCTTTTGGTTTTACGCGAAAGTTAACTTCATTCATGTAAGTGATTTCATCGTAATCATAAAAAATCACTCGACCGTGACGAGTAACACCAAAGTTTTTTAACAGCATATCACCGGGAAAAATATCGGCAGCAATAAGTTGTTTTATGGCTCGGCCATAGCCATAAAGTGCGCTTGCTATTTGCTCGTCATTAGCATCAGCTAAATATAAATTTAACGGTGTCATTTTGCGTTCAATGTATAAATGCTCAATGATCACTAACTCATCTTCAAAACGAATGATTGAGGGGGCTACTTTTAATAACTCGGTTAGTAGCGCTTCACTAAAGCGATTTTTGGGAAAGGCAACTTCTGAATACTCCATGGTGTCAGCCATGCGACCAACCCTATCATGTAGCTTAACTAGACGATATTTAGCTTTAACCTCTTTTTTGGTCACCGTTTTTGTCGGTGAAAATTTGTCTTTAATGATCTTAAATACATAAGGATAAGAGGGCAACGTAAATACCGACATCACCATGCCTTTTATACCCGCAGCTAGCTCTAGTTTGTCGTCACTTTCGGCGAGATGATGCAAAAAATCACGATAAAACTGGGTTTTACCTTGTTTATGAAAACCAATGGATGAATATAAATCGGCACGCGTTTTGTGCGGAATAAGACCTTGTAAAAAGTTAATTAAAGCAAAGGGATGTTGACAATCAACAAAAAAATAGGCGCGCGCAAAACCGAACACTACAGCCATGTGCTCTTCGTCGGTTAATAACGCATCAATATATAAATGACCTTGTTCATCATTTAAAATCACTACTATAAACGGGGTTTCGCCTGCAGGAGAAATAACTCGACCAATAATGTAAGCGCCTTTGTTGCGGTAAAATACATGATCAAGCATATCAAACTGTAATTCTTCTAACTTAAAATGCGTTTTCTCAGCCTGTTGGCGAAAAGATCGAATTATGCAACTAATATCCATGCGTAAATTTTTATAAGGAATATTGAAATTTGGCCGCGTTAAGATGTCTTCAATAGTTTTACCTAAGCCTTTGTTTACAGGGTGAAAGCTAGTGTAGATAGAAGCTTGTGGAGTTATCTCATTACCAACGGCACTTTCAACAAAAATAAAGCCATTGTGATAATACTTGCGTTCAAATAAATGACAAAATACAGAGTTATAGAAAGTTTCGGCTAGTTCAGGCTGGTCATGTGTTTGCAATAATTCAATATAAACGTGCTTAATTTGCTGCCATAAATTTTGATCGAGTGCTTTAATAGCAAAATCATTCTTAAGGGTGGCTAAGGTTTCGTTTACCCGTAATTCGTAAAAATCGGTACGTTCACGGGCTGCTTTTTGCACTTGTGCCCATTGGCAATGCTCAAAGCGTTGTTGGGCGCTGCGGGTAATTTCACTGTAAAGAAAAATGTGACGATCAAAACCGTTGAGAAGTGTTTTTGCTATCGCGTAAGCTAAATTTTTCATCATTAAAACCATTGAATCATCTTAAAATTAGGATAACTTAAAAGATGCAAATAGGTAGGACTTTTTTACTGAATGCCCAATATAAATAAAGCCTATAATTAATAAAACAATTTCGCCATAAATACGGTTTTATACCAGTTTCATTAATTAGGTGATCTACTTTATACGCAGGAAAAACCACCAAATACAAGGCATTTATTTATATAACTAGTTGTTCTAATTATAAAATAAATAACGCGGTAGTTGGTGATTTTAGCAAGTAGAAATGATCACATATTTAGTGAGATTGGTATTACTTGCTTTTAACGCCCATCAACACTAGAATACCGCGTTTTTTATACTGCCAATAATTTACCTTGTCTTAGTGCAGTTTTTGATAATGTGTGTGAATTATGCGTGTAGCCGATTTTTCTTTCAAATTACCTGAGCATTTAATTGCTCGGTACCCTAAGCCTGAACGTACTGCTAGCCAATTGATGGTGTTAGAGGGTAATTCTGGCGAACTTCAAGATCTTAATTTTACTGATATTATTGATCAGTTATCAGTTGGTGATTTATTGGTGTTTAACAACACTCGGGTTATTCCTGCACGGATGTTTGGTCAAAAAGCTAGTGGCGGTAAAATTGAAGTATTAGTTGAACGTATTTTAGACGATAAGCGTTTTTTAGCTCATGTACGTGCCAGTAAATCCCCCAAAGTGGGCGCGAGATTACTACTTGAAAATCAAATTAATGCCACTATGTTAGCTCGTCACGGCGCGTTATTTGAACTTGAAATTAATGACGACTTCAATGTGCTTGAGGTGTTAGAAAAGATCGGTCACATGCCATTGCCGCCATACATAGATCGCCCTGACGAAGAGAGTGATAAAGAACGCTATCAAACGGTTTATAATGAAAAACCTGGTGCAGTAGCTGCACCGACGGCAGGTTTGCATTTTGATGACAATTTATTAGCAAAGATCAAAGCTAAAGGGGTTAACTTTGCTTTTGTGACTTTGCATGTTGGTGCTGGTACATTTCAGCCAGTTAAAGTGGATGAAATAAAAGATCACATTATGCACGCTGAATATGTTGAAGTGTCAGCTGATGTGGTTGCACAAATTAAACAAACCAAAGCCAATGGCAATCGTATTATTGCGGTAGGTACAACCTCGGTACGATCACTGGAAAGTGCGGCGAAAGCGGTAATGAAAAATAAGCATGATTTTTGTGTTGATCAGCTGGAAGAATATTACGCCGATACTGATATTTTTATTACTCCAGGATATCAATTTAAGTTAATTGATGGTTTACTCACTAATTTTCATTTATCAGAATCCACGCTATTAATGTTGGTGAGTGCTTTTGCCGGTTACGACAATATTATGCAGGCATATAAACATGCTATTGATCAAAAATATCGTTTTTTTAGTTATGGTGATGCAATGTTTTTAACTAAAAAAGATTTGTAATTAGTAACTTTAAATCAACAACCATCAGCCTGTTTCGCTGGTAGGTAGGAAGAGATGACAGATACAGAAAAAACAGCCGAGAAAGCGCCGCAAAAAATGAGCTATGAGTTAATTACTACCGATGGCAAAGCTCGTCGTGGTCGTTTAACGTTCGCTCGCGGTACAGTAGAAACTCCAGCTTTTATGCCTGTTGGTACTTATGGCACAGTTAAAGGTATGAAAACTGAAGAAGTGGAAGAAACTGGTGCCGAAATTATTTTAGGTAATACCTTTCATTTAATGTTGCGCCCCGGTACCGAGATTATTGAACAACACGGCAGTCTGCATGGTTATATGAATTGGCACAAACCAATTTTAACTGACTCAGGTGGTTTTCAAGTATTCAGTTTAGGTAAAATGCGTAAAATTACCGAAGAAGGCGTGCGTTTTAGCTCACCAGTAAACGGTGAAAAAATTATGCTAACCCCAGAGCGATCAATGGAAGTACAACGTGCACTCGGCTCAGATATTGTGATGATATTTGATGAATGTACGCCGTTTCCAGCCACACATAGTGAAGCTAAGTTATCAATGGAATTGTCTTTGCGTTGGGCGCAGCGTTCTAAAAATGGTCATGGCGATAATCCCTCTGCACTATTTGGTATTGTACAAGGCGGAATGTTCGAAGACTTACGCGAAGTTTCGGTAAGCGGCTTAACGGCTATAGGTTTTGATGGTTATGCCATTGGCGGTTTATCGGTAGGCGAACCTAAAGAAGAGATGATCAAGATATTAGATCACACTACCCCCTTGATCCCTGAAGATAAGCCCCGATATCTGATGGGAGTTGGAAAACCAGAAGACTTAGTTGAAGGTGTACGTCGCGGTATTGATATGTTTGATTGTGTAATGCCAACACGTAATGCGCGCAACGGTCATTTGTTTGTCACTAACGGTGTCGTTAAAATACGAAATTCTCGTTATAAAACCGATACCGGCCCGTTAGATGCTGAATGTGATTGTTACACCTGTAAAAATTATTCGCGCGCTTATTTACATCATTTAGACAAGTGTAAAGAAATTTTAGGTTCGCAATTAAACACCATGCATAATTTACGTTTTTATCAACGCATCATGAAAGGTTTGCGTGATGCTATTGAGCAAGGTAAATTAGACAACTTTGTTAGCGAATTTTACGCATTAAGAGATTTGCCAGTACCAGAATTAAAAAAGTAGGTTGAAGCTTACGTTACATGGATGTAATTTATTAGCAATGCTGGAGTATATTGTCCTGCTTCAAAAATAACATTCGAGGCAAACCTCGACCTACAAAGATTAACCATTTTATTAATAAGAATAAGTTAGAGGAAATTATGAGTTTATTTATCAGTGAAGCACATGCCGCAGCCGGCGCAGCACCATCAGGCGGTGGCATGGAAATGATCATCATGTTAGTGGTATTTGGTTTAGTGTTTTATTTTATGATCATGCGCCCACAATCTAAACGCATGAAAGAGCATAAAAGCTTAATGACTGCTTTATCAAAAGGTGATGAAGTATTAACTCAAGGCGGCATTGTCGGTAAAATCGTTAAAGTGTCTGACGAAAAAGATTTTATGGTGATCAGTATTGCTGAAAACACTGAAGTGACTATTCAAAAGTCAGCGGTAAGTGCAGTTCTTCCGAAGGGAACGATGAAATCTTTATAAAATTAATTGCCTATACAAACTAAATACCTATACAGAGAAGTAAGGTATTTATTATAATCGTCATCTTCGAGGTCTTTTTATCGAAGATCTAGTGATTTTACCAAGATCCCCGCTTAAAAGACTGCGGGAATGACGATCCTGAACACTGCGGGAATGGCGATCCTGAACACTGCGGGAATGACGATCCTGAACACTGTGGGAATGACGATCCTGAACACTGCGGGAATGACGATCCTGAATCAAGTTCATAGGCACTTAAGAATAATTCAATAAACCTTAGCAATACAAAATAAGGAAAAGCAGGTGTTAAACAAATACCCATTATGGAAAACACTCATGGTGCTATTTATAGTTTCCATAGGTGCTTTATATGCGCTACCAAATCTTTACCCTAATGATCCTGCTGTGCAAGTGGCTGGTTTACGTGGTGTTGAAGTAAACAGCACTATGTTAGATAGCGTGCGTGCAGATTTGAGTAAAGAAAATATTAAATATTCAAAAATTGCGTTAGAAAAAGGGCAAATTTTAATACGTTTTTTTGATCCTGATCAGCAAATACATGCGCGTGATTTATTACTAGCAAAATATAAAAAAGATTATTCAATCGCGCTAAATTTAACCCCAGCAATACCACAGTGGTTAGCCAGTATTGGTGGTTCACCAATGAAGCTAGGTTTAGATTTAAGTGGCGGTGTGAGCTTTTTAATGGAAGTTAACATGAAAGCCGCCATTGAAAAAGCACATCAAGCTATGGTGGGCGATTTTCGTCAAGACTTACGCAATGAAAAAATTCGTTATCGTAGCGTCAAAGAATTTTCAGCCATTGATAAAGCTGATGGTGTTAAAATTATTTTCCGCAAACCGGAAGATTTAACTGCAGCTTATGCGTTATTAAAAAAACGTTATCGTGGTTATGAGTTTATTGAAAACGAAAATCAATTAAGCTTATTAGTGCGTATGACCGAGCAAAAACTTAAAGAAACACGGGAATATGCGCTGCAACAAAATATTACCATTATTCGTAACCGTGTTAATGAGTTAGGGGTTGCAGAACCGTTAGTACAACGCCAAGGAAAAAAACATATTGTTATTGAATTACCGGGTGTGCAAGACACGGCAAAAGCAAAAGAAATATTAAATGCTACCGCCACTATTGAATTTAAAATGATTGATCAAGACGGTGATTTAGGTAACGCCCTGAAAGGGAGAGTGCCAGCAAGTTCACAATTACTTTATGATCGCAGTGGTAAGCCGATGCTAGTAAAAAAACGTATCATGCTAACCGGTGATCATATTATTGATGCTAATTCAGGCTTTGATGAATATTCTCGTCCACAAGTTAATATTTCCCTTGATTCTGCCGGTGGCAGTAAGTTTTCTAATGCCACTAAAAATAACATTGGTAAATTAATGGCAACCATTTTTATTGAGTATAAAGCGACCGATAAAAAAGATGCGGAAGGTAACCTTGTTTTTGAAAAGCACGAAGAAATTATTAGTGCTGCTACCATTCAAGCACGCTTAGGTAATAAGTTTCGTATTACCGGCTCAGGTACAGTACAAGAAGCGCATAATTTAGCCTTGTTATTACGCGCGGGAGCGTTAATTGCTCCTATTTCAATTGTTGAAGAGCGTACGGTTGGGCCAACGTTGGGCGCTGAAAACGTTAAATTAGGTTTTCAAGCTATCATGATGGGCTTTGGCTTAGTGGTTATTTTTATGCTGGTTTACTATCGCGCCTTTGGTGTAGTGGCAAACATTGCCTTGATGGCAAATTTAGTGTTAATTGTTGGCATTATGTCAATGATCCCTGGAGCGACTCTTACACTCCCTGGTATGGCGGGTATTGTGTTAACAGTGGGTATGGCTGTTGATGCCAATGTATTGATATTTGAGCGTATTCGTGAAGAAATTCGTGAAGGAAAAACGATTCAACAATCTATTCATCACGGTTATGAAGCGGCAATGTCAACAATTTTTGATGCTAATATTACGACCTTAATTGCAGCAATTATTTTATTTTCTATTGGGGCTGGTCCTGTAAAAGGTTTCGCAATAACGCTATCAATTGGTATTTTAACATCAATGTTTACTGCCGTTGTTGGTACACGTACCATTGTTAATATTGTTTGGGGCGGAAAAAGCCTCAAAAAATTATCAATATAGAGTAAATTTTTAGGAATTAGTATGGAAATTTTTAGATTAAAAAATACAATAACTTTTATGCGTCATCAAAAGGCAGCATTGGTGTTTAGTATTTTTATGATGGTCACCGCCGCCGTTACTTTGTACATTGATAAGCTAAATTTTGGTTTAGATTTTACTGGTGGTACTTTAATTGAGGTTGGTTTTGAAAAAACGGCTGATCTTGGACAGATCCGTCAAATAATGAAAAACAATGATTTTCCTGATGCCGTGGTACAGCTTTATGGCACCAGCCGTGATGTTGTTATTCGTTTAGCTCAACGTGAAGGTGTTAAAGCTTCAATGTTAGGCAACAAGGTGTTAGATATATTAAAACAAGGTACTGGACAAACTATTACTATGCGTCGTATCGAGTTTGTTGGTGCAAGCGTAGGTGACGAGTTAAAAGAGCAAGGTGGCTTAGCTATGCTAACCGCGCTTATTTGTATTTTAATGTATGTTGCCTTTCGTTTTGAGTGGCGTTTTGCGTTAGGTTCGGTTATCGCACTATTTCACGATGTTATTTTAACGATAGGTTTATTCTCGTTGTTAGGTTTAGAGTTTGACTTAACGGTATTAGCGGCTATTTTAGCGGTAATAGGTTATTCGTTGAATGATACCATTGTGGTCTCGGATCGCATTCGGGAAAACTTTCGTAAAATACGTAATAAAAGCGCCGCCGAAGTGATTGATATATCATTAACGCAAACACTAAGTCGAACCATTATTACCTCGTTAACTACTTTGTTGGTGTTAGCTGCTTTATTTTGGAAAGGTGGTGAATTAATTCATGGCTTTGCTACGGCGTTATTATTTGGCGTATTTGTTGGTACTTATTCATCGGTTTATGTAGCAAGTTCTATTGCCTTAGCTTTAGGTATTTCAAGAGAACATTTGATCCCCGAAGTCATTGAAAAAGAAGGTGCTGATCAGGAACAGATGATGCCATAAAAGATCACCTTTTTTTTATTCAAGATTTTATCTTTAATCAAACCAGCATAGTGATTGTGCTGGTTTTTTTATTGGGTAAAAATAAACTCACAAGCGTTAGTAATGTTCAATGAAACGATCATCTTAAGGTGATATGAGTATAATCTTTGACAACGATATGAAAAAATATCGTGTTTATTCAATTGAATTTTAATGATAATTTAACTACAGATAAATTATTCATCAAAATTAATAATTAACAACTAAACTTAATATCAATTTCAGTTAATTTTATTAGCCATATAAAGTAATGATAATGATAATGATATGAAAGTTCTGATCCATTTATCTCATTTACCTACCACAGTGTCTTTAACTGTCTTTGCTCTATTTACATTAGTATTTTTTTCATTACCGGTGAAAAGTGATACCAAGACAAAAGCCAAGTTAATAAACAAGGTTGATCAGTTTATGGTGGTTGATTGTTTATTACCTAGTCAAGTAAGACGATTAGGAACAATGACTTATGCAGCAGCAAGAAAAGCAATTAAAACTAGTACACAAGATTGTGAAATAAGGGGTGGTGAATATGTTGCTTTTGATCGCGCAAGTTTTGCGAGCACTTTAAAAGTTTGGTTGCCATTGGCAGAGCAAGGGGATGTGATCGCACAAACTTATATCGGTGAAACTTACGAAAAAGGTTTAGGTGTAAAACCAGATTATGCAATGGCTGCTGATTGGTATTTTAAGGCGGCAGAGCAAGGGTTTTCTCGAGCGGCTATTAATTTAGGCAATTTGTTTGAGCAAGGTTTAGGCCTTGAAAAAGATCCTGAAATGGCCTTATTTTGGTATCAACAAGCTTCTAGTGTTAAAGGGCTAAGTTCACCACTGGCGGCTTATTTAAAATCTAAAAATAAGACCAACCAAGCCAAAGCAAAACAAGATAAAAAAGCAGGCAAAACAAAAATTCTAATTATTGAACCTGAATTAGAGCAACGCGGCCTCAAAATAGTTAACAAGGCCACGCCTGAGTCGGATAACGATATTTTAATTATTGGTCAAGTACAAAGCACAGCAGTTATCACTCAGGTACTTATTAACAACAAAAGCGCAAAAATTATTGGTGGCTCAATGTTTAGAGGTTTTGTTGCGGCTAAAGCAAGTCATGTTGAAATTATCGCTGTTGATGATCATCAGCAAAAAACGAGTATTTCATTTCCACTAAACCAAGAGGCAGAAATAATAAATACTGACGATTATCAAATGCTTGGTTTGCCGTTTGAACAGAAAAACAGTGAAGGAGTTTACCATGCTTTAATTATTGGTAATAACCACTATCAGTCGTTACCTGCGTTAGAAAGTGCCACCAAAGATGCCAATGCAATCGCTGATATTTTGAAAAAACACTATGGTTTTAGTACTACGGTGCTTATAGATGTTGATCGCTACACCATTTTGTCGGCATTGAACGACCTTGCTCAAGATTTTGCCGCCGACAGTCATTTACTTATTTATTATGCTGGTCATGGTCAGTTAGAAAGTATTAATAAGCGAGGTTACTGGCTGCCTGTTGATGCTGAGTTAAGTAGCCCGGCAAATTGGCTCTCTAATATCATGGTCACTGATATGCTCAATATTATTCCTGCGAAACAATTATTAGTGATCGCAGACTCTTGTTACTCAGGCATGATGTCGCGCTCTGCTTTAGGTGTAATCGAAGATACCTTATCGCGTGAGAAAAAAAAGCGCTTACTCAAGTCACTTTCTGGTGCTAAAAGCCGTATAGCTTTTACTTCGGGTGGTGTTGCGCCAGTGTTAGACAGCATTAACGGTGAACATTCAGTTTTTGCAAATGAACTTATTCAAGCGTTAGAGCAAAATCGCGGAGCACTTACTGGATATGAGCTTTTTCAAGCAATAGTTCCGCACGTAAAAAAAAGTGTGAGTAACGTTGGTTTTGAACAAATTCCTGAATATGCGCCGCTTAAGTTTGCAGGGCATGAAGCCGGTGATTTTGTCTTTTATAAATTAAAATAACGAGGAGCGGTTAGTATGACTGATGATAAATTCATAAATATAAAGTACAGGAGTCAAGTAGAGTGGACTGAGAGAGTTAAATTCAAATCATATAAACTAGGCATAGCATATATATTTGTCATGTTGATCATGCTAATTTTTATTAACCCTGCATATGCAACATCTCATACCTTCCAAGATTTTTTGTTTGATGCTTGCCGTAATGCTCAACCGGGATCAGATTTTGATATTCGTTGCAATGTCGATTCTAATCAAGGTGATTTGTCTGGCGATAGTGAAGACTCACTTAATCCAACTCAGTCTTTGAGTAATCTGTCTAGTGCACTGGCAGAAACGCGCGCCAGAATTAAATCACTACAAATTAAAATGAAGCAGCAACGAGAAAAAAACAAAGCAAGTATGTCGGCTAGTGAAGATCAGCAAAGTGCCATGGAAACATTTCAAATGGAGGGTTTTAGTGTATTGCTTAATGGCGAAAATGGTAAATTGACGCATCAATTAACCCCACTTGAAAGAGGTTATGATACCGACACGGTAAAAATTCAAGGTGGCGTTGATTTTCGTCTAACCGATGACTGGATTATTGGCGCAATCGTTAGTATTGAAAACTATAAGACCTTATTTGACGCCGACGGTGCTGGTCGTAACTTTCTCCCAGGTAACAGCGAAGGAAGTAGTGACGGTGACAGTGTAGCGGTGAATATTTTGACCACTAAAAACATCGATCAATCTTTTTACCTTGATGCTTTGTTGTCTTATTCTTGGATTGACTATTCCTTTTCACGAGTCGGTTTGTTTCAAGAAAGCTCTAGAACGACGCCCACAATCGAGGTTAACACTACGGCTAATACCTCAGGAAAACAGCTTGCGTTAGCGCTTGGTGCAGGCTGGGATCATTCCTCTGGTGCTCATAATTATCAGGTGTTTAGCCGAGTTAGTTTTCAATATTCTCAAATTGATGGATATGCTGAAAAAGGTGGGGCTGGTTTTGCCATGCGTATTAACGATAAAAGCGCCAATGAAACGGTACTCACATTAGGGTTAAAATACGCTTATACCATCAACAACAGTTTTGGCGTGCTTGTTCCGCAATTATTTGTTGAATATGAAAATTTACTTAAGAGTGATGTGCAAACGACGACATCTAGTTTTGTCTCAGATAATAACCAAACTCAATTTAGTGTACAAGGGGATAAAATAGACCGTAAATATGGTCGAATGGGAGCCAGTATGGTTTCGGTATTACCTAACGGTTGGACGTTTTTTTTAAGTGCTTCAAAAGTGTTTGCTAAAGATCTTATTGAGCAATCTCGTTTTAATGCTGGGCTAAGAAAGGAATTTTAATAAGATGAAGACCAATTTGCTTCGGCTGTTAATATTTAAATTTATGTATAGTATTCGACGGACTGGGTGTTTTTCTTATTTAATTGTATTTATTGGTGTTTTATTGCCGCAATTATCATTAGCAAGTCAATCATCTATAACACAAGCGGCGGGTAGCGCTTGCCGAATGAAGCAACAAACTAATACCAGTGTTGAATCACAAGCATTATTAAATGCAAAACGCCAAGCCGTGGAATTTGCGCAAACTCATATTAGCGTGCAAAGTAAGGTCAGTAATTTTAAACTCGAAAAAGATATCATTAAATCTTTTGCTGAAGCTAATGTCACCGTGTTATCCGTTCTCAAAAAATATTGGGATAATAAAAAAAAATGTTATTCAATTAATATAATGGCAGAAGTTATTCCTGTTAACTCACTGTTAGCTAACAACGATTTATTAATGATGAATAACCCTAGCGCACCATTAACCGTTAAGATTTGGACCGATCATGCTGAGTATAAAACAGGTCAATACATGACCATATATCTTAAAGGTAACAAACCGTTTTACGGGCGATTATTATATAAAGATGCGGCTGGAAATTTACTGCAAATATTACCTAACCCTAATCGTAAAAATAATTTTTTTAATGGTTCGGTGGTTTATCAAATACCCAATGCTGAAGATGCTTTTGAGTTGTTAATTGAACCTCCTTTTGGTGACGAAATGCTAACTTTATACGCCAGTACTGCGCCCCTAGGTAAAATAGACAAAGTGAATGCCGGCGCAGTTTATAAAGTAACAGAAAGTAGTGAAAAAATAGCTTATAAAACGCGCGGTATTCGTATTGTCACTAATCAAGGTAATTTTAAGGATGATAACTATCGGAAGAATAAATTAGTCGAATTTGCCGAGACATCGACTAATACGGTTATACTCAAGTAATTATTTTAAGGATTTTTATGTTGTATAATGCTACCTCTTTTGAAAATGAAGATGATTTTCGTTTATGGTTGAATAGTTACGACCCTAATGATCAAGCACCAGAAGATCTTATTCGACGTTTTATGGATGGTGTTAATTTATTAGGCATTGATATTTATCGTGCAAGCATGTGGTTACCTACTTTTCATCCTGAGTTATGGGGAACTCAAATAGTTTGGACAAGAAATAAAGCAACAGAAATATTCCGTCGAGATCATAATATAACGTCAACACCTACTTATTTAAACACACCTGGTGAAGCTATTCATAAAACAAGAAAATCACTACGTTGGAGACTTACGGTTCCAGATGAAGAGTTGCCTTTTCCTTTGTTATGTGAGGTAAAAGCAGCAGGCGGTACAGACTATTTAATTGTGCCATTTGATACAGCTGATCTTAAAGAGCAGCCTTGGATCACTTTTACAACAAAGAGAGCAGGTGGTTTTTCAGAGTTTGAAATTAAAATTTTAAAAGAGTTATGTATCCCTCTTGGTTGGAAAGCAAGAGTCACTATGGCTGAATTTTCGACCAAGTCATTACTTGGCGTTTATTTGGGAGAAAATGCTGCGCAACGAGTCATTAACGGACAGTTTAAACGTGGCACAGGCGAAAGCATTAACGCTATTATTTGGTATTGTGATTTGCGCGGTTTTACTCGCTTGAGTGAGCAATATACCTCAACAGCCTTAGTGAATATTCTCGATCAATATTTTGAATGTACTGCTAGTGCTATTGAAGCATCGGGTGGTGAAATTTTAAAATTTATTGGCGATGCGGTACTGGCCGTTTTCCCTTTAACAGATCCACTGAGCCAATGTTGTGAAAATGCTTTAACTGCGGCTGAAACAGCCCTTGATAATTTAGCAATGTGGAGCAAACAACAAAGCCAATACCCAGCATTAACTTTGCAAGCGGGAGTCGCTTTGCATATTGGTGAAATGCTTTATGGTAATATTGGTGGAAGTTCCCGCTTAGATTTTACCGTGATAGGGGCATCGGTAAATGAGGTTACGCGTTTAGAATCTTTATGCAAAACTAATTTTCCTGTGCTTGCCAGTGAAGTGTTTGCACAACATATTAGCGATGAAAAAATGTACTCTATTGGTAAAAGACACTTAGTTGGCGTACAGCAAGAACATGAAATATTCACCCTGGAAAAATTTATTAAACGATCTTAATCAAAACATCTTCTTTATTTCTTTGTTACAATAATTCTTTTATTAAATAACCTTATTGATAATAATGTGAAGCGAACAACAATGATCAAACTATTTAAAGATSNGSTMWRRATNAYCRMWSRGMWRGANACMAMSGCAAMRNCTTTTATTTTTGTTTGCAAACGCTGATGTACAGAATGCAAAAAAAAGTAAGAAACATCAACACGGTACAATCACTCCGGTAATGTGCGTAGATAAACTACCTGAAGAATTATCTACCTTTGCAACATTAATTAAAGAAGCTGATTCAATTGAAAAAAACTGGGATTTTGTCTTTATTGCTAGCCTTAATGGACAAGATGGCACAGCACCAACAACAGAAGATGCTGAACCTTATTTAAATAAAATGACCCATGATATTGAATCGGGTCATGAAATTGGTCGTTATGTTATTTTTGACCGCGAAGAAAATGCGATAGAGATAGAAGCGGCTTAATTATTATTGGTTGTGAAGGTTATCTCGCTACGTTGAGATAACCTACAAAACACTTTCTTTAACATGCCTATGCACTTGGCTCAGGATCGTCATTCTCGCAGTCTTTTAAGCGAGAATCTAGCTCAAAAAGCACGAGATCTTCGATAAAAACGTCTCGAAGA
>NVTW01000029.1 GCA_002401725.1 Gammaproteobacteria bacterium
TTTGTTTGGCGATAGAACTGATCACCAAATGCCATGAAAGTTCATTTTAATTTATATTACCTTATTGTTTTTATTATATATTTTGTGGGGATTCGTCAGCTCCTGTCATCTCCGAATGTTGACTCCTGTCATCCCTGAATGTTGGCTCCCGTCATCCCTGAATGCTTTTATCGGGGATCTGTTTTTAGATCCCCACCTACGTGCGAATGACGGTGTAATTCGAATGTTGACTCCTGTCATCTCCGAATGTTGGCTCCTGTGATCCCCGAATGTTGGCTCCTGTTATCCCCGAATGTTGGCTCCTGTCATCCCCGAATGTTTTTATCGGGGATCTACGCACTAACAAATAATAAGCTGTCCCCTTAAAATATGCACATTCTCAAATCATCACTCGAACTTTTTTCATAAAGGACTTATAATTGTTTTCTATGTGTAATTCAGGTAAATCCATTGAAAAACAGCGATATTTGTATTGTTATGCCGGCGATGAATGAAGCAAGCTCAATAGCTGAGATTGTTTTGTCAGTGATCACATTAGGCTATCAAGTTATTGTTGTTGATGATGCTAGCTCAGACAATACAAAAATTGAAGCACAAAAAGCAGGCGCTATGGTATTAACTCATTTAGTTAATTTAGGCGCATGGAAGGCGACACAAACTGGTTTGCGTTATGCAAAAAAATTAGGGTTTAATATTGTAGTAACTATGGATGCTGACGGGCAACATAGCGCTGATCATATTTCATTATTAATTGAAAGATACCACCTAGGGGCTGATGTTGTTATTGGTAATTGTACTCAACGCGGTAGTGCAGGGCGGCATATAGCATGGCAATTTTTTAAAGGTATTAACCGCTTAAAAGTAAGTGATATTACTTCTGGTTTTCGCCTATATAATCAAAATGCACTTGACTGTTTAGTGTCGAAGCAAGCCACTATGTTAGAATATCAGTGTATTGGTGTGTTATTGATGATGCGCGATATGCAATTAAATATTGTTGAAACATCTGTACCCATGGCTGAACGAAAAACAGGCATTTCCCGAATTTTTCACTCTTGGTTAGCTGTTGGCTATTATTTACTTTATAGTGGTTTGCTTTCATTAGCGAAAGCGTTTCCAACGCATAAAGAAAAATATAAAAATAGAATTTCAGGGCATCACAAAATTGACTAATCCACAAATTGTTTCATCTATTATTGGCGTTGTTATTGCTGCAGTTATTTATTGGTTAGTACGGCGTGATCATTTAGCCCCGAAACAAGCATTACGCTGGGTACTTGTAGCAGTTGTGGTATTGATTTTAGGTACATTTCCAAATATTATTGACTGGCTTGGCGGTACTATTGGCATTGCTTACCCGCCTATTATTCCTTTGATTATTGGTCTAGGTGCAGCGATGATCAAAATATTATTAATGGATATTGAACGAAATAAAGCCAATGTTACGCAAGAGCGTATTGTACAAAAATTGGCGATGTTAGAGGCCGAACTTGAAGAAATTAAACATCAGCAGTGATTTTATAGCTTTTAAATATATCAGTCTGGTTCAGCGAGAATTAGTCATTGAAATTAACTACTAAAAAACAAATTTTAGCTATTCTTCCATTTGCGTTACGTAGGTTTGCTTTAAAAATATGGTTCTTCGTAAGTAATCCCCGACTGCTATTGGTTATTTTTTCAAAATTTAAATCATTAAAAAAAACAGTTCTCATCATTTCAACTCCTCGTTGTGGCTCTAGTTGGCTTGGTTCAATTTTAGGGGCTGCAGATACTGCTCGTTATCTTAGAGAACCCATTACCTCAAGCTATATGCAATCATTTAGCGATGTGCCGTCATTTTTTACAAGCAAAAAATGTAAAAAATGGGAAACGTACTCTGGTTTTGCAAATAATGCTTTTAAGCCCTCATTAAACTTTTCAAGATCTGTAATCACCTATCCTAAACAATGGCTAGACTATACAACAGCAAAAACAACGGTGATAAAGGAAGTTAATCCACTCGTTTTAAAATATTATTTGACTCGCTTTTCTCCTCAGGTTATTTACCTTGTTCGTCATCCTTTTTCTGTTGCTAAAAGCTCAAGTCGTTTAGGTTGGATAAATGAAGATATGTTTTCACGACGTTTTTCACAATCACAATTACAACAAATTTTAAGGAAACAGCCTGACTTGTTAGCACAAAATTATTGGTTTCAAAGTGGATATTTACAAGGTTTAATTGCTGTACAAACGCAAGAGCTGCTAAAAAAGTATGATGACAGTATAAATGTTTGTTATGAAGAATTATGCCAATTTCCAATAGAGCAGTTTGAAAAAATATTTAGCTTTACAGGTTTTGACTTTTCTAAAAGGATCAAAAATAAGCTTACTCACTCTCATAATGGTAAAAAGCCGATAGAAACGGGAGACTTTTCATTAGTTAGAGATAAAAATAAAGTTGGTAAAATAGTGGTAGATGAATCAGAACAAGATAATTATAAGCAACTAATGGCTGCTTATAAATTGGCTTGGGCACATTATGATATTAATGATTCATTGGGTGATCTCTATTGCGGTTAATTAAAGAATTAATTTCAAAACACTTACAAAGTAGTGCGAAAACAAACGCCACTTGGTTAATTGTTGAAAAATTATTATCAATGGCTGTTCTCTTATTGGTTAGTGTTTTAATCGCTCGTCAACTTGGCCCGGAAAGCTACGGCCGCTTGAGTTATTTATTAGCAATTGTTGCCTTGATATTACCGCTAAGTTCTTTGGGGCTAAATGCTCTTGTTACTAGAGAGCYTGTGAAACTACCAGAGCAACACGCTAAAATTATGTCTACAGTAATAGCCTTTAGATTTATTAGTGGTTTAGTGGCTTTTGGAGTTATTTATTTAATTACTACCTTAGGTGGACTTTCCACTTTAGGCTCTTGGCAATGGGCAATATTGTTACTTGCGCTGGTTAATGTCTTGAAAGCGGTAAATGCAATAGATTTTTGGTTTCAAGCTAAAGTGCAGTCAAAGTATGTTGTTAAAGCACGTTTTTTAGTGTTGGTTATTTTTGCAGTAGTTAAAGTACTATTAGTGATTTTAAATGCAAGCTTAGTCACCTTTATTTGGTTTTTTGCCTTTGAAATACTTTGCAATGCAATAGCATTTATTGCTATTTATTTGCATCACTCGGGTAAATTTTCACTATCTGAAATTGATTTTACATACGGTAAAAATTTATTAACTCAATCTAAATGGTTAATATTTTCAGGTATTGCTGCTGTTATTTATTTGAAAATAGATCAAATAATGTTAGCCGAAATGGTGTCAACTACAGAAGTTGGTATATATTCCGTGGCGAGTAGGATGTCTGAAATTTGGTATTTTTTTCCTGTTGCTATTGTATCGTCATTTTTCCCTGCATTGTTAGCAGCAAAAGACAAAAATGAAAAAACATACCAAGCTTCTTTACAAAAACTATGTGACGCGTTATTTGTTGGTGCTTTTATAATTGCTATTATCATAACCTTATTCTCAGACTGGTTAGTAGTATTCTTATTTGGCGAACATTATCAGGCAGCCGGTACTATTCTTTCTTTGCATGTTTGGGCTGGCATTTTTGTTTTTATGCGGGCTTTACTGAGTAAATGGTTACTTGCTGAAAATTTAGTTTCATTTTCTTTGTTAACTCATGGTGTTGGTGCGATCGTAAATATTGCTTTAAATATGATACTGATCCCTTTGTATCAAGGGCAGGGAGCAGCAATTGCTACCGTTATTTCTTACGCATTTGCTGCTTATTTTGTACTTTTTTTCCATTCGTCTACACGCCCTATGGCCATAATCATGACTAAGTCGTTGTTTTTGCCTAGCCGTATTAAGTGGTTTCGGTTAAAATTATTTTCTTAAATAAATGTTCCGTCAACTTGCAGGTATTTCAATTTTACAATTGAGTTATTAATTATCCTATGAAAGCCATTATAAAAAAAATATTAGCTCCGTCTGTTATTTTGAAGTTAAAGTATTTCATTTCATTGGTAGATAATAAAATTTTTCCTTTCTTTGCTCATCATGCTTTTTTAAGTTCTTTTTATTACTGTTTTTTAAATCGTAAATTTTATCGTGAACATAAAGCCGTGCTGCAAGGGCGTTTACATTATAGAAATTCCTTAGAGAATATTGAGCAAAGTAGTTTTTTATTACGCCGGAATATTCACCGCTTAGAAAAAGGTTTGATCATGAAACCTCGGCGTGAAGTATTTGCACAAGCATATATTACAGAAACACTTAATTGTTATCAGCAGTGTTTATTCGCTAAGGTTTGTGAAGAAGAATTAAAATGGACGCATGATGTGTTAACAGCATATTTTAAAGTGGTTAGTGACACTGCGGTTATTGCTACTGCGCGCAAACTTTTTTTTGCTTTAGATAAAAATAACACTAACAGTTCAACTAATTATGTTCCTTATTCATACAAAGATAGAACTAGCGCTGATGTTTCTACTGTGCAATTAGAACAGTTATTTAAGCAGCGACGTTCTGTGCGCTGGTTTCAGCAAAAACCAGTTGCACTGTCTACTATCGAAAAGGCTATTGAGCTAGCTGCACTTGCTCCTAGTGCTTGTAATCGTCAACCATTTACCTTTCATGTTATAACCGATCAAGAAAAAGCTCACAATATTGCAAAAATAGCTGTAGGAACCGCAGGGTTTGCAGAAAATATTCCGGCACTGCTTGCCATTGTTGGAGATTTGTCAGCGTATCCATTAGAGCGTGATCGTCATGTTGTTTATATTGATTCTGGTCTCGCGGCAATGCAATTAATGCTAGCGCTTGAAACATTGGGCTTGTCTAGCTGCCCATTAAATTGGCCTGATATTGAAAACTTAGAGCTGAAAATGGCTACTCAACTCGAACTGCCATACTATCAAAAACCCATTATGTTACTTGCTGTTGGCTATGCTGATCCTGATGGTGAAATTCCTTATTCTCAAAAAAAGAAGACTAAATTATTGATTAAGGAAGTTCATTAATGCTTATTGAAATTAAAGGTGTGCAGTTTGTTAATAAAGGCGCAGAATTGATGTTATATGCTATTTTGCAAGAAATTAATAAGTTGTGGCCGGATGTTGAAATTTGCTTAGCACCAAGTGTTCATTCTCCTTATCAAAAACGGGCAAAAATTGGCGCTTATCAAAAATTAAATATTCGTAAAAATATTGTTGATCTGGCTGGTTTGTTTTATTTTGTACCTAAATCAGTAAGGCAATTTTTCAAAAATAAATGGGGAATAGTTACTGAAGCAGATATTGATTTGGTACTTGATTCGTCTGGTTTTAGTTATGGTGATCAATGGAACACCTTAATGTTAAAACAAACAGCAATAGAGGTTAAGCGACTTAAAAAGCATAACAAACCTTATATTTTTATGCCTCAGGCATTAGGTCCTTTTAGTTTTGAACATAATCAAAAGTGGGCTAAACTTGCTTTTACTGAAGCAAGTATCGTTTTTGCACGAGAAAGTGGATCATATCATTATGTAGAAAAATTAAATTGTGAAAACATTAACTTAATACAATCGCCTGATTTTACCAATTTAATATCATCAGTTCTTCCTAATGATTATTCACACTTAATTGGTTGTGTTGCCATTATTCCTAATAGTAAAATGTTGAGTTTTAAAAATCCCAATAAACAATGGCATAAAAATTATGTTGATATTTTAGTGGCTAGTATTGAAATATTAATTAAACAAGGTGAAAAAGTTTTTTTATTAAACCATGAAGGTAAAGCAGATAAACAATTATGCCAACAAATTAAAGCGCGCTTAAATGTAGTTATAGAAATTATTGAACCAGATGATGCACTTGTTATAAAAGCAATAATCGGTAAGTCTCGCTTAGTGTTAAGTTCTCGTTATCATGGTTGTATTAGTGCACTATCTCAAGGAGTTCCATGCATAGCGACGAGTTGGAGCCATAAATATGAGCAGTTGTTTGCAGAGTATTCAGTAGAAGAATTCGTGCTAACACCAGAGCTGAAAGGTGATGATATAAATGAATTTATTATTAATTTTTTAGAGTGTTTCAATAACACACAAAAAAAGATAGCAAATTATTCAGTTATTTATAAAGAAAAATCTCAAAAGATGTGGTTATTAATTAAGAATGAAGTAAAAAATTATATTTAAAATAATTTAAAATGTTTTATTACTTGTTTTACAACTCAATGCTTCTTGTCGTTTCCAATACCCAGATATAATGATCAAATAAGCAATAAAAACAGCTATAAATAAGTTTAATGATATCCATGCTGGTACTTTAAGCATTTCTAAACTAATACCAATAATACTTATTGAAAGTGATAATAATGTGATTGTTACCAAAGCTTTTCGTGAGCTAAACCCCGCTTGTAGTAAAGTGTGATGTAAATGACCATTGTCAGCTTTAAATGGCGAGTTTCCAGCTATTAAACGTCGGATCATAATAGCGATCATATCTATTAATGGAATAGAGATTATCCAAAGAGCAGTAACCGGGCGAAAAGAAGCACTTTCCCCTTGTGTGTTTAAGGTTAATAACCATATAACCGTTAGCCCCATAAACATGCTACCAGCATCGCCCATGAAAATTTTCTTCCCTCGAGGGTTTCTTCTGCTTACGTTATAAAAGAAAAAGGGCAGGATCGCGACGACAATAACTAAAGGTAGAATAATTAAATCTAATTGACCCGCAAATAAATTCAATGAAGCGATAGAGCCTATAGTTACTATACTCATAGCCCCAGCTAAACCGTCGATGCCATCAACCATATTAAAAGCATTAATTGCCGCTAAGCAAGCTAAAATCGTGAAAATAATACCAAAATAACCTAGGTCGACTGGGGAACCACCAGCAATTGAACCTAAATTGCTAATAAAAATATCAGCACCAAAAACCATAATGCTGGCGACAATTCCTTGAAAAATAATTCTGGAACCAACACTTAAATCATAAATATCATCAAGCGTACCAAGAAATACAATTAAAGCTGAAGAAATAAGGTAAAGATTAAGAATTTGGCTTCTATCAACGAACAAAGTTGAAGCAATTAAAACACCAGTAAAAATTGAAATACCGCCAATTAATGGAATAGCACCATTATGCTTTTTTCTCGCCGTTGGGATGTCAACTAAACCGATATGAGGGGCTAACGGTAATAAAATTTTTATAGTTAAAATTGACACGGAAAAAGCTATCAATAAAGCAGGCAATAAATTAAGCATTAAAATACCAAATGTTTTGATAATAAATAAAATATGGTTTGGAATAAATAGTTTGTTATCTATTGTTATTTTTACGACAAGCATTATAGACTTACTGTAATACTTAATCTAGTAAACAATACCATTTTATAAAAAACAGCAGGAAAATTGTATTATTAATTGTCTAAATATTGCAGTTTTAGCTAAATATCTTTATTCTTCGCATCCTGTTTTATCTGCTGTGTTATAAATTGTAAGATTATTCCGTTACATACCTATGCACTTGGCTTAGGATCGTCATTCCCGAAGTCTTTTAATCGGGGAACTACGTCAAAAAAAACGAGGTCTTCGATAAAAACAACTCGAAGATGACAATTATAATAAATACCTGAATGAGCTGCATAGGCATGTTCCGTTATTAACTCTTTAGTGAGTGGCAATTAGTGAGTAGCAATTTTTATGGTGTTGTGTTGTTATGGCTATGTTTAATATTTTAATATTAACCAATATGGGGAAGAGCAAATATCAACCTGCTTCGGGGGCTTTTGTTCGCGCTCAATTTAAAACATTAGTTGATTTAAAAAGCACAGACATCGATTATAGTTATTATGAAATGCCTAAGGTTGCTTTAGATTCCACCTTGTCGATTAAACGATACACACTATTTTTTTTATGTTTTTTTAAAAATTTCATATTATCTAAAAAAACAATAAATATTTTACATGTTCATTTTTTCTTCCCGACTATTGTATTGGCCTTGTCATATAAATTATTCAGAAACCCTAAAGTTAAAATTATAACAACTTTTCATGGAAGCGATATTTATTATTATGAACCATTTAAATGGTGGTATAAGTTATGCTTTTCATTTGTTGAACATTCTATTTTTGTTAGTAAAAATTTGAAGAAACGATTTTATAAAAAGGATATGAAATGTGATGTGTTGCCCGCAGGTATTCCATCTGTTTTCCGGCATAATCGTAAAGTTGAAAAAACCTTTGATTTGATTTTTGTAGGTACATTAGATGAAAATAAAGGTATTTTTAGACTTAAGGAACTAGTAGAACAGTTATCCGAAAATATACAAATTGCAATTGTTGGATCTGGAAAGCTAAATAATGTGATCAATGATTTAGATAAATATAGTAATGTTTCTTATTTTACTTATTGCAATACTGAGCATTTGGCTTTTTTATATCAAAGTTCAAAGTGGCTAGTTAATTTAAGTTACAATGAATCTTTCGGTTTGGTTATGGCTGAAGCTATGGCTTGCGGAGTTCCTGTTGTAGCTAGTGAAACTGATGGTTCTACAAGTCAAATAAAACATGGTGTGAATGGTTATGTTTATAAACAAGACTCGTGTTTAGTTAAAAATGTTATTGGCACGTTAAAGAACACATCACAAGAAACTTATGAGTTGTTGAGCAAAAATTCATTAATGATAAGCGAACAGTATAAGTTAGCTGTTGTTTGTGAAAAAATTCTTAAATTATATTTACAGGTTGGAAAAAAGTGAGTCAAGCGCCATTATCTCCTATCATTATTGGTGATATTCCTATATTACCTTTCGAGTCAACTACACATGTAGTAGAATCCATTTTTGAGCCCACTGGTCGTGTAATTCCAGGTGTTGCTATTGCGATTAATCCAGAAAAAATAATAAAAAGCATTGAGTCTAAAAATGTTAAAGATACTTTATTAACGGCTACGGTTCCATATGCAGATGGGATAGGTGTCGTTAAAGCGATGGAAAAAAAATCAGGTAAAAAATTAGCAAGAATACCTGGTGTTCAGTTATGGTTAGCGGTTATTGAAAAAGTAGTTACAAGTAATAATGAAGTTTTCTTAGTTGGAAGCAAGCCTCATGTTATTGAAAATTGCGTAAATAAATTATCTAATCAAACTAATGTGAGAATAGCTGGTTTTCAAGATGGTTATTACAATGATGAAAATCTAGTAATTGAAAAAATAAAAGCAAGTGGTGCCAGTGTGGTTTTTGTAGCTTTAGGATCTCCTAAGCAAGAGATGTTTATTCAAAAATGCCAAATAAATTATCCTGAGGCTTTTTATATGGGGGTAGGGGGGAGTTTTGACGTTTATGTTGGAAATGTTAAACGAGCACCTAATTTTTGGATAAATTTAAATCTAGAATGGTTTTATCGGTTGATATCAGAACCTAAGCGATTTTTTAGACAATATAAATTGTTAAAGTTTTTATATTTATTTGTGTTTAATAAATTGTAAGAATTTAAAATTAAGAGATTATTATGTACAAGATATTGAATGTTATTTTATTTGGGATCACTGTTTTATTGTCAGGATGTTATTTTGATGCCACAAAAAAAGATGAGTTACCGACAATAATTCAAACTGTTACATTAATAGAAGGTTTTCCTTTTTCGGTTGAATTACCTCAAGGTGTCGATAGAGTATTATCCGATAATAGCGACATCTATTATACTGTTGTTAATAATACCGTTAATGGCATTACTCCGAATGTTAATGAAGATACATCTTTTTTTATGCAATTGCCATCTAATCAAGCTATTGAAATAAGAGTACTTAATAAACCTTATAAAAAATTTAATGAATTAACTCGAAATTATGCCTTTGCAAATGGAAATATTGCTAAATATAAACAATTTCTTACCGATGGAAATGATATTCCTCTAGCGCCAATAGGAGACCAAAAAGTTCATTATCCTGTTACAGTATCTAAATATGCCCATGATTTGTATGCTAGTTATAGAGCTACAGGTGATATAACGGTTTTAGATCGTTTTTATATTAATGCTCTTTGGCTCAGAGATAATTGCATTTATACTAATTACGGATTTTGTTCGTGGAGAACTGAACCTGAATATGCCCCCTATTATACAGGAACAGATTGGTCTTCAGCCATGGCACAAGGACAAGCTATTTCAGTTATGATTTCAGCTTATGCTTTAACAAAAGATTTAAGTTATCTTAAGGTTGCACAAGATGCAATTTCTGCTTTTCTTTACCCCGCTGAAGTAAAAGGAGTCAAATCATCTTGGGGAAATGATGTTTGGTATGAAGAATATACATCTAATAACCCAGCTCATGTACTTAATGGTTTTATTTTTTCTATGGCAGGTTTATATGACGCAGTTGACTTATTAGCTGATGAGTCAGCTAAATTTGCATTTGATCAAGGGATTATTGCTCTAAAAAATAAATTGGATTTTTATGATGTCGATTTTACCTCCTTGTACGATGTGAACGATGAACAATTACGTTTTGCTAATGCTAAAGCAAAAAGTTTAGATGGCTACCATGAACTACATATATTACAACTAGCGTGGTTGTATCAGGTCACTCAAGAACCTAAATTTTTAACCATGTTTACTAAGTTTTTGGCTAATGATGTTGCAACGTTTAGAACGAGAAAGATGAAATCTGGTTTGTCTAACCGTATTGAATCTATTAATACTTCTTATTCTGTTCGGCCAGGAACCAATGGTCCAACGTGGTTATATGATCGTATTTGGACGTATGGTAATTATTGGTCAACAAATAAAAACGGCACTGAAATTATTTTTGAATTGAATCAAATTAATGATTCTGAAGGTGTTAAGTGTATTATGATGTCTTCCATTGACACTAAATTTTTTCCTAAATATTTTGATGTTTTCTCGTACTCTGATGGACAGTGGCAATTAGAAATTGAGCGAGAAGTCGTTGAACAACTTAAATACACTGAATATACATGGAAGTACCAAGGTAAAGAATCCACAGCACGCACTTATTGCTTTGATAAACCGATTAAAACAACAGACAAATTTAAAATTGAAGTGTATATAGGAAATAGTAACCTAATTGCACTAAAAGAAATCGATGTACATTTTAATCGTTCTAAAGTTGAACAAGAGCTTTTAGCTATTTACGAGAATTGGAAACCTAATCCTTAATATTCTACATGCCTATGCACTTGGCTCAGGATCGTCATTCTCGCAGTCTTTTAAGTGAGGATCTAGCTCAAAAAGCATGAGATCTTCGATAAAAACGTCTCGAAGATGACGAGTATAATAAATACCTGAGTGATCTGCATAGGCATGATATTCTATAAAAATAAAAATTGGAGTTTTATAATGCAACAATTTGTTGAAGATAAGGAAATTATTTCTTTTTCTTCATTATTTCAACTATTTTGGCGCTGGCGTTGGGTAATCATTTTTTTCACTACTTTTAGTGCGGTTTCTTCAATATTATTCGCGATAAATCAAGCTGATGTTTATCGGGCTAGTTTAATCGCAATGACTCCCTCGGATAAAAATAAAGGAGGCTTTTCTGGTGTTACAGGGCAACTTGGTGGTCTTGCAGGGTTAGCTGGTATTAGTTTAGGTGGCTCATCAGAAAAATCATTACGGCAAATTAAAGAACTTTTGCGTTCAAGATCTTTTTTACAAACGTTTATTGAACATCATCATTTAGTTCCCAATATTATTGCGGCAATTGGTTGGAATAAAAAGAAAAATCAAGTTATTTACGACCCAGAAGTATATGATAAAAAAAACAATAAATGGGTTAGAACTCCACCACCTAATAAAAATGTTGTTCCCACTAGTTGGGAAGCTTATCCATTATTATTTAAAGCTATTTATGTTGAGGCTATTACAAAGAAAAATCTTCTGAAAATATCAGTTGATCATTATTCACCCTATGTAGCTAAGCAATGGACTGAATGGTTATTAGAGGATATAAATACCTTATATAGAGAGCGCTCTAAAAAAGAGGCTAATGACAGTATAACTTTTTTGCGCAAAGCTTTTGAACAGACCTCATTAACAGAGATCAGAAGTATGCTCTCTAGTTTACTTGAAGACCAAATGAAAGCGGCCATGTTGTCAGAAGTACGTCAAGAGTTTGTGCTGGAAACATTATCCTCTGCTGTGCTACCTGAAGATAAAGATCACCCTAAAAGAGCATTTATTGTAATCATAGGAACTGTTCTCGGTGGCATTGTTTCTTTAATTTTGGTGTTAATTTTAAATAGCATTTTTCCTGCAACTAGCAAACATGATTAACCAGACTGTTTTTAGTTTTTTTAAGCTCTACTAATGAAATTAAAACAGATATTAGGCTTTGCGTTAGGTCCTGTCCTTGCTGCAATGTTAGGTTTATTAACCGTACCTCTGATGGCGTGGACTTTTAGCCCAGATGTGATCGGTAAAATAGCGATGCTCAATACATTTCTTGCTGGTTGTTCATTAGTGCTTACATTAGGCTTAGATCAGGCTTATGTGCGGGAATATCATGAAGTTAGCAACAAGTCAGCATTGCTATCAGCATTTCTAATACCTTCTTTATTCGTTACCGTTATTTTTGCGGTAGTTATTTTGTACTTTCATGAGAATGTTAGCCAAATATTATTCGCTGAATCAAATCGTAGTTTTAACATTGTATTGATTGTTGCTATTGCTTTATTGGCAAGTATTTTATTTCGTTTCTTAAGCCTTGTTTTAAGAATGAAAGAACAAGGATTGAAGTTTTCATTGATTCAAATAAGTTCCAAATTAAGTTTATTACTTTCTTTAATCGTTTTATATTTTTTAAAATTAAAATATGGCTTTATTATCGCTTTATTTTTTAGTGGATTATCATTAGTTGTGGCCGTGTTGTTAGCTTTATTGTTTACTCAAGCGGAATGTGTTTTTGCTTTTACAACTAAAAAACAACCTTTACTTTTTAAGCAAGGAATAAAATTTGGTTCACCACTTATTATTTCTGGTTTTGCTTACTGGGGATTAACATCTATAGATAAATTAGCTATTCGTTACTATTCAGGTATGGAACAATTAGGTATTTATTCTGTTGCTTTTAGTTTTGCTGCAGTAATGACAATATTTCAACGCGTATTTTCTACAATATGGGCTCCTGTTGTATACAAATGGCATAAAAATGGTGTGAAAATGAATCAGTTTAACTTGGTTACTGATTGGGTTGTGATTATATTATCCAGTGTCTTTTTTATTGTTATACTCTTGAGCCCTATTTTATCTTATTTATTACCGGATGCTTATTTTCCTGTTATTTATTTATTACCTGCTTGTATGTTATTCCCCGTATTTTACACTCTGTCTGAAACGACAGTAGTTGGTATGAATGTCGCGCGTAAAACAGGTTATGCTATTGTTATAACTATAATACCTTTGTTATTGAATTTACTACTTAGTTATTTGTTAATTCCTATATATGGCGCAGGCGGGGCAGCCGTAGCTGTTGCATCTGCATTTTTTTTATATCTGATTTTACGTACAGAAATATCAAAAAGATTATGGGTGAATTTTGCAACGTCAAAATTATATATAACTGCTGCTATTTTGTTGTTTAATGGCATATGGTCGGCATTGTTAGCGGAACACCCTCCTTTGTATGTAAGCATTTTATCGCTAACATGTGTATATGCTTTATATAAAGAACGCTATATAAATATTAAAAATGATTTGAAAATATTTCGTGGATAGTTATGAATAAAAAATATATTTTACATATAGTCTCTAAACTCCCAGAGAAGTATAACAGTAAATTTTTACAGTTTTCACAAGAAAACCTTACTGATTATAAGCATACCTATATTGCACTAACTTCAGCTCATGGTAATAATCAGGGTATAGATAAACATGACGCGAATATAATTTATTTAAGTGATTTTAGTCGTTGGCATAAAGTAAAAAAATTGATCACTTTATTACTATCTAAACAATATAATTTAGTTATTYTTCATGGGCTTTTTTATACTGGTTTTTTATTAACCTTATTTACCTTATTATTTAAATTTACATTATTGGCGCAAAAGTCTTTATGGATGACGTGGGGAGGCGATATTTATTACTTCCAAAACCGTCCTGAAAAGTGGGGAGGCTATTTAAATGAACGTTTACGTAAAAGCATGATTAAAAAATTCTTTTTTATTTCATCACTTATTCCTGATGAATTAGAATTAATAAAAATAAATTACCAGACTAACGCCGTACATTTAAATGCTTTTTATCCTAATCCGACAAGTTATGAAAGTACAAAAATTGTTAGCGAACAAAAATCAGATGAAAAGTTGAGCTTTTTGGTTGGAAATTCTGCCGATCCGCAAAATAATCACCTTGAAATGCTTGCTGCTCTTGCACATCTAAAAGGAGCTATAAAAATTTATTGTATTTTATCGTATGCCATTGTTGATACTGACTATGTCGCACGAGTTAAGTCGTTGGGTAAAGAATTGTTTGTTGATGATTTTATTGCATTAGATAGCTTTATGAAGCCCGATGAATATCAAGAGTTTATTAGTAATGTAGATTTTGCTTGTTATTATCATAATCGCCAACAAGCGATGGGTAATATATTTCAGTTTCTTTATATGGGTAAAGCAGTTTTTTTGCGCCAAGATACGCTCTCTTGTCTGTTTTTACAAGAGCATAATTTAGTGGTTCATAATACTGATTGTTTAGCGAGAATGTCATTAGATGATTTAGTTAACTTAAAACAACAAAGTCATAGTGCTTTACAGCAAAGTCAAAAGCTAATAATTGATAATTTTTCTGAACATGCTGCAAATAAAAAATGGCAAGTTATGCTTAATAGAATTTTTGCTTTGATAAAGAAAACCCATTAATAAATGTTGTTAGCCCGAGAACTTAATTTTATATCAGGCTTTTTATACTAATTAAAAAACGATTGTACTGTGTCAATAACATGTTGTACTTGAGTGTCATTAAGTTGGTAATACATCGGGAGCCTAACAAGGCGTTCAGACTCTTGAGTTGTATAGTTATCGTTACCACTCATAACGCCAAATTTTTTGCCAGCAGGGCTAGAATGTAGTGGTATATAGTGAAAAACACTTAATATATTTTTTTGTTTTAAGTGCTGGATAAATGCGCTGCGTTGATTTATATCTTTAAGCTTTACAAAATACATATGAGCATTGTGTGTACATTCATTAGATATATGAGGTACCTCTAATAGACCTTGTTCTGCCAACGGTAAAAAGGCTTGGTGGTATAAATTCCAGCTATGTAGGCGTTTTTTGTTAATTATTTCTGCATTTTCTAATTGTGCAAATAAATATGCAGCTTGTAGTTCTGAAGGTAGGTAGCTTGAACCAATATCTTGCCATGTATATTTGTCTAACTGCCCTTTGATAAATTGGCTTCTGTCTGTGCCTTTTTCACGAATGATTTCAGCTCGTTCAATTAAGCTTTCATCATTAATTAAAATAGCACCACCTTCACCGCCTGAAGTGTAGTTTTTAGTTTCATGAAAACTAAAACAACCGATATGGCCAATAGTACCAAGGGCTTTATTTTTATAGGTTGACATAACACCTTGAGCAGCATCTTCTATAACCCAAAGTTTATTAGTGTCAGCTATCTCCATTAAGGCGCTCATATTGCAGCTTACGCCAGCATAATGAACGGGCACAATCGCTTTGGTTTTTGGCGTTATTGCAGCTTTTACAGCATTTATGTCTAAATTCATTGTGTTTTGTTCAACATCAACAAAAATAATTTTAGCGCCTCTTAAAACAAAAGCATTAGCCGTTGAGACAAAAGTGTAGCTTGGCATAATAACTTCGTCATTGGTTTGAATATTAACTAAGATTGCTGCCATTTCTAATGCTGCGGTGCAAGATGGGGTAAGCAAGGCTTTTGGTGTATCAAAATTTTCTTCAAACCATTGACTACATGCTTTGGTATAAGGCCCATCACCGGATAGGTTGTTATTGTCAATTGCTTTTTGAATGTATTGAGTTTCGCAACCAATAACGGGTGCTAGGTTAAAAGGGATCATGTTTTATAAAACCAGTAAGATATTGTGTTAATGGTAAAGCCAAATTTTGTGTATAAGGCAATTGCTGATGAATTGGCAAGTTGTGTAGTAACATAAACTTGTTCACAATTTTTATTTTGAGAGTACATAACTGCTTGCTTTAATAATGTAGTAGCAACCCCTTGTCCATGAAAATTTGAATTAACACAAATCAAGCCTATACGGGCTGTATTACCACTAAGCTTTAAAGTTACAAAACCTTTAATATTTTTATTATCTTTAATTAATATACAAAGATCGTCAAAAGTACCTTGCACTGCTTTTTCTGCCCACAGTTGGTAAAATTGATTTCGTTGCGGTTCACTAAACCATGGTTTACGATATCGACTGGCATTAAAAGAGTTATCAACAACTGTTTTTATTTGCTGAATGTCACTTGGTGTTGCTAGTTGAATAGTTAATAAGTTTTCATCGTACTTAGCACTACTAATATTTAGGCTGAAGTCAAGTTCACCTTCAACTAAGTTGAAGTTTAACTGATTGAGTAAATCAATTTTATGATAGTTTGTTGTTAGTACTTTCGCTTGAATGAGATCAAAATCATTAGCATTTTTTATTACAGTAGCGTTTTGCTCGATATTTAATTGGCCGATACGCTTATTAAAAAAAGCACTATCCCATTCAAGCAATTTAATGGTAAAACTATCGTCCATTAGCTATTGCCATTAAATATTGTCCGTAGCCAGATTTTACTAAGGGTTTAGCCAATGCTTCTAACTCAGTTTGTGATAACCAGCCGTTACGAAAAGCAATTTCTTCCAAACAAGCTATTTTATAACCTTGACGATGTTCTAAGGTTTGTACGTATTGGCTTGCTTCTAATAAGCTATCATGCGTGCCAGTGTCTAGCCATGCGAAACCACGACCAAGCAATTCAACATTAAGTTGGCCTCTATTTAAATACTCTTGGTTAACACAAGTTATTTCTAGCTCACCACGAGCTGATGGTTTAATATTCTCGGCTATTTCAATAACTTGGTTATCGTAAAAATATAACCCTGTTAATGCCCAATTTGAGCGCGGATTTTCTGGTTTTTCTTCAATATGTTTTACTTTAAAATCTTCTGTAAATTCAACCACACCAAAACGTTCGGGATCTTTTACTTGATAACCAAATAATGTTGCACCCGTAATATTCTTTTGTGCACTTTCTAATTTTGAAACAAACCCTTGGCCATGATAAATGTTATCGCCTAACACTAAACAAACACTGTCGTTACCGATAAAATCTTTTCCTAAAATAAAAGCTTGTGCTAAGCCCTCAGGCTTAGGTTGTATTTTATAGTTAAACCGAACGCCAAATTGACTGCCATCGCCTAATAATCTTTGGTAGCTTTCAATATCTTCAGGGGTAGTAATGATTAATATTTCTTTGATATTAGCTAACATTAATACCGATATTGGATAATAAACCATAGGTTTATCATAAACAGGTAATAACTGTTTAGATATTCCTAGAGTTATAGGGTAAAGTCGAGTACCAGAGCCGCCTGCAAGTACTATTCCTTTCATTTTGTTTCTAATCCTAGTCGTTGTGTTTGGTAGCTACCATCTAAAATAGCTTGCCACCATGGTTTGTTATTTAAATACCATAAAACAGTTTTTTTGAGTCCTGTTTCAAACGTTTCTTGAGGTTGCCAATTTAATTGCTTTTTAATTTTTTCAGCATCAATAGCATATCTTAAATCATGACCAGGGCGATCGCTAACAAAACTAATGAGTTCACTAAAACTGCTAATATTATTGGGTTTGTTTTTAATTAATTCATCTAAATATTGGCAAAGAGTGGTTACTACTTCAAGATTGGTTTTCTCATTATGACCACCAATATTGTAAGTTTCTCCCACTTTTCCTTTTTTTGCAACGGTCAGTAAGGCTTGTGCATGATCTTCTACATATAACCAGTCTCTAATTTGATCACCTTTGCCATAAATAGGTAAGGTTTTACCTTTAAGTGCGTTGATGATCATTAGTGGAATTAATTTTTCAGGAAAATGATAAGGTCCATAATTGTTTGAGCAATTAGTAATTACTACGGGTAAACCATAGGTTCTATGCCATGCTCGTACTAAGTGATCAGATGACGCTTTAGATGCAGAATAAGGACTACTGGGGTCATAGCTGGTTTCTTCAGTAAAAAGATCATTAGTGTTGGCTAAATCGCCAAATACTTCATCAGTTGAAATGTGGTGAAATCTGAATGCTTTTTTAGCCTTTTGTTCAAGCGAAAGCCAATGTTTTCTGGCTACTTCAAGTAAGGTATAGGTGCCAACAATATTAGTATGAATAAAATCGGCAGGACCGTCTATAGAGCGATCAACATGGCTTTCAGCCGCTAAATGCATAACAATATCAGGCTGAAAGTCATTAAAAATATGGGTAAGTTTTTCTTGGTCACATATATCTATTTGAGCAAATTGATAATGTTCATTATCTTCATAATCGGCAAGGGAAGTTAAATTGCCTGCATAGGTAAGCTTATCAATATTTAGTACGTGATCATTGCTTGATTCTAATATATGTCGAATAACTGCTGAGCCAATAAACCCTGCGCCACCAGTAACCAATATTTTCWTGTAATTTGCGCCAATATAGTGAATAGTTAACTTACAGTATTTATATTATTTTAGAAAAACAGACTTTTTATGAGTAAGTCAAAATTGAAGGCGAATTTTAACTTAACTTAAGGGGAAGTACAATTTAAGTGAATACTTAAATTGTACTAAAACGTCGAATAAAAATAATGAAACTAAAAATGAAAAACCAAAGTACAGAGAAAGTCGTCTGCGCTAAAATATAATTTATTATTATAGCCAACTCTGTTTATTGGGTTGCTATCGTATTTAGGATTCATTTCAGTATTAATATTTGAAATTAATTTAATTGTTTCGGCGTTACACTTTTGTGAGAGTAATAATAATGCAAATAAAAATAAGAGAGTATTAAATAATTTGTTCATTATAACCCTTGAGTCCTTGAGTCCAGATATCTTGTAAAGACGGCATATTAATATAATGATAACCAATAGCAAATAAGTTTTTAAATTTATATTTAGAATAAAATAGTCACGAAACGGTTTACCTTAGCGACAATTGCATATACGATCTTACACAAAATTTAGTTAGTTGCCTCTGAGTGTAATATAAATACTTCAATGAAATGCAGTAAACCAACCGTAATTATTACCAGTAATTTGTTCAAACCTAGTATTGGTGGCGTTGAAAATTCATTACATCATTTATCTATTGCATATATTGAATTAGGTTATCAACCTATTATTGTGGTGAGTGATTTATCTACTAATGATGATGTTCTGCCTGCATATGAATTGAGCGAAGGCATTCATATTTATCGTTATAGTATGTCTAATATACGAAAACTATTTGGGATCACTTTACCAACGCCAATATCTGGAATTCTAAATGCAATTTCACTCTATAAAAAAATAAATAGAGAGTACCAACCTAAATTACTCATTGCGCGCTATCATTTTRATCAATTATTTGCCAAGTTAGCTGGTATTAACAACACTATTTATTTAGTCCCAGGTGTTGTTAAATTTCAGAATTCAGCAAAACACATCACAAAAAATGATTTTAAAAGCCGTATTCAATGGCTTTATCATAGATCTTTACAATATTGGGCTTTTACTTTTTGTGATCGCATTGCTGTGTTTAGTCAAAATATGATCCAACAAGTAAACAACATTAAAAAACAAACTAAAATACCATTGCTCACAAAACCAGGCGTCGATATGGAGCGTTTTTTTCCTATTAGTGGAAATGAAAAATTAGCACTAAGAAAGCATTTAGGATACCCCTGTGAAGGCAAGGTGTTTTTGTGTGTAGGGCGAAGTGTAAAAGCCAAAGGTATTGATATTGCGATTGATGCTTTTGCACAATTGAAAAATACTCAGCATCAATTATGGATTGTTGGTGATGGTCCGTTAATTAATCAATATAAAGATCAAGCTCGAGCATTAGGTATAACCTTTCAAGTGGTATTTTTTGGGGTACAAAGCCAACCAGAAGAATACTATCGTGCCGCTGATTTTTTTCTAATGTCATCAATTTATGAACCTCTAGGGCAAACTATTCTCGAAGGATTATCTTCAGGTCTACCTATTTTAGCTTTTAAACCTGCTGGAAAAATAGAAACGGCCACAAAAGAGCTGGTTGATGATTCACAAGCAATATTTATTGATGAGCCTTGTGCGCAATTATTAGGAAAATCTATGGTTGATACTTGTGAATGGTCGGAGAGTGAATATCAAAAAAAATCAAATATTTGTCGTGAACATGCGATCAAAAGTTTTAGCTGGAAAAGTTTAGCTAAAACCTTAATGGAAGAGTTTAAATGAAAAACACACTAATTTATTTTACCTTACGATTATTAGTCTTAATTACAGGTAATAAAATAAGTTTACTTCGAGAACCCACTAAAAAATTTGCTTACCTAGTAAATTTAGATCGTTATAAAGCTAAAGGAGCTACAATTGGCTCCCATACTATTTTAATAAGTTGTACATTATCTAGCTCAAGCAAAGGTGATAAATTTATTATTGGTGATAACTGTACATTAACTGGAACTACCTTATTAGCTCATGACGCATCACCGAGCTTATTTATTTCGGAATTAGTACTAAAAGAGCAACCATATATGATAGGTAGCCGTGCTTCTTATCGCGCACCTATAATAATTGGAAATAATGTATTTATTGGTTGGGGAACAATTGTGTTGCCGGGTGTTACTATTGGAAATGATGTTGTTATTGGTGCTGGTAGTGTTGTAACTCGTGATATTCCTTCTGGTGTTGTGGCCGCTGGAAATCCTATAAAAATAATTAAACCTCTTGAAATATTTATTTCTGATTATCGTGATAAAATGATGCAATATCCGGAAAGATTCTAATGCCTACAGACCTAAGTTACAATATTAATGTAGTTAAAAGAGATGGTTTGCATCGATTCTATCTTATCAATAAAACCATATTTATTTTACTCTCGTTTATTTTATGGATCGACGCTTTAACTGGTATGATCCAATTTTATGGCGGTTTTTCTATTAAGCTATCTCTGTTGTTCAAGTTACCTATAGTTTTTACTATGTTGATAGTAATTTTGATGAATCAAAAAGTAGTGTTCACATTTATTTTATTCGCAATAATAACACTCGTTTTAGGGTCATCATACCGGTTCTTATCTAACCCTAAAATAAGTTTTTATGTAAATGATTTAGCTATGTCAATAAAAGTAATAACACCGTTTATTGTTTTTTATTATTGTAAAGTGATCTCAAATATATTCCCTAATTTGTTAGGTAAATACGGGGTAAGGGCTCTTTGGATTAATTTTTACGCCATTTTATTTAATTTAACTATTGGTGTATTAGGCTTTGGCTATACCAGTTACCCGGGCACTGATGGCAGGGAAGGAATAGGTGTTAATGGTTTTTATATAGCAGGTAATGAACTTAGCGGTTGTTTTGTTTTATTGTTTGGTTTTGTATTGCATTATTGTTGGAACATTAAACGGTTAATTTTTTATCCTATGGCTATATTAACCATAATTTGTTCAGCACTTATTGCAACAAAGACTGCGATGTTTGCATCTTTGCTCTTGGTATTTTTAATTCCAATTGTTAATGAAAGAGCCAATGTATTTAAGTTGACTAAATTAAAATTGAAACTATTTATACCACTTTTGATTTTTTCCTCTTTGTTAATTTATTTTATTTTAGATTTACTGCATACCATTGGTTTATACGATAAAGTTATTTGGGTTATACAAGAAAAAGGTGTTTTAGGGCTGTTGTTATCTGGACGCATTGAGTTTTCAACGCAAATCATTGAAGCTTTCATGCTTTTTTCTACTTGGTTTGAGTATGCTTTTGGTGTTGGTACCATCGGTATGTCGGATTACTTTTTTTCTAAATATTCTTCCGAAGTAGATCCTGTCGATTTATTTGTATATTTTGGAGTTATAGGTTCTACAATAGTGTATTTTACCTATTATATTATGATGTTACCTGCATTTTCTGTTTTTAGACGTTCAAGTTTTTTATCTCCTATCATTGTATTAGTTAATATGATTTTGCTCTTGCTGTCTTTTTTTAGTGGTCATATTCTTAACTCTGGTATGTTAGGTTTGCTCTGGGGTGTATTTAATAGCCTTGTGTTTATTAAACCTATAGAACGACAAAAGGATAGTTATAATGATTAGGCCTTTTGTTAGTGTTTATATTCCAACTAAAAACCGTAAGAACCTGTTACTTAGAGCTTTTAAAAGTGTAATAGAGCAAACTTACAAAAAAATTGAAATAATTATTATCGATGACGGATCAACTGATGGAACGGCGTATTTATTGAAGGAATTATCATTTCAATACTCTAATTTAAAAGTAATTTCTTTGAAATGTTCTGTAGGAGCACCTACTGCAAGAAATTTTGCTATAAAAACAGCCCAAGGGGAACTAATTACAGGGTTAGATGATGATGATTATTTTTTACCAAACAGAATTAAAAATTTAGTTGATAATTATGATGCTAAATATGCTTTTGTATGCAGCGGTTATTATTGGAATTATGGACGAGTTAAAAGACGATTAAATTTTTATAAAAAAATAATATCATTAGATGATCAATTGTATCTTAATTATGCATCTAACCAAGTGTTAGTTGAAAAAAAACGAATTATTGATGTTGGTGGTTATGATTCAAATTTTGTTTCTTGTCAAGATTGGGAGCTTTGGACGCGAATAATTAAAAAGTATGGCAATGCTTTGAGAATTAATGCTGTAGATTATGTCATTGACACAAGTCACGGGAATAATCGAATTACTGATAATCCAGAAAGAGCTCAAGGTTTTTTGCAATTTAAAAAAACCTTTAATTATTTAATGAACCAATCACAAAAAAAATCTGTAAATTTTCATTACTTGGTTGCTTCGGGGCAGGAAATTAATATTTCTAAACTATTCCCATTGCTGTTTACTCCGTTATGGCTACGTGGGATTAAATATTGGTTAAGCTGTAAATTCCCATATTTTGCTCAAAAACGTTTGGAAAAAATGAAGTAATAAAATAGAAAAATAATGAAATATCAAGTTCTATTCAAATTATAAGTAAATATAGCCTTTATTTAAACAAAGTATTTTAAATTGTGTTAGCGATAAAATTAACTGGTAGTGCAATTTTTAGCTGATTCTTTATTTTTAGCACTAATACTATCGATCAATTTAACGAGGGATGGTTTTCTAAATTTGTTAATAAAAAACTGAATTTTGTCATGTAAGATTGTGACCATTTCAAAAAAAGAATTATTTTTAGTCGATTTTTTTAAAGGATAAACAATAACTTGTTCACGAGATGAAATGATGAATGGCGTTTTAGTTGTGGTCATTAAATTAGTTAAATTAACAATTTTAAAATTAGGTGTCTTGTTAAAATTGATCATCTGAATTTGGCTGCCGCCTCCTGTTGAGTATGGCAGGGCATTAAATTGTGTTATTTGAATAAAATAAGTTGCTGTCTTAGTATTTGTTGCCGCATAAGAAAATCCACTAGCAAAACTTGCATAAGCAATAGTGCTAACGATTAACAAAGTGGGGATTAATTTGTGGACTGTTTTATTCATTGTAATTTACCGTTCCAAACTTGATTTTATATATCCATATAATTGTTACTAATGGAGTCACATTGTAACAATAAGTTCAAAATTAATTTTATGCTAGCTCGATAAGGTAAATGGCAAGTTATTTACGATAAAAGAAAGTAAACCACCTTTGTGCGGGTCTGAATTGGCAGTCTTTATTTTAAATCAACAGAGCTTTAATAATTATGCTTGCTAAGACAAAACAATTTTTATCAAATCGACCTATGATCCGAGTGCTAATCAAATGGACGTTAATTATAACTGTTGGCTTTATCGTTTATTTTGCTAATAAACATGTACAAAGTAATTGGGGCGCGCAAGCTCGAATTGACACGGGGTTAGTCAGCGTACAATTAGCTACTGCGATCAAACTAGCAGCACAAGATCATAAGTTAGTGTTGGCTGAAATGTCAGCGGTATGGTGTTCTACGTGTCGGCGATTAGACCAAGAGATCTTTTCTAATACTAGCGTGAAACAAACAATAGTCGAAGATTATATTTTTGCTCGTATCGATTATGATTCAATCCAAGCGAAACAGTTTATGGTTACCTATAAAGTAAGAGGTTTTCCAACGGTGGTGGTATTAAACAGCGCTGCTGAGTTAGTAGCGAGAATACCACTAACCTTTAACAGTGATGAATATACAGCGATGTTAAAAAAGGTTAGTGATAATATTTCGCATTAATTTTGTTATTTAAATGCATAGCAACAAGTTTTGAAACAAGCTTCAACCTACTTTTAAAGCAGAATTCAATCTGTTTTTGAAGCAAGTTTCAAGGTACCTTTTTTCAAAATCCTAAACTGATGTAATAATGGCTCTGTATAACCGCTAGGTTGATCACAGCCATCAAATACTAGAGCACAAGCGGCTTTAAAAGCGATATTATTATCAATATCTGCACACATTGGTTGATAACTAGGATCACTAACATTTTGTTGATCAACTATTGCCGCCATTTTTTTCATACTCGTTAACACTTGCGCTTTAGTGCAAATGTTATGGCGTAACCAATTTGCCATATGTTGGCTCGAAATGCGCAATGTTGCTCGGTCTTCCATTAAACCGACATTGTTGATGTCAGGTACTTTTGAACAACCTATGCCATTGTCAATCCAACGAACAACGTAACCTAATAATCCTTGTGCATTGTTGCCTAATTCATCACTGATCTCTTGCGCGCTCCAATCAGTATTTGCTGCCACTGGAAACGTTAAAATAGTGTCAAGTGAAGCTGTTTTACGCTGAGCTAATTTTTCTTGCTGGGTAAAAACATCAACTTGATGGTAWTGCAATGCATGTAGCGTTGCTGCTGTGGGTGAGGGCACCCATGCTGTATTTGCCCCTGATAATGGGTGGCTAACTTTAGCTTTTAGCATCGCTGCCATTTGATCGGGTATCGCCCACATTCCTTTACCTATTTGTGCTTTACCGCTTAAACCGCATTGTAAGCCGATATCGACGTTATTATCTTCATAAGCGCTGATCCATGAAGTGTTTTTGATATCGCCTTTACGTGCCATGGCTCCCGCTTCCATTGAGGTATGAATTTCATCACCTGTTCTGTCTAAAAAGCCGGTATTAATAAATACAACCCGTTCACGGGCGGCATAAATACAGGCTTTCAAATTTACGCTAGTACGGCGTTCTTCATCCATAATGCCCATTTTAATTGTGTTACGAGGTAATGATAATGCCTCTTCAACAGCGTTAAATAAGGTATTGGCAAAGCCGACTTCTTCAGCACCATGCATCTTAGGCTTTACGATATAAATAGATTGTTGCTGGCTGTTCTGAAAGCGGCCGTTTTGCTGTAGATCGTGCATGGCAATGAGTGAGGTGATCATTGCGTCCATGATCCCTTCTGGGATCTCATCACCACTTGCGGTTAAAATGGCGTTATTTGTCATTAAATGGCCGACATTACGTACAAACATTAAACTACG
Source organism: Gammaproteobacteria bacterium (assembly GCA_002401725.1). GTDB lineage: Bacteria > Pseudomonadota > Gammaproteobacteria > Enterobacterales > Alteromonadaceae. The sequence goes on from NVTW01000029.1 coordinate 25,663, forward strand.
ACCTTGCAAATTAATGCTTTCGCCATTGAGTGTTTGATAGTTACGATCTTCGTTCATAACTCGGGTAATACTTTTATCACCTTTAGTAATTTTTTCTGTTAAATCACCCTTGTTTAAGCCTAGCCAGTTGCGATAGGCGATCACTTTGTCACTAGCATCAACTGCCGCTACAGAATCTTCACAGTCCATAATGGTCGTTAGCGCCGACTCCATGATAATATCGCTCATACTGGCTAAATCTGTTTTGGCGATAGCGCTGTTACGATCAAAAACTAACTCGAAATGTAAACCGTGATGTTTGAACACCAAACAAGCGGGTACATTAATACTGCCTTGATAGCCCACAAAGGCGTCGCTTTCTAGTAATGGTGTTTGTGCTCCGCTTTGTAATGTAACAATAATTTGTTGTTCAACAATTTGATAGTCGACCGCATTTTTATGACTGCCATCTTTTAAAGGGATATTTTTATCTAAAAATTCTTTTGCAAATTCAATTACTTTAGCACCGCGTACTGGGTTATATTGGGTGTTTTTTTCTGCACCATTTTCGCTAGAAATTGCATCAGTACCATAAAGTGCATCATACAAACTGCCCCAACGCGCATTAACAGCATTCAAAGCAAAACGAGCATTCATTATTGGTACAACTAATTGCGGGCCAGCCATAGTGGCTATTTCAGCATCAACGTTTTCAGTGCTAATGTTAAAATTTTCTACGGGTGCGGTTAAGTAACCTATTGCAGTTAAAAAATCTTTGTACTGGGCAAAGTTAAATTTATCGCCTTGGTGTTGATGATGCCACTCATCTATTTGCGTTTGTAATTGCTGACGCTTTTCGAGTAATTGCACATTAATAGGAGCAAGTTGCTCAACTAGATCAGAAAAACGCTGCCAAAAATCACCTGCTTTTATTGGTAAGTTAACTAAAACTTCGTGGTTGATAAAATCGTATAAACACGCATCAACCGCTAGTTTTTCAATAGAAATTCGTGGTGGTATGGCGGGTTGGGACTTTATTTGGGGTGTTATTTTGGTCATAGTTACTCCCTGATCAAGGTTATAGCGCACAAAAACTGCTGTCATTATAGATTATTGGTAAAATTTAAACCTAATTAGAGGATAAAGCTATAATTAAAGTTATTACTCTAATGTATGTTTGGTATTCACACTATGAATGAATGTTGATTCATTATAACCTGGTGTAATTTTTTGTTTTAAGTATTGATTTTTTCTCGTGAAAAATGCGTTTAATTTTCTGCAGCCGCCTCTGAAACTAATTGTCTAAACCAAATATGACTAGCATCGTGATGTAGTAACGGGCTCCAGATCATTTTTAATTCAATATCTGGTATTTCAAAGGGCGGTTTTATAATGGTGTAATTACTGTCATTTCTGTGTAATAACGCAGCTTTGGTGGGCAATGTGGCAATTAAATCGTCTTCGAAAGCGAGTTGCATCGCGACATGATAATTACGGGTGAATACTTTTATATCACGCTTCTTACCCAAGCGTGCTAAGGCTTCGTCAACCCAACCAAGCTTTTGAACATCTTTGGGATCCATACCAACACCGACACCAAAACCTGTTTTAGACACCCAAACATGTTTAGAGCTAAGGAAACTGTTTAAGTTAAATTTAGTCACTACCGGATTGTCTGCCCCTAAGAGGCAAGAGAAAGAATCGCGCCATAATGTTTTTTGATGAAATGATTGTGGCAGTTCGTCAAAGCGGTTAATCGCCATATCAATTTTACCGGCTTCAACATCGTGAAAATTCACGTCACTTGGTGTCATTATATCCAAGGTTACGCTTGGCGCTAATCTATTGATTTTTCTTAGTAAGCTAGGTAATAGCGTTGAGGCAGCGTAATCACTGGCCATAATGCGAAATACTCGTTGGCTACTTTGTTCATTAAATTCTTCTTCGCCTTGCAGTGCCTCTTCAAGTTCTAACAGTATTTTGCGGATCGCTGGCGCTAAGGCTCTGGCGCGCTCTGTTGGTACCATACCATCGGAAGTGCGTACTAAAATAGGATCTTTAAAGAGTAATCGCAGACGCTTTAAACCATTACTCATTGCGGGTTGAGTAATGTTTAGTTGATTAGCTGCACGGGTTACGTTCTTTTCTCTTAAAAGTACGTCAAGATAAATAAGTAGGTTTAAATCGATTTTTGATATATTCATTACAATGATACAACCTATAAGTTTAATAGATAGTGCTACTATAATGCGAATAAGGTGCWGACTTCAATGAAAATTATTTAATTCTTTAGTCTAAGATCAAATTATTCACTCTAATTACCATACTATTATTTATTTTGTGAATGGTGGTAATCCTCGTTATAAATTTCATGTATAATGCTTTTGTCTGTATTCTTTTTCTCGTTCCTTATGAAAACTTACATACCGAGTTACAAAGCTTCAGCGGCAGCAATTAAGCGATAGCAACTAAGCATAAGTTAACTCAACGAGAAATTTTGGAGAATATTATGTCTAATTATCAAAGTGCCATTGAAGCTGTTGCAGCAATTAAAGAAAAAGCCGGTGAGTCTTGGAGAGCAATAAATCCAGAATCAGTCGCGCGGATGCGTTTACAAAATCAATTTAAAAATGGCTTAGACATTGCCCAATATACCGCTGATATTATGCGTGCTGATATGGATGCTTACGATGCTGACAGTTCTCAATATACCCAGTCATTAGGATGCTGGCATGGTTTTATTGGTCAGCAAAAAATGATTTCTATCAAAAAACATTTTAATAATACCGACCGTCGTTATTTATATTTATCCGGTTGGATGGTTGCTGCACTACGTAGCGAATTTGGCCCTTTGCCTGATCAATCAATGCATGAAAAAACTTCAGTTGCCAGTTTAATTAGCGAGCTTTATACCTTTTTACGTCAAGCCGATGCACGTGAATTAGGTGGTTTGTATCGTCAATTAGATTTAGCTAAAGCAGAAGACAATATGGCAAAAACAAAAGACATTCAAGATTCTATCGATAATCATATTACCCATGTTGTGCCAATTATTGCTGACATTGATGCTGGTTTTGGTAATGCTGAAGCAACTTATTTAATGGCAAAACAAATGATTGAAGCAGGTGCTTGTTGTATTCAAATTGAGAACCAAGTATCTGATGAAAAACAATGTGGTCATCAAGACGGTAAAGTGACCGTACCCCATGAAGACTTTTTAGCGAAAATTCGTGCAGTACGTTATGCCTTTTTAGAGCTTGGTATTGATAATGGTGTGATTGTGGCGCGTACTGACTCATTAGGCGCTGGCTTAACCAAACAAATTGCGGTAACTAAAGACGTGGGTGATTTGGGCGACCAATATAATGCTTTCTTAGATTGTGAAGAAGTTAGCTTAGATGACATGGGGAATGGTGACGTGGTGCTTAAGCAAAATGGCAAACTAGTACGTCCGAAGCGTTTACCAAGTAATTTATTTCAATTTAGAAAAGGAACGGGTGAAGCACGTTGTGTACTTGACTGCATTACGTCATTACAAAATGGTGCCGATTTAATTTGGATTGAAACTGAAAAACCTCATATTGGTCAAATTGGAGCCATGGTTAATGCCATTCGCGAACAAGTACCCAATGCCAAATTAGTCTATAACAACTCACCATCATTTAACTGGACGCTTAATTTCCGTCAGCAAATATTTGATGCAATGCTTGATGAAGGAAAAGACGTTTCAAGCTACAATCGCGCTGATTTAATGAGTATTGAATACGATGCAACTGAATTAGCGACATTAGCCGATGAAAAAATCCGTACATTCCAAGCAGATGCTGCACGCGAAGCGGGTATTTTTCATCACTTGATCACCTTACCTACTTATCATACTGCGGCGTTATCAACGGATAACTTAGCCAAAGAATACTTTGGTGACCAAGGCATGTTAGGTTATGTTAAAAACGTGCAACGCCAAGAAATTCGTCAAGGTATCGCCTGTGTTAAACATCAAAACATGGCGGGTTCTGACATGGGTGATGATCATAAAGAATATTTTGCTGGTGAAGCGGCGCTTAAAGCTTCGGGTAAAGACAATACCATGAATCAGTTTTAAGTGACTATTACATAGATTCCCACCTTCGTGGGAATGACGGGAAAGTGGGAATGACAGGGAAAATAAAGGCTTACGTCATCCCCGTATGGTTTGTGTCGTCATCCCCGTATGTTTTTAACGGGGATCTACAAAACTAGTCCTGAACTGTATTAAACTTAAAAACTATAAACCAAAGTAACCGACGTTTGAGTATCTAGTTTTTCTTTATCAGCATCTACTTTAGTATTGTAATCAAGGGTTATGGTAAATTTAAGTTGTAATGTTTCAATTAACTTAGTGGTAATGGAACTTACCGCTTTGTAAGTACTATTTTCACCTGAGTCAGTCGCTAGTTTTGCACTCAATGTTTGTTTAAATTCAACATGTTCATTGATTTGGCGTAAATATAGCATTTGTGCCTGTACGATTAATGAAGTACTGGTTTCACTGGGTACTGTGTCGGTTGCTTTAGTTACATCGCGTTTGAAACCTGGTCCAATATCAGCAAAAAAAGAGGCTTTATCGGTTTTGTACCAATTACGACCCCAACCAGCAGAAACTGAACTTTGGCTATCGTAAGAAGTAAAGCGGTTATCTTCGTAAAACACGTTACCATACATATAGTTTTTACTGCTGACATCTAAGGTGTAATTAGTTTTTGAATCGATTGTCCATTTTTGTTCGGTGGTATTTAATGATTTTTTGCCATCAACTTCAGTTGCTGTTTTTTTCGCTAATATGTTGAAATTTAATGTGCTTAGCCATTGATCTTTTTCATATTTAACATTAAATCCCGCATTAATATCTGCACTTCGGGTGTTACCTGTTTTATATAAGAAACCTAATTCAGCCGACGAAGTAAAAGGTGATTGTTCAGTTGGTGTTGCATCCGCAGCAAATGCTATTAGTGGAAAATAACAAGTCGTCGCTAAAGCAACAAGAGATAAGTTAGATGTCATTGATGCGCTCTTAGTATAAACAAATGGATAATGGTCGTATTTTTTAGGGGCGGATTATAAGTAAAATTAGGCCTGATTGCTAGTGAATAGAGCGAATTATTGTTTGAATTTTAAGCATAAAAAGAGCCTCAGCTCTTTGTATGTTTAGGACGAGGTAATAAAATTGAATCGCTATTTAACAATGGCGTCAAGCTCGCCTTGTTGATAACGATTAAACATTATTTCTAATGAATCACCTTTAATTTTATCGGCATTACCGGCAGCACCAAACGCTTCATAGCGAGCTTTACAAATATCGTACATCGCATTAGTGGTCACTTGTAAGAATTTACGCGGATCAAATTCACTCGGATTTTGTGCTAAAAATCGACGTACAGCGCCGGTTGACGCTAAACGTAGGTCAGTATCAATGTTTACCTTACGCACACCGTGTTTAATACCTTCTTGAATTTGTTCAACAGGTACACCATAAGTTTCAGCAATATTACCGCCAAACTCATTAATTATAGCTAACCATTCTTGTGGTACCGACGACGAACCGTGCATTACTAAATGGGTATTAGGAATACGCGCATGAATGGCTTTAATGCGATCAATCGCTAAAATATCTCCCGTTGGTGGGCGAGTAAATTTATATGCGCCATGCGAGGTACCGCAGGCAATAGCTAAAGCATCCACTTGGGTTTTTGCGACAAAATCAGCCGCTTCTTCAGGATCGGTTAGCATCTGTTCTTTAGTTAATTTACCTACCGCGCCAATACCATCTTCTTCGCCGGCTTCACCCGTTTCAAGCGAACCTAAACAGCCTAATTCGCCTTCAACACTAACACCACAAGCATGTGCCATTTCAACGGTACGGCGAGTAACATCTACATTGTATTCATAACTTGATGGCGTTTTGCCATCATCCATTAATGAGCCATCCATCATTACCGATGAAAAGCCTAATTGAATTGAACGCTGACAAACACTAGGTGAAGTACCGTGATCTTGATGCATAACTACAGGAATATGAGGAAATTCTTCAATGGCGGCTAAAATTAAATGACGTAAAAACGGCGCACCAGCATATTTTCTCGCACCAGCAGATGCCTGCATAATAACAGGGCTGTTGGTGTCGTTGGCAGCCAGCATAATTGCACGAACTTGCTCTAAGTTGTTTACGTTAAAGGCGGGGATGCCGTAGCCATGTTCGGCAGCATGATCGAGCATTTGACGCAGTGAAATTAAAGCCATGAAGTAACTCCTGTTTTAGTGTTTTGTTATATAAAATGTAATGTTTCATTTCGCATAACGAAATTATAACGTATGAAAAAGGGTAGATGCGAATTGTTTTGCAAATTATTGTCAAAAAATTAGCAAAAATTTATTTACATAACTCAGCATCATACCCAATAGGTCAAATTTTTACTTTGTCCGCTTTTAGTTTTTTAAAGTAAGTGTTCGTTTAGATTTTGTCTTTACGGTTTTTGTAGCGACGGCTTGGTATTTGTCAGGAACATTTACTTTTATTTTTGCTGCGGTATTTAACGTTGTTTTTGGGTCAGTGTTTATCGTAGTTGAATTTTCATCTAGCGCGGCTGTTTTACTTGAATCAGCCACTGCATGATTAATATCACCCATTTCTTGCTCGGTTAAATTGCGCCATTGCCCTACTTTTAAGCCTTTTAAATCGACCGACATAATGCGGGTACGCTTAAGTTTAGTTACTTCGTAACCTAAGTATTCGCACATGCGACGAATTTGACGATTTAACCCTTGTGTTAACACAATCGTAAAAACAAAGCGTGATTTTGTTTTAACCATACAAGGTTTAGTAATTGTGCCCAAAATAGGTACACCACGTTGCATTCGTTCAACAAAACGTTCGCTTAACGGTTTGTCGACGGTGACTAAATATTCTTTATCGTGAGCATTTTCGGCGCGCAGTATTTTATTAACGATATCGCCGTCACTGGTGAGAAAAATGAGTCCTTCAGAGGGTTTATCTAAACGGCCGATAGGGAAAATTCGTTTTGGGTGATTAATCGCATCAATGATATTACCGCGAACATGCAATTCAGTGGTACAGGTTATACCAACAGGTTTGTGATAAGCGAGATAAATGCGATCTGATTTGTTTTTGGCACTGGCTCCGATGATTTTACCATCAACTTTCACCATATCACCAGCGACTACCTTCGTGCCTAATTCAGGGTATTTCCCATTAATAGTCACGCGATTTTCTTCAATTAATTTATCGGCGGCGCGACGAGAGCAAAAGCCCGATTCACTGATGAATTTGTTTAAACGCTTACTGTCGTTAGTGATTACTGTGTTGATGTTTTTTTGTGAGTTTGCCAATGTTTTGCTCAATTTGATTCTTACTCAATTACTGAGAGAAAATGAATATATACTCATGTTACCTCGAAATCCTGAAACAGACATTTTTAAGTATCATGAGTATAGCCGTAATTATAACAAGGCTTTTAGTGAAAAGTCGCTATAAAGTGGCTTCCATTTCATCTACTGCTTCAATAAAGCGTTGCCAGTTTTGATCGTTAATAGCAAAACGCCTTCGTAATTTGGTTAATTGAGGCTCGCCAATGAACTTTTTTTCAAACAGTAAAAATACTTCACACATCGCATTGGCATCAAATAATAGTTTTGCTAATGGCGTTGTTCTTTTGCTGTGTTGCTGGCTTAAAGCATCGCAATACATTTTAGGAAGTTGCCATTCTTTGGCGACAAAAATACTAATATCGGTAGACATTTCAGACATCACCTCCTTGAAAACTGAGCTGCCGGGCTGATCATTATCAGCGCCAATGTTAGTACTCAGTGCCTCACATAAACAATTAAACACAATTATTTTACCAACATCGTGAATTAAACCAAGAAAATGAGCATCGAACTCATCAAATTCATCACACCTTGTATCATTCGCGATGGTTTGACAAAGAAATGCACAATGCACCGAATGACGCCAAATTTGTTTACCAAATAACTTGTAATAAATTGGTCTTTCGGGACGAATTTTTTCCATCATTATCGTGGTGGCAATGTTAGCAACGCCGGTAACACCCAATAAAGAAACGGCTTTTCGTAATGAACAAATTTCGCTATTACCGCGAAAATACGCAGGTGAATTAGCTACTTTTAATACTTGTAAAGCCAGTGGTGGATCTTGTTCAATAATGCCGGATATTTCTAAAAAATCGGCATTGGGATCTTTTAATGTATTAATTAACTTAACTAAAATTGCTGGTAATGAAGGAATGTGGCTACTGAGTAATTTTGGGCTGTTTAATATTTCTCTAACATTATCGAGTGCCTTTTGCTCTAATTTATTGATGTGTTTATCACGGCTATAGTCACTTTCGCCAAACATAGCATCATAAAATGCGGTAGCAATATTGTTATTCATAAAGTTTGGATATCCATTAGTTTTTGAGCTTATACCAGTTTTATTAATTAGGTGATCTACTTTATACGCAGGAAAAATTGCCAAATACAAGGCGTTTATTTTAGTAACTAGTTGTTCTAATTATAAAATAAACAACGAAGTGGTTGACGATTTTAACAAGTAGAAATGATCACATACTTAGTAAGATTGGTATTACCACTTACTATTGCAAAACCTACAAAACAAATGAAAAATCCCGTTCACTTCACAGCAAACGGGATTGTTATTGATTCGATTATCTAAATAATTATGCGGTTCGTTATTATATTACAAAAGCGCTCTAAACGATGAACGGCCGTTATAGCGCTCTTTACGGCGAGATCTCATTCGGCTATGCAATTCTCGGCGTTTATCCGTTAACCATTGTTCGCGAGTAATAGGTTCTTCGCCAGCACGTTCTTGCTCTCGTTCACGGTATGCACAAAATTCTTCGAATGCCTCTAAATCATCTTTAAATTCATCAGCAACCAATTCGATCATAATTGCATCATCTAAAAAGCCTAATACTGGGATATGATCAGGGATCAAATCATCTGTTTCACTAAAATAAGCTAACGCCGCTAATACATCAGCTCGTTCGTCAGCTGGAGCTTGCCATTCTTCATCTTCAAGAAGCGCAATCATGGTGGTTAATTTACCTAAGCGCTCACTAACAAATTCAGGCACTGTGCCTTGAACATCTTTACTCAATTTTTTAGCGTTAGATAAAATCTGCTGTTCGTCTAAGTTTTTCGCTACTTTTTGCGCTTTTGTCATAACATCGCGAAAATAGCCTAAATCAGATTCTTCTAACGTAAATTTTATTTCAAATGCCATTTTTATCCCTTAATTTTTAGCAAGTTAATATCTTTGCCAATAGTAACTATTTGACTAATTAATTTAGCAGAGTATTAACAATATGCCACTAATTTTGTGTAATACAATGTAAAAAATAATGTCATAATCACTAAAACTGTAAACTTATATTCATTTAAGGTAACAAAATATTTCTTACTGCTATATCGCCAAGTTTTCGCTATAATATCGCGCTTTTAAAATTTATTTTCATCTCACGTTTTTTGAACAGGTAATTTGCATGTCGCTACAACAGCAAGAAGTCGATTTACGCCGCACTTTCGCCATAATAAGTCATCCTGACGCAGGTAAAACTACTATTACTGAAAAAGTGCTTTTATTTGGTCAAGCCTTACAAAAAGCGGGCACGGTAAAAGGTAAAAAATCGGGTCAACATGCAAAGTCTGACTGGATGGAAATGGAAAAAGAACGTGGTATTTCAATTACCACCTCGGTAATGCAGTTTCCCTATAAAAATTGTTTAGTTAATTTATTAGACACTCCTGGTCATGAAGATTTTTCTGAGGATACTTATCGTACTTTAACCGCAGTAGATTCTTGCTTAATGGTTATTGATGTCGCTAAAGGTGTCGAAAAACGTACTATTAAATTAATGGAAGTCACCCGTTTACGTGACACACCAATTATTACGTTTATGAATAAAATGGACCGCGATGTACGCGATCCGATGGAAGTAATGGATGAAGTTGAAGACGTTTTAAAAATAAAATGTGCGCCTATTACTTGGCCAATTGGCATGGGTAAAGAATTTAAAGGCGTGTATAACCTACTTGATGACGAAATTATTTTATACCAATCAGGGCAAGGTCACATTATTCAAGAAAAGCGGGTTATAAAAGGTTTAAATAACGCAGAGTTGGATGGAATTATTGGTGGCTATGCCGATGATTTACGTGAAGAATTAGAATTAGTTATTGGTGCATCACACGAATTTAATTTAGATGAATTTTTAAACGGTGAATTAACACCCGTATTTTTTGGTACGGCTTTGGGTAACTTTGGTGTTGATCACATGCTTGACGGTTTAACCGCTTGGGCACCAAAACCGTTACCACGAAAAACGGATGTACGTGACGTTGTCGCCACTGAAGAGAAGTTTTCAGGATTTATTTTTAAAATTCAAGCAAATATGGACCCAAAGCATCGTGACCGTATCGCTTTTATGCGTATTTGTTCAGGAAAATACCAAAAAGGCATGAAAATGAAACAGGTGCGCACAGGTAAAAATGTAAAAATTGCCGATGCAGTTACCTTTATGGCAGGCGATCGCAGCAATGTTGAACAAGCTTATGCGGGCGATATTATTGGCTTACATAACCACGGCAGTATTCAGATCGGTGACTCGTTTACCGAAGGTGAAATACTCAAATTTACAGGTATTCCTAACTTTGCGCCTGAAATGTTCCGCCGTATTCGCCTGCGCGATCCGTTAAAAGCCAAACAATTACAAAAAGGTTTGATCCAATTATCTGAAGAAGGCGCAGTACAAGTATTTCGCCCATTTAATTCTAACGAAATGATTGTTGGCGCAGTCGGTGTATTACAATTTGAAGTGGTAGTGCAACGCTTAAAAACAGAATATAAAGTGGATGCGATTTACGAACCCATTAGTGTCGCCACCGCACGTTGGTGTACCTGTGATGATGAACGAACTTTAGAGCAGTTTAAAAAGAAGTCATTTGATAATTTAGCTTTAGATGGTGGCGATAACTTAACTTATATTGCGCCAACTATGGTGAACTTAAGCTTAGCGCTAGAACGAAATCCAGATATTAAGTTTTTTGCAACGAGAGAGCACTAGTTAACGTTATATACTCATGATACCTATAAATATTGTAGGTTGACACGAGCGCAGCGAGGCTCAACAAATTTATTGATGGCATTTTTGACTGGCATTTTTGACTGGCATTTTTGACTGGCATTTTTGACTGGCATTATCAAGGCAAGCATCGATCTACAAAGGTAAAAAGAAATAAAACATTATGAATATTAAACAAATTTTAGCAGAAAAAATTAGTGCCGCTATGTTGGCAGCAGGATTACCCGAAAATACTAACCCTGCGATCAGCGTATCTAATCGTCCTCAATTTGGTGACTATCAAGCTAATGGTGTGATGGGCGCAGCAAAAAAATTAAAAACGAATCCACGCGAACTAGCAACCAAAGTAGTTGAGCAATTAGCCTTTGATCAAAGCTTTAATGACATTGCCGATAAAGTAGAACTTGCTGGCCCTGGTTTTATTAATATTCATTTAGCACCACAATGGTTAGCTAAACAATTAACCAATGCTAACCACGATAAAAAGCTTGGTGTTACTCAGCGTGGCACAACACCAAACGATAACGTGCAAACCGTAGTCGTTGACTATTCAGCGCCTAATCTTGCTAAAGAAATGCACGTTGGTCATTTACGTTCAACTATTATTGGTGATGCGGTAGTACGCGCGCTTGAGTTTCGTGGTGACAAGGTTATTCGTCAAAACCACATGGGTGATTGGGGAACACAATTTGGTATGTTGCTCGCCCATTTAAACGATAAATTACAAGCTGATGAAGTGGCAGAAACAGCATTAAGTGATCTTGAAAATTTTTATCGTGAAGCAAAAGTTCGCTTTGATAATGAAGAAGGCTTTGCCGACCGCGCTCGTGATTATGTAGTTAAGCTACAAGGTGGTGATGCTGATTGCGCTAAACTTTGGCAACAATTTATTGATATTTCAATCAAACACAGCGAAGACATTTATCAAAAATTAAACGTAACACTAACCCGTGATGACATTATGGGTGAAAGCGCTTATAACGATGATTTGGCTAAAGTAGTTAGCGAGCTAATGACAAAAGGCATTGCTGTTGAAGATCAAGGCGCGAAAGTTGTTTTTATTGAAGAAATGGCCAATAAAGCGGGCGAGCCTTCAGTATTTATTGTGCAAAAATCTGGCGGCGGTTATTTATATGCCACCACCGATTTATCTGCCTGTCGTTACCGTAGTGGCACATTAAATGCCGATCGTATTATTATATTTACCGATGCACGTCAAGCATTACACTTTAAACAAGTAGAAATGGTTGCTCGTAAAGCAGAATTTTTACCTGAGCATGTTGGTTATCATCATTGTCCGTTTGGTATGATGATGGGTAATGACGGCAAGCCTTTTAAAACCCGCACTGGTGGCACTATTAAACTAGCAGAATTATTAGATGAAGCCATTGTACGCGCCACAACAGTGATCAAAGAGAAAAACCCAGATTACAGCGATAAGAAGTTAAACGAAATAGCCACAAAAATTGGCATTGGCGCAGTTAAATTTGCTGATTTATCTAAAAACCGTACCAGCGATTACATTTTTAACTGGAAAACCATGCTTAGCTTTGAAGGCGCCACTGCACCTTACTTACAATATGCTTATGCACGTATTCAAAGTATATTCAGCAAAGCAGGTATGGATACAAAAAATTCTAGTACATCATTTAATATTATCGAACCACAAGAAAAAGCTCTCTCGGTTAAATTACTGCAATTTGAAGAAGTTATAGACTCGGTAATAAGCGAATGCACCCCTAACTTGTTGTGTAACTATTTGTATGAGTTAGCTAGCTTGTACATGAGCTTTTATGAAGCCTGTCCGATATTAAAAGATGATGTAAGTGAAGAGGTTAAACAAGCACGTTTAGCACTTTGTCAGCTAATTGCTAACACCTTAAAACAAGGTTTAGACATTTTAGGCATTGAAACCATGGAAAGAATGTAGCTAATAATAAAAAAGCGCCAATCGGCGCTTTTTTAATAACTCATACTATATTTCAATTATTCTATCCAAAAGAAATTAGCTTTTCAAATCATCAAAAAACTTTTTCACACCATTAAAAAAACCTGTTTCTTTGGGGCTATGATGAGCGCGTTTTTTACCCATATCTTCATCTAATTGTTGTAATAATGCTTTTTGATCGCCTGATAAATTAACCGGCGTTTCAATAACTACTTTACACATTAAATCACCCGTTACAGAGCTACGTACCGATTTAACACCTTTACCACGTAAACGGAACATTTTTCCTGTTTGGGTTTCTTTAGGTATTTTAAGTTTAACTTTACCACCCAAAGTCGGTACTTCTATTTCACCGCCTAATGCAGCTACAGTGAAACAAATGGGTACTTCGCAATATAAGTTATTTTCATCACGAACAAAAATAGCATGATCTTTAACATTAACTTGTACGTACAAATCACCTGCTGGCGCACCATGCTCGCCTGCTTCACCTTCGTTAGCTAAGCGAATTCTGTCGCCAGTATCAACCCCTGGTGGAATTTTAACAGAGAGTGTTTTATTCTTTTGTACACGACCTTCACCATGACATGAATGACAAGGATCAGAAATAACTTTACCTTGGCCGTGACATGTAGGACAAGTTTGCTGTACGGCAAATAAACCTTGGCGCATTTGCACTTGCCCATGCCCATGACAGGTAGTACAAGTTTTTGCTGAAGTACCTTTTTTCGCGCCACTACCAGCACAAGGTTCGCAAGCAACATAAGTCGGTACTTTAATTTCTACTGATTTACCTTTTACGGCTTCTTCAAGAGTGAGTTCCATATTGTAGCGTAAGTCACTACCACGACGCGCGCGTGACTGTTGACCGCCACGACCACGACCACCACCAAATATATCACCAAAAACGTCGCCAAAAATATCACCAAAATCAGCACCACCGCCGCCACCATGACCACCTTGTTGAAATGCTGCATGACCATATTGATCATATGCCGCACGTTTTTGATCATCATTAAGAATTTCGTAAGCTTCTTTAACTTCTTTAAATTGCTCTTCTTTGCCTTTATCACCTTGCGTACGATCAGGATGATATTTCATCGCTAAACGTTTGTAGGCTTTTTTAACTTCACGCTCAGTAGCATCTTTATTAACACCAAGCACTTCATAATAATCACGTTTTGACATAATGACTTCTTTTGTTTTCGATTTATCTGTTTATTACACAATTTATTACGTTTTTCAACGCTATATTTATACGCTTGTCGCGCCTCGTTTCACTCGGGACGACCTACAATTCTAACTTTATTTTTCGCTATAATTTTTACTATATACTTATACAGCATTTATAACGTAAGAAGCGCCGGGTAAAACCGACGCTTTTTATTACTGAAGAGGATCACAACTTTTTAATAAGAGTTGTTGCAGCTAGTTCGCTTTAGGTCAAGGCGGACGCGCACAACCTATGCCAATAGGTGAGCACGTTCAACGATGAGATTAAGTGAAATAGCAAAAACAAACTAATTAAAATTATTTGTCGTCCTTTACTTCTTCAAACTCAGCGTCTACAACATCATCTGCAGAAGAAGCTTGTTCTGCACCAGCTTCTGGGGCTGCACCTTCAGCGCCGCCTTGTGCTTGAGCTTTCGCTTGTGCGATTTCCATTAGCTTTTGTGAAGCTTCAATCACCGCTTGTGATTTAGTGTCCATTACTTCTTTATCGTCACCTTTAACCGCTTCTTCAAGCTCAGTTAAAGCCGTTTCAATTTTTTCTTTATCGTCGCTTGGTAAATCATCACCGGCTTCTTCAACTTGTTTACGCGTAGCGTGAACTAAACCATCTGCTTGGTTACGTGCTTTTACAAGTTCTTCAAATTTAGCATCGGCGTCAACATTTGCTTCGGCGTCACGTACCATTTGTTCAACTTCTTCGTCAGATAAACCTGAAGAAGCTTTAATGGTGATTTTTTGCTCTTTACCCGTATTTTTATCTTTTGCCGTTACATGTAAAATACCATCGGCATCTAAATCAAAGGTTACTTCAATTTGTGGTGTGCCACGTGGTGCAGCAGGAATACCTTCAAGGTTAAATTGCCCTAATGATTTATTCGCACTGGCTTGCTTACGCTCACCCTGCATAACATGCACGGTTACCGCAGCTTGGTTATCGTCAGCGGTAGAGAACGTTTGCGATTGTTTAGTTGGGATCGTGGTATTTTTTTCAATAACCGACGTCATTACACCGCCCATCGTTTCGATACCTAATGATAATGGCGTGACGTCTAATAACAATACATCCGTTACATCCCCCGAAAGAACACCCGCTTGAATTGCCGCACCAGCAGCAACAGCTTCATCTGGATTAACGTCTTTACGTGGTTCTTTACCAAAGAAATCAGTCACGGTCTTTTGCACTAATGGCATACGTGTTTGACCACCTACTAAAATAACGTCATTAATATCTGAAGTTGACAAATCAGCATCTTTTAAGGCTATTTTTAATGGTTCTAACGTTGCTTTAACCATGTCTTCAACTAATGATTCTAATTTTGCACGAGTGATCTTAATATTCATGTGCTTAGGACCAGACCCATCAGCAGTAATGTAAGGTAAGTTAATATCAGTTTGCTGTGCTGAAGAAAGTTCACATTTTGCTTTTTCTGCCGCTTCTTTTAAACGCTGCATCGCTAATGGATCGGTAGTTAAATCCATACCTTGATCTTTCTTAAATTCGGCTACTAAATAGTTGATCAAACGGTTGTCAAAATCTTCACCACCTAAATGAGTGTCACCATTAGTCGCTAATACTTCAAAGGTATGCTCGCCTTCAACTTCATCAATTTCGATAATTGAAATATCAAAGGTACCACCACCTAAATCGTATACCGCAATAACTTTGTCACCTTCTTGCTTGTCCATACCATAAGCAAGTGCTGCCGCAGTTGGCTCATTGATGATACGTTTAACATCTAAACCAGCAATACGACCAGCGTCTTTAGTG
>NVTW01000065.1 GCA_002401725.1 Gammaproteobacteria bacterium
AAATTGCCAAGAACAAGGCATTTATTTTAATAACTAGTTGTTCTCATTATAAAATAAATAACGCTGTTATTGGTGATTTTAACAAGTAGAAATGATCACTTAGTTTGTGAGATTGGTATTACATAGACAATGCAGGAGCATGTTGTCCTGCTTCGAAAAAAAATTATCTATAAAAATACTACTAAATCAGTTGGTTATTTAATAAAGCGTAAACCAATAGCTCTAAATTTCATTCTTTAATTTGAATAATAAATCAAGTGCTTGTCTGGGGCTTAACTCATTTAGATCAACTGCTTTTATTTTTTCTATAATAGGGTGTTCACTGCTATCAAATGATAGTTGTTGAAATTCATCAGTTGTTTGCACTGATTTTGGCGTTACAACTGACGGTGATTGCTGTTGCTCTAATTCAGCTAAACGCTGTTTCGCCCTGCTTACGACTGCTTTAGGAACACCCGCTAATAGTGCGACTTGTAAACCAAAACTTTTGCTCGCAGCACCTTCTTGTACGGTGTGCATAAATATAATTTTATCGTCATGCTCAACGGCATCTAAATGCACATTGGCAAGGGTATCTATTTGTTCGGCTAATAAGGTTAATTCAAAATAATGACTGGCAAATAAGGTAAACGCCTTGATTTTACTGGCGAGCATTTCGGCACATGCCCAAGCGAGAGATAAACCATCATAAGTGCTGGTGCCGCGACCAATTTCATCGAGTAATACTAAACTTTTGTCGGTAGCATTGTGTAAAATATTGGCTGTTTCGGTCATTTCGACCATAAAAGTAGAACGACCGCTGGCTAAATCATCAGAAGCGCCAATACGGGTAAAAATACGATCAACAAGCCCAATAGTGGCATCACTTGCAGGTACGTAGCAACCAATATGGGCTAATAACACAATAAGTGCTGTTTGCCGCATATAGGTTGATTTACCTCCCATGTTAGGGCCAGTGATAATCAACATTTTTCGACTATTTGACAAAACTACAGGATTGGCAATAAAGCTGTTGTTATCCATTTGCTCAACCACAGGGTGACGACCCGCTTGGATGTCGATACCAGTACTTTCTGTTAATTTAGGTTTTGCATAATTTAAACAAATAGCGCGCTCGGCAAAGGTATTTAATACATCAAATTCTGCTAAGGTTTCAGACAAGCTTTGTAAGTTGGCGAGTTCGGGTAGTATTTTATCGAATAGTTGTTCATACAAACGTTTTTCTAACGCTAAAAATTTGCTTTGCGCGCTTAATACTTTTTCTTCATGTTGTTTTAATTCATCGGTGATGTAACGCTCATTATTTTTCAATGTTTGTCGACGAATATAATGATCGGGTACTTGGGCTACTGATGCTTTACTAATTTCAATAAAGAAACCATGCACGCGGTTATAACCAACTTTTAAGCTAGAAATGCCCGTGTTTTCTTTTTCTCTTTGCTCAAGTTGCGCCAAAAAATCAGTTGCTCCTTGACTTAAATCGCGCAATATATCTAATTCTTCATTATAACCTTGAGCGATAACCCCACCATCGCGAATGAGTACTGGTGGGTTATCGATAATTGCCTGTGATAACAAGGCTTCAATGTCGGGCATTGGCTGGCAGTTTAATAACATCGCTGGTAAATGTGTGAAGTTAATATTATCTTCAATGTTTGCTATCAAATTTTGAATGTCAGGGAGTTGTTGTAAGCCGCTACGTAAACGGGCAAAGTCACGTGGTCTAGCACTACGCAAAGCAATGCGAGCAACAATACGTTCAATATCACCAATGGGTTTGAGTAATGGTTTTATTTCATCACAAAGATCGTTGGCAATAATTTCACTTACCGTATTCAAACGTTGATTAAGTGTTTTAATATCCCGTAATGGATAATGTAACCAGCGTTTTAATAAACGAGAACCCATTGGGGTTGCGGTGGTATCAAGTACGCTAGCTAAGGTATTTGTGGTGCTGCCCTGTAAATTTTGAGTTAGTTCAAGGTTTCGTCTGGTTGCTGCATCTAACACTACCGCATTATTATTTGACTCACAAACAATAGCGCGAATATGAGGTAAAGCCATGCGCTGAGTGTTATTAACATATTGCATTAAACAACCTGCCGCCATTAATCCCAGTGGATATTCATTAACACCAAAGCCTAATAATTCTTTGGTGCCAAACTGTTGGTTTAATAAGGTGTTGGCAGTGGCTAAATCAAAATCCCAATCAGGACGTCGACGTACGCCTTGTCGCTTGCTAAATAAATGGCTATGATCAAAAGATTCTGCATAAAGCAACTCAGCTGGTGATAAACGCTCAATTTCAGCTTGTAATTGTTCTAAAGTTTTACATTGAGATAAAACAAAACGACCACTGCTAATATCTAAATACGCTAAACCAAACTCATTGTTATGGTGACTTATAGCAACAATTAAGTTGTCTTGTTTATCGACTAATAATGCTTCTTCACTAATAGTTCCGGGTGTAACAATTCTTACTACTTTACGCTCTACTGGTCCTTTACTGGTCGCTGGATCGCCAATTTGTTCACAAATAGCAACCGATTCACCTAATTTCACTAGCTTAGCTAAGTAGTTATCGACGGCATGATAAGGTACTCCTGCCATTGGAATAGCATTACCACCGGTTTTACCGCGCGCGGTGAGTGATATATCTAATAATTCTGAGGCTTTCCTCGCATCATCAAAAAATAATTCGTAAAAATCGCCCATACGGTAAAATACTAATAAATCAGGGAATTCCGATTTGATAGTTAAATATTGGCGCATCATAGGAGTGTGATTCGATAAGTCGGGCATGTTATTTGTGCTTTTTTGAGGAGATAAATATTAGCTGTTAATGATACGTTGGAAAAAACCTAAGAGCTAGTCTTGAATCAATAAAAATGTACTATTACTTTAGCAAATATAACGACTAGATAAACTGGTTGGTATTATTTTATAACTTTTTTTAGGAAAGTTTTAAAAAGTTATTAAGAGTAATAAACTTTATAATTATCAATGAATAAAAAGTCTGAGTTATGTTGAATTTCAATTAAATAAAAAAAAGTTGACAAAAAACTTGATACTGTACGCTCATACAGTATACTGCACTTATTCAATCAGATTAACCCAATCCTATTATGGAATTCCAAATGGACAACAACAAAGAAAAAGCACTTAGTGCGGCATTAAGTCAAATTGAACGCCAATTTGGTAAAGGCTCAATTATGAAATTGGGTGATAATAACACTATGGATGTAGAAACTATTTCTACAGGATCATTAGGTTTAGATATTGCATTAGGAGCTGGTGGATTACCACTGGGGCGTATAGTTGAAATATATGGTCCAGAGTCTAGCGGTAAAACCACATTAACACTTGAAGTTATTGCTGAAGCACAACGTAATGGAAAAACATGTGCATTTATAGATGCAGAGCACGCTCTTGATCCTACATATGCAGAAAAACTGGGAGTTAATATTAATGAACTATTAATTTCACAACCAGATACTGGTGAACAAGCATTAGAGATTTGTGACATGTTAACTCGTTCTGGTGCTGTTGATGTTATTGTTGTTGATTCTGTAGCTGCCCTTACACCTAAAGCAGAAATAGAAGGTGATATCGGAGATTCTCACATGGGTTTAGCCGCCAGAATGATGAGTCAGGCAATGCGTAAAATGGCCGGTAGTTTGAAAAAATCTAACACCATGTTAATTTTCATTAACCAAATTCGGATGAAAATTGGCGTAATGTTTGGTAATCCAGAAACTA
Organism: Gammaproteobacteria bacterium; assembly: GCA_002401725.1. Lineage (GTDB taxonomy): Bacteria > Pseudomonadota > Gammaproteobacteria > Enterobacterales > Alteromonadaceae. Next base: position 3,760 of record NVTW01000065.1, read on the forward strand.
CAACCGGTGGTAATGCTTTAAAATTTTATGCATCAGTTCGTCTTGATATTCGCCGTATCGGTGCGGTTAAAAGTGGCGATGAAATTATTGGTAATGAAACTCGTGTGAAAGTCGTAAAAAACAAAATTGCTCCACCATTTAAACAAGCTGAATTCCAAATTTTATATGGCGAAGGCATTAATAGTTACGGTGAATTGATTGATTTAGGTGTTAAAAATAATTTAGTTGAAAAAGCGGGCGCTTGGTACAGTTGTAATGGTGAACGCATCGGTCAAGGTAAAGCTAATGCAACGCAATATTTAAAAGAACACCTTGATATGGCTAAAGATTTAGATACTAAATTACGTGATTTGTTTTTGAATAAAGATAAAAAAGAAAACCAAGAAAAAGCAGAAGAAATTGCTGAATAACCTTATTTCGGATAAAACTTGGCATTAAATATTTTGTTATTTCAAGATTAATAATTATCTAAAACTAAATACAAAGCCACTATTTTAGTGGTTTTTTTAATGCTCCAAAATAAAGACATTTGATGATTTTTTAGAATTTAAAAAATATATTTTAAAATGAAATTAAATGTTATTAGATAAAATAACATCATAGGCGTTAACATCGATTGTAAATAATATTATAATAGTCTTGTTATTTTATCGCTGTCCTCATAGTTTAACAGGATAAAACTGCCGCCTCCTAAGCGGCTGCTCCAGGTTCGAGTCCTGGTGGGGACGCCATCAACTGTTTTTTTTACATGTTATAGCAACAAAATACCACTAAACCCCAGTAACAACGGCAAATTTACCATCTTTAAACTACACTTGTTTAACGCATCAGCAATGGCTTTGCAGGTTGTCAGTTCTTCAGTTTGTTCAAGGTGTTCAATGACTTTACCTATTTTGCTTTGCCATTGACTTTGTGCCGTTACTTGTTGCTTATTTGCAACACTCACATTACGATTACGTTGTATGGACAACATTGGATTACCCATTACCACGCCGCGCTTTTTGGCCTCTCGCATGGCTTGCTTAGTGCGTACCGATATCATCCGTGCTTCATGCTCAGCCATTGCCGCTAATATATGGATGGTGAGGTTATCAACTTCAGGTAAGTCGCATAGTTTGAACTTAATACCACGCTTTTGCAGACTGGTGACAAATGCGTATTCTCATGAGGATGATCACTCATTCTCACCGAAGCTGATCGCTTGTTCTCATCCATGCTGATCACGCTTCGGTGCCATTTTGCGGCTCGGTAG